>NZ_JBSRZD010000002.1:0-797908 GCF_054057295.1 Pedobacter sp. UYP24
ATATATAAAATTCTACTGAATATTACCAATTTATCTACTATTTCTTTATCGATATTTACCGTTTTGTTCCGATTTTATTAATCGAACTCAGGTTATTAGGTTTATTTATTGAATAATCATACAAAAATCTTAAAAATGAATTAAAAGATATTCGTACGTACCCACGAACCTCTATCGAACCAATCCCGCCACATCCCCTTTCCTTTGCCATACAATTTGAAAAAATTAATCAAAAACATTATGGCAACAATAGAATTTATTACAAAGGAAGACCTTAAACAATTCAAGTCAGAATTATTACAGGATTTAAAAGAAGCATTGAGAAAACCTAAACTTCTAGAATCCAACAAGGAGTGGCTAAAGAGTTACGAGGTTAGAGAAATACTTAAAATCTCCCCAAGTACATTGCAAACTTTGCGTATCAACGGCACAATCCCCTACTCAAAAATTGGCGGTTTGATGTACTATAAAAATGACGATATCAAAGGCCTGCTGGAAGGCAACCGAAGTTAGATCACAATCTTTTTTAATTACCATTCATCAATCACAAGCCGAAGTTCAAAATCACTTTAGGAATGGCTACGTGCATAACCGCGTGGTCATAGCAAGATGTATTTTTGCATGCGCAAAAACATCTTGCCGTCCTTGAGGCCGGGACTTTGCTCGGAACTCGCAAAGTCTGGAACTTCATAAAAGAGCTGCCAATCATGCCAAGGAAAAAACTAAAAGACCAAGACGCTATATTAAGCCACAACCTCATTATCAGGGTATCAGAAGAGCTTTTCAAAAAGCTAGATAAATTGTATAGTGAAAGCGACTGCCAAAGCATTGCCGAGGTGGCGAGAAAAATCCTTTCCAACGAAAAGATAAACTGTTTTTATAGAGATGTTTCCATACATGCGCCAATGGAGGAAATGGCACTAATCCGCAAAGAGTTAAAAGCCATTGGTATCAACATCAACCAGATCACTCGCAGCTTTAACCAGGACAAGGTAGAAACACATAGGGCATTCTACGTGATTAAAGTAGCAGACCTTTATAAAAAAGTTGATGAAAAAGTAGAAAGGCTGCTCATCATTATATCTCAATTGGCAGAAAAATGGTTGCAAAAATCGTGAGTGGCAAGAGCATCAGAGGCATGTTGCACTACAATGAAAACAAGGTAGATCAAGGGCAAGCACGACTGATTTTAGCCAATGGATTTGCGGGCGAAATCAGTAAAATGGATTTCGGTAATAAGCTTAGGCGCTTTGAAAACCTGACCATGTTTAACGGAAAGGTTAAGACCAATGCCATACACATCAGCCTGAATTTTGATCAGAGTGATAAATTAAATGATGAACTGCTACAACAGATTACGATGGACTATATGGAGAAAATCGGGTTTGGCGATCAGCCCTATCTGGTTTACAGGCATACCGATGCTTCCCATCCGCATTTACATATCACCACCACAAATATCAAATCCGACAGCCTACGCATTGACATCCATAACATTGGTAAAACGCTATCAGAAGCAGCACGTAAGGAAATCGAAATAGACTTTAGCCTTACCAAAGCAGAGGGAAGAAAATTAAGCGATGGTTTGGGGATAAAACCAGCCGATTTGGAAAAAGCGGTTTATGGTAAGTCAGCTACCAAAAGAGCCATAACAAACATAGTGAACAGTGTGGTTAGTAGTTATTGCTTTACTTCTCTTGCAGAATTTAACGCGATATTAAAACAGTTCAATGTAATTGCTGATCGGGGTTTGGAAGATACTCATATGTTCCAGAAAAATGGACTAATCTATTCTATAATTGATGCGAGCAGCAAACAAGTTGGGGTATCTATTAAGGCTAGCTCAATCTATAATACACCTACCCTATCTGCACTAAAGCCCAAGTTTGCAAAGAATATTGAAAAAAGAAAACCATACAGGGATGGATTAAAGAAATGTATTGATCAACTGTTAAACAAATATGAAATACTCACCAGAACAACATTTGTTAGCGAACTGCGAAAACAAAAAATAGTGGTAACATTCCGCCAGAGTGAGCAGGGTTTTGTTTATGGTTCAACTTTTATTGACCATAACAATAAGACCGTATTCAATGGTAGAGATTTAGGCAAGGCATATAGCGCAAAAGCATTAATCGAACGTTTCGGTAATACGGATAAACTAAAAACCTATCTCAAACAAACAAATGGGGAAAGCAACAAGACCTATCTCGAACCACTGGCACCGACTAATTACCTGAAAGACCTGTTAGGGCGAGCAGAAACCGATTATGCACCAACTACAGATCAAAAAAAGAAGAAAAGAAAACAGGGACAAGGATTTTCAAGGTAGTCAGCCAATTTCTACACCTATATTTCACATTAAACACCAATTAAAATGAACACTGGAGAGGATATACAAGGGCTAAGAAAGATCATAGATTTTACACGCTTAATCAGCATTTTCATATTGAGCATCCATTTCTACCTCTGCTGTTATGCAGCATTTAAGCAATGGAATTTTACAGCAGAGATCAGCGACCGTATCATCACCAATATTGCAAAAACAGGATTGTTCAATAGCATGACCAATTCCAAACTTGCCGCATTGCTTTTTTTAGTTATATCGCTTATTGGAGTTAAGGGGAAGAAAGATGAAAAGATACAGGTAAATGCCATTATAGCCTATCTGCTTACAGGATTGTTATTATATTTCATTAGCGTATTATGCTTCTACCTAAATGTTGTCCAAAATATTACAGCTACACTCTATATAGGTATTACCTCTATTGGTTATATGCTTATACTCACGGGCGGTGGCCTATTGTCAAGACTGATTAGAGACAAGCTGAAAACAGATATTTTTAATACCGACAATGAGACCTTTCCACAGGAAGAACGGCTTTTGGAAAATGAATATTCGATCAATCTACCGGCAAAATATCGGTTAAAAAACAAGGTTAGGAACAGTTGGATCAATTTTATTAACCCTTTTCGTGGTATGCTCATTGCTGGAACACCAGGAGCAGGTAAATCCTATTTTGTAATTAGGCACATCATTGACCAGCACATCAGGAAAGGTTTTACCATGTTCATCTACGATTTTAAGTATGATGACCTTTCAAAAATAGCCTACAACAAACTGCTAAAATACAAGGATAGCTACAAGATCAAACCATCTTTTTATATCATCAATTTCGATGATCTAAGCCGTAGCCACCGTTGCAATCCGCTTGACCCTGCTGGAATGGATGATATAACCGATGCGACAGAAGCGAGCCGTACCATTATGCTTGGTCTGAACAGAGATTGGATTAAAAAACAGGGCGATTTCTTTGTAGAAAGTCCAATCAACTTTTTAACAGCCATTATCTGGTATTTAAAACGGTACGAAGATGGTAGATATTGCACCCTTCCTCACGTTATAGAACTCATGCAGGCAGATTATGACCCTCTGTTTGCTGTACTGCAGGAAGAGGAAGAGATTAAGGTACTCATCAATCCCTTTGTATCCGCATTCCAGAACAAAGCCAAGGAACAGTTAGAGGGACAGATTGCATCTGCAAAGATTGGATTAGCAAGATTATCATCGCCACAACTTTACTACGTGCTATCTGGAAATGACTTTACGCTGGATGTGAATAATCCAAAGGAACCCAAGATTGTATGTGTAGGTAACAATCCGCAGAAACTACAGGTATATGGCGCAGTCCTTTCTCTTTATATCTCAAGGATGATAAAACTGGTAAACCGTAAAGACCAACTCAAAAGTAGTTTGGTTTTTGATGAGTTTCCCACCATATTTTTCAATAATATGGATAGTCTGATTGCCACGGCAAGGAGCAACAGGGTGGCCACCACGCTGGCCGTTCAGGATTTCAGCCAACTTAAAAAAGATTATGGTGCAGAACAGGCAGACGTAATATCGGGCATAGTTGGCAACATTATCAGTGGGCAGGTTACTGGCGATACCGCCAAAAAATTGTCTGAAACATTCGGCAAGATCATGCAGGATAGGGACAGCATGAGCATTAATAGTGCGGATACTTCCATCACCAAATCAACCCAACTGGAATATGCCATACCTGCTTCCAATATTGCTTCGCTATCATCAGGTGAGTTTGTAGGCATTGTAGCCGATAATCCAGACGAAAAGATAAAACTAAAGGTTTTTCATAGCGAGATACAGAATGACCATGAAGCCATTAAAGCTGAAGAAGATGCTTATAGGGCTATTCCGGTAATTGCAAAAGTAACAGAACAGGACATAGAAGAAAACTATAAAAAGATCAAGCAGGATATTGAAGAACTATTTACAATAGAGCTCAAAAAAATAGACGACAGAAAGCCTAAAGAAGAGGAAAAGCCAGAAGAAAGCCCAAAAAAGGAGGAGAATTCTGGAAAAAGTATGCCACGGTCGATGTAAAAGCTAATCAGCATTTTTAGACCTATTTACTTCATAATTTCCGATAATTGATCCACAAAACTCATGAAGCGATTTATGTAGTGTATTTTAAGCAATGAAATTTTAAAGCTGTGTCTATCGAAAAGGGAAATAATATCATAATCTGCTAGAACTATTTTTTATTATAAATCAAATGAATCTGCATTCATTTAGCTTTCCTATAATCAACACTACTTCATCCTCACCTATCGGAACATATCCATATTCGTAACAAAATAAGTAGGTTTTGCCATTTCGTCTAACTCGGTGAGTGTGATAGTCAAAGTCGAATCCCCGTTGAATCAAGGTAAGCATTTTAACTGTGGCCTTGCCGCTTTCATTTACCACTTTTAAAATCCTGCGATTTTTTCTAAGCGTATAGTTAACTAATCTTAAAAACTTATCCTCAGACAGTTTTGCTGCATTATTGTAGTGTGTTCGACAAAGGTCGTTACAAAATTTTTTATCTGTCCTTCCGAACAGTGCGGTACCACAGTCTAAACATAAACGTTCCATGAGTTCAATAATCAATTAATTTATACTAACGGTTGATTAATTTTCTTTTTCCTGCCTACTACTCTTGATGATATAAGTAGATAACTGGGATTATATACATCTCTGTAATGGTCTCCTACCATAAAACTTAAGCCATTTTCCATTGTGACCTGACCTCTTTTAATCTGTTTGATATGGCGCACAGCTATGATAAATGCTCTGTGAAGCCGTACAAATTGTTCAATTGAGGGAATCTGTTCAGGTACATCTGAAATTGAAAGGTAGGTCATAATGCGCCTGCCTTTTAAATGTAACATCACGTAATTCCGTTTAGCTTCAAATGCTATGATTTCGTCAAGAAAAACTTTGTGCAAAGCATTGTAATCCGATGTGACCTTGATAAAAATAAATTTTCTACAGTAGCACATGTTCAGCTGCTATACTCCACATCAAAATTACTCCTTAACCAATTCCAATAAGTTTCAAAAAACTTGAAATGGGCTTTTAATATGAATATTTTGAATTTTCGTTCTGCAAAAAAAGAGGTGATTTGGTATTCGGAAAACGATTGAAAAAGATAGAATCTAATTGGGTCAGTTTCATCATTTATAAAAAATGAAGTATTGTTCTCTGAGGGTGTCATTATCTTTTTCCCAACCTTAAATCTGTATGTTAATTCGAAATATTCTTTTCTGTCCTTCCATAAAAAACAGATTTTTGGAATTTCATACGAAAAAGAGCAAGGGTTCATATCCATCTTTCTTGGCTTGTTACGAATATTCCGCATGCCATAAGTAAAATAGTGATGAGTAAGAGGTTGTAGCACTAAGTAAGGAATAGCATCTTGCCATAAGGTAAACAACAGCCTACATCTTTCTAAGTTTCTTTCTTCTATTACCGCTATTTGTTCTTCGGCACAGTCGTACTTCGGCTTTAACACAGCAGCAATGAGACCCATTTTAACACATATATTATATAAATCAATTTGTATAGGCGAAAAATCTGATAGTCCCAAAATGTCATCGGTAGTAACAAAAGCCGTAAATGTTTTAATGGCTTTCTTGGTGAGTGTCAAAGTCCCACAATAGGGAATCAAAAATGGATAATGGTTAGAATGAAAAGACCCTAACAACGTATCTGCAAGGCAAAAACCTATCCCATTGCTATTTTGGATATCAACAAAATTTTTATCCATGAATAATAGTTTTGGCCGACGAAAAACTGTTTCAATTTTTATTAGCTCTAATTTTTCATTGGGTTTGAAAAAATAGATATATTTTGGCTTTAGGGAAATATCCATTCCCTGCCTATCATTTAATACTGTAACGTATTTACTGGTGCCATTCTTTTCGTTAAAGAAATCTGGCCAATAATATTTGTCAAAATTGCAATAGTCATAAATGGACATAAATCTATATAGGGCATAATAGGAATATCGACTTAGATTGGTTTCGTCTGTATCGACACTACAGCAAACCAATAATTTCTCCTTCATTACTTTTAAGTAAACCCTTTCCTCTGCTTCCTCACCAAGTATTATTCCCAGTGTTAACAATTCATCCTTAAAATAGATTTTTCGAATTTTAATTGATAAGTGTGGACGGGTAGGTATCCTGAATTCTGAATGGCTGTTCAAGGTTTCAAGCGTTAGCCTCAGCGTACCTCTTTCAAATGGCAGGTTAAAGAATCTAGAAGCGGGAATTTTATTTATGAGATTATCCATTTTCAACCTCACTTTCTTTGATTAGACTGTTTTCAAACTCCGAAATTTTCAGTTCGCACATTTCTCTGGTCAATTGCACGAATGCAGAAATTTTTTCAAAGAGACATTTAGCATCTATCTCGTCGACCGAAAAACTTTGCCCGTATCTTGCTTGTGAATAGCTCCTGACAAGTATTTCAAGTAATTTTTCCTCGAATAATCGACCAGTTAAAAACCATGAATAAGGAATATTAGAAAAAGAACCACATAATCGCAGCAATCTATTCAGATTGTGTACTTCTGATCGGTAAGCTAAGAATACACGAATTAATCCAATGCAACACTGCTCCACCACTTGATGCAACATAAACGTACATACGTTATACTGTTGGTTTTGCAAACATTCCCTAGCACCTGTTAAAAATCCATCAGCTAGATTTATGCGGTGTTCATAGTGCTTTTTAGCCTTTATTGCTATTTGAGTGGGATTAAATCTGACACTTAGACTGAGCAAACTTATTCCATCATGGCTATAAAGTAGTTGCCCAGAGGCATATACGTTGATAAAGAATCGATTATTCTTTTCAATGGCATCCTTAATCGACGCCTGACCATGCGAGAGAATCGTAATTGTTCCATTATTGTACATTGAATTACAATAGTCTTGAACTTCATGATCTATCCGAACGTTCGTTTCGGTTACCATTAAAAGGCAATAATGACCTTGACAGGTTAATTTTTGATCAATAAATAACCCTGTAGCTCCCTGAAAGGACAACCTATTTGAAAAGCTGATTATCTGTATAGGCTTGAATTTATCAGCAAGGAGTTTGATAAAAGACCTGAGATCACTGGCGTGTTCATCGACGGTTTTGAAAAGTTGTAATTCCATATTTCTCATTTTAGTTGATTTAACTAGAATGAGCCTTGACGATTAGATTGATAAATTTGGGATCTACCAACCGTGGTACCGTAAAGTTTCTGAGGCCTTAAGTGACACGGAATTACAGCAGACCCCAAATCTATCTCGACATGCAAATATACACATCTATTGATAGATTGTGGGAAATTCTGCTGTCTCACGTCACGGCCTCAGATTTCGGTACCGCAAGACTCTTAATTTCTTATAAAACGAATGTACAAAAAATATTCAATTCCAAGCTATGGCTGGGTAAATTTATTTTAC
The DNA here is from genome assembly GCF_054057295.1 of Pedobacter sp. UYP24. Taxonomy (NCBI): domain Bacteria; kingdom Pseudomonadati; phylum Bacteroidota; class Sphingobacteriia; order Sphingobacteriales; family Sphingobacteriaceae; genus Pedobacter; species Pedobacter sp. UYP24. Next base: position 7,807 of record NZ_JBSRZD010000002.1, read on the forward strand.
AAATCCTTTATTTAGCTTATAAATGTTGAAACTATCCCCAATTGAACAATTTGTGATTGATAAAGTAAGAGAAAAGCGCATCGCTTTGGGAATTACTCAAGTCGTGCTTTCGGTTTCTATGGATCTAAGTCCAAAATTTGTCGGAAATGTAGAGAGTGTGAAAGCCGATGATAAATATAATATCAACCATCTTAATAAATTAGCAATCATATTTGATTGTTCCATTAAGGATTTCTTTCCTGATAAACCTATTTCATAAAGGCTAACCAATCTTTTAACAAAAATCTATGCTTATATATTATTTAGAATCCCATAGTCTGAATATCAAAATCGAACTGTGGTACACATATGACGCGGCTTTGAATTAGATTTTCTTAACTCTTTGGTTGGAAAAAAGTTAAGAAAAACAAACTAAATACTTAGTAGTTATGGTATAATTTTTGCTAGAAAATTGTTGTAAATCAAACTGGTATGATAAGAGCAACTAGTGAGGATAAATATCTTGTAGTTAATATTTTAACTGAATCTTTTGGCGACAACCAAAGTGTTAGTTTTATAATTAAACATGATGAGAAAAGACGCCAACGCGTAAAGGTCTTAATGGATTACTCTTACGAGCTCTGCCATTCCTTTGGAGAAGTGTACTTATCCAATGATAAAAAAGCCTGTGCTTTAGTTTTGTATCCAGATAAAAAACGAACAACTCTCAAATCAACCTTATTGGATATCAAACTTATATTTTCTTGTATAGGAATTGAAAATATAGGAAAAGCATTATCTAGGGAACGCAAAATTAAACACCGACAACACCAAGGCCCCATGTACTATCTGTGGTTTATAGGTGTAAATCCCCGATATCAAAATACCGGGATCGGCAAGAAACTGCTCGACGAAATAATAAAAGATAGCAATGCTATGAAACGCCCAATTTATCTTGAAACATCAACGGTAACTAATCTGCCATGGTACAAGAAGTTTGGCTTCGAAATATACAACGAGCTTGATCTAGGATATAAATTATTTTCTCTGAAACGAGAGCTCACAATATAATAATGTTAATACTCAGCAACAGAAGATATGTTAGTTTTTGGAACAGAAATGCATATTGTGACCTTCACTTTCGTGATGTTGGAAATTGCTATGTTCTTTTATCAGTTCACCTATTACTTATTTAGACCACAAGACAAAGGCAGGTTATGGTATCTTATTCTGCTATCCCTCTTACTTTTTTACAATATTACAGGCGGACTTTTCCCTGATCCCGAATTCAACATATCTATTATTACGCAAAATATCATTGCTTATGGCAGTGGGTTTTTAATGGCCTCCTATTTCCCTTTCTATTTTTACAGGGGGTTTGGCCTCAAGAGATTGAGATTCCACGCTTTGTACGGGGTGCCATTATTTTTAGTCCTTCCATACTTGGTTTTCTTTGTAGTTATTTATTCAATTCATAGAAATTTAGATATTGCAATTAATTATGGATTAGGTGTACCATTTCTATATACAATTATTGTTTTTTTGGCTATTACGAATGCAATTCGAAAAAAATATTCAGAAAACAGAAGCCCTATAAATACCATGGAAATGATTGCTGTGTATTGTGCTGTAGTTCCTTGGCTCTCTATGCCCATCCTTGCCTACTTTAAAGCGAACCAATTAACAGAAGTGCTTTTTACTAATGTAGGCTTCCTTATAATCACGTGCATTTTTATCTCTAAATCTGTTGCTAAGGCAAGAAAGGAAAGCGAGCTGTTGCTAGATATGGATTTGGCGTCATGTGACCCAAAAATAATTGAGGCCAATTGCAAACATTTTGGTCTCACCGCTAAAGAAACTGAAATAGTTCAACTTATTTGCCAGCGGATGAAATATCGAGATATTGCCGAAAAATTGTTTATCTCACCCCGTACAGTTGATAAGCATGCAGAGCATATTTTTAGTAAACTTTCCATCAATACAGTACAGACCTGATACGCAGAATGAGCCATTTTAGCGCTTAACATTTAAAATACGTGGCAACTACGTATTAAAATACGTGCCCATACTTATTTTTTTTCCAAACTATACTACTCACCTTTGTTGCTGATTGTTATAAAAACCACTAATAAAAGAACTATGGATAAAAACTACTCATTCCCGTAACATGTGAATTAATGGTGGCCAGTAAACAGGCAGGGCGGGTTCATTTAAAACCTATTTAATGAGACAGTTTAGCGAAAGGCTCTATCGTGAGCTTAATGATGAATTAGATTTAGTTCTAGCAGATGAGGTAGATGGTGCGAAAAGATTAACAGCAACGTTATTGATTATCCGTAATAAAATTAAAAAGTTGAAAGAGTTTGTTGAAAAACAATCTTTTAATAATGCTCAAGAAGAAATATACTTCTTTAAGTATATCAAACCCCGTTTCTACTCACTTTTAATATATCAGTTAGAACTATTTTCTTTAGAAAATCATAAACCTTGTTTAGATCAAAAAAAGCTTAAAGCTTATTACACTCAAGAAATGGAATTCGTCGAACGTTTTTTTAGACAGCACAGTTTTCACTATGAATATTATCGTTTAGGGGCAACTGATCTAGATAACCTTTATTTTATTCGTGGAGAAAATGTGGAGAGTATTTTGATACCTGAAATACCCGAACTCAATCCAAACTTCTCTACGAGCTGTGACCACCTCTTTTCAAAATTCATCGCCATGGAAATGTTAAGAGATACATTGTGCAATATGATCGGTGATCTTTCCAGCCAACCCGACACTATTGGTGAGCCAGTTATGGAGATGAAGTGGACAGGCGATAAGGTAAACCTCGCCGAAATTATTTATGGCATTTATTTTACAGGCCAGATCAATAATGGAAAAACTGAACTTTCGACAATGATCAAATGGCTGGGGAAGGTTTTCCAGATCGACCTTAAAAGGATCTATAGTGATTACAAGGACATAAGAAATCGGAAAGTTGCTTCCCCTACCCGATATCTCGACCAGATGCGTACTGCAATGCATCAGCGTATTGATGATGAGAACGCATTCAGACCCCATCATCCAACAGTGAGAAACTGATTGTTTTCCAAAAAACGTTCGTATCTACGAACGCCTATCGAATAAAAAATTGTGGTTGTTCAAATCTTTGCTTTAGAAATACCCGGTGCAATGTAGCATCGGGATAAAGCAAAGAAATTATGTTAGCACAATTTACATGGCAAGCTTTCCTGATTGCCACATTGGTACTCACGCTGGTCTGGTATGCAGCAGTGATCCTGATCTTTTATCGAGAGAAATTGAATTGGTTGTTAAGTGGAAAATTACCACAGAAACCAGAAGCATTATCGCACAGGTGGGATAATGGCGTTGAAACCTTGGAAGAAGAACAATACAGTGAAGAAGCACTGATGGGCAAACCAAAAATCCCTGAAGGCACGAGTAATGTGAGCATGGGCAACATTGGGTTTGTTGCTGACGCTGATGAAAAAACCCAACAGCTCGGGCTGGTTCCCGATGTATTGCAGGAACTGAAAGAAGTCTTTTCCATTCTGGAAAAAGAAGATGGCAATAAAAAGGATTTTTTTAACCTGATGGAAGTTGTTCGGGAGAAATACGGGCAGATTGGCTCCAATCCCAATATCGGGCGCATCAATGAATTTATTGCCGCACATGCCCCTTTTCATCTTTCTAGTGAAGAACTCGAAAACCTTTGGGACTGACATTCCTATCTGTTCTTCACTGCTATAAACTCTTTTAAATCCAAAAAACATGAAAAATCAATTCAACAACCCCAAGAAACAATATATTGCCAAATCATTACTGATCACTTTTACCCTCTGTATCTACAACATTTTATCCAGCATTTCCCTTTTTGCACAGGATGGCAATGCTGGAATACAAGAAGCAACAAACAAGGTTAAAAGCTATTTCGATACAGGAACCGACCTGATGTATGCCATCGGTGCAGTTGTTGGAATCATAGGCGCTATAAAGGTCTTCAACAAATGGAATGCTGGCGAACCGGACACCAATAAAGTAGCTGCCGCCTGGTTTGGAAGCTGTATTTTTTTGGTGGTGGTGGCAACTGTCCTTAAATCATTTTTCGGGATATAGCCATGGCCAGTATCTATCACATCAACAAGGGCGTATCCAAGCCCATTGAGTTCAAAGGGCTAAAGGCACAATATATCGCTTATTTAGGGGTAGGCCTAGTACTTCTGCTGATTTCCTTTACAGTACTTTATATTTCAAGGGTCAGCCTTTTTATCATCTTACCATTGATTGTTGGCCTGGGTACGGCATTGCTCTTTATCACGTTCCACCTAAGCCACCGCTTCGGCGAACACGGTCTAATGAAGTATATAGCAAAACGTGGGCTGCCAGATCATCTCAAATTCCGTTCAAGACGGTTATTTACCTCGTTAAAACATAAATCTAAATCCGATAGGCACCGGATCTCAAATCCCAATATTAAAATCTAAGGTTATGGTAGAAGCTAAAAATATACTGCCAATCTATAAGGTAGAAAATAATGCCATTGTATCTATGCAGGGCGATATGACCATTGCTTTTAATGTAGAACTGCCAGAAATCTTTACCCTTTCGGACAGGGATTATGAAGCCTACCACCAGAGCTGGGTAAAGGCCATCAAACTGCTGCCCCAACACAGCATATTCCATAAACAGGACTGGTTTACGCAGAACACATACCAAGCGGATTATGGCAGAACCGATAACAGTTTCCTTTCCCGAAGCAGTGAAGCTTTCTTTAACGAAAGGCCTTTTTTAGATCACCAGTGTTATATTTTTCTGACCAAGAAACCATCAGGCAGAAAACTATCCAGCTCGGCCTATAGCAACATATTGCGCAAATCTATCGTGCCTATCGAAACTATTGACCCTATACTGTTCAGGGATTTTCTGGACAGTGCAGGCCAGTTTGAAAGGATATTGAAAGATAGCGGTTTTGTGGCTATGCAAAGGCTGGGTGATGATGAGCTTGCGGGAACGGCAAACAAGGCAGGCATTATCGAAAGCTATTGTTTCCTTTTAAATTCTAGTGAACAGCCTATGGTTCGTGACATCCATATCAAAGATGAAATCCGTGTGGGCGACAAGCATTGTGAACTGTACACCCTTTGCGATGTAGAGAATATGCCTATACTTTGTGGCAGCCGTATCAACTACGATAAATACAGTACCGACAGAACCAAGTTTTCTATAGGTTTTGCATCGCCACTAGGGCAATTGCTCGACTGTAACCACATTCTGAACCAATATATTTTTATAGGCGATGCGCAAAAAACCATCAAACGGTTGGAAGCAAAAAAATTAAGGCTACAATCTTTATCCTCCTATAGTAGGGAAAACACCATTTCAAGGGATGCAACCAATGATTTTCTGAACGAGGCGATTGCCTCTGGTAGGCTTCCGGTTAAGGCGCATTTCAATGTGCTGGCATGGTCGGACGATACGGAAAAAGCGAAAGACCTGAAAAATCTGGTAGGTTCTGCAATGGCGCAGATGGATGCTGTGGCCAAACAGGAAACCCATGGACAGGCGCAGATCTGGTGGTCTGGACTTCCGGGCAACGCTGCCGATTTTCCAATGAACGACACCTTTGATACGTTTGTAGAACAGGCGACCTGCTTTTTCAATCTGGAAATAGGTTACCGTAACAGCGTAAGCCCTTTTGGGCTACGTTTGGGTGATAGGCTTTCGGGAAGACCTGTACATGTAGATATTTCGGACGAACCCCTCAAACAGGGTTTTACCACCAATCGAAACAAGTTTATCCTTGGCCCAAGTGGAAGCGGGAAATCATTTTTCACCAATCACATGATAAGAAGCTATTATGAGCAGGGTGCCCATGTGGTACTGGTAGATGTTGGTCACAGTTATAAAGGTCTGTGCGATCTGGTAGGCGGTTACTATTTTACCTACTCGGAAAATGATCCCATCAAGTTCAATCCCTTTTACCTGACCGATGGCGATATATTGGATACCGAAAAAAAAGAGAGCATCAAAACATTGCTATTGGCACTCTGGAAAAAGGACGATGAAAGTTTTAGGCGCAGTGAGTATGTAGCATTATCAAATGCCTTGACCTTATATTTTGCGCATCTTGATAGCCGTTCTGATATATTTCCTTGTTTCAATTCCTTTTACGAGTTCTTGATGTCGGAGTATATGCAGGTCTTGGAAGACGGAAAGGTCAAGGAAAAGGATTTTGATGTAGGCAATTTTCTATATGTTCTAAATCCATACTATCGTGGTGGAGAGTTCGATTACCTTTTGAACGCTTCCGAAAATATTGATCTGTTGCACCAGCCTTTTATCGTTATAGAACTGGATAACATCAAAGACCATCCGATCCTGTTCCCCGTTGTTACCCTGATCCTGATGGAGATGTTCATTTCCAAGATGCGCAAGCTAAAAGGAGTCCGAAAGGTTTTGCTCATTGAGGAATGTTGGAAGGCGATAGCCAAGGATGGTATGGCAGAGTACATAAAATATCTTTTTAAGACGGTAAGAAAGCATTTTGGCGAAGCCATCGTGGTTACCCAAGAGGTGGAGGATATTATCAGCTCGCCCATTGTTAAACAGGCCATCATCAACAATTCGGACTGCAAGATCCTGCTAGACCAATCCAAATACCAGAACAAATTTGATGCGATACAGGAACTTTTAGGACTGACCGAAAAGGAAAAGGCACAGATACTATCAATGAACAAAGCGAATGATCCCAAACGAAAATACAAGGAGGTATTTATTTCATTGGGAGGACAGTCCAGTAAAGTATACCGAACGGAGGTTTCCATGAGCGAATACCTTGCCTACACCACCGAAGAAAGCGAAAAGATGCAGGTGCAGGAATATGCCATCAAGTACGGAAGCATACAGAAGGGCATAGCCGTACTGGCCAGCGAATTAAAAAACAAACAATAATCAGTTATGAAATCAATTCACAAAATCGGTGCAATCCCTTGCATCGGTCTAATCAAGAAAATCATGAAAAAGTATATGGTTATCCTGCCTGTAAGTGCCATGACCTTATTTGTGTCCCTGCCCACCGGGGCAAATGCGCAGATAGCGGTATTGGAAGTTATCAAGGCCGGAGTAAAAAAAGTAATCAAGGCGGTTGACTTGAAAGTCCAACGCCTACAGAACGAAACCATCTGGTTGCAGAACGCCCAAAAGGTGTTGGAAAACCAGTTGTCCAAATTAAAGTTAACAGAAATTGCCGATTGGACAGAAAGGCAAAAAGACCTGTACAAAAATTATTATGAAGAACTGTGGAAAGTCAAATCAGCCATTGCCTACTACAAGCGTATTAAAGATTTAACAGAAAAACAGGTAGCCATTGTTGATGAATACAAATGGGCCTGGGGACTATTCCAAAAAGACAAGCATTTCTCTGGCGATGAACTGGAGTACATGCAGAAAGTTTATTCGGGCATATTGGATGAAAGCATTAAGAATTTAGATCAAATTTTACTGGTGGTGAACTCATTCAAGACACAGATGAGCGATGCCAAAAGGCTTGAAATCATTAATGTTGCCGCTAACCAGATGGATGCCAATTACAGCGACCTCAAAACTTTCAATACGCAGAACAGCATGTTAAGTATCCAAAGGGCAAAATCACTGGACGAAGTAGCCATTTTAAAAGAACTGTATGGAATCAATTAAGCTAAAAATCATAGTATGCCTGATGTTGATGCTTTTTTCTACCACAACCAGTTTTGGGCAAACCTTGGCAGAATTCTTTAACCAGAAGAAAACGCAGAAAAAATACCTGATCGAGCAGCTTGTAGCTCTAAAACTATATACTGGCTACCTTAAAAAAGGTTATGATATTGCAAGTTCCGGGCTTGGTACGATAAAGGATTTGAAAAATGGCGAGTTCAACCTGCACCATACTTTTATTTCCTCGCTGAAAACCGCTAGTCCAGCCATCAAAAACAGTGGTAAAGTTGCCCAAATTATTGCCTATCAGCTAGCTATCGGTAGCGCATTTAATGGTGCCAGTAATAACGAATCCTTATCTGCCACTAATCAGCAATACCTCAAAGAAGTAAAGGATAAAGTGATGGAAGAATGCCTGAACGATCTGGAGGAACTGCTATTGGTGATTACATCAGGCAAAGTAGAAATGACAGACGATGAGCGCATTACTAGACTGGACAAAATTTATGTGGCGATGAAGGATAAATCCGCATTTACCCAAAGTTTTACTGCTGATGTAAGCCTACTCGTCCAACAGAGGGAGAACGAACAGAAATCTATTAACCATTTAAAAAAACTATATGGAAACCCATAAATTAAGAACAGAAAGACCAATGCTGAAAGCTTTTCAGCATGGCATGCTATGCCTATTGTTGACCGTAGCGGTATTGCCTTCCAGAGCACAATCCACCGAAGTACAGCAATTGCTGCTGAATGTGGAAAAATTGAGCCAGTTAAAAAACATCCTTTCTGATATGAAAAAAGGCTATACCATAGTCACTAATGGCTACAATGCGGTAAAAAATATTTCACAGGGCAATTTCTCTTTACATGAGGTATTCCTTGAGGTGAGGTCATGGCATATGCCTGACGAACATCTGGTATCACTTCAACTTTATCGGAAGCTTATGGCCTTTTGTACTGGGGTAAAACTTTGATGGGCCGCATCCGGACCGCCATACTTTTCGTGCCCTATCCTAAAAAGGGGCACTAAAAGCATTCAAATTGGGGCAAAATAAACACCAAAACGTTCTGACTATCAATTGATTAATATGGTATTTGTGCCCCAATTTAAATATTAAAAAAAGGACACCGAATAGGGCACATTTATCTTGATATTATATGTATAAATTGGTATGAAAGAAAATTATAAAACAACAAAAAACCCCTTTAATCATACAATTAAAGGGGTTTAGCCGACTTTTAGTTAGTCTAATTGTCGGGGTGGCAGGATTCGAACCTACGACCTCCTGCTCCCAAAGCAGGCGCGATACCGGGCTACGCTACACCCCGAACTGGTATCTTCTTTTTTTAATTCCCTTTTTCGAAGGGATTGCAAAGTTAGACTTTAAACTGGTATAATCTAACTTTGTTTAAACTATATTAATGTATCAACTACATCAACAAATTTAAGCGGAGGAAGAGGGATTCGAACCCTCGGTACCGTTGCCAGTACGACAGTTTAGCAAACTGTTCCTTTCGGCCACTCAGGCATCCCTCCAATCTCAAAAGCTCCCTTTTGAGGTTGCAAATATAGCAATTCATTGATGTTTGCAAAGAAAAATTACAGTGTTTGATGATAATCTATCCGCACATGATAGATACTCATAAGCATTGTCTTGAAAATCAGCTTTATAGTTTCTATATCTTTTAACGTAATATCGCAATTATTTAGCTGGTCCTGCTCCAGTTTATAGTTAATTATACGTTCAACCAATGCATTGATGCTTTGTGCATCCGGATTTTTCAGACTCCTGGATGCGGCTTCCACCGAATCTGCCAGCATTAAAACACCCGTCTCTTTAGAGAAAGGGATCGGTCCGGGATACCTGAAAATGTTCTCATCAACAAATTTTTCCGGTGAATTCTTTAAAAAACTTTGGTAAAAATAATCTACCCGTGTGTTTCCATGATGCGTTCTGATAAAATCGATCACACTTTCTGGCATCTGATGCCGGCGCGTAATTTCTATTCCCTTGTGGACGTGCTTAATGATAATCTGTGCGCTTTGCTCGTAAGGAAGCTTATCATGCGGACTAACAGCCGTATTTTGATTCTCAATAAAGTATTGTGGGTTTTCAATCTTTCCAATATCATGGTACAGTGCCCCTGCCCTTACCAGCAAGGAGTTTCCACCAATCTTAAAAATAGCTGCCTCAGCAAGATTGGCCACCTGTAGAGAGTGCTGGAATGTACCCGGCGCCTTAAAGGCCAACTCCCGCAAAAGTTTATTATTGGTATTGGTTAATTCTATCAAAGCAATATCTGATGTAATCCCAAACACACGCTCAAATGCATAAATCAATGGATAGGCCAGTAATGAAAGTAGTACGCTAACGACAAAGGGAACAAAATTTCCCCATTCAATATTTGTTATGGAACCCTCCCGCAGCAGTGCGATGCCTACAAAAGAAATAAAGTAAGCAGAAAGTATAAACAGTGCAGACAACAGTAATTGTTCTCTCTTAATGAGGTTCCTGATGCTATATATAGCTACCATACCTGCAGTGGTTTGAAAAAACACAAACTCAAAGCTATTGGGCACAAAAAATCCCGCAATCAGTATTACCAGTAAATGCAAATAGAGCGCCAGCCTGGTATCAAAAAGGATCCTGATAACGATGGGTACAATACAAAATGGGATGTAATACAAACTTGGCAAATTCAACTTTATGGCCCATGTTAAAGAAAGCAACATGGTGGTGGTTACCAGTAAAATTAGCGTAAGCTGCCTGTTATCGGCAAAAATATCTTTCCTAAACAGCTTAAGAAATACCATCAGCAGACTTACAATAAAGCCTACCAGCAAAATCTGACCGAAATAAACAAGTTTGCTATCCCCTATGGTTTTGGTTTGGGCCTCGTATATTTCTTTAAAAGATTGGAGCTTCTGATATACCTCCTCATCGATTACATTATTTTTTGCAATAATGAGCTCGCCTTTTTGAACCATACCTCTGGTGGTAGACAAACTGTTGACTGCATTTCTCTGCACCATTACAGTTAGTTTCTCGTTAAAAACTATGTTTGCCTGTAAATGATCTTCAACCAGGTTTAGTACGGCTTCCCTAACTTTTAGATTTACAGACTTAAACGTATTGCCATAGTAATCAAGGGCAGATTGAACAGTAAAAAAATCACCCGAGCTTTGTGTTTTACTCACGTTATTTTGAACCAGGGAAAAATCATAATTCTTAACCTTCTTTTGATGTTTCGCATTAATGGCGATGATGCCTTTCTCGTAGATCGACTTGAGCAGATTAAAAGAATATTTTTTATAGCCCTCCTTTTCACTCTCTGGTAATGCAATACTTCTCCATTTTACATCAAACTCGCTTAAATAAGCATCTTCTACTCCTTTAACCATTTCGGTATTGAAAGTATAAATGGGCAATATATTATCTAAAGCATCCTTTTTATCAATAGCTACCTGGGGTGTAGTCTTTAAAATGGCAAAGCTGAATGGTGCTACCAGGTCTTTGTTCTTCCAGATTTCCCCTTTTTCAAATTCATACCTAAAGCGGGGTTGCTTAGGCAAAAAAGCCGTAATCAGAAAAACAGAAAACACCATCGTCAAATACTTAATGTTGGATGAGTACTTTCTGTAAAGCACTCTACGAGAATTCTTTTCGATTTTAGCCAAAACGATTTTAGATTGATTTATTCAAAAATAAGATAATTTTTTGGCACTCCCTTCATTTATATACTGAGCAAAATGGGGCCTTGGGCCTTAGTTGCTATAGGCTTGTCCCTACTTTCTCCCACATAAATCCCACCTTTCTCCCACTAAATGATTCTTTTTAGGGACAATTGTGGGAGAAATAAGGCATTTAGGTAGAACATGTGGGAAGGCAGCCCATAACTTGCGCGGATCCAATACCAATTAAAACATTTGCAATTACTGCTGATTAATGGCAACGCCATTACTACTCCACAGCAATTATTACATAACTTTGCTTTCAACCAAATTAGATTGAAGATGAAAGAGGTAGTAATCGTATCGGCAGTAAGAACGCCTATAGGGAGTTTTGGAGGTTCATTAGCAGGGTTTTCTGCAACGCAATTGGGTGCCCTTGCTATAAAAGCAGCGGTAGAAAAAGCAGGGATAAAACCTGCTGATGTGCAAGAGGTGTATATGGGCAATGTACTTTCTGCTAATTTGGGCCAGGCCCCTGCCACACAAGCCGCTAAATTTGCTGGTTTACCAGATGTTCCAAGTACAACCATTAATAAAGTGTGTGCTTCTGGCACGAAAGCCATCATGCTTGCCGCCCAAAGTATTGCCCTCGGACAGCAGGATATTATTGTGGCCGGTGGCATGGAAAGCATGAGTAATGTACCTTATTATCTGGATAAGGCCAGAAATGGCTATAGATTAGGTCACGGACAAATTATTGATGGCTTGGTAAAAGATGGTTTATGGGATGTTTATAACGATTATCACATGGGTTCTGCTGCTGAGCTCTGCGCTGAAGAATGTGGTTTTAGTCGGGAAGATCAGGATGCTTTCGCCATTGGTTCTTATAAAAAATCTCAACAGGCCCAACAAAATGGCAATTTTAACCATGAAATTATAGCAGTAGAAGTTAAAGACCGTAAAGGCGATATTACTTTAATAGATAAAGATGAAGAGCCCTTTGCCGTTAAGTTTGATAAAATACCCATCTTAAAGCCTGTATTTAAAAAGGATGGTACCGTAACTGCTGCCAATGCATCCACATTGAATGATGGAGCGGCAGCTTTGGTGTTGATGAGCGCTGATAAAGCTGCTGAATTGGGATTGAAGCCTCTTGCCAGGATTTTGGCTTATGCCGATGCACAGCAAGCCCCGGAATGGTTTACCACCGCTCCTGCTAAGGCCATTCCGCTAGCTTTAGCTAAGGCTGGAAAGAATTTGGCAGACGTAGATTTTTTTGAAATTAATGAGGCTTTTTCCGTAGTTTCACTTGCAAATAATAAAGAGATGGGCTTGGATGCAGATAAGGTGAACATTTATGGCGGTGCGGTAGCGATGGGGCATCCTCTTGGTGCCTCGGGCGCTAGGATAGTGGTAACCCTCTTATCCGTTTTGGCACAGAATAATGGCAAAATAGGTGTGGCAGGTATTTGTAATGGCGGTGGAGGTGCCAGTGCCATTGTAATAGAAAATTTAAGCTAAATGAGCAAAGGCATTCGCGCGTTAGTAACTGTGTTTTTAGCCTGCTTTTTTGCAAGTAGCGTTAATGCGCAGCATAGCTTTATCTTCAACAATGTTCCGATAATGACCAAGTATCAGGATACGTTGATCAGGCTGGGTAATGAAACCGCAGCTGCGCAAAGTACTGGAGAACGTTTTGCAAAAAATGCTGCTTTTATAAAGACACTGGTTAATTCGTTAAAAACGCAATCCTCCTTTACCTTCCCTTTTGATTCGCTGCAAAAGGTAAGTATCCTAAAATCCCCTGATCATTCTTTCCGCATTTTTTCCTGGCAACTGCCTCTTGAAGATGGCAGTTATCGCTTTTTTGGCGCCATTCAAATGGCGACTAAAGATGGCAAGCTGAAGCTTTTTCCATTGATTGACAATACAGACAACTTTACTGATGTTAACCAGGTTACCAGCAACAAAAACTGGTATGGTGCCCGTTACTATGAAATTATCCCCGTGGTGGTAACCGGAAAAGCACCTTATTTTGTGTTGCTGGGCTGGAAAGGCAATACCATTAAAACCACCAAAAAAGTGCTTGAGGTTATTTCATTTGATAAGGGAGCGCCCGTATTTGGCATGCCTGTTTTTGAGGGTGTAAAAGCTGGTAATACAAAAAGTAGAATCGTTTTTGAATACAACAAGCTTAATTCTATGACGCTAACCATGGATAAGAGCGTAAACATGATTGTTTTTGATCATTTGGCGCCTTTTTCTGATGATGTGGTAGGCAACTTTGAGTTTTACGCTTCGGATTTAAGCTTTGATGCTTACAAAATTGTTAATGGCCGGTTAAAGCTTGTGGAGAACGTAGAACTGAAGAATGATCCAAGCAATTTGGACGACTTTTACGTAGATCCTAAGGACAAAAATACTAAAGCCATAAAAAAGCTATAAGTTTGAAAGTATGGCTACAGGTAGCTATCTTGCACTTTGAACTAACTGAACTGACTATATTTACTAAAAAACTAACATGAGTACAAAGAGTTTGGATACCCCAAATAATTTTTTTGAGAGTAAAGTGCTCGGACATCCTGCCGGATTGTTCGTTTTGTTCTTTACAGAGATGTGGGAGCGCTTTTCATATTATGGAATGCGTGCTTTACTGGTCTTGTTTTTAACATCAACCATTGCTGCGGGTGGCTGGGAATGGACTAAGGCTGATGCCTTAACACTATATGGTACTTATACCATGGGCGTTTACCTGACACCTGTGCTTGGTGGTTTAATAGCCGATAGGTTATTGGGTTATCGTTGGGCAGTAATATTAGGTGCTTTGATTATGACCTTGGGACATGCAAGTATGGCCATGGAAACACCTGCTTTCTTATACATCGGACTGGGTTGTTTAATGGTTGGAAACGGTTTGTTTAAACCAAACATGACCTCAATTGTATCTAAAATGTATAAGGATTTCCCTGAGAAAAAAGATGGTGCTTATTCTATCTTTTATATGGGCGTAAATGCGGGTGCATTTTTAGGTATCATGATTTGTGGCTATATCGGCGAAAAGATTTCATGGAGCTGGGGCTTTGGTTTAGCGGGAATATTTATGTTTCTGGGAATGCTGCAGTTCTATTTCACTAAAAACATTTTTGGTAATATCGGCCTGCTACCGGGAGAAGAGAGAAAGCTAAAAGCAGCGGAGAAAGAATTGAATCCGGATAAGGAAGTGATTGAAGAACATGTACCAGGCAATATAGTTCGGGACAGGTTAATTGTAGTAATGATATTCTCCATTTTTACCATCTTCTTTTGGGCTGCTTTTGAGCAAGCCGGTGGTAGTATGACCATTTTTGCTAAAGAGAATACCGTAAGGATATTAACTGGAAGTGCAGGGTTGTCATTTAAAATTGTAGATGCCCTTTTAACCATTGTACCACTGGGTATTATTTCTTATGTGTTATTTAAGTTATTTACACAAACCTTTGCGAAATATAAAATAGGGAACACGATTCTTGCGGCTAGTTTTGCTATTATCTGGGTTATTGTGCTATGGAAAGTTCAACGTGAATTTGCAGCAGAAACAACAGAAATTGCAGCCTCTTGGTTCAATATTCTAAATTCGTTGTTTATCATTTGCTTTGCCCCTGTATTTTCTAAATGGTGGGAAAGTAAATACAACCTTGCTGCCTCTTTTAAATTTGGTTTAGGTTTGGTATTGCTCGGAATTGGTTTTGGATTTCTAGCCTATGCTGCCACTGCTATTACTTCTCCAGATATTAAAGTAAGTTTGATCTGGTTGGTATTGGCATACCTGTTTCATACACTGGGTGAACTTTGTATTTCTCCTGTAGGCCTCTCCTACGTTAGCAAGCTGGTTCCTGCCAAGTGGATTGGATTCATGTTTGGGGTATACTATTTATTTATCGCGATGGGTAACAAGCTTGCTGGTGCATCTGGAAGTATGATTGAAGAGATCACCAAGAAATATAGCTTATCTACGTTTTTCTTGATTTTTACATTGATTCCAATCGTAGCCGGCTTTATTATTACGGTGCTTCATCCGCTGATTAAGAAGTTAATGCACGGAGTTAAATAATTAATTTAAGGATGGCTGAAAACCTAACGCTGGATCAAATCCAGGATTTTAAAGGGAAATATCCGAAGCAGCTTTGGTCGCTCTTCTTCTCGGAAATGTGGGAGCGCTTTTGTTTCTACGGAATGCGCGGTATGCTCACCTATTTTATGGTGACACAGCTATTGATGAACGATGTGGATGCTAATTTACAATATGGAGCCACTCAGGCTTTTGTATATGCATTTACTTTTATAGGCGGCTTGTTTGCTGATAAGATTCTGGGTTTTAGAAAATCTTTGTTTTGGGGTGGCATATTGATGATTGTCGGCAGTGCCATCTTAGCCTATGATCCGCATCAGTTTTTCTTTTTGGGTATCAGTTTTACTGTAGTAGGGACGGGTTTCTTTAAACCGAATATCTCTACCATGGTTGGTAAATTATATCGTTCTGATGATCCGCGTAGAGATGCTGGTTTTTCTGTGTTCTATGCCGGTATCAATATAGGAGCATTATTAGGTGGGTATGCATGTATCGCAATCGGTAAAGACTATTCATGGCACCTGGCATTCGGACTGGCCGCCATAGTGATGACAATCAGTTTGATTACCTTTCTTTTTACCCAAAAAGGTTTGGGTCCTATTGGCCTGCCTCCTACTGGAGATCAGGATATTACAGAAGAATCTTTAGCAGGAATTGACGATAAAATACCTACTGAACCTGTATTGGTTAAACGTACGTCTATCAACAAAAAATGGTATGATTATATCGTATATGCCGGTACTCTTGCCGTTGTCCCGGTAATTATGATTATGGTTGCTAAAACGCAGTATACCGACTGGTTTATGTACATTATTGGTCCGGCTGCTTTACTCTATTTGTTCTTTGAAATGGCTAAGTATGGTGTTGCTGAAAGAAAAAAGTTGCTCGCTGCTTTAGTATTTATTTTATTCTCTATTGTTTTCTGGGGAATTTATGAGCAAAGTGGTGGTTCATTGGCCTTGTTTGCGGCAAGAAACCTGGATAACAAGCTACTTGGTGGCGCACTTACATTGGACCCTAATGGCGTTAATAATTCTGCCAATTCACTATTCATCATCATCTTTGCCTTTTTAATTAGTTTGATTTGGATCGCCCTTGCGAAGAAAAAGATAGAACCAAACACCATTATTAAATTTGGACTGGGCTTTTTATTTCTGGGTGGCGCATATTTTATATTCTATGCCACAAGATTCTTTGCTACGCCAAATGGAATAGCTTCTTTAGACGTGTTTACCATAGCTTATTTTGTAGTGACCATTGGAGAATTGTGCTTATCGCCCATCGGATTGTCTATCATGACCAAATTGTCGCCACCTAAATTACAAGGGGTAATGATGGGTATGTGGTTTTTAGCAAGCGCATACGGACAATATGTTGCAGGTATTTTAGGCGCAAATCTTTCTGAGGCAGGAGAAAATGATACTCCCCTTCAAAAACTAATGACTTATACTGATGGTTATAAACAACTTGCTATTTATTCGTTAATTGCAGGAGTAGTATTGATCGCTATTTCGCCCTTGGTAAAAAAGCTGATGCAGGAAGTAAAGTAAATACTTAACTTCGCCTCTTTAATTTAGCATACGTGTCAGACAGTTTAGTTATCATCCCAACCTACAACGAGAAAGAAAACATTGAGAAGATCATTAGAAAGGTTTTTTCTCTCGGCTTCTTCTTTGAGATCCTAATTATTGATGACGGTTCTCCTGATGGTACGGCAGAGATTGTTAAATCGCTGCAGCAAGAATATCCTGCATTACACCTGGAACAACGTAAAGGTAAACTCGGCTTAGGTACGGCGTATATACATGGTTTTAGATGGGCCCTGGAGAGAAAACAATACGCGTATATCTTTGAAATGGATGCTGATTTTTCTCATAATCCCGACGATTTGATCAGGTTGCGCCAAGCATGTGTGGAAGGTGCAGATATCGCTGTTGGATCACGCTATGTAAATGGTGTTAACGTGGTAAACTGGCCAATGAGCAGAGTATTGATGTCTTACTTCGCTTCGATGTATGTCAGGATGATTACAAGAATTAATATTCAGGACGCTACTGCGGGTTTTAAATGCTATACACGCGAGGTTTTAGAAACTATACCGTTAGATAAGATCAGATTTGTGGGTTATGCCTTTCAAATAGAGATGAAATTTACCGCGCTTAACTATGGTTTTAAAGTAGTAGAGGTGCCAATTATATTTACCGACCGTACAGAAGGCACTTCAAAAATGAGTACCCGTATATTCAGGGAAGCTTTTATAGGCGTAATCCAAATGAAGGTTTGGAGCTGGTTTAGAAAGTACGACAGAAAGACAATCAGTTAGTTTTTTGGCGTTTTTCCTTCCCGCATCATTTCCCCGAAGTCCATTCCCCTATCCATAGCGGATACGATCTTCACTATTCTTTTTGTACGGGTAGGCTCGGTCTTTGCAGAATTGAGCCAATTGATATACCAGTTTTGGTGCGACTTAGGCATTTTTAAAAAGCCAGCAATTAATGCTGGTTCATCTGTTAAACAAAGCTCAAGATCTTCAGGTATTTCTATTTTAAAATCCTTATCCTCTTCCAAATCAAGGCTTAATACAGCACCCACTTCTTTTTTTAACTGCTTTCTTAGACTGGCTTTAAGCGCAAGAATAAAATCGCCCTCTCCCATCGGCACGGTAGCCATGCCTTCTATAGCTAGCTGATCTATTTTTCCTTTTACCCGGAAACTCTTTTTGCAATCTGGTTTGATCTGATTGGCCAAAGCCTGAGGGATGAAGACATAGGTCCAGCCAGTCTTTTCGCCCATTTCTGCAAAGCGCTCTATTTCTGCCTTAAAGGTCACCATCAAATAAAATTACTAGAATTTTTCGGTTACACCAATACCGAACAATGCAAAATCGTACTTAACCGGATCTATAGGATCAAACTTTAATAGCGCATTTGTCAATTCTACAGCAGTTTGCCAATCGGTCTGCTTTCGCTGTATCAAACCCAGCTTACGCGCCACGCGATCTACATGAACATCGCAGGGGCAAATCAAATCCTTTGGCTTTAAGTTGTTCCATAAGCCAAAATCAACCCCTTTATTGTCTTTCCGTACCATCCACCTGAGGAACATATTTAAGCGCTTACAGGTAGACTTTTGCAAAGGCGATGACACATGTTTAATTGTTCTTCTTGGATAATCTTCTAAAGAGAAGAAATACGAACGGAAGTAATTAAGACTCCTTTCAATTTTTGGTCTTTGGTGCGTTATTTCTGATAGTAAACACGCGGAAGAAGAGTAGAACTCCGCTTTCCCAGGTATGGCATCAGAAACATAATCGCCGTTAAATTCATCAGCAGGCGACAAAAAGGCTGCCTCCAGGGAATCATACTGTGTATAATGCATTTTAAAAAATGAAATAAAATACAAAAGATCTGTATCGTTAAATGTTCTGTGCTTGAATCCCAACAGGCGCTTCAAGTCATCATCTGAATGGTAAATCATAAAATTGTAAGGATCATTATCCATACGATCAAACAGCTCCCTACATTTATTGATTATTGTTTTACGCTGTCCCCAAGCTAAAATTGCCGCAAAAAATGCGGCAATCTCTATGTCTTGTTTCTTTGTAAATTGATGTGGAATACAAATCGGGTCATTTTCTATAAAATCAGGCCTGTTATACTGCTCCGACTTCATATCCAGAAAATCCTTAAGTTCTAAAAATTCCAATGGCTATTAAATTAACTAAGGGCTTGTTCCAAATCAGCAAGCAAATCATCAATGTCTTCAACCCCAACGCTTAATCTGAGTAGGTTATCCGTTACCCCAACCTTTTCACGCTCTTCTTTTGGAATGGAGCCATGTGTCATGGTGGTTGGATGGTTAATTAAAGATTCAACGCCACCTAATGACTCTGCAAGGGTAAATACTTTAAATGAAGAAGCTACTCTAAAAGTTTCTTTTAAATCAGCATCCTTAATTGTAATGGATACCATACCACCGAAATCCCGCATCTGCCTTTTCGCAACATCATGATTTGGATGGTCTTCAAATCCAGGCCAGTAAATCTTATCAATCTTTGGATGATTGCGCAGGAAATGCGCCACCTTTGCCCCGTTTTCACAATGTGCTTTCATCCTTAAATGCAGCGTCTTTATGCCTCTTAGAACAAGGAAAGCATCTTGCGGACCAGGAGTTGCACCGCATGCATTATAGACAAACCAAAGGTCTTTATAGAGCTGATCGTCATTTACCAATAAGGCACCCATTACCACATCAGAGTGACCACCGATATATTTAGTAACAGAATGCATCACAATATCAGCACCCTGATCCATTGGGTTCTGAAGGTAAGGAGATGCAAAAGTATTATCAACAGCTAGGAGTAACTTATGTTCTTTAGTGATCTTTGCCACTCCAGCTACATCAATGATCCTCATGGTTGGATTAGTAGGTGTTTCAATCCAGACTAATTTGGTTTTTTCGGTGATAAAAGGCAATATATTCTCCGGTTTAGATAAGTCCAGGAAATGAAACTTAATGCCATACTTTTCATATATTTTGGTAAAAATCCGATAGGAACCACCATAAAGATCATTTCCAGTAATCACTTCATCACCAGGACTTAGCAACCTAAGTACGGCATCAGTAGCACCCATACCACTAGAGAAAGCAAGACCATACTTCGCATTTTCAAGTGCGGCTAAGCAATCCTCTAAAGCCTTTCTGGTCGGGTTGGTACCCCTGGAGTATTCAAAACCTTTATGATCGCCCGGCGATTTCTGTGCATAAGTTGATGTTTGGAATATAGGGGTCATAACCGCTCCTGTAGATGGATCTGGTTCCTGACCTGCGTGTATAGCTTTAGTTGCGAATTTCATGGTTAACGAATTGATTTAAATAAAAAAAGCTTGTTTTTAAAAAAGCTGTAAAGCAAGATTAAAAAGGTAATGTATTAGTTTTTAACGGTTAGTAAGCCCTGGCAAACAACACCCTTTGTATGGAAGGCTTACCAGAATAAATACAAACACCATCTTGTAATGGGTTATTTAAAGGAACGCAGCGAATGGTTGCTTTAGTCTCTTCCTTAATTTTTTGTTCTGTTTCCGGACTGCCGTCCCAATGCGCCGAAATGAATCCTGCCTTAGTATCCAACAATTCTTTAAATTCTTCGTAAGAATTGGCCTCAGTGATGTGCTCTTCTCTGAATTTTAAAGCTTTGTTAAAGATATTGGCTTGAATCTCATCCAGTAACTGGGCAATATAAATATCAAGACCTTCCTGATTTACCGTTTGCTTTTCTCTTGTATCTCTGCGGGCAAGTTCTACAGTACCGTTTTCCATATCGCGACCGCCAATTGCAAGCCTTACTGGAACGCCTTTAAGCTCATATTCTGCAAATTTAAAGCCTGGCCTTTGCGTATCTCTATTGTCGTACTTAACAGATATACCTAATTTTTTAAGCTTTGGCGACAGCTCGTTTACAAATGCAGATATTTTTTCCAATTCTTCATCACTTCTATATATTGGAACAATAACCACCTGTATTGGCGCAAGTTGTGGTGGCAGTACAAGACCTGCATCATCACTATGTGCCATAATAAGCGCACCCATTAATCTGGTAGATACTCCCCATGAGGTTGCCCAGACATGCTCGATCTTACCTTCCTTATTGGTGAACTTCACATCAAAAGCTTTTGCGAAATTTTGTCCTAAGAAATGTGATGTGCCTGCCTGAAGCGCTTTACCGTCTTGCATTAAAGCTTCGATGCAATAGGTATCTAATGCGCCTGCAAAACGTTCGTTAGGTGTTTTAACACCTTTTACTACTGGAACAGCCATCCAATTTTCAGCGAAATCTGCATATACATCCAGCATTTTTCTTGTTTCTTCAATCGCTTCATCAGCAGTTGCATGCGCGGTGTGTCCTTCCTGCCAAAGGAATTCTGTAGTGCGTAAAAAGAGTCGTGTGCGCATTTCCCAGCGCACCACATTAGCCCATTGGTTAATCAATAAAGGCAAATCACGGTAGGACTGAATCCAGCCTTTATACGTATTCCAGATTATGGTTTCTGAAGTAGGGCGAACAATTAATTCTTCTTCAAGCTTTGCGGTCTCATCTACGATGATGTTTCCGTTGCCATCATTCTTAAGGCGATAATGTGTCACAACGGCACACTCAGTCGCAAAACCCTCTACGTGTGAGGCTTCCTTAGAAAAAAATGACTTAGGAATGAATAAGGGGAAATAGGCATTACTGTGACCGGTATCTTTAAATTTCTGGTCTAATACTGCCTGTATTTTCTCCCAAATAGAGTATCCATAGGGTTTTATGACCATACATCCCTTAACTGAGGAGTGTTCTGCCAGGTCAGCTTTTATAACAATGTCGTTATACCACTGGGAATAGTCTTCGTTTTTACTTGTAATGCCTTTGCTCATAGCTCTCTGGAACGTTTTTTGTGTTAAATAGCTTGTAATGTATCCCGCAAATTTATAAATTTATACCTACAAAAAAACCAGAACACACAAAACCCAAATATATATGAAACCATTTCATTTTTTCACCAGTATTCTTGCCGTTACAGCGATAGCTGTTTCGTCATGTTCTACACCCCGGCTTGCTCAGCAGGGTGTTGATAGCGATGATGTGTATAGTAGTAAGGCACAGGCGAAAACCTATGTGCCGGTTGCTATCCGATCGTCACAAGAGGCTCCTTCAGGACAGCAATACCAAGAGGATGACTACTACGGAACGAGTGATCCATATTATGACATGGATTACTCTTCCAGAATAAATCGTTTCTCTTACGGATCCACTTTTAGATCTTATTACGATCCTTATTTTTACGGAAGCTTGTATTCTCCTTATAGCATGTACCTGGGTTATAATGACTTTTTCGGTGCCGGTTACGGAGGCTGGGGATATCTTTCTTCTCCATTTTATAGTTTCAACAACTTTGGATATAACAACTTTGGATACGGAAACTATTACGGAGGTGGCTATGGAGGCGGATATTATGGTGGTGGCTTCTTAGGGGGTGGTTATTACGGTGGCGGTTACTATTCAGGTAGAACTACTATGGTGCAAGACTATAAAGCGAGACCTTACATGGGCAGAGAAAATGGAGTTGGGGCCAATCGTGCAACATCCAGAACTGCAAGCTCAAATACAAGACGAGTTGATGTAAATGGTAATGTTGTAAATGACAGAAGCAGATCTGACCGTACTAATCCCAATACAGCACCAACAACACCTAGCCGCTCAGAACGTTCTACTGCTCCGGCAGCAAGACCAACACGTACTGAAAGTGCTCCTGCACAAAGACCTGCTCCTACTTATACTCCTCCCGCCAGATCGGAAGGTACAAGGAGCAGCGGTTCGTCATCATCAGGAAGCAGCAGCGGCAGCAGTGGTGCAAGACCAACAAGATCAGGTAGAGGATAGTTTTTGATCATCAAAACACACATGAAGAAAATAATTTTATCACTGGCGGCTATAGTAGCCACTACAGGAAGCATATATGCACAAAGTTTTGCACCTGATGCGTTCAGGTTTTCACAAACAAACTTTGGAAGTACGGCAAGATTTAAGGGAATGGCTGGCGCACAAATTGGCGTTGGTGGAGATATGAGCTCTTTAGGAGCAAATCCTGCAGGACTTGGTTTGTTTACCAAATCAGAATTTAGTTTGACACCTGAGTTCAATAACATGAACGGAAATGCATCTTTCCTTAATGCAAATACAACATCTTCCAAGGATCGTCTTAACTTAAACAACTTAGGCGTTGTTATTTACAGTCCGACATTAAGGACTCAGGGACAAGATACGCAACGGGGTTTGGTAAGTTCTGTATTTGGTTTTGGATATGCCAGAAACAATGATTACAATGCAGATTTCAGCTATAAAGGTACCAATCCAAACAACTCGATTGCAGATTATTATTCTGATTTAGCAAATGGTGCTAATGCAGATCCGAAGTCATTACAATCTGGAAGTTTGGAAAGAATGGCCTATGACGGTTATTTAATCGGATATGGACCAATTAATTCTACACCCGGTGCTGCCAGTGCTTATTTCCCTGAAACTGACGTAAATAATGTACAGCGCAAGAGTGAGATCAGATCAGGTTCTACATC
Organism: Pedobacter sp. UYP24; assembly: GCF_054057295.1. Lineage (NCBI taxonomy): Bacteria > Pseudomonadati > Bacteroidota > Sphingobacteriia > Sphingobacteriales > Sphingobacteriaceae > Pedobacter > Pedobacter sp. UYP24. The sequence continues at coordinate 31,384 of NZ_JBSRZD010000002.1, forward strand.
TGAATTAACTGCTGCAGGCGCATTAAACATTTCTAATCAGTTCTATCTTGGTGCCAGTATTGGACTGGTAAATATTAGGTATATTAACGACAGTGAGTTTACTGAAGCTGGTTTTAATGTAACAGAAAATTCAAATTACAGCTTATCAATGAGACAAAACCAGCAAACAACTGGTTCTGGTATTAATGGTAGGTTGGGTGTTATTTTTAGACCCGTAAGCACTTTCCGTATTGGAGCAACTTTACAAACACCTACCTGGTTGTTAGTAGAAGATAACACCACAGTAACTCTTGACACAAAAATTGCGACCGGATCAAGTGCGGGAAGTTATGTTAGCGACCCAACCAATTATGTATTTCAATATAAGCTCCGCACACCGCTTAAAGGCTCTTTGGGAGCCAGCTACGTAATTGGTGGAAAAGCATTGATTAGTGCTGATGTAGATTATATAGATTATTCTTCCATTCTTTTTTCTAATAATGTAAACAGCAATGACCCCAACCGGATAATGGCTGAAAACGATAACATTAAAAACAACTATAAGGAAGCGTTTAATTATAGGTTTGGAGCTGAGTACAAATTGGACAACTTTTTTAGTTTAAGAGGGGGCTACGGATTGAATGGTACCGGTGTAAAAACAGATAATAATGGTTATTATGATACTAAGATCTATACTGGAGGTTTAGGCTATCGGGTTAACAATTACTATTTTGATCTCGCCTATCAACGACTGGAAACCAATACGAGCCTTGCTCCCTACGAATTGGGCACCGCAGCTAATCCATTAGAGCCAGTTGCAGAAATTAAAACAGCCAGAAATAATGTATTCTTAACCTTTGGCGTAAAATTTTAATTAATTATATTTTTTGTTGGAGAGGGATTGCTTAAATGCTTTCCCTCTTTTGCATAATTATATCTACCCGCTTTTCTACTGCTTCATCTTTAATAAGTTCTGGCGCATGATGTGGCTTTTTGCGTGCATCGATGATTAGTGGCCCGACGCAACCCCAATGCTTGTCTTTGATAAATTCATCAACACCATAAATATCTGTAGCAGGATTGCTTCTTGTAAAAGTTACCCATATTAGATTGTTAATATTTTTAGCTACAAACTCTGCATCATCACAAAGAACAACAATCATAATCCCATTTAAATCTTGCGTTTTAAGCGTAGTACTTAAAGCATCAATTTCATTTTTTGCAATTGCAGCATTGGTGTATGGTTTTCCACTTAGAGCTACTATTCCGGGGATGACTAAGGTTGGCTTATAAAATTCACTAGTTAGGTTATCCCATTTGATAGCTGTCGCCAGAACACGCTTAATTTCACCTGCGGCAGCGAACACAACCTTAGACCCGCTATTTAAGCCCTCCCCGCTATAATCTAGTGTATCTATTGTAGTTTGGGTGTGGAAATGTAAATCCCTTTTCAGGTCTATACGAGAAAGAATGTGTTGTAAAAAATTAGAAAGATCATTAGTATTTAATCTTTTATCATCTTCTTGTGCGGCAATAAATAAGTATTTAGCTAAACTGAGTTGATTCTTTCCTAAGATGTGGTTTGCTATGGTTAGGATTTCCTGTGGCCTGCGTTCTTTCAAATATGGCGTATAACGCTCGCTACCTATAGCAAAAAGCAGTGGATGTACTCCTGCTGCGTCTACCGCATTAACTTCTTTTAATCCATGAATCTCTTTTGGTAGGGCTGAACCTGTTATTTCGTGGATCAATGCACCAAAGCTAGTGTCTTCCTGTGGTGGTCTGCCCACTACAGTGAACGACCAAATGGCATCCTCCCGGTGGTATACATTGTGAACCTTCATCACGGGAAAAGGATGTGTTAAGCTATAATAACCTAAGTGATCACCAAATGGGCCCTCAGGCTTTGTTTGCTGAGGATACACAGTTCCAGTAATAACAAAATCTGCATCAGCAGAAATGCAAAAGCCTTCCTCATCATAAAAGTATCTAAACCTTCGGTTACCAAGTGCACCTGCAAATGTCATCTCAGACAGTCCTTCAGGAAGCGGCATAACCGCTGCAAGAGGGTGCGATGGCGGCCCACCTACAAATATACTCACCTTAAGTGGTAGTCCTTTTGCATTCGCTTTAGATTGGTGTACGCCTATTCCACGATGTATTTGGTAGTGCAATCCTATTTCTTCATTTAATAAGTAGTCATTTCCAGCAAGCTGAATCCTGTACATACCGAGATTGGCATTTAGAATACCCGACTTATCTGGATCTTCAGTATATACTTGCGGCATGGTTATAAAGGGACCTCCATCCATTGGCCAGTTTACAATTTGCGGCAATTCACTAATGGTAGTCTTTTTAAATGCTTGTTTAAAAAGACCTTGTTTAAGGGGAAGGGCAGTTAGGGCACTTAAGCCGAGGCCTGGTAACTTTAAAGGATTTTTTAAAGCCTTCATGGGATCAGACCTCAAATTTACAAGCTGTTCTACTTTCGGAAGACTATCACGAAACATAAACCTGGATCTTTCTAGTGTTCCAAATAGATTGGATACAGCAGGAAACTTGGTTCCTTTTATCTTCTCAAAAAAAAGTGCTGGTCCCTGTTCTTCGTAAACCCTTAGATGAATTGCTGCCATTTCAAGATAAGGATCAACTTCTTCCTTTATTCTTATCAGGTGACCATGATTTTCAAGGTCTGTAACACATTCAGCTAAACTTTTATATCCCATGCTGCTTCAAAGGTATTAAAAGAAAAATCGCCATCCCGAATTTATTTCAGCATGACGATTCTAATTATTTTATTTGGAAAAGACTACTTTTTGCCTGCAAATGAACGAAGCATCCATGTTGTTTTTTCTTTGAACTGCATGAACTTATTTACCATATCATTGGTACCATCATCTCCAGCCTTATCTGAAGCTTCCATTAAATCGCGTTCAATTTGTATAAGTATAGCCATATCATCCAGAACAGCATCAACCATTGCCAAATCGTTTAATCCAATGGTATTAATTTCTTTAATTTCGCTTTCAGCGATATAATCAGCAAAACGGCTATGGGGTGGTTTACCCAGTGTTAAAACACGCTCAGCAATCTCGTCAATTGTTAATTGGGCATTGGTGTACAACTCTTCAAACTTGATGTGTAAGGTGAAGAAATTTTGTCCTTTTATATTCCAGTGACAGCCTCTTAACTTCTGGTAATGAATGTGGTAATTTGCTAAATATTCATTAAGCAGATCAACTACTGGCTTTACTTCTTTCTCGTTTAAACTTATTTCTTTTGCGTCCATAATAATATTTAGTATTTTGTTTCCCATGAGGGAAGTACATGTAGTTATAAAACATTTTAAACGCACAATGGTTTGAAAAATCTATTGTCTTTATACAATAGTAAGATCTTATGTTCGTTTTAATGTATCACGTATGTTAAACACGCATTACCAACCACTGATATTTTTATTTATTCGTATTATTGCCAACTGATCATTTTACTAGAAATTAATGTATAAATATTTTAATGTATCTGTTTTCGCTATTTTTTGTACTGCCAGCGCATCACAAGCTTCTACAAGAGATTCTATTGGGGTTGAAAACAATAACGGAAAGAAACTTATCGTACATCAAATTGTTGCGAAAGACACTTATTACTCTATAGGTAGAAGATATAATGTTGTTCCTAAAGACATTATGACATTTAATGACAATAAGTTCCTTCAAATTGGAGTGATCATTAAGGTGCCAACCAATATTCCGTTTAACAGCCCAGCTACTGTTTTGGCATCCCAAAAGGCTACCAACGATTTGCCAATTGTTACGGATACTGCAGTTGGAAATCTAATTGAGCATGCTGTTCAGAAAAAGGAAAACTTAAATATGCTTGCCGAAAAGTATGGTACTACAGTAAACGAGATCAAAAGGATCAATAACCTGAAGGGTATCAATTTGCAAATTGGTCAGATCTTAAAAATACCGGCAACAAATGCCCCAGAGGAAAAGACTGATGTTGTGGCAGCTATCCCTGAGAAGCCTGTAGTTATTCCTGAGAAGTCTGTAGAAGTCAGGACCTATCAAAAGCCCGCCGAAGAATTAAAAATACCTGTACCCAAAAGTAACACAGAGGACTTTATAGAGCATACCGTGGCAGGGAACGAAACGATGTACTCTATAGCTACTAAATATAAGCTGACGATGGATCAGTTAAAAGCAAAAAACAACCTGAAGGATAACTCCCTAACAATTGGCCAGAAGTTGCTGATAAAAGGTCAGTATCCAGTAAAGCCGGCCTATATCCCGCCAGTTACCACCACCGAAATTGATTCTGCTTCCTCTTTAAAAAACCCTTCTTTACGGTTACCTGCAAACAGGTATGGATTGAACCAGATTGATGAAAAAGGTACTGCTGTTTGGATTGCAGATCAGGATCTTGATCCGACAAAAATGCTTGTACTTCATCGCTCTGCGGCTATTGGTACGGTAATGAAAATAACCAACCCGATGAGCAACAGGACTGCTTTTGCTAAGGTTGTTGGTAAATTTACCGAGAATGAATCCACAAAAGATGTTATAATTGTAATGACAAAAGCAGTTGCCGACGCATTGGGAGCGCTGGACAAAAGATTTTATTGCAATATAACATACGGCGGACAAGAGAATGAACAAAAATAAACCTTTCATTATTGGTATTGCAGGAGGGAGTGGATCTGGCAAAACCTTTTTTTTAAATTGCTTTTTACACCATTTTAAAAATGACGAGGTAACATTGGTTTCTCAGGATGATTACTACATCCATGCCGGTGATATGACCCAGGAAGAGAACAAGCTTTACAATTTTGACCTTCCTTCCACTATTGACGATGAGCAATTTCTTCACGACATTAAAAAATTGTTTAAAGGGGATGTAGTCTATAAAAAGGAATACAACTTTAATAATCCCCTTGCTGTTGTTAAAATATTGGAGATAAATCCAGCTCCTATTATTATTGTAGAAGGGCTTTTTATCTTACACTTTAAGGAAATTGCTGCTTTGCTAGATCATAAAATTTTTATAGAAGCGGCTGAAGAAGTAGCACTGGCCAGAAGAATAAAAAGAGATGGCATGGAAAGAGGTTATCCTGAAGAAGATGTGTTATACAAGTGGCATAACCATGTTGCTCCTGCTTATCAGGAGTTTCTATTGCCCTATAAGAACAACTGCCATCAAATAGTTGTCAATAATTTTGATACCCCCGAAGATATTATCCTAATTACAGATGAAATCTCTGCTAGTTTTAAAGAACGCCTTGGAGAGAATGAAGTATAACTAACTAGTCCAACAGCATTTCTGGAACATTATCTTCTGCAAAAAGCTTACCTAATGTAGATTGCCTGATATATTCTACTGAAACGCCGGGTGCTCTTTCTACAAGTTTGAAACCACCTTTAGGCAAAATATCTAAAACAGCCAATTCTGTTACAATCTTCTTAATGCAATTGATTCCTGTAAGTGGTAATGTACAGTTGGGCAGCAACTTGCTTTCTCCAGCTTTATTTACATGTTGCATAGCAACGATAATATTTTTAGCTGAAGCAACAAGATCCATAGCACCGCCCATTCCCTTCACCATTTTACCTGGTATCTTCCAGTTGGCTATATCTCCGTTTTCAGAAACTTCCATCGCTCCCAAAATTGTTAAATCTATCTTCTGGCTTCTAATCATTCCAAAACTCATAGCAGAGTCGAAAAAGGCAGACCCAGGTAAAGTAGTAATGGTTTGTTTACCAGCATTGATCAGATCGGCATCCTCCTCACCCTCAAAAGGGAATGGCCCCATACCCAAAAGGCCGTTTTCTGACTGAAGCACTATATTGATTCCCTGAGGAATGTAATTAGCAACCAGAGTAGGGATGCCTATTCCCAGATTCACATAAAAACCATCTTTTATTTCCTTTGCGATGCGCTTCGCAATTCCATTCTTATCAAGCATATTGGTACTAGCTTTTTTTGATTACTGTGCGTTGTTCAATTCTCTTCTCATAATTTACGCCCTCAAATATGCGGTGTATGTACACGCCAGGTGTATGGACATGATCTGGATCTAATTCTCCTACTTCCACAAGTTCTTCTACTTCCGCAATAGTTATTTTTCCTGCCATTGCCATTATAGGATTGAAATTGCGACTGGTAGACCTGAAAATGAGGTTACCAGCTGTGTCGCCTTTCCATGCCTTTACCAGCGCGAAATCAGCGTCAAATGCATATTCCATGAGATATTCTTTTCCATTAAAGTTTCGAGATTCTTTCCCATCTGCAACTTCAGTACCCACTCCTGCGGGAGTAAAAATAGCAGGCATGCCATAACCCGCAGCCATACATCTGGTAGCTAGTGTGCCTTGCGGTATTAATTCTACCTCAAGCTCTCCGCTTAACAACTGACGCTCGAATTCAGCATTTTCTCCAACATAAGACGCTATCATTTTTTTAAGCTGATGTTTTTTTAGCATCAGTCCTATTCCAAAATCGTCCACCCCGGCATTATTTGATATACAAGTAAGTTGCTTTACTCCCTTTTCAACAAGTGCTGCTATTAAATTTTCTGGTATTCCGCATAGACCAAAACCGCCTAACATTAAGGTATCACCATCCTTTATGTCTGCAATCGCTTCAACAGCATCTTTTACTACTTTATTGATCATAATAAAATATTTGTTTAGAAATATACGTAAGTTATTCCATCTCCACCCCTATCTGCGTGTTCATCTTCAATACGATTAACCTGACTATATTTTTTTAAATATTCCCTAATTAGTTTTCTTAGAATACCATCGCCTTTTCCATGTATTATTTTAATAAACGGGAAACCAAGCATAATTGATTTATCCAAATATTTTTCTAATTCATGTATTGCGTTTTCACCCCTAAAGCCTCGTAGATCAAGTTCAGCATTAAAACTACTAATTGCCTCTGATAAACTTCCAGTGAATGAATTATTTTGAACCACTTTTTTAGCTTGCTTATTGCTAATCTTATAGACCCTGTTTTTCTTTAAAACAGATCGAAGATCTCCTAATGCAATTACCAGGTTATCCCTATTAATTTCCATCACCTGGCCTGTAGTTTCACTATTTGTTAACTGAACCCAATCGCCTACTTCAATTGCAGTACTTACATGAACGGGCTTTTCTGGTTTTTTGTCTTCCTTAACCTGATTTTGGACGAGTTCCTTTTGAAGGTTTTGCCTCAACTGTTTAGTAACTGTTCTATCTGCTTGCTTCTCTTTTATCTCTGCAATTGTATTTTCAACCAGCTTATTGGCATTTTTAATAATAGATTGTGCCTCAAGCTTTGCTTCCTTTATCAGTATCTTTCTATTTTCATCCAAAAACAATTTTAACTCTTCATTCTCAGCAACTAAATTCTTAACCTTATTTTGCTGAGTAGCCAGATGAAGTTTAGTATCATAAATTTGCTTCTTTTCTCGCTCCAGATCAACAAGCAAACTATCAATACGGTTTTGATTAGTACCTGTCTTTTTCCTGGCCAGCTCCAATACTTCCTTTTGTAACCCAATATTCTGTGCAATTTCAAAGGCATAAGAGCTACCAGGCTTACCTACCTCCAAAACGTACATCGGCTTCATTTTGTCGTTATCAAATAGCATAGATGCATTTTCCACGCCGGGTGTATTGCCGGCAAAAAGCTTAAGGTTTGAATAGTGAGTTGTAATCACTCCCCTAACCTTTTTATTATTTAACACTTCTAGAACTGCTTCTGCCATTGGTCCGCCAAACTGTGGATCTGTTCCAGTACCAAACTCATCAATAAGAACAAGAGATTTGGGTGTAGCATGCGCTACGAAAAACCTCATCTTTGTAAGGTGGGCACTGTAGGTACTTAAATCGCTCTCGATAGATTGGTCATCACCGATATCGGCAAAGATGTTGTCAAAGACCCCTACTTCACTTGATTCGTGAACTGGTATTAATAGTCCGCATTGTACCATCAATTGAAGTAAACCCACTGTTTTCATGCATACAGATTTACCGCCGGCGTTTGGTCCTGATACTAAAACAATCCTCAAATTATCGTTGATCTGAATGTTCAATGGAACAACAGTCTTTTTATCAGCCTTAAACGAAAGATAAAGTAGTGGATGAGTGGCATTAACCAATCGTGTTCTCGCTTCCTTAATAAGGATAGGCATGTCTGCCTCAACATCTATGGCAAATAATGCTTTAGCCCTTACAAAATCAAGTTTGGTAAGAAAACCATGGTATGACAACAACAACGGCGTATAAGGTCTGAGTTCTGTTGTTAGGGCAATTAATATTCTGATAATCTCTCTGCGCTTATCAAATTCAAGATCCCGCAATTTATTATTTAAAGAAAAGACTTCTTCTGGCTCTATATATACAGTCTGACCGCTGGCAGATTCATCATGTATAAACCCTCTTAGCTTTCTTTTATTTTCTGCCAAAACAGGAATGCACATTCTTCCATCCCTAATTGTTAAACTTCCATCGGCAACCCAATTGTTACTTAATGCCTGTTTATAGATGGAGTCCATTCTTTTCCTAACATCCTGTTCTCCTTTTGATATATCAGCTGTAATTTGTTGTAATGTTGAAGAAGCATTAGGCTTAATCTTTCCCTTTGGATCAATTATCGTTTCAATTTTTTTAAGAATGGCCTTTTCAACAGGGATGTGTTCAAATAGTGCTTCCAGATTTGGATAAATTTCCTTTCGCTCTTCAAAAAAGTGAAGAACAGAAAATACAGTTTGAAGTGATGCATACATTTGGTGCAGCTCATCTTCCACTAAGTATGTTCCTTCTACTTTAATTTTATCAGCTAGAGATTTAATATCGAAAAAAGTACTGATCTGAAGTGGTTCTTGATTTAGCAGGATACTTTTAAATTCATGCGTTTGTCGCAGAAATTTATTAATCTGATCAAACTTATTCATTACCTGCATTTTAGCGACCATTTGTTGTCCCATTACACTTAGGCAATGCTTATGAATAAGTTGCCTAACCTCATTAAAACCAAGGCGTTCTAAACAATTTTCAGGATATAACATATTATGCTTTTACGGCTTTTAACTTTTTAGTATTCACAGCCGTTTTAGCTTTCTTCTTTTTCCTCTTTTTCTTCTTTGCTTCAGCCTTTTTAACAGAATCCAATCCTTTAACAGAACTTCTTCTTGCTATAGAATCTGCCCTTCTGTTCAATATCACTTTATTTAAAGAATCAATCTTTCTAATGGAATCTGCAGCCTTTTTTATGTCTGACTTTTTAATCACAACAGCATTTTTTAAAGAATCAACTTTTAAAATACTCAACTTTTGTTTTAGCAGACCTGCATTTACTTTCTTGTAGATAGCATCCATGATAGCAGGATTTTTAAAATAATAATCCAAACTCTTATAGTACTTTGCAGAATCAACTTTAAATTTTAGATATATACCATCGTAAAAAGACGCCGCAATTATTTTAGCAGAGTCTGTTTGGTAAGTAGAAATAAGACCATCAGCAATATGTATGTCATTCAATACGAGGGCCATTTCATCTGGCTGAATAATATCTGTTGGTATCCCGGGTTTACATGCAGAGATAAATAGAATGAACAAAAGAATATATATATAGCTTTTCATTGATTTAAAAGATCATTATTTCTTCGGCAAAGTTCGCCAAGGTTGTTATTTTTACCAAAAATACTGATAAATGAGTATAGCAGATAACTTATTAAAATATAAAAACGAGCTTGGACAAAGCGGTGTAGAATTAATTGCAGTTTCAAAATACCAAGAAAATAGCGCTATTATAGAGGCATACGATGCTGGTCAGCGTGTTTTCGGCGAGAATATTGTACAGGAACTTGTAGAAAAACAAGCACAACTGCCAACAGACATAGAATGGCACCTGATAGGCCACTTGCAAACCAACAAAGTTAAATACATTGCATCTTTTATAACACTAATACAATCTGTAGATAGTTTAAAGTTGCTTACTGAGATAAACAAACAGGCAGCAAAAAATAATAGAATAATTGATTGCCTTCTTCAAATCTACATCGCTGATGAAGAAACCAAGTTTGGACTTGGCTTTGATGAAGTTATAGAATTATTGAGATCTGACGAGTACCAAAATATGAAGAATGTTAAAATAACAGGTCTTATGGGGATCGCTAGTAACAATGCACCAGATAAGCAAACTCTTGACGAGTTTATCGAACTAAAGGTATTGTTCGATGGTATTAAGGTCAGTTTTTTTAGAAAAGACGCTAATTTCAAAGAAATATCAATGGGAATGTCTGGCGACTATAAACTTGCAATAGAGGCTGGAAGCACGATGGTAAGGGTTGGAAGTAATATTTTCGGCAAAAGAGTAATAAAACATTACAAATCGGAATGAACGTTAACATAAGAACGGCAGAAGAAAAAGACTGTTCCAGACTACTGGAATTGATCAATGAACTTGCCATATACGAAAAGGCACCTGATGAAGTTACAGTGTCGTTAAATGAATTTATTGATGCAGGTTTTGGACCTAACAAAGTATGGAAAGCATTCGTCGCTGAAATAGATAACTATGTAGTGGGCTTTGCCTTATACTATACCAGGTATTCTACCTGGAAGGGTTGCAGACTTTACCTCGAAGATTTCATTGTAACGGAAGAGTTTCGCGGCAAGGGCATTGGAAAACTACTTTTCGATACCGTTGTAAAAGAAGCAAAAGACAGCAACTTTAATGGAATGGTTTGGCAGGTGTTGGACTGGAATACTCCCGCCATTAATTTTTATAATAAATATTATGCGCATTTTGAGGCAGGTTGGCTTAATGCGTCATTTTCAAAAGAACAAATCTATGGTTAGCATGAGAGTCTATAAATTTGGTGGTGCATCCGTAAAAGATGCTTCTGGTGTTATAAATATTGCTCAAATTATTAATAGCTGTCCGGATCAGAAGTTACTGGTTGTAATTTCAGCTATGGGTAAGGTTACCAATAAATTAGAAGAGCTAACTTCGGCTTATCTAGAAGGTTTGGGAAATACAGATGAGATATTGGATGAAATTAAGGAATTCCACTTTAAGATCGCTCGCGATCTATTTCCCAACTACAGTCATCCAATTTATAATGAAATTAGTAATTCTTTTGTAGAAATTGAATGGTTATTAGACGAGGAACCAACTGATAAACCTGATTACATATATGATCAAATTGTATCAATTGGTGAGATCATTTCTACAAAAATAGTTGCTGCATATCTTGAATTTATCGGCACTAAGGCAAAATGGTTGGATGCCAGGAATTATATTCATACCGACAATACATACCGTGAAGGTAAAGTAAACTGGGGAAAAACTGAATTAGAGATACAAAAAAAATTACTTCCGATTGTTGAAAATCACATTGGAATAACTCAGGGGTTTATCGGTAGCACCAGCGAAAACTTTACGACAACCCTTGGCAGAGATGGTTCAGATTATTCTGCGGCAATTTTTAGTGCAGCATTAAATGCAGATAGCCTTACCATCTGGAAGGATGTACCAGGCGTATTGAATGCAGATCCTAAATGGTTCGATGAAACAGAGCGGATTGCACAGCTTTCTTATCACGATGCCATTGAATTGGCGTACTACGGCGCCACCATTATCCATCCTAAAACAATAAAACCGATCCAAAACAAAAATATACCACTTTATGTGAGATCTTTTCTGGAGCCCGATGCTGAGGGTACTGACATTACCGGGGTTAAAAATCATTTACCTATACCCTCTTTCATCTTCAAGGTTAATCAGGTACTGATATCTATCTTTCCTAAAGATTTTTCATTCATCATTGAAGAAAACCTTAGTGGGATCTTTAACCTGTTTCACAATCACAAAATTAAGATCAACACAATGCTCAACTCAGCAATCAGTTTTTCTGTAAGTTTTGATCATGATGCAAAAAAAATGGAGAAACTTATTCAGGATTTATCTAAAGACTATAAAGTGAAATATAACACTGGAATTGAACTGGTCACAATCCGCTACTACAACCAGGAGACCATAGACCGGGTTACTGCTTTTAAGAATATTTTATTGGAGGTAAAAAGTAGAAATACTTGTCAGATTGTAATGAAAAACAAAAGCATTTGAATCAGGAGCTTTTATCAAAAGCAGCACAAGATTATATCAATACCCATCTCCAAGATGACGTAAATAAGATTGCTTTGGCAAAAAGTCCAATAAATGGAATTGAATCTGCAGAATTATCCAATCAAATCTCAGCTAAAAAAAAATCAGCTAAAAAATTGCCCACGTGGTTCAATAATGCTGGAATATATTATCCTTCCCCTCTTTCGATAGAACAGACCTCTTCTGAAACAACTGCAAAATATAAGTCTGGATTAGCCAAAGGTAAGACACTTTTGGATGTAACAGGTGGCTTTGGAGTGGATGGCTATTTTTTTGCTAGCGAAATAGAAAGCACCGTACATTGCGAGATCAATGAAGAACTGCTGGAGATCACTTCTCATAATGCCTCGATCTTAAAGCAAGAAAACACCATTTTCATGCCAATCGATGGTATTGAATTCTTGAAAGAAAACCCGAAGTATTTCGATACTATATATATTGATCCTGCCAGGCGTAGCACATCCGGAAAAGTATTCTTTTTGAAAGAATGCAATCCAGATGTTGTAACTAACTTGGATCTTTTGTTGGGAAGTGCTGGTCGACTCATCATAAAAACTTCGCCTTTATTAGATATTTCTGCAGGATTGCTTGAGCTTAAAAACATTGTAGAAATACATATTGTAAGTGTTAAAAACGAGTGTAAGGAATTACTTTGGGTTCTGGAAGATAAACATATTGGTCCAGTAAAAGTAGTTGCAATTACCCTCAACGAGGCCCAAAAATCATTCTCGTTTACATTTGGTGATCAGCCACAAACGCAAATTTTAGAAACCACCCCCATCGGATATTTATACGAGCCAGATGTTGCCCTTTTAAAATCTGGTGCATTCAATTTAATTGCAGAGCGATACAACATTAAAAAACTAGATATTCAAACGCAACTTTATAGCGGAGTTACCGCTAATCATGAATTTCCAGGCAGAATATTTAAAATTAACAGGATTCTTACTTCGGGAAGTTTTAAAAAAGAAAAAGACCTAAAAGGAAATGTTATCGTTAGAAATTACAGAGATAAAGCAGAATCGATAATTAAAAGATATAAGATCAAATCAGATTTAACCAAGTTCCTAATATTTACCTACAGCAAAAAAGATGGTTTTATAGTTATTGAAGCAGATATCATTCAACATTATTAATTCCATTTAACATTCTTTAACACTCTTTAACATTTCTAAAAAGTTAACATTCAATCTTTTAGTTATTTTTGGTTAACCTAAATTTTAACCAAATTATGATCAACTATCACAAACTCAACAATTGGGTTGGATGTGCGCTCTTTGCCACAGCTACATTTATTTACTGGCTCACAATGGAATCCACTGTAAGTTTCTGGGATTGTGGAGAATTTATTGCAGCGGCCTACAAGTTACAGGTAGGCCATCAGCCTGGTGCACCGTTATTTCTAATGATAGGTAAGTTATTCTCTCTTTTATCAATGGGCAATAGTGGAAAAATTGCATACTGGATGAATTTTAGTTCTGTACTCTTCAGTGCTGCAACTATTATGTTCCTGTACTGGACAATCACACGTTTCGCTGCGAAGGTTTTGAAGCCCAAAGAAAGTGCCTTAAATGGATTATGGGTAATCACCGCAGGAATTATCGGAGCTTTATCGTTTACTTTTTCAGATACCTTTTGGTTCTCTGCTGTGGAAGCAGAAGTATATTCGCTATCTATTTTATTTACCTCGGTAGTTTTCTGGGCAATCCTTAGGTGGGAAGAAAATTTGAACGACAAGTGGCTTGTCCTTATCGCCTTTATTGTAGGTCTTTCTATTGGCGTGCATTTGCTTAGTTTATTAGCCATACCTGCAATCGTTCTTGTCTACTACTTCAAAAAAACTAAACAACCGAATCTTATTGGTGTACTCAAAGCAGTTGCAATTGCTGGCCTCATCTGGATTACAGTCCAATTTATCATCATTCAGTATTTCGTGCTATTAGCGGCCAAATTTGACATCTTTTTTGTGAATACGTTGGGTATGGTTTTTGGCTCAGGGGCTACCGTATTCCTCCTATTGTTAGCAGGATTAGTATCTTATGCGCTATATTACTCCATAAAACAAAAGAAATACTATTTAAATCTGTCTGTTGTCTGTTTGTCCTTTGTCCTGTTAGGATTTAGTTCTTATTTCCTAATCATCATTAGGGCAAATGCAAAAACAACTTTAAACCTTTCTAATCCTGATAATGCGTTATCACTTTATAACTATTTAGGGCGTACAAACTATGGTGAAACACCTTTATTGTACGGACAGACTTTCGATGCTGAGCCTACGAAATATGATGAGACTGGAACTGATTACCGAAGGGGTAAAGACAGGTATGAAGAAGCCGGTAAACTAATTAAAGCTGAGTACGATAAAAACCTCTTATTTCCAAGAACCTATAGTCATAAGCCCCAACATGATGCTTTTTATAAAGAATGGCTACACCTTTCAGACGGGCAAACACCCACCTTCTTCCAAAATTTAAAATTCTTTACCTCTTATCAACTGGGTTATATGTATTGGCGATACTTTTTTTGGAACTTTGTTGGTCGGCAAAGTGATGTTCAGGGTATGGGACTTTCAAATGATGGTAACTGGATTAGTGGAATTAAGCCTCTAGATGCAATTCGCTTTGGTAAGCAAGATAAACTTCCACCAAGTATCGCAGCAAACGAAGGTCATAATGAATTTTACGGGTTGCCGCTGATTTTAGGAATTGCAGGTTTATTTTTCTTATACAAAAGAAGCCCGAAAGATTTGATAACATTATCCGCATTATTTGTTTTTACCGGTTTAGCCATTATAGTTTACTTAAATCAAGACCCACTACAGGTAAGAGAACGAGATTATGCTTACGTTGGCTCATTCTACGCATTTTCCATCTTTATAGGCTTGGGACTGCTTGCAATTAAAGAAGTATCTGCCAAGTTGAATGCTCCTAGAATGAGTTTTGCAATAGCCGTTTCGGCAACAATAATTGCCGTGCCTATGCTCATGGCACATGAGGGTTGGGATGAACACAATAGATCTGGTAAAACAACCGCCTTAGAATGGGCAAAGAACTATTTAAACTCCTGTGCACCTAATGCTATATTATTTACCAATGCCGATAATGATACGTTCCCATTATGGTATGTACAGGAAGTTGAAAACTATCGAACCGATGTAAGGGTAGTTAACATTCAATATTTGTCTGATGGCAACTATATTGATCAAATGAAACAAAAAGTTGGTAATTCAGAAGCTTTACCCATCATGGTTCCGTCTTCAAAATACATTAAAGGAGTCCGCGACTGGTCGCCGTATGTAGATTATGGATTTACAGATAGTGTGGAATTATCAGATATTTTAGCTGTTTTGACTTCAGATAATCAACAGGATAAAGTTGCAATGATGGGAGGAAGTTATGAGAACCTACTCCCTACCAAAAAATTAAAATTGACTATTGATAAGGATCAGGTTCTAAATACAAATACAGTTAGCAAGTCAGACCAAGAGCAAATTACTCCTCAAATGGAATGGACATATAAAGAAGATAAGGTTCTTAAATCTGATCTGGCAATATTTGATATTCTAGTACATAATAATTGGAAAAGACCCATTTATTTTGGTACAAGTATATCATCCGATAGTTATGTTGGCCTGGAGAAATACCTATATCTTGAAGGCTATGCATTTAGACTCTTACCTTTAAAAGCACCATCAACACCAGATAAAGAACTTGATAAAGAATTACAAACCAATTCTACGGTGATGTACAGCAACATCATGAACAAGTTCGATTTCAGTGGATTCCGATCTGCTAAATATTTAGATCCTGAAAGCAGGAGAATTGCGTCAGGAACTTATAAGTTCATTAACAATCTCGCAGCTAACCTCATCCTATCTGATAAAAAAATTGAGGCGAAAAACCTATTGGTAAAAGCTGTTGATCAACTGCCTGCAAAATTCTATTCAATTGAGGATACCTTAATCAGAATGTACACGGTCCAGAATCTTTATCAAGTTAATGAAACAGCAAGAGCTAATATTATCACAAAACAAATCAATACATTTCTGGATCAGGAGTTGATTTATATTGCATCTTTAGATCCTAAAGAATGGAATTACTACGGAAGGGATATACAATTGGGTTTGTCGATTCTTGGCAATCTGGATCGGATAACAGCCGATAGGAAGCAGACAGACCTTAATAAGTCAATTAAGGAAACTTTGCAAAGGATACATAGCAAGTTTGTTTAACATAGAATTTAAAAGGGCTATCTTACGATGGCCCTTTTAATGTCAAATTATTTATTCGGCTGAGGTGTAGTTCTAAGATAAGGCTTAATCACCTTATGTCCTTTTGGAAATTTAGCTGGAATATCTTCCGTTTTTATGCTATTCATAACTACAACGTCATCCCCATCTGTCCAATCGGCTGGCGTGGCAACACTATATTTAGCAGTCAATTGCAGAGAATCAATCACCCTTAGCACCTCATTAAAATTACGTCCCGTGGAAGCCGGATAGGTTAACATCAACTTAACTTTTTTATCAGGAGAAATAACAAATAATGAGCGTACTGTTAAAGTTTCAGAAGCATTTGGATGAATCATATCATATAAATCCGCAATCTTCTTATCCTCATCTGCAATAATAGGGAATTCAACGTTAGTATTTTGTGTCTCGTTAATATCTTTGATCCATCCCTTGTGAGACTCTGCAGAGTCTACGCTTAATGCCAAAACTTTCACATCTCTCTTATCAAACTCTCCTTTTAAAGATGCAGTACGGCCAAGCTCTGTTGTACAAACTGGAGTATAATCCGCAGGATGCGAAAATAAAACACCCCAGCTGTCGCCTAAGTATTCGTAGAAGTCAATTTCACCGATTGAAGTTTGTGCTTTAAAATTGGGCGCAGCGTCCCCTATTCTTAAACTCATAATTGTATATTTTAGTTGTAAATAATAACGCGTTCAAAGTAAAAAATAATGTCTACAATTTAAGTATACTATCTAAAATAATTCTCCTTGATTTGTAATATCTTCATCGTCCCCTAAAATATTGATTTCAGGAATGGATGCCCCGAAATATTTGTTAAACTGCTTAATTGTATAATTAGCTAAAATAGGTGTATCCTTCTCATCATGCTGATGCAAAAAGAAGTAGACTTTAGTAAGTCCCTTATCCAACCATAGCTTTATTCTGGTCGCCCATTCATCAATTCGGGCAAAATCTGAAGCCTGATGCTCCATTCCGTTACCAACAAAACGTATAAAAATTTCCGGGATAGTGAGCTCCATATGCACACAATCTCTTCTACCACTGGAATCTGTTATAATTGCTCCTTTATTCCACTTTGCCAGCATTTCAAAAAACCTGGCTCTAACAGATTCATCAGAAAACCAACTCAGGTGCCTAACCTCAACAAATACCTTTAAATCCTGTGGCAATAACCTCAGGTAGTTCTCCAACACCTCAAAATTAGCAGGAGAGAAATTGTCTCCCAGCTGTAGGAAACAAGGTCCAAGATATTTTCCAAATTCATAAATACTAGCCAAATATAAGTCTGTTGGCAGTTCTGCATCCTTCAAACGTTTAATATGGCTAATGGTCCTGGAAAATTTCGGACAAAACACAAAACCTTTTACTGCATTTTCATCAGCCTTTTGTTTCCACTTTTGGATAAGATCTGCCTTAGGAATACTGTAGAAAACGGCGTTTAACTCAATTGAATTAAAGTGCTTAACATATTCATTCAGAAAATTAGCTTCTTTAGTCTTTGCTGGATAGATCATGTTGACCCACTCCTTTCTTCCCCATTTTGCACAACCAACATAAAAATCTGTATCAACAGCCTTTAAACCAGTTAATGTCTTTGAAGTCTGCGCACCATCGGGTGGTAACCTAAAATCTATACTTGGCAATAATTCACCCGGTACTTTTCCAAAATCCATAATATGCTATAAAATAAAGAACCCCTAAACTTACAATTTGTTTAGGGGTTTGAAAATTTTGATTACTTATAATAAGCAAGCATATCCTATTTATACACCTTAACCATAAATACAAAGTCCTGCATTTTTTCAGCCTGTCTGTTTTTGGTTAACCCTTGAAGAGAATTCCTTTTAGTAAATTTAGCCTGACTTCCTAATGAATCATTAGGAATCATATTCAATATTTCACGGATATATCTAGATTTAACCGCAAATGTAGCACCGTCAACTTGATTTAGTTTAGCGGTAATAACACCAATTACATTTCCATTTTGATCCAGCAGAGGACCCCCACTATTACCAGGATTAACGTCTATTGATACCTGATATTGAGTAGAATCATTACCACTGTAACCAGTTTTAGAACTCACATACCCCTTGGCGTAAACAGCATCATCTTTAGGAAAACCCAGCGTATAAACATCTTCGCCAATACCAACTGCATTTTGTTTTAACCTATAAGGAAGATTAGGTAATTTAAATGATTCATCAACTATTTTTAAAATAGCTAAATCATATTGGGTATCCCTTTTATCGATTTTAACACGATATTGGTTACCCTGCCTATCTTGAACATATACAGAATCTGCACCATCAACTACATGAAGATTGGTAAGAATATATCCGTTAGTAGTTAAAGCAAAACCAGTTCCACCAAAATTAGCAGGCTTTAAATTTTTTGTTATTACAGCAGTTGAATTGATTTTTCTAATCAGGCTATTCTGCGAATTCTTTATTTTGGCTAAATCTCTTTTTACCAGCTCAACACTTCCAATCTGCTCTGTATTTTGTTGTATAGAATACAACATAATCATGCTTAAAAATATAAAAGAAGCAGCTACTGCAATGGCAGCGCGGTTTTTACGCCATATATTTACAATAAAGGATGGATGCGGACCGAGCTTTCTGCTCAAACCATCAACATCGATATCTAAATGTGCCTCAGCCATTTTAGACTTAAGCTCTATAGTTTCACCATAACTTTTTAATGACTCTAGAAAAATGTGATGCGTAACCACTTTATGATCCACAGTTGAGTCATTAAGCCTGAGTTGCTCAAAAGCTTTCAATTCGGCCTCATTAAGTTTACCATTAAGGTAATCTTCGATTATACTTTCTAAATCCATCTCGTTCTTCATCGTCTTATGACTGAAAAAATAATTTTTTTAACCGTTGCAGGCATTTGTATTTCTGTGTTTTAGCATTGTCCGTATTTGTATAGCCAAACTTTTCAGAAATATCCTGCATGGATAAGTTGTTTATATAAAAATCCTGAATAATTGTTTTGCAGGGTTCTCCCAGATGGATTAAAGCCGAATGCATCTTATTAAATTGCTCTTCCTTTTGTCCATGATCTTCAACATCAATATCTTCAGAGAGTACGTCTTCAAAATCTGCAATATTATTAGTTTTTCTACTTTGCTGCGCAAGCTTCTTTAACCAAATACGTCTGCAAACTGAATAAATATATGTTTTTAGTTTACTGCTTAACTCAAAATCTCCGCTCTTTATTTTATTGTATAAAACGATGATTCCCTCCTGATATACGTCTTTCGCATCATCCTCATCACCGTTATTATTCAATATAAACTGCAAAACCATGGGAAAATAACCAATGTAGAGTTTATTTAGCGCATCATCAGAGTTGTTTAAGATTCCTAAAACAACCTCTCTATCTGTTGGAACTGAACTGCTTAACTTATTACTCACCAATTAATACATTTAAACGTGAATGGTAACCCAATAATAACGAAAAAAAATACTTTTTATCAATTGTATATTAATACTTCATTGTCCTTCTCGATAACCCTTACCATTTATTTTATTTTTAAAGTGATGTTAACTAAAAAATTAGTGCTAATTCCTAGTATTTCATAACATCCATTTGCGCTGGGAGGTCTAAAACTCACCAATATTCAAAAAGGATGCGTTCGATATGAAATGCATAAAAATGGCTGTTTAATGGGTGTGTTCTCGGTGTTTGATGGCTGTTGGCTCGGTGTATTCACCCAGAACATACCCCTAGAAGGCCGAAAAGACCCAGAAATAGGACTTTTTCGTGTATAAGCCATATAAAACGCGATCAATAAAATATAAAGAAGCTATACAAGTATTATTTCAGGCTTGCCACTACATATGGACAAGAAAGAAACAACATTCTCTTTTTGAAATATACGGGGAATAATTTTTTTTAAAACAAATGGGTTACCTTTTAAACTTTATGGTATTAATCTGTAAAATTAATTAATTATATAAAATAGAATTACAATGAAAAACGCATTTAAATTTGGCTTTTTAGCTTTAGCAATTTCTTTATCAGTAGCAGCTTGTAACTCAGAAAAAAAGGGTTCATCTACAGATACTACAATGACTGATTCTACAGCTGTAACTACTACTGTTGATACTACAGTTACTGATTCAACTGTAAAAGACACTACTGTAACAGTTAAAACTGATTCAACTAAGAAAATGTAACTTTAGCTAAATTAGCCTAATTAAAAGAGTGTACCTTAACATGTTAGGTACACTCTTTTTTTTGTCAAAAAATGAATCATACCCTATATTTTAAAAAAGTCTTACCGGCTACCTAGTTCCGTCCTCCCTTTCAGCTAAAAAATATTACATTTGTTCTTGTTAAAACAGTTAATTTCATGAACTTATCACCCCTGCAAGCCATCTCTCCAATTGATGGCCGTTACAGAAATACAACTCAAGAACTCTCCGCCTATTTTTCTGAATATGCTTTAATTAAATATAGAGTATTTGTAGAAATAGAATATTTCATAGCACTTTGTAAAGCAAAGCTACCTGGCTTAATTGATTTTGACAGATCAACTTACCTAAAACTAAGATCAATACACGAATCTTTTAGTGAATCAGATGCTCAGGAAGTAAAAGATACTGAAAAGGTTACCAATCATGACGTTAAGGCTGTAGAATATTTCGTAAAAAAGCAATTTGATAGTCTTGGTTTACAGAAATATAAAGAGTTTATCCATTTCGGACTAACTTCTCAAGACATCAATAATACGGCCATTCCTTATAGTTTTAAACTCGCTCTAAATAACATCTATTACCCACAAATTGAAGCCCTGATTTCAAGGATTACTGAATTGGCTGCTGGGTGGAAAGATATACCCTTACTCGCTCATACCCATGGCCAGCCTGCTTCTCCCACCAAATTGGGAAAGGAGTTTGTAGTATTTGCCGAGCGTTTGGAAATTCAACTTAGGAACCTTAAAAATATACCTAATAGTGCAAAATTTGGTGGTGCAACTGGTAATTTTAACGCACATCACATCGCATACCCTGCAATTAATTGGATAGATTTTTCAAATCATTTTGTCAATACTATTCTAGGATTAGATCGCGCCCAGCACACCACGCAAATAGAACACTATGATCAGTTTGCTGCACAATGTGATGCACTTAAACGCATTAACAACATCATTATTGATTTGGACCGAGATATCTGGGCGTATATATCTAAAAACTATTTCAAGCAAAAGATAAAGGAAGGGGAAATTGGTTCTTCTGCTATGCCGCATAAAGTAAACCCTATAGATTTTGAAAATGCTGAAGGAAATGCGGGAATTGCAAACGCTTCATTTGAATTTTTCGCAGCAAAATTACCAATCAGCCGACTTCAAAGAGATCTCACCGACTCCACTGTACTCAGAAATGTGGGTGTCCCTATGGCTCATACTATAATTGCAATAAGTTCTACTTTAAAAGGACTCAACAAATTACTTTTAAATGAGGAAGCTATCAATGCAGATCTAGATAACAATTGGGCCGTTGTTGCTGAAGCCATTCAAACCGTTCTGAGAAGAGAGGCTTATCCTAATCCTTATGAAGCCCTCAAGGATTTAACACGCACTAATCAGAAGATTACAGCACTAACAATGTCAGAGTTTATCGATGGTTTAACAATTAATGATCAACTAAAACAAGAATTGAAGAATATTACGCCATTCAACTATACGGGTGTCTATTAGCATTAGGTAGAATGATTCTTGTTAAATGACCTAAAACAGACACCTACTGCTATAAATGGTTCGCTTAATTATTTAATTTTGTATCAAATATTAAGATAATGACTATTAACGTATATACAGAACAAACACCCAACCCTGCAACTATGAAATTCATGGTCAATAAATTATTGATCAATGGAAGTGAAGACTTTGCAACTCGGGAGTCAGCAGAACACTCACCATTTGCAAAGGAGCTGTTTAAATTTAGTTTCGTTAACGGAGTCTTTTTTGCCAGCAATTTTGTAACAGTAACCAAAACTGAGGATGCTGATTGGGCAGATATCGAACCAATACTCAAGGAGTTTGTAAAAGGTGCTGTGGAGTCAGAGTACAAAATTAAAGAAGAAACTGGCGAAGATGCTCCTGCATTTGAGGGATCAGATTTAGAAATAAAAATTCAGCAAATCTTGCACGATTATGTTCGTCCTGCCGTTGAACAGGATGGTGGTGCCATAAGTTATAAATCATTTGATGATGGTATTGTTACTGTTGAGCTAAGAGGGTCATGCAGTGGGTGTCCGTCTTCAACAATTACATTAAAATCAGGTATTCAAAATTTATTACAAAGAATGGTTCCTGAAGTTAAAGAGGTAGTATCAGAATCACTTTAGGTATTAAAGTGATTCTCAATTATTTCAAGGACCTCATCATCTATTCTTCCGTTCGTTGCTAATATTTCTCTTTTCTCAATAAATTCCTGACCTCCACCAAAATTCATTATCTTACCTCCTGCCTGCTCAACAATATATGCCCCAGCAGCTATGTCCCAGGAATTTAAGTTATATTCAAAGAAGGCGTCAAACCTGCCACATGCAACGTATACTAAATCTACGGCTGCAGATCCAATACGCCTCAACCCATGACACTTTTGCATCATCTCAGCAAACACTTGCATATATTGCGCTTGTTTTTCGAATTGGTAATATGGAAACCCAGTTGCCAATAGGCATTCAGATAAAGACTCGCGACTAGAAACACTAATCTCTTTATTGTTCAAGTAAGCCTTACCACCCTTGTAAGCGGAGAACATCTCTCCCCTATTGATCTCATAAACAACTCCAATTACAGGCTTGTCATATTCATAAAGTGCGATGCTAATGGCATAGGTAGGGATGCCGTGAATAAAATTAGTAGTCCCGTCAAGTGGATCAATAATCCAATTATAAATTTCCCCTCGGGTATTAATGGTTTCTTCTTCAGTGGTGAATCCAGCTTCAGGAAATATTTTGGAAAGATTTCTAACCAACTGCCTTTCAGCTTGCTTGTCAACATAAGACACCAGATCATTTAATCCTTTAAATTCAATTGCTTTAGCATCAAAACTTAAAGATTCCTTTCTTATAAAATTACCGGTTAGCCTGCAGGTGGCTATTACCTTTTGACACAATAGTTCGTAATCCAAAGCCTTTTAATTAGTAGTTTTTCAGTTCGTCCCTATTTCTCATTGCATTCCACACCAGCATTAAGCCAGACAGGAAAAGCAAAGAAGAAATCAATTCTGCCTGGGTAAAATGAATACCAGCAACAGTGTATTTACTATTTACCCTAACTAATTCAACACAGAAGCGCTCTACGCCATTCATCATCAAATAGATACCAAACATCATACCTGGAGATTTAATATAATCACGGATCTTCCAAAGCACAAGAAAAAGCAAGAAACAAACAATCACCTCATACATAGATGTAGGATACACCGGCTGAACGAGTTCCCTACAGAATTTACCTACACAGTTTGCGATAGGTTCCCCTTCATTAGCTACATTATTTGGATAAGTATAAGCCCAAAGCCAGTCTGGAAGCCATGAAATTGGCTTTGGATTTAAGTTTGGAATTCCCCAGTCGCCATCGCCAGACAAATGACATCCTATACGGCCAACACTATAGGCAAGCATCATTCCAGGACCACCAATATCCAACATGTGCAATGGCTTTACACCATTCTTATTCGCTAAATACAACACCGCAGCGCCACCGCAAATTAAGCCGCCGTAAAAAGTAAGACCACTAAAAGAAAGAAGGCCGCCAATTGGATCCTGTATAAATGAATCCCAATGTTCCAGGTTATCAAAGATTTTTGCACCTAGAAAGCCCCAAACTGCCGCCCAAACTATTAATGTACCCATCAATTCATAAGGATGCTGTATTACTTCTACAGTTTTTGGTTTAGGTAACTTATGGGCGTTCTTCTCTTTATAATCCCAGTAAACAAATAAGGCCGCAAATGCCAATCCGCCTATAAAATTACCATTCAATGATAGCAGCACAGTTTGCGCGTCATTAACAAATAATTTATAATTTAAAAGAGCATGTACCAGTTTATACCCGATTAAGAAACCAAATATGGCATTGCCGATCAACTCTGCAGTTGTTGCAGGCAAACCAACTACAACAGATTTCTTCACAGGATGCAAAATTCCAAGTGCCTCCTTCCTTTTAAATTCTTTTGTAAAGGCCCAATAGCCCGCAATAAAAGCCAATGCTACAAATACCCCAAACGTATTGAATGGCAGCGGTACTTGTACACCAAAAAGATATTCTAGAAAGTGAGATACAGTTGGAAACATACAGATAAAATTTATGCGAATATAGGATTAATGCACTAAAAATTGGTTTGTTTCTGCAACTTCTACCTCCCCGTCTGCAGTCATGGCTACCAATTTAACGGTCTTTATTTCATTTACCATTACGGGATCGTATTTCGCTTTTACCTTAACGTAGTTCTTAGTAAAACCATGCATAAAACCATCTCTATGCTCATCTTCGAATAAGACTTGAGCTAATGATCCTACCTGACTTTGATAAAAAGCTCTTCTTTTCTTGTCAGATAAAATGTGGAGCATTTTATTGCGTTCTCCACGAACACGTCCAACAACTGCACCAGACATTTCAGCAGCGGCCGTTTGCTCCCGCTCAGAGTAGGTAAATACATGCAGATAAGATATATCAAGCTCGTTTAAGAACTGATAAGTATCCAGAAAATCATCGTGTGTTTCACCTGGAAAACCGACAATCACATCCACCCCTATGCAGCAATCTGGCATGATAGACTTAATCTTTGCTACTCGTTCTATATACAGTTCACGCTGATACCTCCGTCGCATCAATCCTAGTATTTTATTAGATCCAGATTGCAAAGGAATATGAAAATGAGGTACAAATCTCTTTGCTTTAGCTACAAATTCTATAATCTCATTGCTAAGCAAATTTGGTTCAATAGATGAAATCCTTATTCTTTCAATGCCTTCAACTTCGTCGAGTGCCTTTACAAGATCAAAGAACTTATCCTCTCTCTCTCCATTTCTGATACCAAAATCACCAAGATTGACACCAGTTAACACAATTTCCTTTACACCGCTTTCAGCAACCTGACGTGCTCTGTTTACCACATTTTCAATGGTATCGCTTCTGCTGTTTCCCCGAGCCAGTGGTATCGTGCAATAGGTACATGGGTAATCACAGCCATCCTGAACTTTTAAAAAAGTACGGGTACGATCACCAAAAGAATAAGAGGCAACGAAGTTATGATTTACTTTTTCGATATTTTGCTGATGAATAATAGCTTTAGGTTGCTTAGTTAAATCAGAGATGTACTCTACAATTCTAAATTTCTCCGCAGCGCCCAAAACCATATCTACTCCTTCAATCTCAGCAATCTCAGTTGGTTTTAGCTGAGCATAACAACCAACAATAGTAACGTAAGCATGTGGGGAATATTTTAAAGCTTCCTTAACTACTTTACGGCACTTTTTATCTGCATGATCTGTAACTGAGCAGGTATTTATTACATATACATCTGCGCCGGCAGTAAAATCTACCACTGCATAACCGGCATCTGTAAATAGTCTTCCTATAGTTGAAGTTTCTGAGAAATTCAACTTACAACCTAAAGTATAAAACGCGACTTTCCTCATTGAAGATGCAAAGATAAGTTTTTAAATGAAACTATGATTCATTCCATCTATAGGAATCCTGCTCCAGTCCTGCAAGGTCAATCACCCTGCTTACAACCGTGCCCGCTACGTCTTCCAGAGTTTTGGGCAGGCTATAGTAAGATGGATTAGCGGGGCAGATAATTCCTCCGGCTTCTGTTACTGTTTTCATGTTATTAATATGGATAAGGCTAAAGGGGGTATCCCTTACTACTGCAATCAACTTCCGCCGTTCTTTTAAAATCACGTCAGCCGATCTGGAGATCAAATCATTTGAAATACCACTGGCTATTCTTCCAAGTGTACCCATTGAGCATGGAATAATGATCATGGTATCAAATTTAGCAGAACCTGAAGCAAATGGTGCATTGAAATCCATTTTCTGATAAAAATCGAATGGATAGTTTCCAAATTCTTTATTGCCTAATTCGAATTGCCAAACTTCCTTGGCATTATCAGACATAACTACACCAATTCTTTCAATCTGGTCGGTTAGTTTAAGAAGGTTATCCAACAACACTTTTGCGTAAATAGAACCGCTGGCACCCGTAACTGCTACAATAATCTTTTTCTTTTTCATAGATTAAGTAAAGATAAGAAACCCAAAAATAAAAAAGGGCCGAATATAAATATTCGACCCTACATCTACCTATGAAAAACATACCCCCGAAAGGGTAAGCTCAAATGTAATTATCTTTTTGAATAAATGAAAGTTTATACAACCTTTTTTTAAACGAATTATAAATATCTATTGGTTAAACCTGAAAAACCTAAAAGGAACTAAAAACTAAGCGATTTTGTCAGGCATCTTATCCAGAATTATAAAATTAGGTATTATTTAAAGATTTTATAACTTTATACTTTTCTAAATAACCAAATTGAATGAAACCTCAGCTACTAAAAGTATCTAACAACCCGGTAAATTCTTTTAGTGCGAGGCGAGATGAAGTTCCCTATATAAATAATAAGTGGCATTACCATGCGGAAGTGGAACTGATCTATTTCAAGAAAGGAAACGGGACACAATTCATCGGTGACAGCATAAAACGCTTCCGTTCAGGCGACGTATTGTTGGTAGGCGCTCACCTTCCTCACTATTGGCGTTTTGATGACATTTATTTTAATGAAGAACAGAAAACAAATGCCGACGTATTGGTGGTACATTTTGGAGAGAATTTTTGGGGAAGTCAATTTTTGGCGCTACCTGAAAATAAGATTTTAAAAACCATACTGGAAAAAGCCCAACGCGGCCTTAAAGTTAACGATAAACAGAAGAAGCATATAGGGGAACTGATGGAATTCATACTTTTGGCCGAAGGCCCAAAGCGGATCATCTACCTAATGGAGGCGCTTGCAGCAATCGAGGCTTCGGCTCAGCTTACACAACTCTCATCTATAGGATTTAGGCACAATTATGAAGATAAGGAGAATGACAGGATCAACACCATATACAATTATTCTATAGCCAATTTTAAGCGAAAAATACAAATGGAAGAAATGTCTTCAGTAGCAAGCATCAGTCCCAATTCTTTTTGCCGCTATTTTAAATCCAGAACTGGAAAAACTTACACACAATTTATTAGTGAAATAAGAGTGGGACACGCCTGCAAATTATTAATCGAAGATATTATGAATGTTAAGCAAATTTGCTATGAAAGCGGCTTTAATAACTTTGCAAGTTTTCATAAGCATTTTAAGGTGATCACAGGCAAAAGTCCGCTTACTTATCAAAAATCCTACCTAAACAAATCTTAATTGCTACCTACCCATCCAACCCCCGTCTACGGTAACGATGGATCCATGTATGTAATTAGAAGCAGCAGAAGCCAGGAAGACCACCGGACCTTCAAAATCTTCCGGCTGGCCCCACCTACCGGCAGGGATTCTTTCCAATATTGACTTACTCCTACTTTCATCCGCTCTTAACGCAGTAGTATTAGCTGTTGAGACATATCCTGGTGCTATCGCGTTCACGTTTACACCACTTGCCGCCCATTCATTTGCAAATGCTTTTGTTAGCTGACCAATAGCACCCTTGCTGGCGGCATAACCAGGCACATTTATCCCTCCTTGAAATGTTAGTAGCGAAGCAATAAAAA
Source organism: Pedobacter sp. UYP24 (assembly GCF_054057295.1). Classification (NCBI taxonomy): domain Bacteria; kingdom Pseudomonadati; phylum Bacteroidota; class Sphingobacteriia; order Sphingobacteriales; family Sphingobacteriaceae; genus Pedobacter; species Pedobacter sp. UYP24. The sequence goes on from NZ_JBSRZD010000002.1 coordinate 59,557, forward strand.
TAACCTTTCCTTTTCTTCTTGCTACCATATCCCTGCCTATTTCACGAGTCAGTATAAATGGAGCTGTTTGGTTTACCGCTATAACTTCATCCCAATAATTGTCTGGATGTTCTGCAATCGGCTTTCGTAAAATCGTTCCGGCATTATTAACTAATATATCAATCACAAGATGATTCAACTTTACCTGATTACAAAAACTTAACAAGGAATCCCTATCGGAAAAATCGCATTGATAAGCATAGAATCTTCTACCTTTGGCTACAACAGATTGTTCAACTTCACTATGCATTAGTGGTAAATTTGCAGATACCCCTATAATATCTGCACCTGCTTCTGCAAGGGCTATGGCCATGGATTTACCAATACCTTTATTACACCCGGTTACTAAAGCAGTTTGTCCGTTCAGCTTAAATAATTCCATTATTGCCATGTTATTTTAAAGTAATAATAAGGGGCTCAATTAACGTCTGCCTAAAATCTTCTAAATAACTAAACCATTGTTTTGAGCTGATAATTTTACCTCCTTTACTCCAAGCTGCACCGTTATAATAAACTACAGGTTTATTACTAGCGGCATTTACCAAGGTTAACAGATGTTCTGATTTAATGATAACCTCAGGCTTTTCTTTCATCATAATTGTACCAATTCCCAAGGTACCGTCAGCACCATGCTCTGGTTCCCAATAACCTGCAATCCCATTTTTGTCTTTCAGAATATCAGGATTTTGTTCCTTCCTCAATACAATACCCGTAGCAACTCTTAAAGGTCCCTTTTCCGCATCAAATGTAAACGTTGCTTCAACCCTGTTTAATTGCGAACCTGCATCAAGTGTATAATGTTTACTCGCTTTCACCACCCTGCCAGCTACATCCCATTCATCATATTTCAAAACAAATGCAAACCTTAATGGGCCATTATCTAGTATCTCCCAAGTCCTGTAATTTTTTGGGAACAAGATTTTGCTGTCAATAATAGGAGCAATGTCTCCCGCCCCGAGCGTAAAACCTACATGGTAAAAATCAAGACCGTCTCCATGGTCGGCATGGTAATCTCCTGTCTTATACCACTTGTCTACCACCATTTTATCAGTTCGTTTAGCCCATACATCCAAACCAAATGCATTCTCGTTGGTCGCTTCTAACGCCTTACCATACATCCTAAAAGCAATTTTATCATTTTCCCAGGCAAAATCATCCATACGTTCAGGAACATATCTTCCATAAACTTTTGGGGTTACTAGGGGCGGTTTGCCTTCTGTAATTCGAAACTGGATAGATTTACCTGCAGGAACAGAGGCTTTTAGCAACAGACTTTGTGGCTCATTCAATCCGCTATATTCCAGCTGGTAAGGAACCTCAGCATGCTCCTGTTCATCATACAACTTTAGGTTTCCGCCTTTTAACCCGGGCATCTTGGTTATAATTGCTTTCCAGCTTATAGAAATGGTTTCCGACAAACCACCTGATGTTTTACGCGGATTTTTAATTGTTACCAAAATCTCCTTTTTCGTTTGCGCTCCTGCTTCTGTCAGCATTACTACAAAAGCAACCAATAACAGTAACTTTCTCATAAACTATCTCAGTTGATTAATTGCACAATGATCCATATCTCCATAGTCAAGGTTCTCTCCCGCCATGCCCCAAATAAAGGTATAGCTACTCGTTCCTGCGCCTGCATGAACTGACCAATCTGGAGATATTACTGCTTGCTCATTCTGCACCCAGATATGTCTGGTTTCCTGTGGTTCTCCCATAAAATGGCAAACGCTTTGGCCAGTTGGCACCTCAAAATATAAATAAACTTCCATTCGTCTATTGTGGGTATGAGCAGGCATTGTATTCCAGACACTTCCGGATTTCAATTCTGTCATTCCCATTTGAAGCTGGCAGGTCTGTATCACTCCATTTACTAGCAATTTATTAATTACGCGGTGATTGGCGGTTTCCTGCGATCCAAGAACAACTATTTCTGCTTCTTCTTTCGTTACTTTTTTAGATGGATACTCACGATGTGCTGGTGCTGAGTTGAGATAAAACCTAGCTGGATCAGCAGAATTTTCCGAACTAAAAACCACATTTTTAGTCCCTCTGCCTAAATACAATGCTTCTTTAAAATCAAGCTCATACGTTACGTCGTTCGCCACAACACTTCCCTTTCCGCCAATATTGATAATCCCCAGTTCTCTTCTCTCTAAAAAATAACCAGCCTTTAGATAGTCAGGGTTTGAAAGCGCAACTGAGGCCTCAACCGGCATAGCCCCACCCACTATGTACCGATCATAATGGGACAGGGTTAGGTTAACGGAGTTTGCGGTAAATAAATCCTCGATCAGGAAATTTCCACTAAGCGCAACGGTATCCATCTGTTTCGCCTCTGTTGGACTAACTGCAAAGCGGCTGTTAAATGTATTGCTCATCTTTATCTTTTAACATCTAGTTATTGCCAAGCTAAACAATATTTGCAAATTATTATTAAACCTTAGTATCAAATCTATTCTTGTAAATTTTTGCCCAAAAAGTATGATCGTATTCTTACTTCCCTAATCCAAAGTATGCCTTAGCATTGTAGTAGCAAATATCACTAATAATTTTCCCTATCCACTTTTCGTCGTTTGGAAGTAAACCCTTCTCCATTTCTTCACCAAAAAGATTGCATAAGATCCTGCGAAAATAATCATGCCTTGAATAGGATAAGAAACTACGTGAATCTGTAAGCATCCCAACAAAATTACTGACCAGACCCATGTTAGATAGTGCATTTAATTGCTTTTCTATGCCGTCTTTCTGATCTAAAAACCACCAACCAGATCCGAACTGGATTTTACCCTTAACACCGCCTTCGGCGAAATTACCAGTCATCGCAGCAAACATTTCGTTATCAGCAGGGTTCAAATTATAAATGATGGTTTTAGCGAGTTGGTCGGTTAGGCTCAGGTTACCAAAAAAGCGAGAAAGCCTTTCAGCCTGACTAAAATCCCCAATCGAATCGTAGCCAGTATCTGCGCCTAACTTCTCAAACATACCAAGGTTATTGTTTCTTATCGCGCCAAGATGGTATTGTTGTACCCAGCCCTTTTCATGATACTTCTTAGCCAGAGCAGTCAATACATACCCGGCAAAAGCATCCGGATTAGAGTAGGTAGTATCTTCAGCCTTTAAAAATTCTTTAAACTCCTTTTGTTCCGCGGTAGTAAGCGCATAATTAAATGGCAAAGCCGATAAACCATGGTCGGCAATACTGCAATTGTGGTTTTCAAAGTAATCTATCCTGGTCATCAACGCAGTAATAAGCGACTCCAAATCTTCTATCACTATGCCGCTAACTTCAGAAAGCCTATTTACATATTGCCTGAATTGCACATTTTTATCAATCATTAGTGCTTTATCTGGCCTAAAAGAAGGTTTTACCTCAGTTTTAAAATCGCTTTCTTTTAACATTTTGTGGTATTTCAAATCATCACATGGATCATCTGTAGTACCAACCATCTCTACCTGATAATGCTTTAATAAACCTTGGGTAGAAAAATCTTTATTTGTCAGCAATCCATTACAATGCTTATAAATATCCTTTGCTGATGATTCATTTAAATAATTATTGATCCCAAAAGGATCCTTGAGTTCCATATGTGTCCAGTGAAACAAAGGGTTTCTAACCGTAGCTGGAACAACTTTAGCCCAAGCCAAAAACTTCTCTTCATCAGTTGCGTCCCCAGTAATTAATCTTTCATCAACACCCAAAGCACGCATGGCTCGCCATTTGTAATGATCACCCTTAAGCCAAATTTCTGTAAGGCTGCTAAAATTTTTATCTTCTGCAATTTCTTGCGGTGGTAAATGGTTGTGATAGTCAATCACAGGCAATCCTTTTGCGTAGTCGTTATACAGCAATTTTGAAGTACTGTTATTCAGCAAAAAATCTTCAGCTATTACATTTCCTTCTTTCATCTCAATTGCTTTTTATAATACCAAACTCTAACCCTCTAAGCTCTGCAAGGCCTTTTAGTCTGCCAATTCCAGAATACCCCGGGTTCGTCTTCTTTTTTAAATCGTCCAGCATTTGGTGACCATGGTCCGGCCGCATTGGCAAGCTTACCTTCCTCCTTTGCTGAATTTTATAGATCGCTTTAACTACATTGTACATATCCACATCACCTTCCAGGTGGCTATCTTCATAAAAATCCCCATCTTCATTTCTTTTGGTACTCCGCAGATGGATGAAATGAATCCTGTCGCCAAATTCCCTAATCATTTCCGGCAGGTCATTATCCGGCCGGACACCAAAAGAACCCGTACAGAAACACAGGCCATTACTCAAGGAAGGCACCGCATTAAATAATTCTCTAACCAAAGCTGCGGTACTTACTACTCTTGGTAATCCAAATATCGGATAAGGGGGGTCGTCTGGATGTATGGCCATTTTAATTCCAGCATCATCTGCAACCGGAACAATTTCTGAGAGGAAATGAATGAGGTGTTTATGGAGTGTCTCTTCATCTATTCCCTTATAGGTATCCAAAGCCACTTGAAACTGTTCCAGTGTAAAGCTCTCCTCGCTTCCCGGTAAACCGGCTATAATATTGCGCTGTAGTATCTTACGTTCTTCTTCGCTCATTTGCTCATAACGCGCTTTACCATTGTTCAATTCATCAACTGTATATTCTTTTTCTGCGTGCGGACGTTTTAATAGGTAAACATCAAATGCTACAAGCGCTGCTTTTTCAAATTTCAATGCTTTTACCCCATTCTCCAATTCGAAAGCCAGATTGGTTCTTGTCCAATCTAATACAGGCATAAAATTATAAGTGACAACCTTAATGCCACAGGCAGACAAATTGCGTATGGATTCTTTGTAATTCTCTATGTAGTTTTCAAACCCTTCCGCCTGTGTTTTTATGGTTTCATGTACTGGAACGCTTTCCACCACATCCCAATCTAACCCTGCTTCAACAATCAACTGCTTGTGCTTTAAAATATCTGTTGTACTCCAAACCTCGCCATTCAGCACATGATGCAACGCAGTTACCACGCCAGTACAACCAGCCTGTCTTATATCAGCTAAACTCACCGGATCATTTGGTCCAAACCAGCGCATGGTTTGTGTCATTGAATACACACTATTGGTATTACTCATGGTTTACTATCACAAAAAAAGCAGGAACAAGTCCTGCTTTAAGTATTAAATATAGTGCAAGTTTCAATTATGGAAGGCAAGATAGCTCCCTTTTATTATCGAAAACGTTTGCGTCCTGTCTATTTTACTTCATACTTGTATGTTTTTCTTCCTAGCATACCATCGGCATTTATACCTTCAACTGTTACCCTGTAAGTTCCTTTACCATCACTGTTAAAGAAATTGAACTTTGCCTTTCCTTCTGCATCTGTCATTATTGATGGGTTCCAGTAAATGGTTGATCGTAAATCAGAAACCTTAGTATCATTACCATCATTCTTGTAAACTGGAGCGTAGAATTCTCTCACAACATTATATCCTCTTGGATGAGCAGTGGCTATATAAGGATTATACGATTTACGTGTTGAGCCCATTCCTCTTTTGGTAACAAAGGACAATCCTACACTACCAATCATATTGATCAATGCCTGATTGCTACGAACCACGTCAACACGTTCAATATCTGCCGGATCCCCGAAGAAAAAATCCTGACTTTCACACGGACTGATTTTCCTGCCATCTACAATTATTGCCATCACTTCTCCTCTTGTAACAGCAACATCAACCGGGCCGCATTGGTCAGAGTTATCTTGTCTAAATGAGATATTAGGAACTTTAAACTTCAGCCATTCCAAAATATTTAAATAAGCGACATCACTTGGAAGAAACCTAATGGTCTGATCAGCATGCCCCTCCAAAATTAAATCCAATCCGAATGCTCTTTTTTTCTTTCCAGCAGTAATCTGAACCTCATTAAGTTGTTGTGTACGCCCAAGCATTCCGCGTTTCTGAAGTTCCTCTTCTTGTTTCTTACTATTGTCAAAAGAAGCTTGCAAGGTTTTGCGCTGGTCTGTGTCAAAGTCACCAATGTTTGGATTCGGACTCATCATCTCATCACGCAATTTATCTACTTTAATTTCTACGTTTTTTCCACCCTTATCCGTTTGGCCTTGTACAGTGAAACTGATTTCACTTGTTATTAACAGGTTCTTAAATTTGTAAACTCCATTTGCATCAGTTATGGCCTCGTCAGGCAAGCCAGTTAATTTATTGGCCATAAGCAGCACCTTTCCACCTACAACCGGTTTATTACTCAGTGTAAATAATTTCCCTGTAATTTCCGAAGTCAACTTCTCTGCTTGATACGGCAGATTAAAAGGCGTTTCAGAAATGATATCTTTCCATGTAAATCTCCTGTAGCCCTGCGTCATCATCAACAAGTCGAGGTTGTTTTTGGTTTCCACAGTTGGGTTATTAAAATAATAATTCGGTTTTTCTATATAGCCTTTAATATCAGAGCTCAATAGAATGTGAGATATTATCGTATTTTCTTTTGTTTCATCGTAAGGTGTCGCTGCTTCGTTAATAACAGAAACAGAGAAATTACCTCGTATAGGCGTCTTCTTGTCATCCAGTGCTTGTAATGAAAGTTCCACCTTCTCTCTGGCACCATAACTTTGCTTATCAGAACCAAGCTTAAGGTCCATCAGATCATTATTCTGCACAAAAGCAATACGTTCATTAAGCGGATCCCCAGAAGCTGAGAACAGCGTAAACTGTACAATACCAGATGGAAGGTCTTTAGCAGGTATAGAAATAGAAACCGCTGCTTTATTAATCGGAACAGAGGTTGCCATGTGAACATTTCCTCCCGTTTGCGCTACAAGACTAGCAGTCTGTCCAGCTGTTTTATATAAATCAGGACTAGCGTTTATTCTTACAAGGATCGTGTCGGTTTCTGGGTTATTATAAACACTAAGCACATACCCTTTATCGAGTGCGGCAGGTAGTTTTACCACATTTTCAGACCCATCAGGATAGGTCACCTTCGCCTGATAGGTTTTGCCGGCTTCTGGGAGAAATCTAAAAAAGCCCATACCCATGTTCTGTGCCTCAAATTCTGAAACCGTGTTATTCTCAGCATCGGTAATCAATCCTTTTACAGCAACACCTAAACCATTACTACCAGTAGCTTTAAAAGCCACCCTGGTACGGATACCACTAACTAGCGGCCCACTTTCAGGGAAGAATTGCAAGTCGGTTGATGCAGATACAGACTTAACGGTAAAATCTTTGGTAATAAACTGCTTGTCCACCGTATTGATCTTGCTGTGAATCCTTGTTCCAAAAACTTTACCAGATTTACCAGGCTGCAGTACAATTCGTAAAACACCATTATTATCTGTGGTCTTCTTTTGGGTAGTGATCATATCATACCCTTCCAAAAGGTCGTAGTTTACTGTTTTATTTGCAAGGGGCTCTCCCTTATCGTTTGTATAGGTCACTACAGCGGTTAGAACAGGTTTAACACCATCTTTACTAAATTCATAATCTATTTTTGCGAATACGGGATTGGTAACAGAATTCCCTATACTGAATACTTTATCATAAAAATAAGCTGGTCCGGCATTTCTCATCCATTGAGTATAAGCACGGATCCGGTAGTTACCTTCCCGGAAACTACTGTCTGCAAGCACAAATGAACCCTTACTCATACCTGCAGTAACAGGCAACTTAAGTGCAGTAATAAGCGAGTCAGACTCGGTAATCAGATCAACATAAAGCGCACCACTTAATGCAGATAATTGATGTTTGCTTCCAATTGTGACATAGCCTTTAAACCAAATGGTATCTCCTACCACATAGTACGGCTTGTCAGTGTGTAAATAAACTTTTTCTTGTGGATTGGTGTCATTCCACTTTTGCAGAGCAGACACAATCTTATCTACCGGATCATCGCCTTTTGGAATAAAAGCGAAAGCAAATAAAGAAATTAGGGCTAGGGCGAGAACTGAGCGTTTCAAATTCATAGAGGGAATTAATTAAGTTGGTTAGAAGCCTTAAATATAGCGTAAAAAATATTTAAACACCAAAACTATATAAATTGAAGAACATTTTTCATGATATACTTAAGGTGTAGCTCTTACCTGCCTGGGTTTCAAAACTGTATTTAAAATCATTTCCAATTGTGCTTGCCTTCAAAGCACCGAAAGACGCTTTTAAGGCAGTTCTAGTTCTTAACTGGCAAGTACCACCCGAGAGCGATTTGATAACAATCTTAAAGATCTTTCCATCTTTCCATTGCAAGTCGCTAATCTCAAAATTGCCCCTTGCACGCAGTCCTATAACTTCACCGTCAGACCATGCTTTCGGCAGGGCCGGAAGTATTTGTAACTCACCGGTGTGACTTTGGACCAGCATTTCGCAAACTCCGGCAGTATAGCCAAAATTTCCATCTATTTGAAAAGGAGGATGCGCACAGAAAAGGTTTGAGTATATACCTCCACCCTCATTATAATCCACCCCCGAGCCACCAACTGGTGTAATAAAATTCTTCAAAATCAAATAAGCATGATCACCATCAAGCAACCTTGCCCAGAAATTCATTTTCCAGGCCATAGACCACCCGGTAGATACATCACCTCGTGCCAATAAGCTTGTCTTTGCAGCATTTGCCAATTCTGGGGTGGTTAAAGGACTAATCTGTCTCCCGGGGTGTAATCCAAAAAGGTGCGAAACATGACGGTGTGTATCTTTAGGGTCATCCCTGTCAGTTTCCCATTCCTGCAATTGTCCCCATTTACCAATCTTTGGTTTCAATAAATGATCTTTTAAATCCACAACATGGTCGCGGTATGTTTTATCGATGCCCAAAGCATCGGCAGATTCAATATAATTTGTAAACAAATCGTACACAATCTGTTGATCGTGAGTAACGCCATCTTCGGTAGGGCCATGCTCCGGCGACCAGCCAAGAGGCGACACTAAAGTTCCATCGGGCCTGTGTTTCAAATGGTCATCCCAAAACTCAGTGATCTCCTTTAAAATCGGATAAGCAAAAGACTTCAGGTATGCTTTATCCTTCGTATACGCATAATGTTCCCATAAAGCTTGCGCATACCAGGCACTTCCCGGAGTATTCCAAAGGTAACTCTCCCCTCCAAAAGGATTACTTTCTGTACGTAATGTCCAGCCTCGAACACCAGGATATTCCTTTTGCGTATTGATTTTTCTTACCTCCCTAATGGCATTTATATGATCCAGATAAGGGAAATGACATTCAGAAAGATTTGCTGGCTCAGCCAACCAGTAGTTCATCTGCAGATTAATATTGGTATGGTAATCACTTCCCCATGGCGGGTTATTACTTTCATTCCATAAGCCTTGCAAATTGGCTGGCAAGCCTCCCTTTCTCGAAGAACTGATCAACAGGTAACGCCCATATTGAAAAATAAGCGTTTCCAATTCTGGATCGGGAATTTTCTTGTAATCCAAAAGTCTTTTATAGGTAGGCTCCTTTAAAATAGAAGGGCTGGACGAACCCAGATTTAGAGAAACGCGACCAAATAGTTGCTGGTAATCTTTTAAGTGATCGCTTAGCAAAGTAGCATATGGCTTTGCAACAGCCTGAGTAATTACCCCTGCATTCTTAACAGCAGGGGTCTCACCTTTCCAGTTACGTGACCTGTCATTTTCAAAATCGGTTGCGGCAGCCATGTATATGGTAAAAGCATCAGCATTACTTATTCTCAGCTGCATACCACCCTTTCCATCGCTTTCTGCAATGGCAGTACCGCCTGTAGTAGATACCTTTGCATCTGCCTGATACATCATATCGTTACTCAACTTACCCGTTATAGATATGGTATTTCCATCTGCTTTCACCGGAGAACCATGTTCATCTTTTAGTCTGATAACCCCAGAATAAGCCCCTTTTTTTGTCGCAGTAAAGCGAAGCACCATCACCTTATCTGGAAAGCTGCAAAAATACTCACGCTTGTAAAAAACATTATCTTTGCTATATGAAACCTCATGTAATGATTTGTTGAGGTTAAGCACTCTTTTATAATCAGTCGGAATTTCCTGATCTTTACCGTTAAGGTCAATAAATAAATCTCCAAAAGCCTGATAAGCGCCCCTGTCCATTTCATTGCCAGTCCACAGCGTATTATCATTAAACTGCACATGTTCGTTGTATACACCACCAAAAACCATTCCTCCTATCCTCCCATTTCCTATAGGATAGGCATCGGTCATCCAAACCTTTGCAGGCTTGTTATCCCAGATTTTCAAGTCAGCCTCTAAAGCTGTTACCTTCTTTACCTGCGCTTGTGCTGTCGCTATTAAAAAGAACAGTAAAAATGCCTGGTTAATAAGTTTTATATGTTTCATATTTGGTTTGTATTTCAATACTATGCAATACCGATCATCTCAAATGTAAAGGCTTGCAAGCACAAATCAATTCCAAAAACAATTAATTCGATGGATAATTCGGCACTTTGAATATATTGCTTAATATTATGCTAAATACATAGAGGTCATGAATACACGCAGAAACTTCCTTCAAAATATAGGCTTATCAACCCTTATGCTACAGTTAACACCACTCAATAGCTGGGCAGAAAATAATATCTTAACTAATGAAAGATATGACGGTCCAGTTTTAAGAGTAGCCATTATGGGCTTGGGTAGTTATGGTTCCCGCGTAGCGGATGCCATGCAGGCCTGCACCAAAGCCAAACTAGTTGGTGTTATCAGTGGAACGCCTTCAAAAATTAAAGACTGGCAAAGTAAATACAACATTCCAGAAAAGAACTGTTATAACTATCAAAACTTCGATCAGATTAAGAACAATCCTGATATCGATGCCGTATATGTGATCACACCAAATGCTTTACACCACAACCAGGTAATTCGCGTTGCCAAAGCCGGTAAACATGCCATCTGCGAAAAACCAATGGCAGTAAATGCTAAAGAGGGTCAGGAAATGGTTGATGCCTGCAAAAAAGCAAAAGTTAAATTGTTAGTGGGTTACCGCATGCATTTTGAACCCAGAACACTAGAAGTCATCAGAATGAGAAACGCAGGTGAGTTTGGAAAGATCACTTTTTTCCAGGGACTTTGTGGGTTTCGTGCAGGCGATCCTGCTCAATGGCGTTTAAACAAACAGCTTGCTGGTGGCGGTTCTATGATGGATATAGGCATCTACGCCATAAACGGAGCAAGGTATATGGTGGGGGAAGAACCGGTATGGGTTACCGCACAGGAAACCAAGACAGATCCAATTAAATTTAAGGACGGTGTAGATGAGACCATACAATTCCAGTTCGGCTTTCCTAGTGGTGCAACGGCTTCCTGCTTATCTACATACAACATGAACAACCTGGATAAATTTTTCCTTAATGGGGAGAAGGGCTTTGCAGAACTGCAGCCTTCTACCGGCTACGGTCCGATTAAAGGTAGAACGCATAAAGGCGAATTAGATCAGCCAATTACCGTACATCAAACGGTGCAAATGGAAGAAATGGCCCAGATTATCTTTGATGATAAAAAACCAATTGTACCTATAGATGGAGAGGAAGCAGTTAAAGACCTTAAGATCATTGATGCCATTTACATGGCAGCAAAAACCGGCAGCAAGGTAGTTTTAAAATTGTAATGTTATAATAAAAGGCCTTTCAATGCTACAATGGCATAATCGCCGGTATTGCTGATTGCCTTCATAATGTCGTCAAACAGTTCCTTATTGTTTACCACTTTACCTTTTTTAGGGGCTTCAATAGCCTTAGCTTCCACGTCCATTTCATTTACTTTGGTAGCAAACCAGGTTACATTTTCATGGGGCACGGCAACACCCAGGATCATTCCAGGCAAACCATTAAATGATTCCGGACCACCAGAAACATGGATCTCATCTGTATAAAAAGCTACAACATAGATGGAATCCAAAACCAATCCATTAGCCCTCCTGCAGTTGTAACCTGCAATAATGCGTATTTCATCTGTTATCTTCCATTTGATGTTACGGATTTTGTCCTTAACCAAAAAAGTGCGTTCATAAAAATCCTTTTGAATGGTGCTGGTTCCATCGGCCAGATTGGAGTATACAATATTGAGCTGATTGGCCATCGGGCTATCATATTGATAATAAACCGATCTTTCGGGTGGAACGGGAGTAAACAACGTTGCCGTTTCAGAAAAAACGAGTTTACTTTTTAGCACCCTAAATTGCGGTTCAGTTCTCAGATACTGCTCATAATGAGGCTTAACCTCCAACGAATTCTTTGTAATCTTCTTTTTTACCAGCGCAAACATATTAGCGGTACGCTCAAACTCTATGCTGCCGCTTGTTATAAATTTATTTTGTTGGGCCCTAGAGCTCAAATTCCCAGCTATCACTAAGCAAAACATCGTTACAATTAACTTTCTCATGGTTATTTATTTTGCATTGATTTACCAAATTTGCTGAAATCCCAGCTAGCCGAAAACATAAAATACCTGCCTATTGCTGTATTGCGGGATTCTGTAAAACTACCATCGTATCCTGTCCTACTATAGCCTGTATTCTGATTAAAGAGATCATTTGCGGTAATAGAAAGTTTTAATCCTTCTTCCTTTAGAAATGACCGTCCGAAATAGGTTTTTAAAAGTAACTGCTCAAATTTTCTGTCGAATACCTTATTCTTGGCGGTAAATTTATAATTCATATCAGAACCCATAAAGAAATTACGCGGCAACTTTGTGTAATAACCTAAATCAGCATTAAATCCTTTTGAGTTGTTGTTTACTGTCTGCAGAGAGGAGGAGTTTAACGTAAATTTGGGTGATAAGTCTATATAGTAAGAATAGACAGTCTGGTTCTTTCTAATTTCAAATTCTGGAGAATAGGTAGTTAATTTAGTTTTTTGAAGCTGACTATTTATATAACTATAGTTACTGCTTCCATCAATTGTCATACCTATAAAAACAATAAAATCAAGCTTGGTGGCATGACCATATACCTCTCCATAAACCTGGTAAGAACTTCGCTGTTTGCCTTTTATATTAGACGACATATAGGTGTTCACCCCTAAAGAATCTGTATTTCTATTGCTCACTATCGGATTTATGGTATTCCCAAAATAGCCCCTAAAATTAATACCCCTATCTAGGGTTGGCTCATACAGGTAATACCTGTAATTTAATGTACTCGAAAATGAAGGCTTCAAACCTGGATTACCAACATAGATGTTTAAAGGATCGTAATTCTGTCGAAGCGGCTGCAGGTCGTAAATACTTGGTTGTTGCGTATATCCATAATAACTTAAACTGATGTTTGATGATTTGCTCAGTTTATAGTAATAGCTGGCATTGGGGGCCCAGTTAATGAATTTTCGACTAATCGTATTCCCTACTATAAATTTATCTGTCTGCTTTAATCCATCATTACCTATACTACTACCAATACTCGCATTGCTTTTATCGCCATTCGCATAGCGCAAAGAGAAGTTGTATTTATTAGATAAATTAACCAGACTGAAATCACTGCTAAAAATAGAATCCAACATGTTAAATTGTCCGGAACCCGATTTATTGAAAGATTTATTGGTATTATCCTTTACACTTCTTGAATAATTATAGCCTGCATTAAAAGACAAAGTCTTAGAAAATTTATCAGAATAATTAAAACCTCCTGAAACATTGCTGTTTCCAGTTTTGGAGGGCTTAAATTGATCAATGCTTTCCTGGCTTTCTACATTCCCAAGTGTGTTATAATATTTTAAATCAGAAAGCTGATAACCAGAGCTTTCATAATCAGATAAATTTGTTGAGCCATTTATTGAAATGCTGCGCCCATTTTTATTGAGCCGTTTGGTGTAGCTGGCGCTAGCATTGGCAGATTCATTTTTTCTATCACTTATAGAAGAAGTTACATTGGTATTTTGCAGAATCCCATTTCCACGTACCGTGTAGGCGTTGTTACTGCCGTTATACGTTCCATTACCAGTATTCCCACTATAATTCACATTAAGATCGGAGGTAGAATCAATTTTAGAGTTAAATGAACCGCTAAGCGACTGATTAAAAGTGTAACTATTAAAGCTGCCGGCATTGCTTCTGAGATTAAAATTACCCGGTAAATTATTTTGTGTAATTGAGCTGCTGTTGCCATCCACATTCAGTGCGCCTATCTTATAATTGGCATTGATGTTCTGTTTGTCCTTGTTCCATTTGGTATCAAAATGCATTCCCGCGTCGCGGGCAATTGGAATTCCATTACCGTAATATTCACGTCCACTATACCCAAACCCATATTTTGAATTGTCAGAACCATCTAAACCAACCTTACCGGTATTTCCAAAATTGCCATAAGCTGAGATCTTCTTTTTAACATCAAACTTATTAACCATTGCCTGTTCGCTATAAAAGTTATCAGTACCATAACCCCCATCCAACTTACCAAAAACACCCTTCCTTTTGTCTTCGCTCAGCACTAAATTTATGGTCTTCACCTTTATTCCATCATCAATACCTGTTTTCTTAGCAGCATCACTTTTTTGATCATATACCTGAACTTTACTCACCATATCAGCCCTAATAGTTTTAGAAACAAGGGTTGGATCATCACTAAAAAACTCCTCCCCGTCTACCAACAATTTGCTTACTTGTTCACCCTGAAAAATGATGGCGCCACTCTGGTTAATCTTCATTCCAGGTAATTGCTTCAACAGATCATCTGCTTTTGCATTCTTTTGCGTGGCGTAAGCAGCAGCATTAAACTCGGTGGTATCCCCTTTAATCTTTATTGCCACAATCCTTGCCTTCACAATCACTTCGTTTAGCAAGGTAGCCTTTAATATCATACCTATCCTACTGAAGTTATAACTAGGTTTGGCAGCATCAAGCGTGAAATTTTCTACAAAGTCCACATAATCAGGATAAGTGATCATGATCAGATACTTACCTGCCTGCAGGTTTTTGATATCAAAACCTGCTTTGTTGGTGTAAGTAAATTTTTGAAGCGTAGAATCTTTGGCATTAAGCACACAAACAGTAGCTTTCTCTAAGTTGCTTTTTGAAGTGGTATCTATCACCATTCCCTTTACAGAAAAATCAGTTTGCGCAGATGCAGAAAAAAAAGAGAGAAATGATAGCATCACTATCAGTACCATTAATTTCATGAGCGTTATATTTGGTAAAGCAATATAAAACCAAGCAATTAGTTAATCACAATGTAACCGATAAATTACAATTTATTCCTGCTCCATTCGCTCCAGGAACCTACGTACAATTTAGGGATATCCAATCTGGCATAGTCCATCGCCAGCAAAGTATGACAAGCTGTAATTCCAGAACCGCAATGTACAATTACATGCTTAGGATCAACACCCTCAAGCGCTTTCAAGTATTTTTCTTTCAGTACTTCAGGGGAAAGGTAGGAACCACTTGAATCTAAATTTTCGGTATAGGGGATATTAATCGCACCTGGAATGTGACCTGCTACTAAATCAATCGGTTCCGTTAAGCCGGCATAGCGATTGGCATCGCGAACATCAATCACGATATGATCATCCTTTTGTACCACTTCTTCCACTTCGGCCATATCAGCTAAACCCAACTCCCATGAAGTCATGTCATAACGGGGAACAGCCTTTGGAATTTCTACGCAAGCATCAGTTGGAAACCCTGCCTTTACCGCAGCGTCATAACCTCCATTAATGACCTGAACTTTATCATGACCAACAGCCCTCAGCATCCACCACAAACGTGCTGCGGCATTACCGCCATTTTTATCATCGTAAACTATGACATGGGTACCTTTAGAAATTCCTAATTTTGCAAGAAACGAGCTAAACTGCTCAAAAGTTGGCAGTGGGTGCCTGCCTCCTATTGCAAAATCTCCAATATTTGCCAGGTCGTTGTTCACATCTGCAAAAAAAGCACCCGCCAAATGCTGTTCATCAAAGCGGACTTTAGACCCTGCACTGGCATCCACAATGACAATATGTTCAGATAAACTTAGCGTAACCAGTTCTTCAGGTTGTATAATTGGGGAGATTTTTACAGACATATCTATTCACTTTGCCCAAAGATAATAATCTGCTTTACAACTGTAGCATTTAGCTTATTCTACTCGTATTCTATATATTGCTAGTCTATTATCTAAACTTATCGCGATTATGAGCATCAAAAAATTGTTTTTCATGTGTTTCTTTACATCGCTTAGCGGAATCTGCTTCGCACAGGTAAAACTTAATGTAAAAGCCGGACTAAATTATGCCAATGTCATCGCAAAGGACGACAGTGGAACCCAGGAAAAAACTTATTCAATACCAGGAATTTATGCAGGGTTAGGTATAAATCTCCAGCTATCTGATCAATTTTCCATCCAACCTGCTATTGCATATGCAAGAAGAGGCTTTAAAGAGCGTGGAGCAACAAACCGTTACGGCTTTGGAGAAGACTTCAAAGCAATGGTATCCTATTTTGAGTTGCCGATAGATTTCATATACGCTAAGCAAATTGGTGAAGGTAAACTACTGTTTGCAGCCGGACCGTACGTTGGATATGGAACCGGAGGTAAATGGACTTCAAAATCAGATGTCATTATAGGCGATATTGCAATAGGTAATAAAGGGGACATAAAATTCCAAAGCGATGCGTCTTATGGTGATTACGGCACCTATGTTTACGCTAAACCTTGGGACTATGGCGTACATTTCAGTGTGGGGTATTCATTTTGCAGCAATTATTCCATATCCTTTAATGTGCAACAAGGAATTGCAAATCTACAACCAAGGTGGTCTGATTATCGGTCTGAAAGTAGTGTCAGAAACAAATCTATTGGCTTAACGGCGGCCTACAGCTTCTAATCCCAACGGTACCCTATTTGTAATAAAAGCTAATTCTTAGCTATCCTGTACAATTTACCTCCATCAGTTGCAGCATAAATAGCACCGTCTTTACCAGTTGCCATGCAGCGCCAGCGTTCATTTTTATCAGCAAGCAGGCGCTCTTCACCAACTACTTTGTTGTCTTTGATTACCAAACGAACGATATGTTGAGCGCCCAATGCACCTAAAAACAGGTTGTTTTTCCATTCAGCAATGTTACCAGTATAAAACATCATACAACCTGGCGAAACACTAGGATCCCAATAATATACAGGTTGTACGGTACCTTCTTTTTGTTGGATTCCATCATAAACTTTCTTACCACTATATTCAATACCATAGGTAATAAAAGGCCAACCATAGTTACCACCTGCTTTAATTAAGTTAACCTCATCACCTCCACGCGGACCAAATTCAGCTTCCCAAAGATCACCAGTTAGTGGATTGATGGCTAAGCCATCAGGATTACGGAAACCATACGCATAGATCTCTGGTTTAGCATCTGGTGTTTTCACAAATGGATTACCTGAAACAGGCTTTCCTTCTTTAGTAATGTAGATAATTTTACCGGTAGTAGCGCCTAGTTCTTGTGCTTTTACACGTATTTCATTAGACTGACGATCGCCTGAACTAACAAAGATATTTCCTTGTTTATCAAATACCAGGCGCGAACCAAACTGACCTGCTCCTTTATAGCGGGGGGCGGCTTCAAATATCACACTTACATTTTCTAATTTAGTTTCATCAGCTGATAACTTTCCCTTAGCCACGGCAAGCGTAGCACCGTCATCGCCAGGTTGTGCATAAGTCCAGTAAACCATGCGGTTCTTTGTAAACTCAGGATCTATATTTACATCCAACAAACCACCCTGTCCTTCAAACTGCACGGCCGGAAATCCAGTAATCGTTTTATCAAGTTTACCAGCAGTTGTAAATATTTGCATCGTTCCAGGTTTACTGCTGATCAATAAGCGACCATCTGGCAAAACATGCATACCCCATGCTCCTTTTAAGTCTGCACTAATAACTGTTGATACGTATGAAGTAGCAGTAGTAACACTACCAATACGGGTCTGTCCGGCAAAGGCTGGCTTATACTCACTATTGGCTTTATTCTTTTCAACTGGCTGACCAGCTTGCGCAAAAGCAGCTGAACTTGCTGATAGCAGAAACATACCAAAGACAAACGGTTTATACATTTTTGAATACTTCATAGGGATCGTGGATTATTTTCAGTTAAACTACAACAATAAGGACATTATGTTTAATTACAACATTATTTTTACAAAATTAGTCTATTCCTCTGGGAAGCCACCTAGTATTTTGTTAACATTATTGTCATTTAACAAGCGTAATTTATGAATATATTTATATGGGAGAATTAACTTAATAGTAATGTTGAGCACGTCTTTTCTTAATTTTAATGACCTAATATAGCACTTTATTATATGAAGAAAATATTACTCATAGCCTTAATAGGCCTCGGATTTACTGCTTCTGCACAGCAGGCAGCTCAACCATTTTTATATACTGTTAATTCATTAACAGGACAAGAGCCTCAATGGAACCTCCATTATTCTGGAAGCTATGGTGCACGCACCTCTGGCCAGTTTGGCTATGATGGTATGGGTCAGCAGTTTGGTGTTAAGGGCTATCTTGGTAACCGTTTTACCTTATATGCTACGGCTGCAATAGGTTTCGCCAACAGAGGCGGAGTAACATCCTCGCAACAAGCTGAAGTTTTACGTGACCTAATAGGTGGTGGAAAGCGCTCTGAAGGCTTCAGACTTGGTATAGGGTTAGGTGCTAGTCGCGATTGGTCCAATGTCAAATCGGCTACAAGCAGGGTTGTGCTATCCTTCGACCAGTCGAAATGGCGAGCAACGGGAAATCTAAGATTTGAGAAAGCATTCGACAATAGCAGAGATAAACTTGATTTTATCAGCAGTGTAGGTTTTCAGTATCGCTTATCACCTTCCTTATTCCTAGGTTTTGAGGCCGTTGGTCAGGATTTAGAAGGATTTTGGGAAGCAAATGAGGCTGAAGGTGGTGCAAAACTAATGGTTGGCCCTTCTTTAAACTTATCGCCAGCAAATTCAAAACTCTCCTTTTCGTTCTCAGGTGGACCGGTTTTCTACGCCACAAGAAGTAACGCCTTGCCATCAGAAGCAATCCGTGAACTTGGTTCTACTATGAATGGATATTCACTAAGGGCATTAATTAATTTTAATCTTTTTAATAAGTAGTAATGAAACAATCATATCTTTTAGTAATTATCGCCTCTATTTGGTGTGGACAAGCCTTTGCTCAACTACCAGGCAAAACAGGTCAGAACAATCAGATCCTTTTACCCAATGGCTGGAAATTAAGTCCTGCAGGACATTCCATTCCATTGGGCGACTTACCATTAAACCTTCAACTCAGTTCCTCTGGTAAATATTTGGCCACCACCAATAACGGACAAAGCACGCAATCACTTCAATTGATAGATCCAAAAACGGAACGAATAATAGATGAACGCATATTGGCTAAATCATGGTATGGATTGGCATTTAGCAATGATGAGCAACACTTATATGCTTCTGGAGGCAATGACAACTGGATCTATGATTTCCGGTTAAAAAATGGAATGCTTGGAACTTGTGACACCATTAAACTCGGCCAGGTATGGCCAAAAGGCAAGATTTGTCCGGCTGGTATTGTAGTTAATAAATCAAACAGCAGGCTATACACCGTAACAAAAGAAGACAGTACGCTATATATCATCAATCCCGGAGAGAAGAAAATCCTTAAAAAAGTTCAGCTCCCTGCAATTGCTTATAGTTGTGTCCTATCTAAGGATGAAAGCAAATTGTACGTTTCATTATGGGGAGGCAAAGGCATAGCTGTAATTAACCTCGCTACTGAAAAAATAGTAAAAACTATTCCGGTAGGTAATCACCCTAACGAATTGCTAATTAATAATAAAGGAACTGTTCTTTTTGTGGCCAATGCCAGCGACAATACGGTATCGGTAATAAATACCCTATCCGGTAAAGTAATAGAAACCATTGCCACAACCCTTTACGCAACTCAATTAACAGGATCTACAACAAATGGCCTGGCGCTCAGCGCGAATGAAAAAAGCTTATACATTGCCAATGCAGACAACAATTGCCTTGCTGTATTTGATGTGAGTAAACCAGGCAGCAGCCAGAGCCAGGGTTTCATCCCAGTTGGATGGTATCCTACTAGTGTTAAAACGCTGGGTAATAAAATATTTGTCAGCAATGGAAAAGGAAATACCTCTCTACCTAACCCCAGGGGACCGCAGCCAATTTCTAAAGTAGACAACAGTGGTTACCAAATGGGAAGTACAGCTAATGATAAATTGCAGTACATAGCCGGACTTTTTAAGGGTAGCTTATCAATCATCACTGCTCCTAAAATAGAAGAGCTGAAATCTTATACCAAACAAGTTTATACCAACACTCCATTTACCGATAAAAGGACGACTGAAGCTGACGGAGAAGCCGGAAACCCAATCCCTCGCAGAGCTGGAGAGAAATCACCCATTAAACATGTTTTCTATATTATCAAAGAAAACAGGACTTACGATCAGGTACTTGGTGATCTGCCGCAAGGCAATGGCGATTCGTCTTTGTGTTTATTTGGAAGAAGGATAACACCAAATCAGCACGCACTGGCAGAGAATTTTGTGTTGCTGGATAACTTCTATGTAGACGCCGAAGTTAGTGCTGATGGCCACAACTGGAGCATGGCAGCTTATGCGACTGATATCATTGAAAAAACATGGCCTACAAGTTATGGCGCTCGTGGTGGCTCCACCAGTTTTGAGGGTGGTAGAGTAGCAACCTATCCTAAAGATGGTTTTATTTGGGATTACTGCCAGCGCGCTGGAGTCACTTATAGAAGCTATGGCGAGTTTGGCGAATATTCCAAAGCCGGCATCAAATCATTGAAAGGACACATGGGGCCGAATTCTCCAGGATTTGACATGAATATTTCAGATCAGGTAAGAGCAGATGCCTGGGAACACGACTTTGACTCACTTTTAAATGCAGGTGTAGTCCCGCAGTTTAGTACACTTAGAATTTCTAACGACCATACCAGTGGTCAGAAAAAAGGCAGTGTATCTCCTCAGGCAGCTGTGGCTGATAATGATTTGGCAGTAGGCAGAATTATCGAACATCTATCACATAGCTCGATTTGGAAGGAATCGGTGGTATTTATACTGGAAGATGATGCTCAAAATGGCCCAGACCATGTAGATGCGCACAGATCGCCCGCTTATATTGTGGGTCCATACGTTAAACGAAATACTGCGGTTCATACCATGTACTCCACATCAGGTTTCTTAAGAACTATGGAGCTGATCCTCGGACTTCCTCCTATGAGCCAGTATGACGCAGGTGCGATGCCTTTATTTGAATGCTTTACCAGCAAGCCAGATTTTACGCCATTTAATCTGTATAAGCCTTTGATAAATATTGACACTAGAAATGTGGCAGTAAATGAAAGCAGTCGGCGATCAGAGAATTTTAACTTTGCAAAAGAAGATGCTGCACCAGACCTCGACCTAAATGAAGTAATTTGGAAGTCTGTAAAAGGCGAACATAGTGTTATGCCTGCGCCAAAGCGAAGCGCCTTTGTTATCCTGGAAAAGAAAAAGAAAGGCGATGACGATTAATTAGGTGGATCGCTAAAAGATTTATTGTTTTTATTGTAAGGACTTCAGGCTTTCTCCGACAAACTTTATAGCCTATATTTATGCTCATGAAGTACAACAATGACAGATAAACCCAGCGAAACGCTGATACAAAAAAACACCGCTGATCCACTAAACTGGGTAGGTAACTATTCTGATTACCTTTTTCGGTACGCGATTACCAGGCTAAATGATCATGAACAAGCCCGCGATCTGGTGCAGGAAACTTTTCTTGCCGCACTAGAGAAGCTGGAACAATTTAAGGGAGTAAGCACAGAGAAAACCTGGCTTACGGCTATCATTAAAAATAAGATCATAGACATTTATCGCAAAAAATCTTCAGGACTTGCAAAAAATGAAGAGACAGAAAGTATAGATTACGATGAGCAAGGTTTTTTTAATCCTGAAGATGGACACTGGAACATTCAGCACCGCCCAAAAGAATTTGGCATTGAACAGGAAGACCAACTGATCAGTAAAGAATTTCAACAAATCCTTCAGCGATGCATGCAGAAGCTTCCATCTTTATGGTTTTCGGTATTCAGTATGAAACATCTGGATGAAGAGGCAACTGAATTTATTTGTAGCGAACTTAAAGTAACTCCAGCTAATTTCTGGGTAATTATTCACCGTACGAAAGTAAGCCTAAGGTCTTGCCTTCAAAAAAACTGGCTTTAATGGATTCAATAAAAAAAATAGCCTACAACTGTAGGAAAGCGACTTTCCTTATCGAAAAGCAGCAAATCAGCAGTATTACTTTACAGGAAAAAATTGAACTGAAGATCCATTTAACTGGATGCTCTATATGCAAATTATTTCAGCAACAAAGTATGCTGATCAACAAAATGATGGGTAAACATTTTGCTGACCAGCATAAAAGTATCAATCTTGACTCCCAGTTTAAAGCGCAATTGCAACAGAAAATCAACGATAAGCTGCAAAAAAACTAATCTGGCTAACCTTTAAAGTTCAGTCAACAAGGTTTTAATAGAAGCTCGCTTCTGGTAGTTTTTATCAAAGTGGACAAACTTAATTTTACCAGACGGACTAATAATGTAAGTTGCCGGAACAGGTAAAGTATGGCGGTTATTTCCATTGTTAGCTTCCAGGTCTACACCATAAGTTTTGTATTTCGCAAAAGTGTTATCGTCCATCCTAAAATCCACTCCATAAGCTTTCATGATCTTATCATCCGCATCCTGTAACATAGAGAAAGAAGCATTGGTTTTCTTAATGGTTGTGTTGATGTTCTCTTTCGTTTCGGGTGTTATACCGATCACATAAGCATTTTTACCCGTCAGCAATTGTAACGAATCCTGCAATTCTTTAATGTGTTTGTTGCAAAAGGGACACCACTGGCCGCGGTAAAAAAACAGAACTACGGATTTTTTAGATTTAAGAACCTTCTTTAGATCTATCTTTTTGCCATTTTGATCCATGCCACTAAAGAGTGGAGCCTGCTGCCCTACTTTCAATCCAGTTTGTGCATAAACGCATATTTGCAGGCATACAAGTGTTAAAGCAATAAGAACTGTTTTTTTCATTTGTTTAATGTTTTGGGTTTTCATGTTTGTGCGATATCATATAATGCCTTAGTCGGTTCGGTCAATAATACCTTACAGAAAAAATAAAATAGATATTACCCTACGTTCAGAGGTCTCACTTCCACTTTACTAGGCAATGTTCTTGCAGGCATATTTAGTAAATCAACCACCATCTGACCAATATCTTCAGGCTGTATTTTCCAGGCATCTTTTTCTGCATTCGGTTCATGATCTGCGAAATGAGTAGCCACCGAACCCGGCATAATAGTCGTTACTTTAATGTTATACTTTCTTAAATCAAGCATTGCAGCCTGGGTAAACCCTGTTAGTCCGAATTTACTGGCATTATAAGCAGAAGCTCCCGGAAAAAAGTTCGTACCTGCTAAACTGGAGATGGTAATGATATATCCTTCACTTTTTTTCAAAGCATCCAAAGACGCCTTTATGCTGAAAAACACGCCCGTTAAGTTGGTATTTATCGTGTCATGCCACAACTCTTCTGTTAGCTCATCTATTGGTGCAAAATAACCCACACCTGCATTGGCAATTAACACGTCCAATTGTCCCCAGGCATCCAACACATCCTGAACTGTTTTAATTTGCGAAACCAAGCTTTTTACATCAGCTTCCAATCCAATAACCTCACCAAATTCTTTTAATTGTTGAACAGCACTATCCGCATTTTCCTTACTGCGACTAGTTATCGCAACTTTATATCCTTTTAATAATAAAGACTTTGCAACACCAAAGCCTATACCCTTGGTTCCTCCAGTTACTAGCGCTACTTTTTTCATTTCTTTTTCCATAGTGGTAATCGATATATAAAAAGGCAATATCGGGTTATTAAAAAAGAAAAAATGTCATATTATTAAGAATGTACCATTTATGATTTAAATTGAATAATGTCTATCTTTATATTATGACTACGATGACATTACAAGTTCCAGATGCTCTTGAAAAAGCGCACGATGAAACGATTCGGTTTCTTGCAGCTAAACTTTATGAGGCTGGTAAATTATCTTTAGGACAGGCAGCGGAAATGTGTAATATGAAGAAATGGGACTTCCCCGAAGTGCTTGCTACCTATAATGTAAGCTATTTCCAGTATTCAGAAGAAGACCTGGCTAATGAATTTAAGTGATGCCACGCAGACGGTAGTAATTACTGATACCAGTTGTCTGATTATTCTTGACAAGTTGGAGTTGCTGCATATCTTACAAAAACTTTTCTCAGTTGTGCTGACTACACCAGAAATAGCTGAGGAATTCGGTGCCCAATTTCCAGATTGGATAGTTGTTATTTCTGTAAGAGACAAATCATTACAACAGAAATTTCTTGAAATGGTTGATCCCGGCGAAGCTAGTGCAATAGCACTTGCCCATGAAATAAACAACCAATACCTTATCACCGATGACTTAGCAGCTCGTAAACTTGCCATTACGATTGGACTTCCAGTTATCGGAACGCTTGGCGTTCTTATCAGAGCAAAATCATATGGAATAATTCCTCTTGTAAAACCAGTGATTGAGCAAATGAAGCAAACCAATTTCAGAGTATCAGAAGCGCTTTTCGCTACGACTTTGCAACAAGCAAGAGAATAAAATTCAAAACAAAAAGGACACAATTTTAGTAGAAGAATAAAGGTAAACACCCTAAATTAAATAAACGTTAAAACAGAAAACATGAAACGTACAGCAAAAGCACATTGGAATGGCAACTTACAAGATGGTAAGGGCGAAATCAGTACCCAAAGCACCATACTTAACGAAACTCAATATTCGTTTAAGACCCGTTTTGCAGACGGCGTAGGCACCAATCCGGAAGAACTAATAGCGGCTGCACATGCAGGTTGCTTTACCATGGCCGTAAGTGCTACCCTAACCCAACAAGGTATCACCGCTGGCGATCTTAGTACAGAAGCTATATTAGATCTGGATATGCAGGCTTTAAGTGTAACTGGCATTCATTTAGAATTGAAGGCCAGCGCTATTGAAGGCGTTGATGAAGCTAAATTTAAAGAAATTGCAGAAGGTGCTAAAACAAACTGCATCGTATCGAAAGCACTTAACGTGCCCATTACTTTAAATGTTACTTACGGATAGTAAATAGGTTTGTCTTTTAAAATTTTGATGAGCCAGCGTTAAATAACTAGCGCTGGCTTTTTGACGTCTATAAAATCTGTAGACATGCAGATTTTATAGGATCATTGTTCAAATGCATTCATGTCTTGATTTATAAGTTGATTGATAATGAAAAAATAATTATTGCAAAACTATCGTGATTAAATATTAAAAAGATTAGCGATACAGACTACCTTTGCAAAAAATTAACACAATGAGCGAAATAGAAAAATATCCAGTTTTAGACTATATAGTAAATACATTAAAGAATGCCTTAACTGATGCGAAACTAGAGATCAAAGCACGAAACGAATACATAATTAAGGATGGTAATGACGAGATACTACTTAGGCAAGAACCTACTAATGAAGGCAATGCGGCTACCATCCTGATCACAGATAAAAGACATATCATCTTTAGTGAAGATTTATTAGAAACCCTGCAGTACATACACCAGGATATCGTTGGAAATCCAGAGTTAATGAAAGCTTTAGAAAACGCAACTATTATCATTAATGACTTAGATATTGAAACCGAATTGGTTTTCCAGGCCATAAAAGATCAGTTAGATCAGTTGAGTAATAGCTATGAGTTTATACAATCGGTTGAAAATAAGATTACTAAGATTGGAGCTGGTTTTAAATTTGGAAAACACATTTTCAGGCTAAACATCAACAATGAACCGAAGGAGATTTCCATAGAAACAAGATTTACTCCAACTTTTGATCCAGCTATCCAGAAAACAATAGCTGCCGATATCCAAAAAGTTCAGGCCGCTGTAAACAAGATGTTTAAAGAAGATTGATTGCTTGATCAGTTTCTGATGGTTGATCGGTTTGTTGGTGTTGTAAGTTAACTGGGTAATTTACTTTTATATCCACTACTTAATGGTGTTTCTAGCCACTCCAGTTAAGCCACGACCGGACAGATATACTGCTGAACTATCACCGATTAGCAATCTAAGAGATTCAGGATTTATATGACTGATATCAAGTTTTGAAACACCTGTTACATTTGCTTGGAGATACTTCACACTAAATGTTGGAGAACCTTTCAAATAAGGATTTTTTTCAAACAAAATGTCGGAAGAGTCCTTCTGCATAATGTTCAGTGAATCAATTATGGAAATACTTGTTTGCATCTGGAGTTGCGATTTGCCAGACATGGATATATTTAATTTTTTTTGCCTGATATCAAACATTTCCAGGTTAGTGTTCAAACCGTTTACAGATAATAATTCAGGTGCTGAGATGCGTAGCAAAACATTATTCGATAAAAAATACTTATCGTTTAGATTACTAGCTTTATAATCGAATTTTAAATGTAAAGTGTCATTTTTGACAAACACTTTAACTGTGCTATCTTTTTCATATCCTTCCCAAATATCGTAGACCTTCACAGAACAAGTATTGTTCTGTTGAAAATAAATGTGAGTCTCATTACCGCCTTCAATAGTAAGGTGCTTAAATGGCTTACTAGAAATCTTGTTGTAATTCCAGTAAAAATCAGTTTTGTCAATGTGCATTAGTTGGTTCTTCAAAAGGATGTTTGATGCAAACAGACTTGATACTAATAATATAAATAGCGCTAATAAGATTGAAGAACTAATTTTCATGATCTATTGTAATTATTAAATTTTAAAATGTATGCGTCAAATTGTTTGGCAATTTCTTCTGGGTAGATTTTCAATAAGTACATGTTCCGCAGAAAAGTTGGAAGTTCATTTTCTATAAACTGCTCACGTCTAAATATCATAACCCGTTCTATTGCCTGATCCTCAACAAAGTACCCTATCCCTCTTTTATTACTGATGATATTTTTGCCTTGTAGGAAATCATAAGTACGCTGAATAGTATTCGGAGTCACTTGCATTAAGATTGCAAGCTCTCGAATGCTAAGTATTCTATTTCCAGACTCCCATTTTTTAAGTAAAATCTGATCAGATACATATTCTGCTATCTGTAAGAAAATCGCTTGCTTTTCTCTAAACTCCATTTACATCTCCTTCTCAGATAAACGAATATAGGCAGTGAGCCATAAGATAATTGGCAATATATAATACGCAATATATTTTGTGAATTGATTGATGCCTTCTGGTAAATTTAAGATGCCTCTATTATCTCCAATCTTTAAAAACACACTCCTATAGGGTACCGATGTCTCCAAACCATCGAACAATATAGAACCAATCAATAGATTTAAAAAATATAGAACGGAAAGTATTGCACATAAAACAAGTGCAACTTTAATAAAACTAACCTTATTGAAATATAATGACCCAACTAGCATTGCACCTGCAACATTAACCAAAACCATATATACCATTTTCGCTATATTATTATCAAAAGAAAATAAATCCACACCATCATAAAGCTTTTTATAGTTATAGGCAGACGGATCAAGACTATTGTGGTATCTATTTACGAACTCTATATCTATCAAACGGTAAACTCCTAAGTAAATCACAGGAAATATTACTCCAGCAATTAATATTGCACAAAACCATTTTTCAAAATTTGAAGCGGGAAGCATTAAAAAGGAAATTCCACTAGCAGTCGAATTAAAATAATTGAAAACTGTTGAAGCCATAAAGCTACCTCCTAAAACAAACCCGATCAAAAAGGATGCTACCTGTGCTTTACCTATTCCTGCAGACTGTTGCACTGAACCATAGATAATTAATGTTATTATCAAAGAAAGTCCGAGCAGTCCAAGTATCTGCGAAGGTCGCTCAAAGATGGTCTTTATAAACAGCCAGCTAAATCTTTTTAAGTTGAAGTTATCATTCATTGAATTCAATTTTTAGTTAATATTTCAGAGGTTAGGATGGATCAGAGGTTGCTCCGTTAAAAAAATGCTCTAAATTAATCCTTGAATATTCTTTTTCTTTATTTTCTCTAACTATTACCGCGCCCCGCAAATGGTCCTCTCTATAAAGAATTTTAGTATCAACAGGTATTTCCTCAACAACATCAAAATAGAATTTTTCAGATATTTCATCCATCGTTGCATGCACTATTAATCGACCATCGTTGACTATAATCAATTTATCTATCAAATTTTCCAAATCGCGGGTTTGGTGGGTTGAAATCAGAATGGTACGTTCATCTGACATTACAGTCGCTATTAGTTGCCTGAATTGCGACTTAGACTGAATATCCAAACCATTTGTAGGCTCATCCATTAGCACAATTTTAGTATTACAAGCTAGTGCGAAGGCAATAATAAATTTCTTTTGCTGTCCAAAGGAAAGAGAAGTCAGCCTTCCTTTTATAGATACACCAAGTTCTTCAAGCGATTGGCGGAAACTACTTTTATTAAAATTGGGATAAAACGGCGAAAAAATACTCACATATTGTTTAGCTGTTAAAGAAGGAACATAAACCTCCTCTGGAATATAATATACTGTTCTTAGAAAAGACGGCTTGCGGTGTCTAGGCACTAAAGAATCTATTTTAACACTGCCGCTTAGTGGAAATAATGTCCCAGCTATATTCTTTAGTAAAGTTGATTTACCTGCTCCATTCATTCCAAGCAAACCATATATATACCCCTTGTCAATAGTAAGAGATAAATCTTCATAAAGGAGATTGCTTTTGCTATAACCAAATGACAAATTCGATATTTCAATCATAAGTGTAGTAGTTAAGTATTACACTGCTAATGTAAACTTTCTTTTTTAAATTCTAACTTTTTTGGAAATAAAATTCAGCAGAGGTGAAATACTGATGTTTTGTATATTTATTACTTTAAAATTTTTTACAAAACTCCAATCTAGTCAAGCATTATAGTCGATGCTCCTTACCTCCTGCCTTTACACTAATACCATACAAGAACCATATTCAGACCATACATCTCCACTAAAAGTGGTACCTTTTTGCGAAGATGTATGGTCTGTGTATCGAAGAAGTACCGTAGCAGCTCCAAGGCTGTCTAATAATAAAGCCATATAGGCTTTTAATACGTCAATGAACTTCTGCTGCCGGCTATCACAGCTGGCAGGTTAAATCTAAAAATCGATTTATTTTAAAATTGAACCGAAACAATGCCTGTTATTTTTAGCTGATCAGCAATGGCGGAGCATGTTCCCTGTTTCCACAATCTATTAGAAATTATCCCTAACAGATTAGTGTGATTTGGCTTGTAAAAACCTCATTTTATTACAGTTGCAAATGTAGGTAAAATAGCTGATATTTCCAAATAAATTTCGGTATTATTTTAAATTAAACATATTGATTTACAGATAATTACATTCATTTTTTAGAGTTAGAAATAGATTGATTTTACACCCTATTTTTGACTTAATTTGGTACCAAAATTACGGGAAATTACTACCTATATTTTCTTCTGTAGTCCGGCATTAATGTGGGCTTAAAATGCCTTAGTAATTAGCAGATTGCCTGTCTTACATGACTTTATTAGCGAATTGGAGCAGCGGCAAGGCAACGCAGCTATCGACAATCAAGATGCAGACTTTTGAAGGTGTACCTGCTAATATTTTCAATATCATCTACATCACCTGGAGCGCCTTTCGTGCAGGCTACTAGGTATCTTGGAGCACTAAAGGTACCCTTTTCCCCTCCAAAGTACCTGTAAAGGTACTTGCAGTGCTATAACACCCCTGTTGAATTGGCTATGAAATTCAGTATTTTTCTTCCGCAGTACTAAAAATTATAAAAAAATCTTCACAAACATTTCATCTAGTCCTTAAAATTTAAAAAGCTTAACGCCTAACTTGGTTGAACACTCGCCTTACTTGCTCATTTCCGTTAAACAACCCATAAAATTACATGAGATTTTCATTAAGTTTGCAAATAGCACCTAGTAAATCATTGAGCAATTCAGCATGTTAGCGAACCTTAGTTCTATCTCTACCATCTCAAGAGTGATTGACACTGCAGGAAGTCACCCAGTGGTTGTTATGGCAGAGGACATCGAAGAATATGCCTGCAAATATGATGCGCCAAGTAAACTCATTAACGAATATATTGGACATCAATTTCTTCAGCTTTGGGGATTTGACCTTTTTCCCGCTGCATTTATTCAAATTAAAAGGGAGCACATACCTGATAACATCTTGGGTGGCAGAATACAGATACCTATGTTTGACAGGCCCTCTTTCGGCCTCTTATACAATAACAATGCAGGTGAGATCAACAATACACTATTAGGATTAAGGAATGACAGTTACGAAATCGCTAAGTTTGAACAACGCTTTGAGGATCTTATGAAGATTGGCCTATTCGATCTTTGGCTGGCAAACGATGACCGTAACCATAACAATTATAACCTTCTTTCTTTAGGAAATAGATTCATACCCATAGATCATTCTAACCTATTCGATGGAAATGGATTAGGCCGAAAACTTTGTCCACTAACTTGGGAAGATAGCGTACTTAGTTCCGATTTGGCAGTCACATTTCTAAATAATAAGAAAAAAATGATAGCAATGCATAATGACCTACTTGAAAATTTCCCTACCTTTGTAACGAGTTGTAAAGCTGCATTATCTGATATAGTTTTGGACATTCCCGAGACTTGGTGTAATGATAAAGCAGGCCTTATTGAAAAAATTTCTTCAAGCGTGATCGACAATCCCGCATGGATAAAACAAATACTACTTTTTCAGAACTTATTCATAACTTTAATCGTTAAAACAAATCATGAAAACTTTTTATTCCATATTGTACTGTGCTATCCGTCCCAATTTAGACGAGAAAATCAGTATTGGGATATTTATGGCAAATGATCAGCATTGCAAATTTTTATATTCGGCAGAAAAGCTACAGGTTATAAAGGATCTATTCACAGAAGAAGCTTACAATACCATCAAATTGCATCTTAAATCCTTAAGCAAATTGTCTACGGAATGTGTAAACGATTTTATGCACTCCCACAAAGGGCAAAAATTCTTTAGAGAGGAATATTTCAATTATCTGTCGCGCTATGCGCAAAACCTTATTACCTATTCAGCACCAAACCAAATAGATTTAGAAATCACCGATAGCATCTTTAACAAGCTTTTTGAAAAGTTTATTTTCCATTTACCAGAAATTCAAGCAACAAAGAACAGTCCAATCGAAGTAGTACGCAAGCGTCTTACAAAGACTATTAGAGGAAGAGTGAATTTTGATTTCGAGTTCAAAAAGAATGAAATTCCAGGTCTTATCGTACCTGCAAGAGTTTGGTTCATAGGTAAAAATGAAGTACAGGTAACAGGAGAAACAAAAAACTTTAATGGGTTCCCCCATATCATCCAACAACAAATTAATGCACACCTTTTTCTAATCGAAAAGATTAAAGAAACAAAGGAAGGCAAAAACGGACATTTTTTCTTTATAGCTGACGAGCCAGAAAAATCGCTCAGCGAAAACCATAAACTATGGAAAGCGGTAAAGGATTCTAAAATGCTGGATATGGTGCCAACCAACGAAATAGGTAGAATTGAGGAATACATGGAAAAGCACGGTGTTGAACCTCTTTTCGCTACTAAGTAATCACATCGGCATTTTCTTAAAATGATCCTACCGGTTCTAGATGCAAATCTAACCACTTTTCTAATCAACACAATGCAGCGTTTATAGTTCTTGCCACTCCCACGAGGGCACTTACTGTATAACAGAATATGGGCAGGGTACAGTGATTCGCTACTTTCCTGTTAGGCTTTGGCAGCTTTCAACTCGGTTTACTGTTTGGTTGTTTTTTACCATTGTACCACGATATTGCTTTGAAAATTACTAATTTAGCCAGACATGCCCCAAACCTGAACACACCTATTTTAATGAAAACTTTAAAGAAACAGCCAATTTTATCTGGTCATGTTCCTAACGAGGATGAACAAAATAAAATTTATACAATCATTTCAAAAATCCAGCAAGAAATCAATTTTTTAAAAGAATACAAAGCGACTTTAATTTCAGAAGTGGTTATAGGTAAAGTAGATGCATGAGAAGTGGTTTTAGATTAGGTCAAAATGAAAGAACCTCATAATCCAACAATTGTTAGCGAAATAAAAACTCTAATAGAGCAAAGCAAACAGCAAGTAGCTGTGACTGTTAATACTACGATGAGTTTGTTATATTGGCAAATTGGCAAGCGCATTAATGAGGAAGTATTAGGAAATGAGAAAGCAGCCTATGGCAAGGCAGTTATAGAAAACTTATCTCGTCAGTTAAAGCTTGATTACGGTAGCGGTTGGAGCAAAAAACAGCTGCTACATTGTCTCTACGTTGTAGAGACTTTTCCAGAATTAGAAAAATTCTCTACGCTGTGTAGACAATTGAGCTGGTCGCATATCAAAGTAATTATGTACATGAACGACCCCCTAAAAACGGAGTTCTATATTCAAATGTGTATTCATGAAAAATGGAGCGTGAGAGTTTTTCAAGAACGCATCCAATCCATGCTTTATGAACGCACCGCCATTAGTAAAAAACCAGAAGAAACCATTAGTAATGAGTTAAAAATGCTTCAGGATAACAAAGCTATTAGTCCTGATTTGGTCTTTAGAGACCCTTATTTCTTAGACTTTTTAGGCTTGGCAGATTCGTATTCCGAAAAAGATTTAGAAAGTTCTATTTTAACTGAATTACAGCGGTCTATTATAGAACTAGGTTCTGATTTTGCTTTTATGGCACGTCAGAAACGAATTACGATAGACAACAGAGATTATTATATCGATTTACTTTTTTACCATCGAAGATTAAAATGTTTGGTGGCGATAGAATTGAAATTGGGTGAATTTGAAGCTGCAAACAAAGGACAAATGGAATTGTACTTGCGTTATCTGGAAAGACACGAACAAGTGGAAGGTGAAAATTCTCCAATTGGTTTGATTTTATGCACAGGCAAAAACGAAGAGCATGTTGAATTGATGCAGTTAGACCAAAGCAACATCCGAGTTGCCGAATACCTAACTTTATTACCTTCAGAAGCCGTGTTACGAGATAAATTACACCGAGCGGTTGAGATAGCACAGAATAGATTGCAGAAGTAACAAAAACACAAATTAATCAATCTTAAAAAATGGCAAGCGGAATCCATACCGGGCATACTAATCTTGAGCATAAAATAAAGAAAGCTCATGTAATATGGGATAGTGAGGTGTATACTTTCTGCAATGTTTACCTTAAATCTGCAACGGCTTTGCAAGTAACAGATCAGAAGAAATTGTATTCACTAAATGTTAAAAAGAATTTACCAAAAATTTAATCAAGCTAATACATAAGATGAAACTATTTGGAACCATCCTGGAAGAAGAAGTACAAGCCAGCAGCCAGCGCAAAACGTTGCCTGCCGGTACAGTGATGATGCAATCAAATAGTTATGTGCGTTCCATCCCAGTGGTACTTTCGGGCAGTATGCGGGTAATCCGTGAGGACGAAGACGGTCGTGAGTTTTTGCTTTATTACATTAAACCAGGCGAAAGCTGTATCATGTCTTTCTTAGCGGGGATACATGAGGATACCAGCAAGGTTAAGTTGGTTGTAGAAGAAGATTCTGAAGTTTTAATGATTCCGGTAGACAAGGCAAGCGAATGGGTAAAAGTATATCCCGAATGGGCTGAATTTATCTTTAAACTATATCA
This sequence comes from Pedobacter sp. UYP24, assembly GCF_054057295.1. NCBI lineage: Bacteria > Pseudomonadati > Bacteroidota > Sphingobacteriia > Sphingobacteriales > Sphingobacteriaceae > Pedobacter > Pedobacter sp. UYP24. The sequence goes on from NZ_JBSRZD010000002.1 coordinate 93,340, forward strand.
CAAACGCTTTGAAGAATTATTGGATGTGATCAATGCAGTTGCCTTTCAAAAATTAGATGCCCGGATTGTTACCTTGTTGAAGAAAAAGGCTAGCGTTTACCAATCCAATGAATTAAATATTACCCACCAACAGCTCGCTGAAGAATTAGGCACCACCCGCGAAGTGATCTCCAGGCTGCTAAAGCAGATGGAGAAGCAACAAATGATCACCTTATCCCGGAATAAAATCACTTTAAATTCCACTCTGTAACATACGTCACTAACTACCTGTTCAAACCTTGGTACATTTGTTCCATAATAACAATGTTTTGGAAATAGCAGGTTACGCAGCTTCGGTTTTAATTGGTATGTCTTTAGGCTTAATAGGTGGTGGCGGTTCTATTCTAACTGTTCCAATTTTAGTTTATTTTTTTGGCATCGACCCAATACTTGCTACTACCTATTCTTTGTTTGTTGTCGGGTTAACCAGTGCTGTAGGCACCATAAGTCATTATCAAAAGGGAAATGTTAATTTTAAAATTGCGTTGGTATTTGGCATCCCTTCGTTGATCTCGGTATTCATCATGCGCAAATGGGTGATGCCTGCAGTGCCGCACCATTTGTTAAAAATCGGGGATTTTGAATTAACGAAAAGTGTATTGCTGATGCTGGTATTCGCCGTTTTGATGCTGGCAGCATCAATATCTATGATACGTAAAGAAAAGACAGCACCCAATACCGAGCACCAGACCAATCACCTAAAATTAGTACTGCTAAGCATTGTGGTAGGTATCATAACTGGTTTCGTGGGTGTTGGCGGAGGCTTCCTCATCATTCCTTCGTTGGTGTTATTTGCCGGGTTACCGATGAAAAAAGCCGTGGGCACCTCACTAATGATAATGACAATCAGTTCGCTATTGGGAGTTTTAGGTGATGTATCCCAGCATGCGGCTATTAACTATTCATTTTTAATACTATTTTCTGCCTTTGCTATTGGGGGTATAATTGCCGGTAGCTATCTTACTAAATATGTAAACGACACCAAGCTTAAACCCGCCTTTGGTTGGTTTGTATTGATCATGGGAATTTTTGTATTGGTAAGCACTTTAACTAAATAAATATGGAAATCATTAAACAACCCTGGCCCTGGTATATCGCAGGTCCCCTCATCGGACTGGTAGTTCCGGCTTTGTTATTATTAGGAAATAAAACGTTCGGGATATCTTCGTCCCTCCGTCATATTTGCGCTGCATGTATACCATTTAACATCACATTTTTTAAATACGACTGGAAGAAGGAAAGCTGGAACCTTTTCTTTGCAATAGGCATCATAGCTGGTGGATTTATCGCTACATATTTTTTATCGGTGCCGGGTTCAGTGAAACTCAACCCACAAACCATTGCCACATTACAGCAACAAGGCGTAAAGGATTTCAGCGGCTTACTACCTAGCGACATCTTTAGTTTTAGTCAGCTGTTTACCTTGAGGGGATTTGTATTTATTGTGCTGGGTGGTTTTCTTGTAGGTTTTGGTACCCGATATGCAGGTGGCTGTACTTCCGGACACGCCATTATGGGTATATCTTCGTTGCAATGGCCATCATTATTAGCCACTTGTTGCTTTATGATCGGCGGCTTTGCCATGACCTGGCTCATCTTACCTTATTTATTACAGTTATGAAGAATATTAAATTTCTAATCGTCGGCCTTTTATTCGGCATTGTACTGATCAAGTCTCAAGTGATTTCTTGGTTTAGAATTCAGGAAATGTTTCGTTTGGAAGCATTTCATATGTATGGCGTTATTGGCAGTGCAATTGTTGTTGGCATGATCTCAGTCTTACTTATCAAGCATTTCGGTTTTAAAACCATCAACAAGGAACCGATCATCATTCCCGAAAAGAAATTCCATTGGGGTAATGTATACGGCGGATTGATCTTTGGTTTAGGCTGGGCTATAACCGGGGCTTGTCCGGGTCCGCTATTCGCACAGATTGGCAGCGGGTTTATGGTGGTCATGGTTACATTACTAAGTGCCATCGCTGGTACCTGGGTATATGGTTTATTAAGTAAAAAACTTCCTCATTAGTTATGAAAATAGAACAATTTGAAGACAAAGGGCTTTCGCATTATTCGTATGCGATATTAAGCGAATGTGACAGCGAAATAGTGCTGATTGATCCCAGCAGAGACATTGCACCATATTTAGCTTATGCTAAAGAACATGATGCAACAATTATTGGCGTAATAGAAACGCATCCGCATGCTGATTTTGTGAGCGGTCACCTGGAATTGCATCAAACCACGGGGGCTATAATTTACTGTTCCAAATTGTTAGGCGCGGAATATCTACATCAAACATTTGACGATGGGGCTGTGATTGAATTTGGAAAGATTAAATTAAAAGCATTAAATACACCTGGTCATTCGCCGGACAGTATCTGCATTGTGCTGGAGCACAACGGAATTGATAAAGCAATATTTACAGGTGACACCCTATTTATTGGCGATTGTGGAAGGCCAGACCTACGTGAAAAAGCTGGTAACCTAACCGCCAAACGGGAAGAACTGGCCAGGCAAATGTATCATTCACTTCGTGATAAAATATTAGTATTAGATAACGAAGTCTGGGTTTATCCGGCCCATGGTGCAGGCACACTATGCGGCAAGGCATTAAGTGAAGCCAACTGCAGTACCATAGGTGCAGAACGGTTGAGCAATTGGTCTTTACAGGAAATGACTGAAGAACAGTTTGTTAAAACTTTGCTGGAAGACCAACCTTTTATACCCAAATATTTTGGTTATGATGTGGAGTTGAATAAACGTGGTGCAGCCAATTTAGAGTCCTCCATTGCCGCAGTTCCTACGCGTAACATCAACCAGCCTTTAAACAGTAAGATAGTTATTGTAGATACCCGACCTGAGCAGGAATTTAAGGCACAGCACTTACCAGGATCAATCAATATTCAGAATGGGGGTAAATTTGAGACCTGGTTGGGTAGCATCATTAATCCTGAGGAGGCATTTTACCTGGTAGCTAAAGACAATGGGGCGCTACAAGAGTTGGTATCTCGCACTGCCAAGATCGGATACGAAGGTTTTATTGAGGCGGCTTTTGTATTTGAAATGGGAACAGAAAAAACGGATGACCTCAATTTGGATGCATTTAAGGGAAATCTTGAAGATTATACGATTGTTGATATTCGCAACAAGACGGAAGTATCTGCTCAATCAATATTTGAAAAAGCGATCTCTATACCATTACCTGAACTGAGGGAGCGAGTTTTAGAAATTCCCTTCGACAAACCTATTGTGGTGCATTGTGCTGGAGGTTATCGAAGTGCTGCCGGCAGTAGTATCATAAACAATGCTTTAAAAGGAAAAACAACAGTATACGATCTTGGAGAAGCGGTAAAGGATTTTATTTGATCTTAAAAAAAAGGAAAAACGACAGCCAAAAAGACCAATAAAAAATTTGTTACTTACCTGAACAAGTTGTCATTAAATAATAAATTACATGACCGATAAAAAAGAACACTGGGAAAACGTTTATGATGAAACATCAGCTCCATTAAAAAGTAACCTTTTACTAACTGTAACTAAAACCACTATGGGCTGAAAGTCCATCTGTTTGTTGCCCAGAAAAAACGAAATTCTTTCCACAAAGCGGAAATAGATACTTTTGATATGTGGAGAACAAACAAATCTTTTCGAATCGTAAAGTCCTTACGTTTAGTAACCTAATTTCTCATCTGCACAAATTTTGTTTTAAATTTTAATAAAACCTATCTTTATAATATGACTACAATGACCATACAAGTTCCTGATGCTCTTGAGAAAGAACATAATGAGACCGTACGCCTAATTGCAGCTAAGCTTTATGAAGCGGGTAAACTTAACCTAAGACAGGCTGCAGAAATGTGCGGATTAAAAAAATGGGAGTTCCCTGACGTGCTTACCCAGTTCGATGTCTCTTATTTTCAATATTCTTACGAAGATATAGTTGATGATATCGAGCGAATCTCCAAACACTAGTATTGTTATCACTGATGCCAGTTGTTTCATTTTGCTGGATAAGATTGGCAGGCTATCCATACTCCAATCTCTATTTTCAAATGTCATTACTACTCCAGAAATCGCATTTGAGTTTGTTAAAAGACTGCCCTTTTGGGTGGAAGTAATAGCAGTAAAAGATAGGGAGCTTCTTTATGATTATGCGGACATTGTAGATATTGGTGAAGCCAGCGCTATCGCCTTAGCTGCCGAGATACCTTCTCCAACCCTAGTTTTAGATGACATACGAGGTAGAAAGCTTGCGGACAAACTTTCGCTAGCATATACTGGCACAATTGGCTTATTGATATTAGCTAAAGAAAGAGGAATTATCCACTCACTTAGTGATTGTTTTGACCAAATAAAACTGACTAATTTTCGTTTTCCAGAAGCAATAATGAGAGCATTATTGGAAAAATACGAACCTTGATCAAAAGAAGAGCAAATCGGAAAACTCATTAGTAAGCATTTTCTTGCCATCAACCGTATCCTACCAACTGTTGAAATATCAGCCCCCTAATTAAATGACTGCCTAAAATCTAAAGGTGATAATTTTGTTTTTGTCTTAAACAATTTGCTGAACGACTGCGGATGTTCAAAGCCCAATGCGTAGGCAATTTCCCCTACCGATAAGTTTGTGGTAGAGAGTTTTTCTTTGGCTTTTTCAATCAAATGATCGTGAATATGCTGTTGGGTACTTTGCCCAGTTAATACTTTTAATAATCCGCTAAGGTAACTTGGCGAGATATTCAAATTATCAGCAACAAACTGCACGGTTGGCAATCCTTTTTCAAGGAGATTGTCGTTGTTAAAGTAGGAATCCAACAACTCTTCTAAACGATTCAAGATCTGGTGATTGGTAATTTTTCGAGTAATAAATTGGCGATGGTAAAAACGATCAGCGTAGGTAAGCAATAACTCGAGCTGCGCAATAATCAAATCCTGACTAAACTTATCGATACTAGATTGATATTCAGATTCAATGTTTCGCATCACGCCAATAATGGTATGCTCCTCTTTTTCTGAAAGATACAATGCTTCATTTGATGAATAACTAAAATACTCATAGCGCTTAATACCCTGTGTCAAAGGTGTATTCCATAAAAAATCAGGGTGTATTAACAGCATCCAGCCAGAATGCTGATAATTTCTCCTGTCTCCTTGTATTGCAAAAACCTGTCCTGGTGAAATGCAGAACATAATCCCCTCATCAAAATCATAGGTTTGTTGTCCATATCTCATCTTCGCATGAAGACTTCTTTTTAGCGCAATGGTGTAAAACTCATTTACCAAACTTTTAGGTTCATCTTCCTGCATCCTTTTAATATTAGTAAAATTAACTACGCTTATTAATGGGTGTTGTGGTCTGGGCAATTGCCAGAACTTATGGAATTCGCTAATCGTTTTTAATCGATGTGGAGTATTGCTCATATTCTAATATACTTATACTTGTTTAAAGGCTGCTGCAAATTCATTTGCGAAATCTTTCATTTTCACCTTTCCCATTACTGATGGCTTGTTTTCCTGGTAATCCTGAGCCAATAAACCAGTACCTAAAGCGGCGTACATCTCCACCAATCCAGCTGCAATCTCAGGGTTCATTCCAACTGCTTTTAATCCATTGAGCACTTCTTGATCTGATACTACTACCCATTTCAATTCTGGTTTACCAATGGCTTCGCCTAAAATTCTTGCAGTTTCATTACCACTTAAATCCTCACTCCCTACACGGCGAATATTTCTTTCAGCTGGAATTTGTACCAGCTCTTCGGCAATTACTTGGGCAATATCTTTTGGTGAAACCCACGGGATAAGTGCTGTCCCTCCATAATTTGCCGCTATAACCCCTGTATTTTTAATCATCTCAACATAGCCAAATAAATTGTAATAGAATGAATTTGGACGGATGTGTGTAACTTTTACATCCTCTACAAGTTCATTAAGAATCAATTCCACATTGTGCGCACCAATTAATATCCCATTGCCTTCTGCTAAATTTCCACCAATTGTACTGAGATTAACTACCCGTTTTACACCAGATCGCGCGATTGCTTTTGCATAATGCTTACCCAGCCTGGTATAGTAAGCGAATAGATCAAGATTGTGATCAAAGTAGTTGCCTGGAGGAACCATTGTATATACTGCATCCGCGCCATTAAATGCTGTGGTGATAAAATCTACATCTTCCAAGGAACCAATTGCTGCTTTTGCACCGATTGCCCCAATCTCCTTTTGTTTTTCGGGATTGCTGCTGATGACAGTAACCTCATGTCCTTGCGCTAGTAATGTTGTTGCTAATGGTTTGCTAATATTCCCTAAAGAACCTGTAATTGTAATTTTCATAGTCTGAATTTTTGATAGGACAAATTTGCTTGGTTACAGTTTTATTCTTGTAACCGAATCTACTTTTGTTGTAGCCGAAAAAAGGAAATAGCTTTGAAACAGCTGGCCTATTTAAAAAGAGAAATGGATGAACGTCTAACAGATTGTTATAAGTTCCGGCAAAGTCATACGACTGTACTTAATACGTATGATTTTTTAAGGGCATGGCAATTGTTAATGGCGTTAAAATGGTAATCCGTTAATCAGCGTAAATATGTGGTCTCATTTTATTTGCACAACACGTTAAAGATAATACAATCATTATCTTTAGTCAACAGAATGCACGTTTGCGCGATTAACCAATAGTTGAAACTTCGCATATTTTTTTAATAGTTAATATTCAGCTTATGGAAACGTACAAATATATTGAAACACCTCCCGCATCGCACCTTAAGAATTTTATTGAGACGTATTGGGTGCTGGAAACGGGCGCACTTTATCAGCCGTCTGAGAGGCGGATATATCCAGATGGTTGTACAGAGATCTTTATTAATATGGGCAATATGAACCCATTACTTAATGACAAACCGCTTTTGCCAGGCAATATTTATCTGGGAGGAACAATGACCTCATCCAGCATTATACATAATATACCCAACAGTTTGTTTATGGGCATCCGTTTTAAGCCCGGAGGTTTTTCTGTTTTTTATAAAATGTCACTTCAAGAAACCACTGATGAAATTATTGAATTTTCAGATCGTTTACTATATAGCCTGTTCGACTCAGATAAAAAAGTGACCGACCGCCTGGATCATTTCTTTACTGGAAAGATCAGGGCTACCCGCAATTTGCTCGCAATAGCTGAAACCGTTGAAGTCTATAAAGGGAAAATTACGGTTGATCACCTCGCTAAAATGCATTTTGTTACTAATAGAACACTGGAAAGGATGTTTAATGAACATATGGGTATCCCGCCTAAGGAATTTATAAAAGTAATCCGATTCCAACAAGTGCTGAAAAGGATTCGGAAAAATGAACCAACGAAAAATCTTTCTAATCTCGCCTATGAAATGGGCTATTATGATCAAGCGCACTTAACAAATGACGTTAAAAGGTATTCTGGATTAAGCCCGAAAGAACTGGTTTCAATGTTCATACAGTGATCATGATTTTTTTAATATTTGAAATCCGCTGGTGAATGTTAATTGTCATTAAAGGACTGTAACGCATTTTTCATTATCACATCAGGAAATAAAAAATTGTTGTTGTATGATCTTTCCGTTCAATGTATGATAGACGCACAGCTCTTCTATCTTTCGGAGTTGACCTGCAGTTGTAAAGCCCATTGTCAGATTGACCGCAAAATAGTTTCCAGAATTTAATGGTTCGGAAACAATTACATCATGTATATCTGAATTTGAAAGAAACTTCTCTTCCCGCTCAATCAATAAGGAAAGTCCTTCCATAGGTGGCAAATGCCCGTAAACTGGATCAATACTTATAGCGCTGTCGCTAAATAATTCTTTATATGCCTGCACAAATTGTTGTTCCCGTAACAAAGAAACCAACGATGTTGAAATTTGAGTTGTAGTTTTCATACTAGCAAATTTATACTGATAGAAGGGTACATTATTGGAAAAAGCCGACAATTTTAAAACAGCAATAATTGCGGAAGTAACAGATCTAACCAATTATTTTGAATCGCAGTTGATCGCTTTCTCTTCAAGGGGCATACTTGTGGAAACACGGATGTTGGATATTTAAAGGGTTTTGATTAGGATACCGATTACGTCTGCGATTCCGATGATATAAGGTTCCTGTAGTTTTTTAATATAGATGAGGGCTAAAAAAGCGCCTATGCCGTGGCAATGTAACTCGAACTTAATAGCCAACCAAAGCTACCGGCACACCAAAACCCAAGTACCCAACTTTAGGAAATAGAGCGGAATGTCTCGTAAAGAATATTGCTTAACCATCGTGCCGAAATATTAGCTTGATCAGCCAGGGACATGCAATGCGATCGATCTTCGGACGTTCGCGGGTAATCCATTTCATATTTTCAATTGTTTAATGTATTGTCTATTTTTATATAGCTATCAATCTACAAATCGTTTTACAGTCTTTAATTCAATATTAAAAATGAAGAGGAAAATTTTTATTTCGAATGTGCTAACACTTGCAGCTATACCATTGGTTGGAAAATCTTTCGACAAGCAAAATAATATGAAAATAGGAAAAGGTTTTAAAACCAATAAAGGAGAAGGCAGGCTACATGGACATATTAAACTAAAAGGTGTTAACGCAAATATCCTGGATGTTAAAGTATCCGGAACAGACACTGAGGGAAATATTGCAGTTTTTGAGCAAACAAGCCTTTCTCAAGGTAGAGGAACGCCTTTGCATATCCATCATGCGCAGGATGAAATGTTTTATGTATTGGAGGGAGAATACTTTTTTAGAGTGGGCGATGATAAATATCATCTTTCTACGGGTGATAGTATTTTCCTGCCGATGAAAGTCCCACATGCCTGGACTCAGATTTCAGAAAAAGGTAAGATGACGGTTACTTTTCAACCCGCTGGCAAGATGGAAAATTTCTTTGTTACCCTGGCGGCGTTAGATCATGAACCAAATCATGATGAACTGGCTAAACTTTTCGCAGATAATGAAATGCAGATTGTAGGCCCGCCGCTAAAAATTGAGTGATATTCTTTTGTCTAAACTCCCCCAGCTACGAGTATGATAACTCTGCTCTACTGTTGCGCTCTGCACTTGCTAATCTAACGCGCATTTAAAAGGCACAAATTGCAATCCACTGATAATGTTCTCTTTGTACTATTTTCCGGTCAAATGAGGTACTAAAAAAGGTCATATGATGTACCAACTTCGGTCATATGACCTTTTTTAGTACCTAGCAATTGGGTAAATTGCAATATACAACGCGATGTTAGCAAGCAGCGATGCATGTGAAAAAGTTCTTTGATGTATTTTTAAGTTTTGGGTGTATAATTAGCGGGAGATTTGTTAGTTGGCATGAAATGCAACAACCTAGTAAATCCAAATTTAAAGTTTGGATTTACTAGGTTACTATGTAATTTTACAATATGATTAAAAGAAATCTAGAGGCGACATTATTAGAGAAACTCAAAAGATTTCCTGCTATTGCTTTCTAGGGCCTCGACAGGTAGGTAAGACAACATTGGCTAAGCGATTGAAAGCAGAGGGAATAGAAAGCCTGTATCTTGATATGGAAAATCCAAATGACCAAAATAAACTTCAAGATGCCTTTAGCTATTTATCTTTATATGAAGATAGGCATGTAGTTGAACAGGTTTTTCAAGCTAAGTCAAGTCATCTTGATCTGTTCTTCTATAGAACACAAGCAGGTGCGGAATGTGATTTATTACTTGTGCAAGGAATCACTCCTATAGCCTGTATAGAAATTAAATTATCAAATGCCCCTGTTATATCTAAGGGATTCCTGAATTGCATAGATGACCTTATACCTAAATTTAGTTTTATAATTACACCTCAGAGCGATACTTATGATGTTAGTCATGATATAACTATTATTAATCTTTCTAATTTCGTTAACGAAAAATTAAGCTCACTGTAGCCTTCTAATTAAACAAAGAATTTACACACAAAAAAGGTTCAAATCTTTCGAGATGAACCTTTCAAAACTGGGGTGTCTAATGGTACAAATATCATCAAATTTTATTGCTGATTTGAAGCGATTGGCCGAATTGCCACAAAAAATGAAAGAGTATGACGAACTGTTAAAAGACCATAATTGGGGTTTTTGTAGTGATTCGCAAGATCGTTAAATCACAAAAATCGTTATCCATAGTAGAGGGTTTTACATATCCCTGCTATGGATATTTTATTAGCTCAAATCTCTACTATAGATATATCATGTTTATGTAATTTAAATTTTTAACAAAAATGGAAATTAGCCCCATAGTCTAGATACATTTCCCCTTTTATGGTTTGTAATCATTCTTTCTCTTCGCGGTCGGCCAAAAACTGCCTCGCTAAAGCTTTCCAGCCTTTTCAGCCTCAGTAAATCTATCAAAATCGTAAAGCGTTAGCATAACCCCAAAATATCAAATTAAAGCTTTAATTTAGCCTCACATGCAATTTGACCCGGAAAATGCCGTAAATAAACTATGTGCCGATGGCATGATGCTAGAAGGTGAATCCAAACCAGCTGAAGCGGCAGCGCTGTTCCTTCAGGCCTGGAAAATAGCGGCAAATGCCACCGAGAAGTTTACCGCCGCGCATTATGTCGCCCGGCATCAAACTAGTATTGAGGACAAACTAAAATGGGATGAGATAGCGCTAAAATTCGCATTGGAAGTGGAACACGCGGAAATACAGCACGTTTATCCCTCCCTATATCTAAACATTGCCAAATGCCATGAAGATTTGAATGATCTCTTGCAAGCCGCTGAAAATTATCAAATAGCTCTTCATTATGCGGATTCGTTACCGAACGATGGTTATAGTAATATGATCCGCTCGGGTATAAACAGCGGTATAACACGGGTTCAGACGGCATGAATTATCCTAAACTCTATTTCTATCGGCGGATCGTCCAGGCCAAGCTATTCATCGATCAGCATTACGCCGAGAATATTGAATTGTTTAAAATCGCTGACGAAGCCTATTATTCCAAGTTCCATTTTATCCGCCAGTTCAAAAAGACCTATCAACAAACACCGCATCAATATGTCATGACCGTCCGCATCAATAAAGCCATGAAACTGCTGGCCACTGGCATGCCCGTAGCTGAAGCCTGCAAAGCAGTCGGCTTTGAAGAACTCAGTTCCTTCAGCCGTTTGTTCAAACGCAGGACCGGCCTCAATCCCTCCGCTTATCAAAGCCAGCAGCAACACCTCCAGCAACAAATCGCCCAAACGCCATTAAGCGTTGTACCGCATTGCTTCGCCTTCCAGTACGGCTGGGTTGAAAAAGAGCAATTTCCGACAAATAAAGTCTAAGTTTTTAGCCGTTTATTTGTGTTATGATCACACGCATGACCCATATGAACATTTATGTTCTCGACCAAAACAGCGCCCTTGACTTCTATACTAACAAGTTGGGCCTCAAAGTTATTATCGACGCTCCCATGAACGAACATGCCCGCTGGCTGACCGTTGGCTCGCCCGAACAACCCGGCTTCGAGATCAACCTCACGCCTATCCATGAAAGTATTTTAAAATCAAAAGGTTCCGTAGAGGCGCTAAAGGAACTGGTTAAACAAGGCACCTTTGGCGTTGGCATCTTTACCTGCACCGATATTATGGCCACCTACGAAGAAATGAAAGGCAAAGGCGTGGAATTCATTAAGCCACCCACCAAAGAATTTTACGGTACTGAAGCCTTGTTTAAAGACGATTCAGGTAACTGGTTTTCTTTAGCGCAATTAGTACCCGTTCCATGAAAAACCTATTCGACCAATACACCCGGACGGAAGTCAGGGCCCGCATTAACAAACTAAACGAACACAGCCAGCCCGAATGGGGTCAGATGAACGTTTATCAAATGATCAAACATTGCGTTATGTGGGAAGAAATGCTATCGGGCAAAACCCTGTATAAGCAATCCTTCCTCGGCAAACTCGTTGGCAAATTCGCACTGAAAGACATGCTCAAAGATGAACCCGCCAAACATAACCTGCCTACCGTACCGTCCTTTAAAATCACCGGCAATGGTGATGTAGAAAAAGTGAAAGCCGAATGGCTCAGCTTAATGGCGGAACATGATCACCGGGAACCGGAAGGCTTCCTCCATCCTTTTTTCGGCAAACTCACCGCTGAACAAGCCGGTAAAATGGCCTATAAACATATAGACCACCATTTACGCCAGTTCCATGAATAAGATCAATTTGACCGCCTATTACGCTACCATCAAAAAGAAAACCGGCAAAACACCGGCTGACTTCAAAGAACTGGCTATCGGCCAAGGCTACTTCGAGAGTGGGGTTTTAAAAACTTCAGTCAAAGCGGCGGAAGTAATCGCCTGGCTAAAAGCCGATTTTAATTTGGGCCACGGACATGGTCTGGCGATTTATCATAGTTTGAAAGATGCTGAATAGCCTATTAGCCGAAGATAACAGAATGAACAGCAAAAAATACCGCAACTACCAAAACCCCTATTGTAAGGGTCTCGTAGGTACAGTATTGACGTTTTTCGCTCATTACTTGGAGATTCTGATGAACGAGACCACCTGATTCCGGGGCAAGCATTACTTGCGTTATTAAAATTTAGTCCCTTTTAATAAAAGTACCTTTTTCATCAAATATCAAATCGCCGCCTTTAATTTCTGCCTCATACATTGTTTTCCCGCAGCATCTGTAACTTTACCTGCTTGTTTAATTTTTTTGGCCTTTGTAATGTGCCTTAACATACGTCGCTATTGATGCGGGTAAGGAGCTAACCGGTATAGCTCTAACAATTTCAACAAATGCAGCTGCGGGGGTAAACATTACGGAGTTATCCTCGCCCGATTTACCGCCCCAATTGGCTTCGTAGTTTCCTTTTTCTTTTTCCCAGCTAGCTTTAGTGGCCTTCGGGTATATACTCATTAAAGCGGATTTAACAGACTGTGGTACATCCTTGCTTTTCAAGTCTTGCGTCATTGCGCTGCTTGTAGAATCAGGGCAACGCCCATTAAAAACATTTTTCTAATGATTCTTTGTTTTTTAATAAAAAAAACACTATTCTGTAGAAAACTTGTTTAGTTTTTGTAGCAAAGATGTGTTGGTCATATCGGATTTAATTTCTAGTATATTCGTTAATTAAACCAAAACCAAATTACATGCAAACCACAGAACAAATAGCCTACAGGCTGGTGTCCTTATGCCGTGAAGATAAAAATCTTGATTGTATTAGACAATTATATGCAGAAAATGCCACGAGCACTGAATCTAATACTGTAAATCCGGACGAGATGCTATATTACAGAAGAACATTAACTGGTTTAATTCTGTAGAAACACTGCACAGTACCGTTATTTCCGAGCCCATCGTTACAGGCAATTTTTTCGCACTCACCATGGATATAGATGCTACTTATAAACAGCATGGTCGTTTTATCATGCGTGAAATTGGTATTTATGAAGTAAGAGATGGTAAGATTATTAGCGACCGGTTCTTCTATAATATGTAAATAGTATAATTTCTAATAGTGTTAGAAGCGGAAGTATTACCTTTCCGCATTTCAGTAATATCTATGCGCCGCTCGATAGTGTAGAAATTAATACAGGATTGGATTAAACCGTTGAATAAATGATTCAAATTAGGATAACCTTGGATTTGGCATAGAACTAAAGAAGTCAAATATCTAATTTATTAATTATCAGATATTGACATTTTATCTCTAGTAGAGTAAAAGTGGGTGGAACATGCTACAAATATCATCAAAGTTTATAGCTGATTTGAAGCAATTGGCCGATTTGCCGAAAAAAATCAAGGAGTATGACGAGTTGTTAAAAGCCCATAATTGAGGTTTTTGTAGTGATTTTATTGGCGATTAAATTGTAAAAAAACATCCATAGTAGAGATATGAATTGCTCTACTATCGATGTTTTACATCACTTTATCTCTACTATGGTATATCTTACAATTCTTTAATTAAATTAAAAACCTGAGTTTGTTTTTTGAAAAACTTATTAAAGATTGCATACTCAAAGCCTACTTAGTAAGCAATCAGACATGCTTTAATTTCGCTTCTAAACTTAAGGTAGTATGCGGCACCGCCCGCAACCGCTCTTCCGGAATCAGTTTGCCTGTTTCACGACAAATACCATAAGTCTTATTTTGAATCCGCAATAACGCAGCTTCGAGTTGCTCAATGAATTTCTTTTGACGTCCTGCCAGCTGATTGGTCTGTTCCTTTTCAAAAGTGGCCGAGCCATCTTCCAGCGTCTTGCCGGCAATGGCTGCATCATCGCCGTTAGAGTTCGCCGCGCTTAGCGATCCCGCAAGCTCGTTCAATTCTTCACGCGCTACACGGATCTTTTCTTCGATCAATTGCTTAAATTCTCCTAGCTCGTTGTCGTTATATTTCGTTTTTATCATTTTCCCTTGGAGTAAAGCTTATCAACACTAAACAACGATTTTAGTTTAAAATTAAAATTACGACTAACTTTACGCAGGTATTAAACCGCTATTAGCTTTACCGGACAGCTATTGATCTTTATATACTTATATGAACCCAACAATTGAGGCCCTGTTTACCGGGCCAACATTAATAGTAGCACTTTTAATTTTTGCCAACTTCAACAAGGTAAATATTAAAGCCAATAGATGGCTGGGCGTATTTGTTCTGCTCATCTTCTTCATTCAGTTGGGTGTACTTTATGATAAAACTCATACAATTGGCGAAAATCCGCCAGTTATTGATGTAATTAACCTGGCCAATTATATTATAGCACCCGTATTTTACTTTAGCATTGTTTATTACGTAGAACCCAGCCGTAGATGGCGAAGGCGCGATAACCTTCATTTTTTATTTGGCGGGGTTATACTGCTCTTAACCATCATTACATTTTTTATGCCCGCAAACCCGGTAATTACTCCAAATGAGAAGGAACTGGAGGCAAAAGCAATAATGATATTTAATGCAATTTTTAGCTTACAAGTGCTTACTTACTGTTTTGTTTCGTATTACAGAATTACTAAATACCAGAAAAATCTTTTAATATATGCATCTAACACCTACCAAATAAACCTGCACTGGCTGAAAAAAATTGTTATCTGTGTAGTGCTTATTGCGGTATTTTGGTTAGTTGATATAATATTTCGAATTTCTGAAAACTCTTTATTGTTTGATTATAGTTCCACCTTGATGTATTTTATTGGCGTTTGCTACATCGCATATAATACCCTGCTGCAAAAGGAAATATTTTTGTTTAATACCGAAGAAAAACAACAGCTCGCTGCCATTATTGATGAAGCAGAAAACGAAACGGAGATTAAAAAGAAACTAATAACAGATGAGAAACTCGCGGAGTATGTTCAAGCACTCAAACAGCTGATGGATGCACAAAAGCCTCATCTGGATGACGAGATCAGCTTGATACGACTCGCAGAGCAATTTAAGACATCACCCCATTTGCTTTCCTACATTATTAATTCAGGTTTCCAGGAAAATTTTTTTCAATTCATCAACAGGCACCGTGTTGACGAAGCCAAGAGAATGATCCTCGACCCTAAAATGAGCTACCTGAGCCTGGTAGGTATAGCTTATGAAGCGGGATTCAGTTCAAAAACGGTATTTAACACCACCTTCAAAAAAATCACTGGCCAAACCCCTACCGATTTTAGAAAAACTCATAATTAATTGGTTTACAATAAAATTCATGATGTTCGGATTCATAAGTTAGAACATTTGTGCCTCACATATACTGCAATTTTGCTATCGCGATCCCAATGGTATGTACCAATAAACGGACATCGCGTTAAAATAAAGTATATGAAAAAATTATCAATGTTATTATTATTAAGTGCCGGCTTACTCTTTTCATGTAAAAAGAATAAACCGATCAGCCCCGATTCAGTTAAAGAAACCTTAGTAAATGTGGGCAACCATAACCTCATGACTTATAGCGTGATCAAAAACTCAAAATACCTGGTAGTTTTAGAATCAGGCCTTGGCGATGGTCATGAATCATGGAACCCAACCGGGAAATCGGCTGATATTTTGGAATTGGCAAACGACATTCAATCAGATATTGTCCTGTATGACAGGGGCGGCTACGGAAAATCGGGCAATGGCCTAGCTCCGAGGGACATTAACCAGCTGCGCACCGAACTGGAAAAGGTAATCGAGAACCTATCAGGCGGAAGAAAAGTAGTATTGGTTGGGCATTCAGTTGGCGGCCTTATCACTCGCGATTATGCTATCAAAAATTCATCAAAAACAGCCGGATTGCTATTTGTCGATCCTTCTCATGAAAGCTTTAACCAACCTACTCAGGCCATTGAAGACCAGATATACGGCGTATTTTCATCTGCTTATGGCGTCAACTCGGGCGCTGCTACCGAAGCGCGCCAACTTATAGAGGATCTGCAATACACTGCTACTTTGCCAAATCTGCCAAATATCCCCGTAATTGTGTTGACCAGTATGAAGCACGATGATGCGAATAATATAACAGACGCCACTTATCATAAAACCCGGCAGGACTGGTATAATGCTCATGAATTATTAAAACGTGGTGTAAACGACTTTACCCATGTTACCACAACGGCTGCCGGCCATTATATTCATCAGGAAGATCCTGATCTTTTTTTAAAAAATTTAAAGCTTTTATTATCCAAACTACCTTAAAATAAGTAGTATAGGTTGTAAGTGGTGATAGTGCTTTAGTATGTATACGAGGAATTTCGAATACCTAATATATTAATTATCAGATATTTGAATTTTATCTATAGTAGAGTAAAACGGGGTTGCCTATCGGTACAAATATCATCAAAGTTTATCGCTGATTTGAAGCGATTGGCCGATTTACCGGAAAAAATCAAGGAATATAACGAACTCATAAAAGACCATAATTGGGGGTTTTGCAATGATTAATTTGTCAATTAAATCGAAATAAAAACATCCATAGTAGAGATATGAATTACTCTACTATGGATATTGTATATCACTTTATCTTTACTATGGTAGAGCTTACCACTCGTTTAGCTCTAACAGCAACCCTTTGAATAAAAAGCAGAAGGCCAGCCGCCACGATACGAAGTCCGCATTTTAAAGGTTATTCCTAAGTGAGTTGTCGGTGCATATGCAACCTATAAAATAGTTTATTTCATCGCATCGTTAACAACCTGGCTATCTACAAACTGTTCCATACGGATTACTCTGCCGCTCTTCAATTGCCAAAGATGAACAACCCTTGCCTCAAAATATTTGTTAGTTTCTTTGTAAGTACCCGAATAGGCTCCATAAGCAGCTATTTTATCTCCGCTGGCAACATAATCGTCTATGTCTACCCGATAACCTATCCATTCGGTGGCCAAGCGCTTAAACACGTTCGATACAATGGCATTAAAACCTATATAAGTACCGGCGTAAGGAAATCCGTTAGCCTCAATCCATTGAGCGTTCTCATCCAAAAAGTCTTTAAGATTAGCCGAATTTTCTTCCGCTGTACCCTGATAGGTGCTTTTTACGATCTCTAAATTTGTCATTTTTCGCAATTTAAAAGCATTTTACCATTTCATTTCGCCGGTATTCACTTTCGCACCGATCTGCAAAGCAGTTTCAAACGCCAGGTTAGGATATTTTGCTTTGATCGTCCTAATCAATTCAACAGATGTTTTATTGGTTTTTAAGGCTTGTTGATAGAATTGTAAATATTCTTCTGTAAATTTTACAGACTTGAGATCAAAAGAAGAAGTGCCTGTACCATGCGCGGGAATCACGATCACCGGTTGCAATGCTTCTGTTTTTTTTAGTGCAATCAGCCATTTACCATTCGGATCTATTTCCGTAGCTTCTTTATCCTCTGCCATCCATAAATGGAAGTTGTCACCAAAAACGTTAATGCCGCCAACTACCGCTTTAATAGCCGGTATCCAGATAAATGTCCGGTCAGGAAACTGGTCTAAGCCGATGACCTCTAATTTTTGTCCTTCCAACTCCAGGCTGCTGCCCTTTAATACTTGCGGCAATACAATGTTTTTAGTGATGGCGTCA
The DNA here is from genome assembly GCF_054057295.1 of Pedobacter sp. UYP24. Taxonomy (NCBI): domain Bacteria; kingdom Pseudomonadati; phylum Bacteroidota; class Sphingobacteriia; order Sphingobacteriales; family Sphingobacteriaceae; genus Pedobacter; species Pedobacter sp. UYP24. The sequence continues at coordinate 111,399 of NZ_JBSRZD010000002.1, forward strand.
CCTACCTGGGCTCCCCATACATCCAGTTTTTTCTGCGCGGTTGCTTTGATATGTGCTACGGTGGCTGCTGTTGCATAAACCGTTACCCGCGGAAAATATTTTTTAAATACTTCCAGCCCGAAATAATAATCAGGATCGCCATGTGATATATAAATGGCTGTTAATTTCTTTCCGGTTTCTTTCAGCTCATGGGCCACGTTCTCAGCATCAGCCAGTGTAAACTGTGCATCGATCAGTATCGCATCCTTTTTGCCGGAAACAATTACAGAAGCGACGCCAATACCGGCCTCGTTGGCATGATAAACTTTTAATTGTAAAGGTTGCGCATCAATTATTTTAATGCTTTGCGCCTGGGTTTCCATAGTAGAAATGCTGGTTAAGATGAATAATACGGGTGATAATACGTTCAGAATTTTCATTGTTTGATTATTGATTAACAATACAAATATCCTAACTACCGACCTGCGAAAGATTGAACAAGTTCAATAAATGAATAGCCGACTTATTTTTTTTGAACGATCTTCTTCCTAATCTTACTTAAAAACTCATGAGATATACCTAAGTATGCAGCAATTTGCACATTAGTGAGCCGCCCGGCGATATTAGGGTATTTGGAAAGAAATTCAATATAGCGCTCGTCAGCGGTTTTGCTTAGGGCACCCAGCATCCTGCGCTGCAGGGCAACGAAAGTTTTTTGCCCCATGATCCGGAAAAGGCGCTCTACCTGGGGCAGATCTGCGTATAATGCTTCTTTATCTTTTTTTCCGATAAGCAATATTTCACTGTCTTCCAGCGCTTCGATACTCAATTGTGCGGGAAGTTGGTTTGTAAAACTGTCTATATCACCTATCCACCAATCTTCAACGGCAAAATAGAGGATATTCATCGTTCCATTAGCATCGGTATGAAAGACTTTGAAGCAGCCCTTGTTGACAAAAGCCTCAAATCGACAGATGTCACCAGCTTTCAACAAGAATTGCTTTTTCTTGATCTCTTTCAAGATGAATGGTTTGCAGAACCGCGACATTTCATCCGCTGAAAGGTGAATATGCTTGGCTACGTTTTTTTGAAGGAGGCCTGTCATTGGATAACAAATTTACGCTTATCAAATTAAAAAAGAACATAGTTCAAGTACTATGGAACGACTGGTCAAGCTTTTTGGCTTTTTTGAGATTAAAGTAGTAAAATCGATTTGATCACCTTGGATGAAAATTATGGTGTCTATAAAAGATAATCGAAATTAATTTATTTAGCCAGAAGTCAAAATCCAAAAGATATTCAACCGCTGGTACTTTACATTAGTTAACTCTGGTACCTTTTTAGGTACCAATTAGCTTTTAATTTTGTTCAATTCAAATGAATAAATCAAAAACTATTGCCATGAAAATAACTAATTTAATCTCAGGTCTTTTAATTTGCGTAAGCACAGCCCAGCTTCACGCGCAAACCACCGATAAAAATGCAGCACCAATTAAAGAAAATTTAATTACCTCACATCATACAATCCTTGAACAGGCATTACCAAGTAAAGCGTTCAAGAACAAATCGGTAGAAATGTTGATAGTTGATCTTCCGCCATTAAGCACGTCGATAGCTCACCGTCACCCGTATCCTACGTTTGGCTATGTGGTATCAGGTGAAATTGCTTCTGTGTTTGAAGGGAAAAAACATGTTTATAAGGCGGGAGATTCATTTTACGAAACACCCCAGGGTTTACACGGTGGATCATGGAATGAAAGCGCTACTGTTCCTGCTAAATTGTTGGTTTTTTATGTGAAGGAAAAAAACAAAACAAATTATATACCAGAGAAAAAATAATTAGGTTCTATCGTGGAGAGTGGCTAACCGTAGCTTTCTCCACGATTTTTCACTGAAAGTAATGGCAGTTTATTGGTTAACGATCTGGAATGTTGGAGCAATTATTACTGCCCCGTTGTACAATCCCTGATGATACCGATTGCAACAACTATTTTTTCGGGGGTTAAACTGGCAAACCCAAATCGTATTGCATTGTGTCTTTGGTTTTCATTCCTATAATAGGCTGAACCAGTGAAAAAAAGCCCCTTTGCCCTTGCTTTTTCAAGTACTGTTTTTAATGGATATTGTTGCTTAAACTTTATCCAGATGGCAAGGCCTCCCTGGGGTTTACTAAATTCTACAACCTCTCCGAGTTGCTCGGCCAAAAGCTTGCAAGTGAGGTCACAACGACGACTATAGATCTTAAGTGATCTTTTGATATGGCGCGCCAATTCGCCAGTAGTTATCATTGTAGCCAAAGCATCTTCCATCAGGGTATCGCCCCGCAGATCCATTAACTTTCTTAAATAAATGGCCTGTTCCACGAAATTAGCGGAGGCAATCAGGTAGCCGAGTCTGAAGTTCGGTGCCAAAAGCTTGGTATAGGAGCCTACATAAATGATATTTCCTCCATGATCGCCAGCTGCTAATGGTATCACCGGACTGTTTTGATAATGGAAATCATAATCATAGTCGTCTTCGATCACTGGAATACCAAATTCTTTGATCAACTGCAGGAGCTTGATCCTTCTGGCAGTACTCATGGTTACTGTTGTTGGGTGATGATGGTGGGGGATAATGTAAAGCAGGCTTATCGCAGTTGTTTTTAACAGCTTTTCTATAACATCAACATCCATCCCATGCGAATCGGCCGGCACACGGATCAGCTTTGCACCTATGGACGTAAAAACATCATCGGCGATAAGGTAGCTGGGGTCACTTACCAATACCTGGTCGCCGGGTTTCAGGATCAGTGATGCGGCAATATATATGGCCATTTGTGCACCCCTGGTAATGATGATGTTTTCTTCGGTAATGTTTAGTCCCCTTGTTTCATTCAGGAAGGAACAACTGGCCGTTCTAAGTGCAGCGCTTCTACCCGCATTGCTTAAAGACAATATACTGGTAACTTTTTTTCCGTTTAATTGCCTGCGGCATAATTTAAAAAGGAGATCAAATGGGGCAAGATCAATATCCGGGAAACCGTCATTGACGATCAAACCGTTAGTAACCGGCACAACTTTAAGTTTATCAATTATCGCATGTCTCGTAAATTGAAACTTTGCCGGTTTAGCAAATGAGGCCTGTGCATTCGCCTTGTTAAAAGTACGGGGTTTTATTTCCGGCAAATTAAGTGCTACCTGCGTTCCTTTTCGCGGAATGGTCTCTATCCAGTTTTGTGCGGAGAGTTCTTCATATGCAGCGATAATTGTATTGCGATGTACGCCCATTATTTGAGCGAGTTCTCTTGTTCCCGGAAGCCTGTTTCCTGCATGCAAAAATCCCTGCTGTATCAGGCCGATCACTTGAATATAGATCTGCTTATAAAATGGTGTGGGACTTTCATGGTCGATTACCACTAATGTTTTATAAGGTATCATATCTTATAAAGGTATAATTTAATCTGGTACGCAATAGTAGTTAAGTCTGGTACCTTATACCGTACCAGATAAATATTAACTTTGTAGAACAAATTACAAGTAATGAATATGAAAAACACATTTGATATTCCCCAACTTTTTCTACGCCTGGCTCTTGGTATAGGTTTCCTGCTTCCGGTTATGGACCGGTTTGGCTGGCTTGGAGCAGCGGGTGTACACGGCAACGCGTGGGGTAACTGGGACAACTTTGTAAGCTACACCAATGCGCTGATGCCTTATTTGCCGAAATTCTTAGCCAATATAATGGCGATTATGGCCACCACTGCTGAAATAGTATTTGGTGTTACGTTGCTCATTGGTTTTAAAATTAGGCTTGCTGCATTTGGCAGTTTCTTGTTAACATTGATTTTTGCGTTGAGCATGTTTATATTTTCAGGACCCCGGATACCTTTTAACTACTCGGTATTTGTAGATAGCGCTGCCGCACTTTTATTGGCCTATATCCCGGCTTACAGGTGGAGTATTTCATATTGATATCAATATGATCCTACATAAAGCAATAACAAAAACAGATATTGAGCGCTGCCGCAATGTGATCATAGGATTACGGCCGGAGCTATCCACAGAAAATTACATAGAAAAGGTATGGGAAATGATACAGGAAGGATATGAACTTCATTTCATTCTTGATGACGAAACCGATAATGCAACTTGCTTTATCGGTTTCCGCACTTTTCAAATGTTGCGTACCGGCAAGATGATCTATATAGATGACCTTTTTACCTTACCTGAATACCGCGGAAAAGGATATGCCGGAATGTTGCTGGACCACGTCGAACAGCTTGCGCTTAAAAACGGCGCAAGTAGCTTACACCTCGACAGCGGTTATTCGAGACATGATGCTCATAGATTATACTTGAATAAAGGCTACATTATGGAATGTCAACATTTCGCTAAACAAATAATAAACCAGCCTTAATATAAATTAACCGGGGAATCGCTTATTTATCGTTAATCGCTGTTCGTTCGATCCATTTCATAAACGCCACCCAATAGTCATCAATATATTTTTGTGTACGCGGGTTATTAATCTTACCGTCTTTGTCTAACACGTTAACAATCTCTTCCAAATAAAATTCTGGTTGTTGCATTGTCGGCGTGTTGATATACATTAAAACCTGTCGTAAATGATTAACGGCCCCGAAAGCCCCAAGGCGAAAAGGTGTACAACCAATTACTCCTGCCGGCTTTCCGTACCAGCTATTCTGTCCGCTCGGGCGAGAACCCCAATCAATTGCATTTTTTACGACAGGAGAATACGAACGGTTATATTCGGGTGTAGCAAATAAAATTGCATCTGCTTCCTGTATAGCACTTCTTAGGTCAATTACAGATTTCGGTAAATCAGTTTCCAGATCTTCGTTTATTAGGGGAAGGCCTGAGATGTCTATGATTTCAAAATCTGCTGCTGCCGGTACACTTTTCTCAAATGCTTTAAGCAATTTTAGCGTATAGGACTCCTTGCGTAAACTGCCACTTATTGCGATTATTTTATATTTCATGGTGCATATTTAATGAATTACTAAAAATGAGATTTTTGTTATCCCTATTAGGTTGGGTTATTATAAAATAAGAAGTATTTAACCAATAGGTTTTTTAAGGGTTTTAACTCTTAAAATATTAAAACAAAATTAAAAGCTTTTAGTACGATATAAGGTACCAGAAGCAACCATTTTAACCCAATCTTTCTGAAAGCCATTTTATCGTACCTCTGTAAGTTGAAATGGAGTTTCCATTATCTGTACGCTCTTTAAGGTCTTCCATGAAAAAGTCAAACGCTTTGGAAGTCGGAGTTAACTTTCTTTTATCCTCTGTTGAAATTTCAGCTGCTTTAATCAGCTCTGCCGCTTTTATTTCTATTGCAGCTTCCTGATGGTTGATATAACCAAGTGTTTCCAGGTGTTTTGCAAAAGGGTTGTATTGCAAATTTCTTAAAGCATACTCCCAGTCACTTCTTAAAGATTCAGCATTCTTTTCTCTCTCTACACCTTTATACCGGTTGATATCACCATATTTTTTTTGAATCGCTTTGTTTTACGAAAACAAAACTCTCGAAGCTCTACAGGTACCCAAAAGGTAAATTCTATGTACCATTTTTTAGGATTACTGTTTTTGATAGTTGGTTTGGAGAATAGTTTCATAGGTGAATACCCGTTTTTATGTTTGTCCCCTTGGTGTCCCTGATTTGCCCAAAAACAAGGAAAACAGCCTTTAAAGACTGTTTTCAACTATCACGGGTGGAATATGGGGCTCGAACCCACGACCCTCGGTACCACAAACCGATGCTCTAACCAACTGAGCTAAAACCACCATGTGTTTTTCAACGCTACAAAAGTACGATTAAAAACATTTTATTCAAATCTTTTTAAAGTTTCAGCTCTTATTTCTTTTAATCCTTTAAATTTCAGTCTATTGAATTTCTCCCCAAATACTATTGACAATACAAAAATTGCTTTTATGGCTTAAAAACATAGATTTGCTGTAGTTATGATCGAAATTTATACCGACGGAGCAGCAAGTGGAAACCCCGGACCAGGTGGTTATGGCGTTATTCTACGATCCGGAAAGCACTACAAGGAAATTAGCGGCGGATTTAGGATGACCACCAATAACAGAATGGAACTGCTGGCAGTAATTGTTGGTCTTAATTCGATTAAAAGCCCCGGACAAGAGGTTACCATCTTCTCTGACTCTAAATATGTAATTGACTCGGTAGACAAAAAATGGGTATTTGGATGGGTTAAAACAGGCTTTAAAGGAAAAAAGAACAGAGATCTTTGGATGCAGTTTCTGGCCGTCTATAAGCAACATCAGGTTAAGTTTGTTTGGATAAAGGGCCACAATAACCACCCAGAAAATGAACGTTGTGATGTGCTTGCCGTCGCCGCTTCTAAAAACCGTGCAGCTCTTGCGATTGATGCAGAGTTCGAAAAAGAGAGGGATAAGCCATCTCTTTTATAAGTTTCTATACCCTATCCAGTAATTTCATTCAAAAATAATTAGTATGTTTATACATAGTTTTAAATAATCGACTAAAATATAAACTCATGTACATACAAACACCTGCCTCTTGTTATAAGAAATTCTACATCTTGTTTTTTTTAAGTTGTTTAGCTTTAGCTTCATGTACCATACAACAGGAATCTGTGTTAAAGTATGTAGATCCAAACATCGGCACAGCCCATAGCAGGTGGTTCTTTTATACACCGGCGGCACTTCCATATGGTATGGCTAAGTTGGCTCCATCTACTAATGGCCATTATGGTAATCCTTCTGGCTGGGAAGCAGTGGGTTATGATACCCGGCACAATTCTATTGAAGGTTTTGTTCATTTTCATGAATGGCAAATTGGTGGCGTATCTTTTATGCCAACAGCCGGACCTTTAAAGGTTAAACCAGGTACGCTTGAGGCTCCGGAAACTGGATACAGATCTAAGTTCGATAGGAAAAATGAGGTGGCAGAACCGGGTTACTATAAGGTTTTGCTGGATGATTACGGGATTAAGGCAGAGCTTACCGCAACGGAAAGAGTAGGTTTCCACAGGTATACTTTTCCTAAAAATGATCAGTCGCGCATTATTCTCGATATTGGCAACAAACAGGGCGAAAGCTCTGACGTGACAAATGCATCAGTTAGAATGACTGACGGTACTCATTTTGAAGGTTATGTTACTACCTATCCCAAATACATCCAACAGTATGATTCCAAAGGGAAGATCTCTATGTACTTTTTTGGAGAATTGAGCAAAAAGCCGCAGCACATTGGTGCATTTGATGCTGCCGAAGCTCATCCTGGCGCAAGTAGCGCAAAAGGTAAAGGCGCGGGCTTATACCTGGAATATAGCACCGCTGCGCAGGAAATAATAGAAATTAAAGTAGGCATGTCATACACTTCGGTGGCCAATGCAAAGATCAACCTCCAAACTGAAGCCTCCGGATTAACGTTTCAGCAGGCTAAGGATAAAGCGCAGCAAATCTGGCAAAGGGAACTGAGTAAGATCTACGTGCAGGATACCAGCAAGCAAAATAAAACTAAGTTCTACACCGGTTTATATCATGCGCTACTTGGTCGCGGTATTGCCAGTGATGTTAATGGCTATTTCCCTAAATATGGTGCGGATTCTATTGGCAGGTTACCTTTAAAAGCTGATGGAAAACCCAACTATAATTTTAACAATACAGACGCCATTTGGGGCGCTTTCTGGAACCTTACGCAGCTTTGGGCACTCTCTTATCCTGATAGATATAAGGATTTTGTGCAAACACATTTGGAAGTTTACAAAAACAGGGGCTGGTTTGGTGATGGCATCTCTAACGGCCAGTTCACCTCTGGTGTGGGCACCAACTTTGTGGGTTTATCTATTGCCGCTGCCTATAATTCGGGCATCAGGGATTATGATATTGATCTTGCTTATAAAGCGATAAAAGGGAATGAGCTAAATGGAAAAGACCGACCTGTAGGTTCTGGAAAACTAGATGTAGAGATTTTCAATAGGAACGGTTACGTACCATTCATCGAGAAAAGTACGACGGATGAAACGGGCTCTCAATTCTCTGCCTCTCATACTATGGAATACAGTTATAGCGCTTTTGCGGCAGCGCAGATGGCTAAATCTCTTGGAAAGACCGCCGATTATAACGATTTCATCAGCAAATCTAATGGCTGGAGGTTACTGCTTAATCCTTCCAGCAAATTAATACAACCAAAATATGCGAATGGAAAGTTCATTGACAAATTTGATCCGTTACAGCCATGGCGCGGTTTTCAGGAAGGAAATGCTGTACAATACACTTTTTACGTGCCACAAAATCCAGGCGGACTAATTGCTGCTATTGGAAAAGATGAGTTTAATGATAGGCTGGATAAAATCTTTACCATTGCACAGAAGGATGGTTTTGGTGGCGGTAAAGAGATTGATGCTTTTGCAGGTATCAAATCTAACTACAATCATGGCAACCAACCCAACCTACACGTAAGTTGGTTGTTTAATTTTTCCGGAAAACCGTGGTTAACGCAAAAATGGGTAAGGTCCATCTGTGATGAGTTTTATGGCATTGAAAGCATACATGGGTATGGTTACGGACAGGACGAAGATCAGGGTCAGTTGGGTTCCTGGTATGTAATGGCCTCCATGGGATTATTTGATGTAAAAGGACTAACAGACCTGCGCCCTATTATTGAATTGGGTAGTCCTGTTTTTCAAAACACCAGCATCAGCCTTGGAAATGGTAAACACCTACAGATCATTGCCAACAACAATAGCAAGGAAAATGTATACATTCAATCTGCAAAGTTTAATGGTGTTGTGCTCAGCAATTGCTGGTTATACCGGGATGAGTTAATGAAAGGCGGTAAGTTAGAGTTCGTTATGGGCAATCAGCCAAATACAGAATGGGGAGTACAAACGCCTCCCCCTTCTGCACAATAGCTATTTCTTCTCTTTCCAGAAGGTTTCAATTTCTTCCAGCGACTTCCCTTTGGTTTCTGGCAGGAGTTTGTAAACGGTAAGGAATGCGATGAAGCAGAAGAACCCGAATACCCAAAAGGTGACTGCAGTTCCTGCTTCTTTTAATAGTATAGGGGTAACCTGACCCATAATGGTATCAGCTACCCACATCACCATAATACTTACTCCCATTGCTTTACCCCTGATTCTTGTTGGAAAAATCTCAGATGCCACAACGAATTTTAGTGGACCAATAGAAAAGGCAAAACAGGCCAGGAAAAGCGTCATGCTTAAAATCAAGAATACACTGGTAGTTAAACCCAGGTAAAATAATACCCCCGTGGCAACTAAACTTACTGTCGCACCAATTGTTCCGGCAATGTAAAGCGGCCGCCTACCCCATTCGTCTACCTTCCAGATGGCAATAAAAGTAAAGACCAAATTGGCAATACCGAATATGACCTGTCCCAAAAAGGAGTTACTCAGCGCAATACCGGCATCGTTTAGTATAGACGGACCAAAATAGATGATGGCATTGATGCCACTTAATTGAGAAAACAATGGAAGTAATATACCCAGTAACAATGCTTTTCTTAACGTCGGACTGAACAGTTCTTTGTAAGTCCCCGTCTCATCGCTTTCTTCGATATTCATGGCATTTGCAGGCTGTTCTTTACCATTATTGATTTTTTCAAGGATACTTAGACCTTCTAATTTAAACCCTTTTCTAAGCAACCAACGCGGACTCTCAGGCACAAAAAATAATCCAATAAGGAACAGAACAGCTAGTATGGTGCCGATACTAAACATTCCTCTCCAAACTTCGGTTACAAATACCAGATCTGTTAAAGAGCTCGTGGCATGTGACATGTTTAGCTCTGAATGATTTAACAATAGCGAATTTGTAATATAAGCCAGCAAAATTCCTACAGTTATGGCCAGTTGATAGCAAGTAACCAGTCTGCCCCTCACATTTGCAGGAGCAATTTCTGAGAGGTATAAAGGCACTACAATAGAAGCGATTCCTACCCCTACTCCACCAATAAGTCTGGCTACGATAAGCAAGTTTAGGGAATGCACCAGTGCGCATCCAATGGCTGAAATTAAAAACAACAGGGCAGAAAGGAACAGTAATTTCTTACGTCCAAGCCTATCGCTCAAATCTCCGGAAAAGGCAACCCCAACAATACAGCCCACCAGTGCGGAGGAAACAAACCAGCCTTCTTGCAGGGCTGTTAAATCAAATTGTTTACGTACAAAAGGCAGTACACCAGAGATAACTGCCATGTCAAAGCCAAATAACAAGCCGCCAAGAGAGGCGACCACGGTTATCAGGGCCAGGTAAAATTTATAAGATGTGTTCATACTTTATTTGGTTATTATATTAGTTCTATTTAAATTTTTCAGGTTGGATTGATCTCGGCCTTAATAAATGACTGGATCACTTTAGCACGCTGACTACCTTTATTTATCAGCTTATAGCTTTTAGCCGCCGCTGGTATTACAAATGTTTCGGCATATGCAAATTGCTGTGCAGGATATCCCTCTATTTGTACCGTTACAGCAGTTCCTTCTACCAGCATCAATACCTGACAGGATTCTTCTGTTTTTAATTCTACCTGTGTATCAAATTCTATCCTACTAATATCATAAAAATGATCTTTATGGGTAGATAAATGAATCAACTGCCAGTCATCCCCTTCGCCAACCACTACGGGATGCGCCACATGCTCTTGCTCCACTACCGCGCCTTTTCTTTCAAACCTGAGGTTGTTAAAAGCATGGGCAATGTTGATTGGCCGCGGATTACCGTTAAGGTCCAGCGATAACCAATCGTACATTTTAAATGTAAAAATATAGGGTGTAGCGCTGATTTCAAGCACCATATTATTTACACCAGAGCTATGTACGGTACCATTAGGGATAAGGAACAAGTCGTGCTTATGCGATGGAAAAGCTTGAACAAATTGTTCTACATCAATCTCTTTATGCTGTTCCTTACTCTCTTCCAATGCTAGTCTGAATTTTACAGGATCAATATCTTCCTGAAAGCCCAGGTATACTTTAGCGTCTGGCTTACAATCTAAAATATAATAGGTTTCATCTTGTGTAATGGTTTCTCCAAAATTCTCCTTGATGTATTGTTTTGAGGGATGGCATTGTATGGAAAGATTACCGCCATCATAGGTATCTAGAAAATCAAACCTGATGGGGAAGTAAGGACCAAAATCATGAGCATGCTTACCCATAATAGCCTCATATTCATAGCGCATCAGAAAATCAAATGAAACTTCCAGCAGGTGTGTATCGCTTTCAAATATGATCCCGTTTTCTGGTGTGATCAGTTCAAACGACCAGGCATAGTTCACTTCGTCTGCATTCAAGCCTTTAATGTGTTCTTTCATCCATTGGCCACCCCATGATCCTTTTTCAAACCATGGCCTTACACGAAAAACAGAATGTGCCATATCTTTTAAGCCGACTATAAGGTCTATTTTATACATCCAGTTGAGAGCAGGGGATTGCTGTGCATCTGCCACAACCTCCACCCTTGGTAAAAGTTGATTTCTGTGCTGATCCAGCATAACCCAGTCTACAAAGTAAAACCGCTTGTACATTGCCGCTGGTTTTTCTGACTTGCCTTTTCCAATATTAAAAATTTTCCCTGCACGCATACGGTACTGGATTTCGTTTTTAGGGATATCAAAATAGGCTACCGGACAATTCCAGTTGAGCAATCCGGCACCTATACCAATAACGATATTGACGTTATACGCATCATCTGGCAATAATTCCTGCAGATCAGCACGGTATAAGTCGCCCAGATTTAAACTTGTTTTAGTACCCCACACATCCTCGGCTTGATTTAAAAAAGGCGCTACCAAGGCATCAATCTCTGCTTCGCTTTTGAGGTAATCTGCCGTGAAGTACCAATTGGCAATTATTCCGCTAGCCGCAAATTCCTGCTGGATTTGTTGATGAACCTCATCAAAAAAAACTCCGCAATAGCCATCTAGCAATACCGTTCCATTGGCTTTGATCCAGTTTACCAAAGATGCATATCCTTTAAAAACCTTTCCATCACCTAAAGCATGGTATGGAAAAGGATTATAAACACCATCATCGGTAGCATTTGATGAAATTTTATAAGGTAAAAGTGGCTGTGAACTCTCTCTCCAAGAAGTATTGATTATGGGCTCGATCATGAACTATTTAAATAATTGTTAGTCAAATATAATCAATATGTATCAACATATAAAATAGAAAAACAAACATATTGTACACACATAGTTTTCTCCTTAAAACACTCATTTTTGTTATATTGCATCCATTAAAACAGGCTAACGACTAATTACATCTATGAAAATTGCACTTAATCCTAAAAGCTCAGTACCACTGCACCTGCAGGCAGAGGAGTTGTTGCGTAAAATGATCAAAGACCCATTTTATCAGAACGGAAAATTGCTCCCTAATGAAGTAGATCTGGCCAGTCAGCTTAACATTTCCCGTACCACATTGCGACAGGCACTAAACAAATTGGTTTATGAAGGCCTGCTGATCAGGAAAAAAGGTGTGGGCACAAAAGTGGCTGATGCCATGATCAGTTCCAAGTCTGCTAACTGGCTCAGCTTCTCGCAGGAAATGAAGGCAAGAGGGATTCCGATCAAAAACTTTGAACTGCATGTAAGTTGGGTTTATCCCGAAGAGAAAATTGCCGGCTTCTTTAACATACCAGCCGATCAAAAAATATTAAAACTAGAGCGACTTAGGGGCCGCGTTGAAGGCCCCTTTGTGTATTTTGTATCTTACTTTCATCCGCGTACCAGCCTAACCGGCGAGGAAGATTTTAAACGCCCCTTATACGATATCCTGGAAATGGACTACAATGTAATCTCTGCGCTTTCTAAAGAAGAAATAAGTGCAAAATCTGCAGATAAGTTCATTGCATCCAAACTGGAAACTGAAGTAGGTAGCCCAATACTATTCCGTAAACGATATGTATACGACCAGGCTGATAGGCCTATAGAGTACAACCTTGGCTACTACAAGGCAGATAGCTTTATCTATTCAGTAGAAAGCAGAAGGAGCTAATCTATACCCCAGTTCATATTAGGCTTTGGTCCCATTTGTAACACCAGCTTCCCTCCTTTCAAAAGTTCTGAAGCAGGAAACTTAAACGAATTCAACACTTTACCATTTAATGTTGCACTTTGAATGTATTTATTGTCTCTGGATACGTTTGGCGATTCTATAACGAAAGACTTGCCCCGTCCGTATTGTCCGCCCAGATCAATGGAAACTTTTGGATAAAGCGGACTACTTATTTCGTAAACCGGATCAGCACTACAGCCCCCATCGGTTTGAAATAAACCCATTGCTGCCATCACAAACCAGGCACTCATTTGCCCCTGATCTTCATCACCCAGGTAGGCATTTGCCGGTCCGTAACCGTAATACCTATCTATTATTGCCCTACTCCAGCGCTGTGTTAGCCACGGTTTTTTAACCCAGTTGAACAGGAATGCAAAATGCATACTTTGCTGGTTTCCTTGTATAACAGGATAATCCCAATATTGATCACCAGGCGCATTATACCTCATTTTGTCGCTCTCTCCAAAGCCCCATGAAAGCCTATCAATAAACCTGTCTACCCCAATTGCTTTTGCCAGTCCCGGAACATCCTGAGGAACAAAATAGGTGAGCTGCCAGGCATTTCCTTCTACATAATGTTCATTAGCACCTGATTTAAAGGGATCAAAATTTGGAAACCAGGTACCATCGGATTTCTTTAGCACAGCAAATCCTGACTTTTCATCAATCACATTTCTCCAGTAGTTGGAACGCAGAGCGAATTCTTCTTCTTTGTCATTTTTACCCAATGATTTTGCGAATTGCGATACTGTCCAATCATCGTATGCATATTCCAGTGTATTGGAAAACCGGCCTTTATCGTAAGGCACGTATTTATATTTCAAATAGGCCTCCAGATCACGGTTACCTGCAAAGCCTAGTCCTACTTTTTGTGCTGGTGTAGTTTGCATCTTATTTACCGCTTCAAATGCTTTTTGAGCATCGAAATCACGAATACCCATTTGATAGGCACCCACAATTAATGGAATTTCATGTTCTGCCACCATTACGGGAACGTAGTTCATCCCTGCCGGTCCTTTAGCCAGCCAGCCATTGGCATCGTACATCGCCAACTGCGACTTCACCCATCTTGACGACCACTCTGGCGTAACTAGGTTCCAGAACTGGTTTAAGTTCCAAAAAGTATTCCAGAATGCATCACAACCCAGGGCCAGTGCATTTGGATCTGTTAATTTTTGAACCTTTTGTTTGGCATCTACCCAACTGCCATCCAGATCGCTCCAGGTATTTCTGCTGGCCAGTCCACGGTACATGTTGGTATAAAATCTTATTTTTTCTCTTCTATCGTTGGTAGTAATGTCCACTCTACCGATGAGCTTATTCCAGGTGCTGCGCTGTCCTTCTCTCACTTTTTCAAAACTCCAACCATAGGGCTTTGCTATCTCCTCCTCCAAGTTCTGTGCTGCGTTTTCCATATTAACAATAGAGATACCGGTACGAACCTGTACTACCTGATTGGTTCTGGTATCAAATTCTACATAAGCTCCAGCATCTTTAACCTCTCCTGTTTCCGTGAAATTATTACCGGTAATCTTATCGTTAACCCAGGTACCAAATTTCTTAATTGGCTGATCAAATTCAATCACGAAGTGGATGGTATAGTCCTGATTTACATCACCCGACCATGCATTTGCCGTAAACTGTCTGCTAAATCCTTCTATGCGATGGTCACTCACTTTTTTAAGCGTCGCATTTTTCAAAACGTAACTGTATTCCGCAGGGATTTGTAAGTCGATCATTACCCTGGAATCCGTTGCTTTGGGGTAAGTATACCGCTGGAAACTACACCTGATAGTAGCTGTCAATTCTGCCTTTACGTTGTAGTTCTTCAAATTTACTTTATAATAGCCTAAAGGAGCCTCTTCGGTAGCTTTATCGATCTCTGAACGGTAACCATCTCCTTTAATCCGCTCATCTCCCCCTTTAATCTTCAACGGACCATTAACAGGGAGCATTCCAAGTCCGGCCATTGTCCATTCATGTATATGGCTAAACACACCAATACTTTCAAAAGTGGGATCATAACCTGCCTGCCAGCCTGGGTTTTGGTTATCCGGACTAAGTTTTACCATACTGAATGGCATCCATGGTCCGGGTGCAATCATCCACCTGGAATGTGCAGTACCCATTTTGGTATCCACATAATCTGCAGGTGTAAAAAGTTGCTGGGCGCCACGGGTAACCTTTCCTTTTTCTAACAAATGTCCGTTACTAAAGATTTCGTAGGTGCTGGACCGGGGTGATTTAACTGCAGTCATAGGCACTTCAAACTGATACCTGGCGCTATCAAGTGTGCTTTTAAAGACCTTTACACCATCAACATGTACTGTTATAACAGGTTTACCTGCAAGATGTTCCACATCTACCAGCAATGGCTGAACCTTTTTACCTGAATCATTTAGCTCATATGTGGCAGCCTTCACCCCCCTGATAAATAAATTGGAGTTATTGGTTAAGGTTGCGGATGCTGGGCCGAGCAGTTTAACCTGATCAAACACCAGCCAGGAACCGTCAAGGATGGTCATCAGTACTTCGTTACCACCTCTTTTTAACAAACCTTTTGGAATTGGCAATTCCCATATCAATTCTTTAGCCCCTGAAAGATCGCCTTTTACAGCATCATCTGGCAAGTGCTTGTCCAACTGTTTTAAAAAGCTCTTTCCGTTAATAGTAACTTTAAATAAGGGTGGTGTAACGGATTGGTAGCCTACAAGATCTATAACCAATTTATAGGCTCCGGTAACTGGAGCCTCCTTAAATCCAAACAAGATATTAGCGTTTTGTGTACGCAGTCCTGAAGTTGGACCGGTACCGCCCCATGAATCATCCGGTCCTGGTAATACATAAGGGAAATCCTTTTCAGGTTTAGAAAACCCGATAAGAAAAAAGCGGTCTTCCCATCCAAAATCCTGATCAAGGAACTTGGCGTAACCCGAAGGAGCCAGTGCCATCCCATCACTTTTATTGTCTGCCTTGCCAATTTCCCAAATTACCTTTGTCTGGGCATAAGTGATGTTACTACCTATGCAAAAAAGTATGGCTATAAGTAAGGAGCACCTGTTGAATTTCTTGCTGATCATATCTTTAAGATGTTATTTCATTTTTAATTCTGCTTTTTCCAGCTGGGAGATTGCAGTCCAAAGTACACCTGCTTCGCCACGGAAACTAGATGAGCCCTGCGGGCGATTATCAGGGGTGTACCATTCATAAAAACCTTTGTTCTTCATAACCCGTTCCAGCATGGGCGTTAAAGCTTCTTTGGCTTCTTTCATATACCCAAACCGAATCAATTCAGAGATCATCCTGCCACCAAACCAGGTCCAATCGCCCCCATTTTGATAATTATATGGATTCATACCGCTATTTTTAAATGTACCCTTAGGATAAACCGGATAAATAGTTAGCCCAATAGTGGCGGCCTTGGCAGCCTTTACATTTTGTTGCATTTTTACGTAGGCTTGTTTTACTTCCTGCTTGCTCATCAATCCCGCTTCGATGGCAATGGTTGTACCACCATGATAATAAATCTCTTCTTCATTTAAAGTGGATGGAAATGGAGACCCATTTAAATAAATGTGTGGCTTAAACTTTTGCAATTTTTTATCCCACAAATGTTTACGAACATTTAATTTAATCATTTTCATAATTGAATTCCAATATTTACGATCGGCATTACTCAAATCGGCAAACCCCAAATAATTATCAATAGCGATTACAAACATGGCATTATCATAGATATCAATTGCTTTATGTGTCTCCTTATTAATTTCTACACCCCAGTCATGCTCTGGTTGAATATCACCCCAGTCTGAAGTGGTAGCTCCCCAGATCAAGCCATATTTTGCTTCAAAGCGATATTTTAACAGAAATTGCATGGCCATACCCAACTGCTTTTGCATTGTACTACCAGCAACAGTGTCTGTCAATATTGATTTATCACCGGTGCTTTTTATGTATTTAGAAACAGCCTGTATTAAAGACGACTCCTGGTCTGTCTCTACGGTATTTTTATGCCCGGCGTAGCCGGGTGCCAAACTAGAATGGTAATAGTTGTATGGAACACCAGATCCCTTTGGATTGGGTACATATCCATCCAGGATACTGCCATCTGGCTGTTGAAACTTTAGAAAAGTGATTAAGTTTTTCTTAATTAGTTCGTGATCGCTTACTTTACAAGATACATTCATAAAGGTGTTAAAGTCGCGGATCCATACCTCTCCGTAACCATCTCCTGCCGTAAAACCCTTTTTAACCAGATTCTCTGCCATAGATTTCACTGTCTTTAACATCGTGTCCAAAGAATCGGCTGGAACTATTGCCGGTGCGGCAGACAAACTAGGGGCGACAGACAAACTAAATGAGGTACAAAAGTTGACGAGTAAAATAGAAAACAGGATTTGGAATTTCATGTATAACAAATTGAATGTACATACATAGTTACGAATAATATTTATCGATTCCCAATCTCAATAACAGTCATATCATGCATTTTACCATCGGTGATGGAAAACTTAATAAGTGTTTTGACCTTATGCCAGCCAGAATTACCTGCAGCGCCTGGGTTTATGTGCAAACAATCTATTTTTTTATCAAACATTACTTTCAGGATATGAGAGTGACCCGTGATAAAAAGCTTTGGCGGGTTGGCATAGATTTCATTTTTTATGTTCAAAGCGTACCTGCCAGGATAGCCACCGATATGCGTGATCCAAACATCAAGCCCTTCTACCATAAACCTGAGGTGCTCTGGGTATTCCGCTCTTATTTGCTGGTCGTCAATATTTCCATATACTCCACGAAGCGGTTTAAATGCCGCCAGTTTATCGGCTACGCCGGAGCCAAAATCACCGGCATGCCAGATCTCATCGCAATCTGCAAAGTGCTTAAATACCGCATCGTCTAAAAACCCATGTGTATCTGATATTAAGCCTATTTTTACCATGTCAGTTATATCGCAGTGTTAAAACTAAATTAATCATTGTTTAAAAAGCGAGGAAGAAATCTTTAAGCAAAAGTTTATAAGCAGCTGTATGCTTACCAATATCTTCATAAATATAAAAGTCTTCCTGCAATAGTTTTACCTGAACCCTACCCATACAAATTATTTTTCTGATAACTGGCTTATTGATGTCAGACCTGATGCTAATTTCATGTTGAAGGAATAAATTATAGCTGGTCGACCGCTCAATGATAAAGTCGGCCTGCTTTACCGGTACGATCAGCCACAACAATCCATCATCAGATAAAAGTTCTTCACTTTTGGCTATTATGGATTCAAAGAACTTCCAATCCGCATGGCGCGCAATACTCTTCCTGCCCTCCGGATTTTTAAGGTCGTTTACAAAGAATGGGGGATTGGAAACGATCAGATTATAATGGTTAGTGGTAATATAGGCTTCCAGCGAAGTGCCATGAGCGCACAACCTATCAGAAAAAGATGAGCTATCGAAGTTCTTTGCAGCTGCAAGCGCCGCCGATTCATCAATTTCTATCGCATCAATTACAGCATCGGTATAGCTCTGTGCCAACATTAACGCAATAACACCGGTACCTGTTCCAATATCCAAAATACTTTTTGGTTGTTGATGCGCAGCAATAGCACCCAGCAATACCCCATCAGTATTGATCTTCATGGCACAACCACTTTGGTCCACATTAAACTGTTTAAATTTAAAAACACTGCCCATACGGTATCGGATTAGGGCAAAGGTAAAAAAGCACAGAGATAATGCGAGGTATCCTCGGCGTTTTAAAATTTTAAAGCTAAATTTGCATCTTCAAAAAATAAGCATGATTTATTTCTTTTCAAGCCAATCCAAAACGGTTTTCGCTTTACAAATAGAACGGGAACTAAGCTCAATAGATACTTCAAAACTAGAATGGCTCTTTGGCGGCGCAAAACTTCAACAGGAAACTATCCTTAAAGGCTTTTTTGTAGGCCCACGTGCAGCAATGATCACTCCATGGAGTACCAACGCTGTAGAGATCACCCAAAACATGGATATCCAAGACGTAATCCGCATCGAAGAATTCAATAAAGTTGAAGAGAATGATTCAAACTATGACCCCATGCTTTCGCAAAAATATGCAGAACTGAATCAGGAAATATATACCATCAATATCCAACCTGAATCTATCCTTCAGATCACTGACATTACTGCTTACAACAAACAGGAAGGTTTATCCTTAAGTGAGGAAGAAGTTCAGTACCTGGATTCGCTTGCCGACAGGATAGGCAGACCACTTACCGATTCTGAAGTCTTTGGCTTCTCGCAGGTAAACTCTGAGCATTGTCGCCACAAGATCTTCAACGGTAAGTTTGTAATTGATGGTGTGGAGCAACCAAGCTCTCTTTTTAAATTAATCCGTAAGACTTCAGAAACTCATCCTAATGATATCGTTTCTGCTTATAAAGATAACGTGGCCTTTATTAAAGGTCCAACAGTACAGCAGTTTGCACCAAAGCGTGCTGATGTGCCCGACTATTACACCCTGAGCGATTTCGAATCTGTAATTTCGATAAAGGCTGAAACTCATAATTTCCCGACTACCGTAGAGCCATTTAATGGTGCGGCAACTGGTTCAGGCGGCGAGATCCGTGATAGATTGGCTGGCGGACAAGGCTCTTTACCCCTTGCTGGTACTGCGGTTTACATGACTGCTTTATCTCGTTTGGAAGATAACCGACCATGGGAAAAAGGTGTTGAAGAAAGACAATGGTTATATCAGACTCCAATGGACATCCTGATCAAAGCCTCAAACGGAGCGACAGATTTCGGCAATAAATTTGGCCAGCCCTTAATTACAGGCTCTGTACTCACCTTTGAACACGAAGAAGATTCCAGGCGACTGGGCTTTGATAAAGTGATCATGCTTGCAGGTGGTGTAGGCTATGGAAAAGCCAGTCAGGCACAAAAGAAAAAACCTGCAGCGGGCGACAAAATTGTTATCCTTGGGGGCGAAAACTATAGAATAGGTATGGGTGGTGCGGCAGTTTCTTCTTCAGATACTGGTCAGATGAGCAGCGGCATTGAACTGAACGCGGTTCAACGTTCAAACCCTGAAATGCAAAAAAGAGTTGCTAATGCCGTTCGCGGTATGGTGGAGAGTGAAAACAATAGCATCATTTCTATACATGACCATGGTGCTGGCGGACACCTAAACTGCCTTTCTGAACTAGTAGAAGAAACTGGTGGTAAGATCGATTTAGATAAATTACCTGTTGGTGACCCTACCCTTTCCGCTAAAGAAATTATCGGAAACGAATCTCAAGAACGTATGGGTCTGGTGATTGGCGAAAAAGATATTGAAACATTACAAAAGATTGCAGACCGGGAGCGCTCACCAATGTATACGGTAGGTACCGTAAGCGGCGACCATCGTTTTACGTTTGAATCTGCATCAACAGGTGTTAAACCGATGGATCTGGAACTGAAAGATATGTTTGGCAGTTCTCCAAAGGTAGTAATGGATGATAAAGCGATTAACAGAAAATACAAACCGGTAACCTATGATCCAGCTAAACTAAACGAATATTTAGAACAGGTTTTGCAATTAGAGGCAGTGGCCTGTAAAGATTGGCTAACCAATAAGGTTGACCGTTGTGTGGGTGGCCGTGTAGCTAAACAACAATGTGTAGGCCCTTTGCAATTGCCTTTAAACAATTGCGGTGTTATGGCATTGGATTTTCAAGGTAAAGAAGGCATCGCAACTTCCATCGGCCATGCGCCTATTTCTGCATTGATTGATCCCGCAGCTGGAAGCAGGATTGCAATAGCAGAATCTTTATCCAACCTGGTATGGGCACCGCTTAAAGCTGGTTTAAAAAGTGTTTCACTTTCTGCCAATTGGATGTGGGCTTGTAAAAATGAAGGTGAAGATGCCAGATTGTACGATGCAGTAAAGGCATGTTCAGATTTTGCTATCGAACTGGGCATAAATATTCCTACCGGGAAGGATTCTCTTTCCATGAAACAGAAATATAAGGATGGTGAAGTCATTGCTCCAGGTACAGTAATTATCTCTGCTGCAGGCAACTGTAACGACATTACCAAAGTTGTTGAGCCTGTACTACAGAAAGATGGCGGTGCCATTTATTACATCAACCTTTCTAACGACAATTATAAGCTTGGTGGATCATCCTTTGCACAGATATTAAACAGAGTAGGTAACGAAACTCCAGATGTTAAAGATGCCGAACAGTTAAAAATAGCATTTAATGTACTGCAACAATTAATTAAAGCAGATAAAATACAGGCTGGTCATGATATTGGTAGCGGAGGTCTGATCACTACCCTATTGGAAATGTGTTTTGCCGACCGTGATCTGGGAGCAAATCTTAATCTTGATGTTCTAAAAGAAGCTGACCTGATTAAATTACTCTTCTCAGAAAATATTGGTGTGGTTTTCCAGGCAAATGATACTGTAGAGCAAACCTTCAAAGCAAACAATATTTCGGTTTACAAATTAGGTACAGTTACCTCAAATGCATTACTGAATGTTGTACACACAGATACTTCATATGTTTTTGATATAGAACACTTAAGAGATGTTTGGTTCAAGACTTCATACCTGTTAGATATTAAACAAAGCGGACCAGCTAAAGCTAAAGAACGTTACCAAAACTATAAAAACACACCATTAAAATACAGCTTCCCAACACAATTTGATGGAAAGAAACCAGTAATTGACCTAACTAAACCGCGACCGAAAGCTGCCATCATACGTGAGAAGGGCAGTAATTCTGAAAGGGAACTAGCTAATGCCATGTACCTTGCCGGTTTTGATGTAAAAGATGTTCACATGACCGATCTAATCTCTGGTCGCGAGACTTTGGAAGACATTAAATTTATCGGTGCGGTTGGCGGCTTCTCCAACTCTGATGTTTTAGGCTCTGCAAAAGGTTGGGCCGGTGCATTTTTGTACAATGAAAAAGCGAGAGTTGCCTTAGAAAACTTCTTTGCCCGCCCTGATACGCTTTCAGTTGGTGTTTGTAATGGTTGTCAGCTGTTTGTAGAGCTTGGTTTAATTAATAAAGACCATCAAGAGAAACCTAAAATGCTGCACAACGAAAGCCATAAGCACGAAAGTATATTTACATCCCTAACGATAAAAGAGAACAACTCCATCATGCTTTCCACATTGGCAGGCAGCACCCTGGGTGTTTGGGTTTCACATGGTGAAGGCCGATTCCAATTGCCATACACAGAAGATAAATACAGCATTGTAGCCAAATACACGTACGAAAGCTATCCTGCCAGCCCGAATGGTTCAGACTATAACACAGCAATGCTTTGTGATGAAAGTGGCAGACATTTGGTGATGATGCCGCATATTGAGCGTTCTTTATTCCAATGGCATTGGGCCAATTATCCGGCCGGCCGCAAGGATGAAGTATCTCCATGGATGGAGGCATTTGTTAATGCCAGAGAATGGGTAGAGAAACACTAGTATGAAATGTATATCCCTTACTTTACTGATCTTTTTAAGCACGCTCATCAACCCAACAATTGAGAGCGACAAAGCAAGGTGGAAACCATACTATATAGAAACCAATCCGACTACTACCGTAACGGATTGGTTTCTACCTTTTGATGCCATAAACCGAAAGGATATCAAACAAATTAAGATCATCAGTATTTTCGGTGATCATCGCGATAGTTATTTAAAAGGCCATATCCATACAGCAATTGACATCAACCCCGTAAATCCAAAAAGCAAGCTAATACCTGTCTACGCTATGGCGAATGGTATTGTTTGTTCCGTGCATTTAGGGGAAAACCAAAAAACAGTTGTGGTTAAACATAAACTCAAGGACGGCAGCATAATGTTTAGCTCCTACAAACACCTAAAAGAGGTATATGTGGCACAAGGGATGCAAGTTACCCCTTCTACAAAACTGGCCAGGTTATTTACCGTACAGGAATCCAAAAAGTACAATGGCGACTACCACCACCTTCATCTGGAAATAAGAAAGGCTTTTGACGATTACGGGTGTGCTAGTTGGCTTACTTTGACTAAAGAGCAGTTGAATGCCCGGTTCTATAATCCTTTATCCTTTTTGAAAGAGAAGTTATGAAAAAATTATCCTTATCATTCCTATTAGCATTAGTAATGTTTTGTTCATTTGGACAAGACCTTAAGCCCAAAGAGCAAAAGACAGTTACTGATTTTATAGAAAAAGTAAAACAAGGTCAAAAGGAAACGTTGGCAACTCAGGTATCCTTTCCATTAAAAAGGCAATACCCTCTGCCATCGATAAATGACAAACAAAGTTTTTTAAGCAGGTACAATGAAGTATTTGATGAACAGCTGATAAAATTGATTGTCAATTCCAATCCATCTGCTGACTGGTCGGCCGTTGGATGGCGAGGCATTATGCTAAAAAATGGTATTGTCTGGCTGGATTATAACGGTCAGCTTTCCGCGGTAAATTATCAATCTGTCAATGAAAAACAGAAGCGGTCACAACTAATTAAACAAGACAAAGCCAGCCTCCATTATTCCCTTAGCAATTTCAAAGAACCTATCCTTATTTGCGAAACATCGAAATTCAAGATCAGGGTAGATGATATGGGTGGCCAACAATACAGGTACGCTTCATGGAAGTTAAATAGCAAAAAGGGCGACAAGCCTGAATTGATCATCTTAAAAGGCAAATTAACGTTTGAAGGAAGTGGCGGAAACCACAAATATGAATTTAAGAATAGTGGGTACGTTTACACTTTGAGCGTTTGGGTTATAGGAGAAGAAGGCCGTCCTGCAGGATTATTGACAGTTTATAAGGGAAAGAAGCTAATTTTAAAAAGCAACATCGAATCCATAGCAGAATGAGAGCTGCTTAATCTCAACACTTAGAAATACCGCAGCTTCTCATTATAAAACCTACAAACTAAGACTAAAAGTAATGGGCATATTAAACCTTACCCTTACCGGCTTGCCGTTTTGCCTGCCTGGTTTCCAGTTTGGCGATTTTTTAATTACTCTTGATGCTTCTTCATCCATTCCATAGCCTACTCCCCTCACCACCTGAACATTAGATATAGAGCCATCCCGTTCTACCACAAAACTGATGAAAACCTTACCCCCTTTACTTTGATCAACCGCCATCTCCGGATATTTGAGGTTTCTGGATACATACTTATACCATGCCTTCATTCCTCCTTCAAATTCAGGGAAAGCTTCAATTCCTTGCCCCTCAAATATTTCATCTCCATTGGCATTTGTGCCGCCTGTTCCGGCATTTACACCAGATCCGTTACCATTGCCATCAGCAGGTACCAAAACTAAATTGGTTGCCAGCCCATCTTGTACAGTCGGGCCAATTACTGCCTTTTCCACTTCTTTTATATTTGGTAGATCAACAGGGGGTGCATTCTCAACAGGCACCGGATGATTAGGTAGTTTAATCATTTTGACCTTCTGTTTAATCGGTTCCGCAGCAGGGGGTTTTATTTCCTCCTTAGTTGGTTTTGGTGCCTCAGGGGGTCTCAGCTGGCTTACTTCTACAATTCTATCATCTGGTAATTTCACATTTTCAATGGAAGAACCTTTGCTTAAAAGCGAATAAATCTTTGGTGCAGCAAACAACAGAATAAATAATGTTGCGCCTATAAATAAAGCGCGTAGGGTGTTGCCTGCAGATTGTGATCTTAAAGCATAGGCGCCATACGATTGGTTCCTGTTTTTAAATACAAGATTGAGCCACTCAGTCTTGTACAAATTTGTTGAAGTGTTAATCATGGTTCTTAAGTATTAGTTTGCTCATATGATGAGTTCCACACTTAAATTCCATATTAAGTTTATAATTTATTTTTTCACGAGCACCCTAATTTATCACGCTACTGCCCCAACTCTTATTTGGTCGGCTACCCATT
Organism: Pedobacter sp. UYP24; assembly: GCF_054057295.1. Classification (NCBI taxonomy): domain Bacteria; kingdom Pseudomonadati; phylum Bacteroidota; class Sphingobacteriia; order Sphingobacteriales; family Sphingobacteriaceae; genus Pedobacter; species Pedobacter sp. UYP24. Next base: position 136,332 of record NZ_JBSRZD010000002.1, read on the forward strand.
TGAAATTGCAACACTCCTCCAGCCAAGATATCTCGATGCGTAAACCAGGGGTTATTTAAAGGCTTGCCGTTTAAAAGCGCGCTTTGGATGTAAATGTTCTCTTTTGAATTGCCAATCGCATTAACTGTAAACGTTTTCCCATTGGAAAGATTGATACTGATTTTGTTAAAAACTGGACTACTTATACTATATACCGGAATTCCAGGAGTTACAGGAAAGAAACCCATCATGGAAAAAACAATAAAGGCCGACATACCTCCTCCATCTTCATCACCCGGAATACCGAATAAATTATCTGTATACCAAGTATCCAAAAGCATTCTTATGCGCTTCTGTGTTTTCCATGGAGCACCCATGTAATTATAGAGATAAGGGATATGAAAACTAGGCTCGTTACCCATAACAAATTGACCTACCAGTCCGGATGCATCTGGCTGGGTTTTCCAGAAGTTAAATTTTGTAGCACCCAAATCTGCTCTAAAGAGTTCGTCCAGCTTGTCCTCGGCGTTGTGTGGGCCACCCATTAGATTAATCAAACCTTTGATATCGTGCTTTACCACCCAATTATAAGTGTAAGCGTTATTTTCTGTAAAGAACTCTCTACCGGCAGCCTTTGGATCCATATTATCTATCCAGTTGCCATTCTTGTCTTTCGCCCACATAAATCCTTTATCTGCCCGGTACACATTTTTGTAGTTTTCCGATCGCTTTAAGAACAGCTTTTCATCATCCTTAAAATTCAGCACGTTAGCCAGCTGGGAAATATTCCAGTCGCTGAAACTATTTTCTAGTGTCACAGATACCGACTGCCTCTTCTCCCATACATTTTCAACCTGGGGGACAGTCTCTGCTTCGCCATAAGGCAAACCTGGCATGTATCCTTTTTCATTATAAAAGGAATCTAGTACAGTATTCGGACCATTATTCCAAGGTAACAGGGTCGCATGCAGCGAGTTTTTCTTCAAACCTTCATAAGCCAATTTAAGATCGAAATTGCGTATCCCTTTAAAATAAGCATCAGAGAACCAGGAAGCAGCATGGTTACCAGTCATCGCTGGCCAGTCGCCAAAAATTGTGGCAAATGCTGGTATATATCCTCCCTGCTGATACATAGTGATATAAGAATTGATTTTATCGGCTTCCTTTGCCGGGTCAAGGATCATGTGCAATGGTTCAAGAGCAATGTAAGTATCCCAAATCCAGTTGTCTACAAAAAAAGGCTTGTCACTTTTATGAATTTGATGATCGTATGCACTGTAATACTGACCATATTCGTTGATATCAACCATCCGCTCATAACTACGGTATAAAGAAGTATAGAAAACACGCTTTTGCGCCAATGTACCGCCCTCTATATTAATTTGCGACATCACTTTATTCCAGGCGGCATACGCTTTGCTTTTAACCGCACTAAAATCCCAGGTGGGAATCTCCTTTAAAAGATTTTGTTTAGCCTGTTCTATACTGATGTAAGAGATGCCGTATCTGAAACCTACCTCTTTTGTTGTCTTTACCAACAATTGTTTCTTATCACTAGCGTTTTGATACTTTACGTCAGACAGATCAGCATTGGTCTCTGCATAGAAATAGGCTTTCATTCCTCTAAATATTTCAGTTCCACTCAATGTCCTTTTTCCGGTAACGTTAATTTCTCCACCCTCATTAAAAATCCCCATCCTTAAATAGTGAAGTTGATCATCCTGAAATTTCACCTTAAAATAGCCGCTTTTTTCTGAAGGACTAAATTCTATGACCGTACTTTCCTCACCTAATTCAGATTTATAGTAGTATGGCGTTAAAATTTCATGATTATATACCGATTTCTTATTCCAAAAGGAATTATCTGCCTTTCCGCTTAGCGGCATAAACTGAAAAAGAGAAACAATACGATGAGAAGCCACCGTTAAAGGAAAAAAACTGATCTGATCATCAATCGCATCTTTTCTAACCGGAAAAACACGAATTAGATGATTGGGTAGCTGAACAGTAGGCCTCGTAGGTTCAAGAATGAGACCTACACCCCCTATAGAAGGGTCTACATAATCAAGGTTAGCTATTTTGGTTTGAGAAAAAATGTTCGTTATAGTAGTTAAAACGAAGATTAATGCGATAAACAACTCTTTTTTCACTTGACACAGGTTAGGTTAATAATTGGCTTTCTAAACCTATAAAAAACTACTTGTATATACAAGATGTATAAATACTTATATTTTAACCAAGATTGAATCTCCCCAAGATTGTCTAAAAAATGTTTAAATCTTAAAATATTATCAAAAAATAATAAAAAAACCTTTGATTATATATTCACATTCGTATTTTTACAGTCAATTCACTAGAATAACTGAAATAAAAAGTTTATTTTCAAAACAATATCAAACAAATAAATGAAAAGCTTAAGGACAATTGCATTAAAAGAGGCACAATCAAGAATTAATCCAGAGGTTAAAGCCCCGGCGGCTAAAATTTCTGAATTTTTTGGCATTAATGTTTTCGATAAGAAAAAAATGAAAGATTTCTTATCTAAAGAGGTTTATAATAAACTTATTTCATCCATAGATAATGGTGAATTAGTCAACTTTGAAGATGCAAATCACATTGCTAATGCGATGAAAAGCTGGGCTATGGCTAAAGGTGCTACGCACTATACGCACTGGTTCCAACCATTAACTGGTACTACTGCAGAGAAACATGATTCATTTTTTGAGCCAAGCAGTGATGGTCCGATTGAGATATTTGCAGGCAGTGCTTTAGTACAACAAGAGCCTGATGCATCTAGCTTCCCTAATGGTGGTATCCGTAATACTTTCGAGGCACGTGGTTACACTGCCTGGGATCCTTCTTCACCTGCATTCATTATGGAAAGCGCTGCTGGTAAAACACTTTGTATTCCAACAGTTTTTGTTTCTTACACTGGTGAGGCATTAGATTACAAAGCTCCTTTGTTGAAAGCATTAAATGCAATGGACAAAGCGGCTGTTGATGTTTGTCAGTTCTTTGATAAAAGCATTACCAAAGTAAACGCATCTTTAGGTATCGAGCAGGAATACTTCTTAGTAGATCTTGCTTTGTACAATGCACGTCCGGATTTAGTATTGACAGGACGCGCTTTATTCGGACACATGTCTGCTAAAGGTCAGCAATTAGAAGATCACTATTTCGGTTCTATCCCTGAGCGTGTTTTTAGTTACATGGTTGATTTTGAACAAGAAGCTTTAAAATTGGGTATTCCTTTAAAAACAAGACATAATGAGGTAGCTCCAATGCAATTCGAGTGTGCTCCTATTTATGAAGAAATCAACTTAGCGATTGATCACAATCAATTGTTGATGGATTTGATGGAGAAAGTTGCTTTAAGACATAAATTCAAAGTGTTATTACACGAGAAACCATACGCAGGCATCAACGGATCAGGTAAACACAACAACTGGTCATTGATTACTGATACTGGTAAAAATCTTTTGGCACCAGGTAAAACGCCTAAAAACAACTTGATGTTCTTAGCGTTCTTTGTAAACACCGTTAAAGCTGTTCATGAGCATGCAGATTTATTAAGAGCTTCTATCGCATCTGTAAGCAACGATCACCGTTTAGGTGCTAACGAGGCTCCACCAGCGATCATCTCTATCTTCCTTGGTCAGCAGTTAAACGAAGTGTTGGACGAGATCGAACACTCACGTATCAGCAAAAAAGTTAAAGAAGACAATACACTGTGGTTAGGCATCCCTAAGATTCCACAAATATTGTTAGACAATACAGACCGTAACCGTACTTCTCCTTTTGCCTTCACTGGTAACAAGTTTGAATTAAGAGCAGTTGGTTCATCGTCTAACTCATCAGCACCAATGACGGTATTAAATGCAATCGTTGCTGATCAATTGGTTAAATTCAAAGTTGATGTAGATAAACTGATCAAAAAAGGCGAGAAAAAAGATGTTGCCTTGTTAACAGTAATCAAAAAATACATCAAAGAATCTAAAGACATCCGTTTCGAAGGAAATGGTTACAGCCAGGAATGGGCTGATGAAGCTGAAAAACGTGGCTTGTCAAATATCAAAACTACTCCAGTAGCTTTAGACGCTTACGTTAGCGAAAAATCTACTGAATTGTTTACTAAAACCAACATTTTCAGTAAACGTGAACTTCATGCCCGTCATGAAATTTTGTTAGAGAGCTATTACAAAAAGCTTCAAATTGAAGCAAGGGTAATGGGTGAAGTAGCAAATAGCATGATTATTCCGGCTACTATCGCTTACCAAAATACTTTAATCGAAAACGCCAAGGGATTGAAAGAACTTGGCCTTGGAGATGATGCTTTAGAAACTCCTCTTGCTATCATCAACAAAATCTCATTACACTTAGGTGTGGTTAAAACAAGCATCGATACCATGTTAGAGGCACGTAAAGTGACCAACCACATTGAAGATACACGTGATAAAGCAATCAGCTACGATTTAGAGGTTAAATCTTACTTTGACACCATTCGTTACCATACTGATAAATTAGAGCAAATTGTTGACGACAGTGTTTGGCCTCTGCCTAAGTTCAGAGAATTGTTATTCTTGAAATAAACAGTCCACCTATACTAACTATTTTTTAGTTTTATAACCTCTGCTGTAATGGCAGGGGTTATTTTTTTATATTTGCAGCACATGAGTGATAATAGGTATAACCAGCGCGGGGTTTCTGCTTCTAAGGAAGATGTACACCAGGCTATTAAGAACATCGATAAAGGTATATTTCCACAGGCTTTCTGTAAAATCATTCCAGACATTCTGGGTGCTGATGAGGCATTTTGCAACATCATGCATGCCGACGGCGCCGGTACAAAATCTTCTTTAGCTTACGTTTACTGGAAAGAAACCGGCGACATATCTGTATGGCGAGGTATTGCGCAGGATGCCATCATCATGAACATAGACGACCTGATCTGTGTAGGCGCAACTGAAAACATCTTGTTATCTTCTACTATCGGTCGCAACAAAAATCTAATCCCCGGAGAAGTGATTGCGGCTATTATCAACGGCACAGAAGAAATCCTTGCCGAATTGCGTGATCAAGGTATTTCCATATATTCTACCGGAGGTGAAACTGCTGATGTAGGTGATCTGGTACGTACCATCATAGTGGATTCTACGGTAACTTGCAGGATGAAACGTGAAGATGTGATCAGTAACCATACCATCCAGGCTGGCGACGTGATCGTAGGATTATCTTCTAGCGGACAGGCCACTTATGAAACGGAATACAATGGTGGGATGGGTTCCAATGGACTAACTTCAGCCAGGCATGATGTTTTCAATAAATCGGTTGCCAATACTTTCCCTGAAAGCTTTGATCCTGCTGTACCTTTTGATCTTGTTTTTTCGGGAGGCAAAGGCTTAACAGATCCAGTTGCAATAGATGACAATGGCACAACTGTTACCGCAGGTAAATTAGTTTTATCACCAACGCGAACCTACGCCCCAGTCATCAAAAAAGTGTTGGAAGGATATAGAAGTAAAATCCATGGCATTGTACATTGCAGCGGTGGCGCACAAACTAAAGTGCTCCATTTCATTAATGATAACGTGCATGTAATTAAGGATAACTTATTCTCTATCCCTCCGCTATTTAAACTGATCCAAGAGCAATCTGGTACCGATTGGAAAGAAATGTACAAGGTTTTTAATATGGGTCACCGTATGGAACTTTATGTACCCACAGATATTGCTGCATCAATTATAGACATAGCTAAAAGCTTTAATATTGAAGCTCAGATTATTGGTAAAGTTGAATCTTCTGATAAGAAGCAGGTTACCATCAATAGCGAATTCGGAACTTTCGTTTACAATTAAATACCATAGTACCCGTTAAGGGCAATATGTTTTGTATTGCAGACTTAAACTGAAGGTTTTATTATTGCCTGATGGCAAAAAATACGTCAAAGAACTTTTTCACATGCATCACTGCTTGCTAACATCGCGTTGTGTAATACAAATTTACCCAATAGTTGTGTACTTAAAAAGGTCATATGAGCTAAGTTGGTACATCATTTGACTATGTTTTGGTACCTCATATGACCGAAAAATGGTACAAGTAGAACATGATCAGCGACTTGAAACTTGCACCTATATTGTCAATTCATTTAGTATCTCCTTCTCGAGTAATGCCAAAATCTATCGAATTTAAGAAAGCTTAAAATATAAGCGAGCCATATTGTTGAAATTACCCTTCGAAAAAAGGATTCTCCATTGTCCGACAATGAAGGTAAAAACGGAAAAACCACTTAAGTCACTGATTATCAAATTTTTGTTCGAAATTCCCAAATATCTCCGTGAATTAAAATTTACAACTTAAATTCAGCTTTGCAAGCAGTCAATATTAGAAATATTTAATCAACGATATAGAATCCTTCCAGGAATTTCGCAAATATCGGATCATCATGTCGTTGGCCCTCTTTAAAATTGCTTATCAATTGGGCAAAGCTGTCCTGTATAGGGAAAAGTTCCATAGGTAATTTGATGCTGCCAAAATCACCTGTAGGATTAAGATATAACGCCAAGAAAATCCTCGTTGCAGCAAAGTTCTTATTCAAGCCCCACCCAGTGTGCATAAATCTGGCTTTCTGCATATCCGGTCTTAAAAATGGCAGTACACTTGGTTTAAAATCAAAATAGTTTAATTGTTGAGCTTCAGTAGGAGCCATAATGTAAATAACGGGAGGCTTATTGGGGTCGCCATCCTTATTGTCAATGTATTTATAGTGGCTGCTTGTTCCTGCCGTCACAAATTTCTTAAATGCGAAAAAAAGAGCAACATCAAGATCGGGAGTTACATCTAATCCGACGCTTGGCAGACCGTAGTGCTGGGACATAGCAAGAGCAAATCCACTAAAATTCGAACCACACTGAAAATTTCTTATTTCCCGTTCGACCTGACTCAAAACTTTTCCGGGCAACTCATTCAAAACACTATCTATATACAAATTTAGTATAGGCATCCATGATGGAAGTATTTCTTCCAGTTTGAGGTTCTTCCTTGCGGCAGAAGTAATCAGTGAAGGTTCAATTACATCTGTACTGCCATAAAGTGTGGTTAATGCATCTTTACCGCGTTGAACACAATGCTCAGAAGATTGTCCCCTGTATAATAAAACCAAATTGGGATCTCTTGATTCGATCGAAGAAATGATACTAAGTAATTCCTGTTTATCATTTACATAGATACGTGGGATTTTCCTGAATGGAACTCTAAGAAATCCAAAGTTGGCTAATTGATCTCCCGAGTAGGTGGGCAACAAGTCGGTTTGACCATAAATTGCAGTTTCACCATTTAAAAAATAGTCGTCATACACCAAGCCATAATTTTCATCAATGAAGGCTCGACCCTTTGTTGAGCTTTTGGAGATGTTGGAAATTTTGGCAAAAGGGGATATAATATTCCTATGAGTCAGTACATTCTTCTCCAGTTTATTTGATGTCGAAGAAAATTCTACAAAGCCTGCCATGTTTATGAATTTGTAGATTGAGCTTGATTGAATGCTACTTGCTTTGCCACATCAATTATTCTTGCGTCAAATGGATATTCATCAATTACTCCAATGAACCTATATCCATTAAAAATGTTCTTTTGGGGAGTGGCTATACCAGCATCAAATGGATGCATTGCCCCATAGTAATCTGCCACATGTCCCTCAATATAAATAAATAGGTCTGAGTGATGCTTTGGCAAATAATAGGTGATGGCACCTATTGCTTGTAGTTCTTTCCAAGTACTACAGATATGTTCGATAAACCCTAGAAGCATATTTAAAGGTGCGTGGAGAATATCTACTATTGCGTCCTCTGCAATTATAGCAAACAAAGGACGAGCACCAGGAGTTAGTCCACTCGTATCAACCTGAAATTTTGTTTCAATTCTTCCAGTGAAGGTGTAGTTATAAAAATAGTCCCAAGTTACTTGCGAAATTTTTTCACCAAGGCGAGTATAGAGACGAAGTATATCAAGGATTTGATGAGGGATTCTCAAGTTGCTCAAAAGCTCAGTCAATAAGGCCAACGCATTGGCATCCTGTGCATCATCCAGGGTGTTCGATGCCAGGACATACGGTACAATTTTCGTTGCGTTTTCTTTGTTCTCCTCGAAACTAAGAAGGGAGTTCTGTAAGTCTGTCACAAGTATCTGACTAAGTATCTGTCGTTGAAAATCTATTCTTTCCATATGCTTGTATTTATTCAATATAAATTTTTTGTATGCAAGCCTCATATTCACATTCCGAATTCAGCCCTATTGGTAATAGACAAATTTTATCAGATCGACCTAATTACCGACTGATAATGTTGCAGATATTTCTCATCAACCTTGCCCAATGGCAACACTTGTCCTTTAACAAACGCACTTTCGAATAGTGCTTTCTTCTGGTCCTTTATCTCTTGGCAATAAAAATGTACTGTATTTTTAACGAGCTTACTTGTAGGGGGATTTTAAGTTTATTAGAAACGAATAATTTCACTAAACCCTAGCATAACGATATTTTCCCTTTAAGTACTGATGTATAAATTGTCCTTTAGAAGAAGCTGCCTTAAAATCCTCCCATACATTTGATCCAACATCGTAATATTGATATACGCTACCATTATGAAATTCAACCTCTAGAGTGGAGCTAGATTCTTCATAGCTTATACTAGCTACATTTGATGAACTAAAATCGTTATAATTTTCCATTAGTTTTTTATTTTTTGTCTTTTAATGAATTAGCAATTTTAGGACTTTGCTTTCTCCAAGCTTCAATAAATTGTGAATATTCTTCTTTTTCAGTTTTCGGAGCGTCCCAACCGCCAGTAACATTAAAAGATAAATCGGGTGGAAGTTCGCTACATACAACTGGATCTTGACTGTCAGGTCTTCTATCTTTAGGTGGAGCCTCTATTAATGTTCTCATAGGAAGCTTAACAGCTTCACCTAAAATTATGGCTTCACCCGTTCTTAAAATTGGCAACATATCAGTTAATCCGTCTAAATTATCCGTAATCGCACCTTTGATGTGTGCACGATCAGTATTGTTTGACAATCTTAGTGCAAAAAATGTTCCGCATTGAGAAAGGATAGTTGAATTAATTTCTGAAGGTCGTTGACTCACAATCATGGCTCCTATCCCATATTTTCTTCCTTCCTTTACTATTTTCTGAACAATTGTTGATGCCATGCCATGAAAGTTATCATTCAAATATGCATGTGCTTCTTCCATAACAACGAGGAGAGGTCTTTCTTTACCTCCTTCAGGTAAATTCCTAGACCAAAATAAACCGTCATAGATTATTCTTAGACAAATGCCAATAATATCATTTAAGACTGATGATGGTATTCCCGACAAGTCTAAAATGGTGATTGGTTTTTCGTTTCCTATCCAGTCTTTAATAAATTCATCTAAATCTTTATCAACTTCGCCATCCAACTTTGGTGTCCATTCCCCAGGTTTAAGTAGGAAGTCGAATCTCGGTATCCTTAGCTTAGCTCCTAAGTTTTCTAATTGATTTCTTATGTTAAGAGGGTTCGGTAAATAATTTATTTTTTCGTCATCCTCTTTTATGTCTTTTACCTTTCTAAATTTCGGGGCAATTCCCCTTTCTGGATCACCTTTTAAATCATTACCCCGTTCATCTTTTTCATAAGCCCAATTAGCTTCAATTGGAGGTTTATTTTTAGAATAATAAGTTCCAAATTCAGCACAATACAATTCATGCCAAAGTTTGTTCAAACTGAATGGCACTGGACTATCAACGCTGAGATTTTCAGATGTAAGGCTGCTTTTTGGATATTTTTTTAATGCGTCTAATTTATATTCTATGATCTTTTCAAGTACAATATTTTTACTTTTCGAATTGTCGCCAAAATTACCAAAAGTGATTTGCAATAGCTCATCTGCATTTAATGCCCAAAAAGGAATTTTCAATGATTTCTCACCATCAACCCTATGTTCTGGATTGATTTTGTAAATATTTGCCCGATCTCTTAGAGCTTTACCATATTCGCCATGAATGTCTAGCACAATAATTCTTGCAGAAGGAAATTTTTCAATATCAGATAGCGCGGTTAATAATCCTGCAACCGTAGTCGATTTGCCGGAACCAGTCGTGCCTACGATAGCAGAATGTCTTGTGATTAATTTATTTATATCTACAAGGGCATCAATAGACTCTGAACCAGCTATGTGCCCAACTCTTACCATGTGATGTTGATGCCCTTCTTCACCATAGATTTTTGCAAGATCTGCCTCTGACACTAAGTGGACCTCATCATCGATAGTCGGATATTGAGAAATCCCTCTCTGAAACTTTCCTTTTTTATAGCCCTCTCCAATTAATTGTACTGTTAACCATCTATAACCTTCAGGCTCCTTATCAGCTAGATTCTCAGGGACAGATCGAGCTCCAATTTGTGAAACAATTCCAAATAAATCAATATATCCTATGGGTATCCTTACAAAGCTACCTACTTGGCCAATTCTGTAACCTTGACCGTGAACAAATGTTAGACCTGAAAAATGGCCCACAGTAAGTTTTACACTTATAGAAGTTCCATTGACATCTTGTACAGAACCAAGATGGGTTGACTGATTAGACGAACTATTCATTATCTTGATTTTGATTAACGCTCATCTCTTTAAGAAATTGACCAAAATTTGCAAAATCACCTAAAGTAAATTCATAAGTTACAATTTCATTCTTTTTGTCACCATCACTTTCTTCTTTGGTGTATTTCGTTAAAACTTTAGCAGGTATTTCACTAATCAAATCATCGTTTGTTAAAGTCCAATCACCTTCTTGTCTTCCGACTATACCTTTATCGAATGCAATTATTGTAAGGTTGGGAACTTGCATTGCACATTGCTTTACCTTAAAATATTTATTATCATCTAGTTTTCCATAGATAAAAGCAAAACTCATCGCTGTAGGATTACTTTGTAAGCCCTGAACTATTACATCGTTAATGTGATCGTCACTAAATGAATATCCTGATAGAAATAGAACTGAAGCTGGAGAAAGTATAAATTGCTTTAAGCGATCAAGCATTGCAATATAAGGCATCTTTCTACTTTGGTCATATTTTAAATGCGATGGATAAATTAGATATCCCTCACTTTCATCGATCTTATCACATCTAACAACTTTTTTATTTTTATCCGTTCTCCAATTTATTGACCCATGCACTTTCCATAATCTGCACCATCTTGGATGTAGTAAATATTCATCTTCAACAGTTCCTAAGTCAAAAAATGCTTTTCTACTTCCAATAAATCCATCAAAATAAGGACAAGCACTTTCTTCCAAAGCCTGTTCTACAAGGAGGTCATAATTTGTTGTAAAAATGTGAACTGGCTTAGCACGAGGTATCGCTCTTGCCCAGATTGCTAAATTGTGATAGGGAGATTCGTTATTTGGTAATTCTTTATTTACTTCTTTTGAGATGATTTTGCAAATATCAACATCTAATTCGTCCAAATCTTTTGCAACAAAGTCTCTTACCATTCCCTTTCCAGCCACATATCGTAATCCTCTTAAGTGACTTAAAATATCTTCGATATTAGGCTCTTTTAATCCATCACTCTTCATTTGAGCGACTAATTTGTCACAAGCAGACTTTTTTTCTTTTGTTCCTTTTAATCTATCAAGAATTATTGTCGTTAGCCCTGCGACATCTGGAATAACCGGATTTGAAAATTCCTTTTTTGTTTCTACTTCGCATTGATGGTCAACACGGATAGAAAGTGGGCAGCCTGCACCCAAAAATATTCCAACTGGTTTTCTATTTTGAGACAAGGCTTGTTGTATATATCCTATTTGTCGATAAGCATCATGTTTTGGCATATAGTAATTAATTGAGATAAAATATTTGACCGGAAACAGAATTGACAACTTGATCCTGAATTACATCCGAGACAAAAAATAACGTTATGACACAAGGTAGTAAAACTATCAGTAATAGTATCAAATTATACTTAATAATTTAATACTATTTATATGAAAAAGCGGCCAGCAAAACGTATTCAAAAACCACAACAAACTACCGATGAAGAAAAGCAACTATTAGATTTAATGGCAAGCCTTATTGTTGATTTTATGCTTCGAAAAAAGGATGATTCAGCGTTCGACAATAAAGATGAAAATGGTAAAACTAATTAAGTTGCTGATTATCAATTTTTTGTTCGAAACTCCCGTTCCGGGATAATTGAGAGTTGAACTCTGAAAAATTCCTTAATTAATCGATTTTCAATATTTTGATGAATTATCGCGAATTTAAGCAATTTAGAAAAATAACCCGTTTTAAAGCAAAAACCGCTAATAATCAAGTTATTATCGATTTTTGTAACTTATATAGCTTGTACGAGAATCGAACACCCCAGCAACAGTACTAATATTTTAAATTTCATATAAGATGGATTGAAAGATTCGATTTTCTATATATCAGATAAAGATAGGTATTGCACAAGACAACATGACGAGACAACAATTGGGCAGAATAGGAACTGCTTCGATACTTCTTCGATACAAGTACCATACTCCTTCGCAAAAAGGTACCTGTTTTGTGTAGAAGTATGGTCTAAATATGGTTCTTGTATGGTATTTGTGTAAAGGCAGACCTGTAGCTGTTTAAAAGAATTAGCTAAAGCAGCCTTGAGCTATATTATAAAAAAAAGGAGCTAATAAATCCTTAGCTCCTCAGGTTAACACATCGTAAATTGTATTATTTAACTCTTTGCTTTAACGCTTTTGCAATAGCTGCTTTAGCCAAAGGCTCCATTATAGCATAACCAACTTTAGTTGGATGGATGCCATCATTAGCTAAACTTTTAGGCAAACCATTTCTTTCATCTTTCATTGCGGTGTGATAATCAAGATAAGTAAGTTTGTGCGCTTCCGCATATGCTTTAATCCATTCATTAAGGGCAATGACTTTATTAGCTGGATCCATATTTGGCTTCCATGGAAAATCAAATGCAGGCAAAACTGAAGATAGCACAACCCTTATCTTATTTGCTTTTGCCATCTCTGCCATTCCGGCGATGTTATCCTCTATCATTTCCAATGTGGAGGGACCAGAATTACCTGCAATATCATTGATACCGCAAAGCATCACCACCACTTTTGGTTTAAGCGCAACCACATCCTGGTGAAAGCGAATCAACATTTGTGGGGTTGTTTGTCCGCTGATGCCACGGCCAACATAATGATTAGAGGTGAAGAACTCTGGTGAGGCATTTCTCCAGCCTTCGGTAATGGAATTACCCATAAACACTACCCTATTCTCTCCTGCTGCCGGAGCAGCAAGTTTTGAATTATCTTCCTGATAACGTTTTAGATTTGCCCAATCCTGTGCCTGCGCAAATTGAACAGATAATAGTAATGAGGCCCCTAGCAGCCATTTGTTTGAAATCAATTTCATTAGTGTAAATTAAATAATTATTAAACTTCTTATTAAATAACGGTGTTATTAAATTCTATGTATTTAGTGCCAAAAGAAAAGTTAGTTTAATGGTGTCTAACTTTGTATAATTTATAACCGAACATGAAGATGATGATGTAACAAATAATTGGAAGATAGTACGCATTCGCAACGCCATAATGGTCGGCAAATGCACCCATTATCAAGGGGAAAAAGGCACCACCAACTACACCCATTGAAATATATGAGGCAGCTTGTTGAGTCTTAGCACCTAAATTTTTAAGTCCTAAACTGAAAATGGTTGGAAACATAATGCTAAAGAAGAAATTGATCATCAATAAGGCGACAAAAGAAACCATACCATAGCCCTGAGCCACAATGATACACATCACAATATTTCCTAAAGCGAATGCAGCCAACAATTTATTTGGCGCAATAAATCGCATTAAAAAAGTCCCAATGATACGACCGGCTAGCATCATTCCCATAAAAACTCCACCCATTATGTAAGATGCATTATCAGCTTTTAAGCCAATTATTTCATGAGAATAGTTGATAAAATATGCCCAGGTACCAGCTTGAGCAGCTACATTAAAGAATTGAGCAATAACAGCCCAAACAAAATGCTTATGATTGGAGAGACTCTTTTCCGGAGCTACATCTACATTTAATGCACTGGCATCAGCAACGCTTACGCCATGTGGATCCACAGTGTCCGGTACTTTTACAAAAGAAAATAAAACGGCAACAAGCAAAACTACGGTTCCAATTACTGCGTAAAGAATCTTAACTGAAGTTAAATCCGTACTTCCTTTTACCTCATGACTTAATAAAAAATACCCACCAATAATTGGACCGAGCATAGTTCCTATCGCATTAAAAGTTTGCGCGAAATTGATCCTTAAATCACTTGTACGCTGATCTCCAAGGGAAGCTACGAAGGGGTGTGCTACAGTTTCTAAGGTAGATAAACCACATCCTAATATAAATAGCGCTCCGCCAAAGAATGGAAATGAAGATATATTTGCCGCTGGTATAAACAAAAAAGCCCCTGTAGCAAAAAGCGCAAGTCCAAACAATACCCCGTTTTTGTAACCGAACCTTTTCATAAACAGCCCGGCAGGAATACCCATTACCCCATAAGCTCCAAAAGTTGCAAATTGCACGAAACCGGATTGAAATCTCGACAAGTTCATGGTCGATCGAAAGTGAGAATTAAGTACGTCGGACATGCTAATGGCAATTCCCCAGAACATAAAAAGGGAGGTTACAAAAATAATGGTGACAAGGAATTTCTTGTCCGTAAAGGCAGGCTTGCTCGTTAAATCATTCATGGTTAATTTGGTTGTCTTTAGTTTTATAAGTTAAATATATAAGTTTGTCCCGGTTTTGTATCAAAATCATATAGTAATGTTTCCTTTACACCCGTAGGGTTCAATTTAGCTTTCTCTGAAATCAATGGTTTTGGTGTTTCGTTTACCTGGTAAAATACGTTGGTATTTTCTCCTTTTGCTGCTATTAACTTACCCTTAAGCGGAGTAGCAACACGTATTCTACATTTACCGCCCAGCGTGGATTTTATAGCCACCTTAGTCACTTTTCCATTCTCCCAGCTTAGGTTAACAATTTCGAAACCTCCCCTGGCCCTTAAGCCACTAACGCTTCCTTTTGTCCACACATCTGGTAATGCAGGCAATAAATGAATGTCGCCATCATAACTTTGCATCAGCATTTCTGCTATTCCAGCGGTACAGCCAAAATTACCATCTATCTGGAAAGGTGGATGTGCATCAAACAAATTTGGATAGGTACCACCAGATTCTGATCGGTTACTTGCCGGAGTCAATTGGTCGGTCAGCAATTTATAGGCATGGTTTCCATCCAGGAATCTTGCCCAAAGGTTAACTTTCCAACCCATCGACCAGCCAGTAGATACGTCGCCTCTATATAATAAGGAGGTACGCGCCGCATCAAATAATTCTGGTGTACGGTACGGCGAAATCTCTCCTGCCGGAAATACCCCAAACAAATGGGATACGTGCCTGTGTTTATCGCCTGGGTTGTCCATATCCTGCAACCATTCCTGCAGCTGACTGTATTGCCCAATTTGCATTGGCGGTAGTCGCTTTCTCAATCCTTTTAGCCGCTCTGCAAACGCTTTATCCTTGCCCAGTATTTCTGATGCACGGATCACATTAGAGAACAACTCAAATAGGATTTGATTGTCCATCGTTGTTCCGGCTTGTATAGATTTACCTTGGGCGGCAGCCGGTGCGTTTTCAGGTGAATTGGAGGGTGCTACCACCAACCATTTATGGCTAGGCTCTTCTACCAGAAAATCACTATAAAATTCTGCGGAGCCTTTGATCGCATCATAAACGGATGCTAAATAAGCTTTATCACCACTGTACAAATATTTATCCCAAAGGTGTCTGCTTAACCAAGCTCCTCCCATAGGCCACATACCTGAATATACGCCGTCAACCTCACCACTTATGCGCCAAATATCGGTGTTATGGTGTGCTACCCAGCCCTTTGAACCGTACATTACCCTTGCTGTTTCCTGCCCGGTTACGGAAAGCTCCTTAACCATTTTAACCAATGGCTCATGCATCTCCGTTAAATTGGTAGATTCAGCTGGCCAGTAATTCATCTCTGTATTGATGTTAATGGTGTATTTGCTACCCCATGGCGGACTCATTTTATCGTTCCAGATGCCTTGAAGGTTTGCTGGCTGGCCGCCCGGTTGTGAGGAGGAGATTAATAAATACCTGCCAAACTGAAAGTATAATGCCGCCAACTGTGGGTCATTTCCTTTCGCAAAGTTAGCCAAGCGTACATCTGTTGGTTGCTTTACTGCATCAGTCGTCCCTAAATCTAACTTTACACGGTTAAACAGCTTTTGGTAAGCAATAATGTTGGCTTGTTTTAGCGCTTCGTAAGACTTAACGCTAGCTTTCGACAAATAATCTGCTGCTCTTTTATTTTCATCTCCACTCAGATCTTTATAACTGTTAAAGTTTGTAGCAATGGAAACCAATATAGTAACGGAATTGGCATTGCTCACTTCAACTGACTGATCTGTTGTGGAAACCTTACCGCCTTCGGCGGAAACTTTTACGATGGAATTGAATTTAACCGCACCTTTAACTCCGTCCTTGTCGCCAGATATTCCATTCAGCAACAGCTCATTGCCATTTCTGGTGCTTACATTGGATTGTTGCGCACTTTCCATTCCGGCGCTAAAAGTCAGCATTCCCGGTTTGCTTGCAGTCAGTTTTATCGCAATAACCTGATCTCCCAATGAAGCAAAAAGTTCCCTGCTATAGGTTACGCCATTCACAACATAGGTCGTTTTTGTTATCGCGCGCTCAATATCCAGCTCACGGTAATAATCTGAATAGTTATCATGACCAGGAAATACCAGCTTAAGGTTGCCCAAAAGCTGGTAATTCATGCCATTTATTCTAGACTCCATACCAGCCGCTGCCACCTTACTCGCCTCGTCGTAGTTCCCCTCAAATATCAGTTTCCTGATCTCCGGAAGCGCTGCCAAAGCTTTAGGGTTGTCGTTACGGTTTGGTCCGCCCGACCAAATAGTCGCCTCGTTTAGTTTAATTAATTCACTGGCCGGGTTGCCATACACCATTGCGGCAATTCTGCCGTTACCAATTGGAAGTGCAGCTTCCCATGTTTTTTCTGCCGGCTTATTATACCAAAGTTTTAATGCAGTGGTCTGTGCAAATCCGGCTAAAAAAAAAAGTGAGAGAATTAAAACAGCGAGGGATTTTCTCATCAATCTATATGTATCTGTTAATTAAATTCTCCATGTATTCTTGTCTGCCGCTAATTTTTGCAGGCTCGCCTTTTTCAATGGCATACTCACGAAGGTCTTCTAATGAAAGTTTTCCGGCAGTAAATTCTGCTCCTTTACCTGTCTCAAATGACGCATAACGATCAGTACGGATCTTTTTGTATTCAGATTTTTCTAAAATCTCACTAGCAATAATCAATGCTCTTGCAAATAAATCCATACCACCAACGTGTGCATAGAAAAGATCAGCTGGATCTGTAGAGTTTCTGCGGATCTTCGCATCAAAGTTAATACCGCCACCTTGTAAACCACCGGCTTCCAAAATGATCAGCATAGATTCTACCAGTTCATTAATGTTGTTCGGGAACTGATCTGTATCCCATCCATTTTGATAATCGCCACGGTTAGCATCAATTGAACCCAACAAACCTGCATCTGCAGCTACTTGTAATTCATGTTGGAAAGTGTGACCAGCTAAAGTAGCATGGTTTACTTCCAGGTTTAATTTAAAATCACCCATCAAATCATATTTCTGAAGGAAGCCCAATACAGTAGCCGCATCATAATCGTACTGGTGTTTAGTTGGTTCGCATGGTTTAGGCTCAATAAAGAATGTTCCTTTGAAACCGTTTCTGCGCGCATAGTCTTTTGAAGCATGCAAGAATTTAGCAAAGTTGTCTTGCTCACGTTGCATATTGGTGTTTAAGAGCGACATATATCCTTCTCTTCCACCCCAGAATACATAGTTTTCTCCACCTAATGCAATAGTTGCATCTATTGCAGCTTTAACTTGAGCAGCACCATGAGCCAATACATGGAAATCAGGATTGGTAGATGCACCATTCATATACCTTGGGTTAGAGAACAAGTTCGCAGTTCCCCAAAGTAACTTAATGCCTGTTTGTGCTTGTTTTTCTTTGGCATAATCCACCAAAGCTTGTAATCTGCGGTCGTTCTCTTTAATGTCTAATCCGTAATCAACCACATCTAAATCGTGGAAGCAATAGTATGGAAGGTTCATTTTAGTCAAAAACTCAAAAGCAGCATCCATCTTATCTTTTGCACGTGCAACAGGTTCAGACTTTACATCCCATGGGAAATTATGTGTTGGCGCGCCAAATGGATCTGCACCATTACCGCAGAAGGAATGCCAATAGGCTCCGGCAAAGCGAAGGTGGTCTTTTAATGTCTTACCTCCTATTACCCTTTCTGCATCATAATACCTAAATGCTAATGGATTATCACTGCCCGGTCCTTCAAATTTTACTTGTTCAATTCCTTTAAAAAATTCGTTTTCAAAATTAAGTGCTGACATATTACAATGTTTTATTTGTGGTTCTAATTGTTTACAGATGCTAATTGTTGTTTAAGGATTTCTTTCCAATCCTGGTAGGGTGCTTCTAAAGCATTTCCTGATGGTTCGACTACTTTAAGCGGTTTTTTGTAACTGAATGCTTCTCCTGCAGATTGGTAAATACCTGCACCAATACCTGCACCAATGGCCGCTCCAAAGCTACCGTCGTTCTCATAAAGCTCTACCGGTACGCCTGTAATGTTTACAAACGATTGGGTAAATACCTCACTTAAAAACAGGTTTGATTGTCCGGCTCTGATTACGGCAGGCTCCATTCCGTTTTCCCTTAAAATATCGAGGCCATAACGGAACGAGAATGCAATGCCTTCTTGTACCGCACGAAAAACATGTGCGCTAGAATGCAGGTTAAGGTCTATGTTACGTAAGTGTGCGCCTGCTATTTTGTTGTTCAGCATACGCTCTGCACCATTGCCAAAAGGCAACACGCGTAAGCCTTCGCTTCCAGGTGCTACAGCAGCTGCTGCTTTATTCATTGCCGGGTAACTTAAATCAGCACCTGCCAGGTTCTTTGTCCACCTGTTCATGCTACCCGTTCCATTGATACACAACAATACGCCTAAGCGTTGTTTTTCTATACTGTGGTTTACGTGGGCAAAGGTATTTACCCTGCTTTGCTTGTCGCACAGCAACTGATCTGTTACGCCGTAAATCACGCCTGATGTTCCTGCGGTTGCAGCCACTTCTCCTGGCTCTGTAACATTTAATGAAAGTGCATTATTTGGCTGATCTCCTGATTTGTATGACACCGGAATTCCTTCCTTCAAACCAATCTGCTCAGCTACTGATTTACTCAGGTATCCGTGTGCAGAAAATACAGGGTTCACCTGCGGGATCAATGCCTCATCAAAGCCGTAATGCTTCATGACATCTTTAGAGAGCTCATTTTCCTTGAAGTCCCAAAAGATACCCTCAGACAATGCTGAAATACTTGTGGTTACCTCCCCTGTCAGCTTAAAAGCAATGTAATCTCCAGGTAGCATTACCTTTTTGATCTTTGCATAAAGCTCCGGCTGGTTGGCTTTTACCCAGGCCAGTTTAGAAGCCGTAAAATTACCTGGCGAATTCAACAAATGCGCTAACGCGCGATCTCTTCCTATTGCTTCCATCGCCTGATCGCCAATCTCTACCGCGCGACTGTCGCACCAGATGATACTGTTTCTCAGGCTTTCTCCTTGTTCATCTATGACTACCAACCCATGCATCTGGTAGGCAATGCCAATGGCAGCAATATCTGCAGGATTATATTTGATCTTTTGATTACAACCGATAATAGCTTTTTGCACATGCTCCCACCACATGTTGGGATCTTGCTCTGCCCAGCCGTGTTGCGGGGTCAGGATTTCTGATTCTGTATCGGGATATTGGGCTGTTGCCAGGATGCTGCTATCCGCAGCATCCACAACAGAAACTTTTATAGATGATGTGCCTACATCAATACCTAGTAACAGCATATATGTAATTATTGATTTAGCTGATCGCTACCTTCTTTTTTCTTGAATTCATATAAAATACCAATCCGCCGAATGCGAAAATCAGTATGATTGGAAGGATAAGGGTTACTTGTAACACCTCCGGACCAGCAAGATTCTTGGCTGCGCCAAGTGCTGTTGCCTGGGCCGTCCCTTCTGTCGCGGCAGAATAGGTAGCCAAATCCGCACCGCCAGGTAAATGTTTAACCACTAGTCCGTCATAATAGCTTCCCATAAATATGGTAAATACCGATACTGCAAACATACCTGCACCGCCCAGTAAATTTAAACCAAGGGCACCAGATTGTGGAATGTTTTCTGCCACAAAACCAATCATGGTAGGCCAGAAATAACATACGCCAATTCCAAATACTACTGCAGCAAAGAAAATAGAGTTACCTGTAAACGTACTTAACATGTACAATCCCGCTGCCGAGAATATGGCAGAAAATAATAATACGCCTGATGGTGCTAGCTTTTTAACAATAGGCTTAGCAAATGCACGACCCAATACCTGCATTCCTGCGGTTAAGGTAACCAGCAATATGGCGTTTTCTGTCACGTTTTTAAGCAACAAGCTGATCCACTGACCGGTAAATAACTCTGTAATACCTGTCATGAACATACAAACTACCATAAATAGGAACAATGGCGAAAGTACCGCCTTGTACATATCTGAACTTGAGTAGCCTGATGATACACGTTCTGTAACCGGAAACTCCAGTCTGGAGAATAAGAATCCATAAATTAAGGTAGGGATTAGCATCACTGCTACTTGTACCTGCCATCCAATACCAAGATGTACCAATAGTGTTACCAATAGCGTACCGATAACTATACCGCCCGGGAACCACAAGTGAAAGTAATTTAAGCGGGTAGTTTTGTCTTCAGGATATAAGGTTGCAACCAATGGATTACAAGCTGCTTCTACTGTTCCATTTGCGATACCAATTAAAAGGGTAGAGAAAAATAGTGTCCAGTAACCCTGAGCAAAAATAGTAAGGGCAATACCTGCAAGGTGAAAAACAAAGGCCATAACCAATAAGCGTTTCATACCGATAATATCCACGATAAACCCGCCTACTATTACTGCTAAGGGGAATCCCCAGAACGCAGTTGCCGTAATGGTTCCTAATTGAGTAGCGTTTAATTGAAAGTCTATTCCAAGCTGACCCATCATCCCGGCACGGATACCGAAAGAGAGCGAGGTTACTAAAAGTGCCAGACAGCTTGCCCAGAATAGTTTTGATGTTTGAATGTTTGCCATATATTTGGTTGTAGTGGTTACAGGGTAATAGTTGCTAAATATGTAATTATTTTTTCAAAGCATCAAGTTCCTTTATTGTCCATGGTTTATTTCGCTCTCCTACTAAGGCTCTAACTTTCTTTACATCAGCAGGTTTAACTACTGATGCTTTATTACCCATATCATTTCTGATATAACTTAATACGGATGCAATATACTCATCCGTGTTAAAACCCAAGGCAGGCATTACATCTGCGTAGTTTTTACCATCAATCGGACCAGATAGGCCATGAAGTAGTATTCTGATTAGTTTTTCCGGGTCGCCATTCAGGTCCTTAGCACCTGCTAGTACCGGAGCAGGCATTCCTTTACCACCGCTAATCACGCCTTTTCCTTCTGCACCATGGCAGGTGGCACACAGCTGTTTAAATATCGTGGCACCTTCCATTATGGTTTGCTGATCGGCCTGAGCCAATTTCTTATTCTCTAAATCTCTTGCCACACGTGCACTTATTTGATTTTGATATTTATTTTGAGATGCTACCATAGCCAAATCAGCCGGATGTGCAGCTACCAAATCCTTTTTAATTTTATTAGATTGATCTGATTCATTAAACCTTAGGGTTAATGCCAGCTGATAACGCACATCTGCACTTTCATCATTTTTAAGGAATGCTAATGCATTTACCAATTGCTCATCTCCTTTTCTTACCGCTTCATCACAAATCCAAACTGCAGTTTTACGTACCTGTGCATTTTTATCCTTTAAGGCACCAAGCAAAGTTTGCCTGTCCAGTGCTTCTAAACCGTTTAAAGTCCACAAAGCATGGATCCTGACCAAGGGAGAGGTAGCAGTAGTGGCCATTGTTTTTAAAGCAGGTGCGATGCTCTTATCACCCCTAATTACCAAAATCTTTTGGGCATTTTCCCGCCACCATCCGTTTGGATGTGCTAGGTATTGCACCAACTGCGCACTTGGTATGCTCAGCATGCGTGGCAAGGTTTTATCGGGTTTTATCCCATCATATACCACACGGTATATCCTACCTCTGCCAATGTTTTTATCTAATCCCCTCCTGGTAATTTGTGGTCTAAGGTAACTTCCGGGTTGCGTCCAGGCGCTTTCTTGTATAATACCACGGTACATATCTACGATATATAAGCAGCCATCCGGACCAGTAGCACTATTTACCGGTCGGAAATTCATGTCTGTTGAGGCTATAAACTCTTCTTTATTGTAGGCGTTTTTGAGGGTAATCTTTCCGTTGGTATTGGTTACCTTGGCGCGTCTTATTAAGCGTCCTACCGGCTCACAAATCAACAGATCTCCATCCATATCTGCAGGCAGGGAATTTCCTTTAAATATCGACTGACCGGTACATGCCGTAAAATGGTTAAGCGTACTATCCGGACGAAGTCTGCCTATGCCTCCCTGCACATCTGAGGTAGAGATCAATGGCCATACTGCCTGAAATTCGTTGTCGTATTGATCGCCAAAGTCTAAACTCCCATAATAAGGGTTTTGCTGGAAGTTCAATGCCGGAGCTTCTCCACCGGCAGCAGAAAAGTACAACCTGCCGTAGTTATCGTTAGCCAGCCCCCACTGTCCACCCGGACCTTCATGCAGGTATTCAGATTTGAGCATGCCGTTATCAAACTTATACCGCACATTTTCTACAGTAACATAAATCTTGTTGTCCAGGTTCCAAACCAGGCCACTTCTTTGGTGCTCCAGGTTATTTTGGTTCTTTGTTTCGTTACTAAAAACCTTTTTCTTTTCATCTGCCTTACCATCACCATTGGTATCCCTATAGCTGTAAATGCTATTGTCGTACGTTTCTGCTACCAGCAAGCGATCATCAAGCGTCATAATCATTCTTGGCAACAGCAGGCTATCGATAAATACAACAGCTTTATCCATTTTACCATCACTGTTGGTGTCTTCCAATCTTTTAATCGTACATACCGGCTTGCCTTCGCCTGTACCGTTGGCATCCTGCATGTATGTATTCATTTCGGCTACAAATAAACGCCCATTACCGTCCCACGCAATAGCTACCGGCTCATGAATCATCGGTTCACTAGCTACAAGCTCCAGGTGATAGCCTTTCTGGAGATGTATGGTTTTCATACTTTCCTGGGGACTAAGGTAAGCGGGAGAAGGATTAAGGTTTACGATGATCTTTCCAGCTGCATCGCGCTGCAATGCTGTTTGTGTAACCTTGCAGGTAATAGCCAGCAAGGATAACCCGACTAAGCAGATTATAGATTTTCCCTTCATGAATCAATTGGTGTTACAGGTTTATAAATAGTTAGTATGAAGGTAATACATATATCCAATTACTTGAATATATGTATCATAAACTATACAAGCAATCTATTCAGCTATTTTACACCCCACTTCTTGTTTGGTAATGGACCCATTTCCAGCTCCAGCTTACCACCAGCAACTAATTGTTCATGCGTAAACCAAGGTGTATTTATTGGCTGACCGTTAAACTTAGCACTTTGTATGTATTTATTGATTCCAGAACATTTGTTGGCAATCATAGAAAACTGCTTACCATTTGGCAAATCAATAGTTACCTTTTCAAACACCGGACTACCTATCGTATAAACTGGATTTCCAGGTGTTACAGGATAAAAACCCATGGAAGAGAATACCACAAAGGCAGACATACCGCCACCATCTTCATCGCCCGGAATACCGAATACATTGTCCTTATACCAGGTATCCAGTAAAAAACGTATTTTCTTTTGTGTTTTCCATGGTGATGAGGTGAAATTAAACAAGTAAGGGATATGGAAACTAGGCTCATTGCCCATAGAATACTGGCCGTTTATTCCTGTAAAATCAGGAAACTTTGCCCAAAGCTCGTACTTACTTCTGCCAAGTGGCTCACGGAAAAGCTGATCAAGCTTGGCCTCAAAGCTTGGCACACCGCCAAACAAATCAATCAAACCCTTAACATCATGCTGTACCTGCCATAGGTAAGTCCAGCCGTTGTTCTCATCATAGTAATCTCTACCACCCATTCCACCATCAAACTTAGGATCTATTTTAACCCAGTTGCCTTCATTGTCCTTAGGCAAAAACATTTGCGTTTTCGAATCCCAAAGGTTCTTATAGTTATTTGCGCGTCCGGAGAATTTGGTAAAATCAGCTGTTTTATCCAACTCTTTAGCAAACTGACCAAGCGCCCAATCGTCATAGCTATGGCCCAAAGTAATGGCCACCGCCTGGCGTTTTTCAAAACCATGTACCGTTGTATTCGTTTCCTTCTCGCCTATTTTTAAAGAAGGGAAGTAACCTTTATCATAGTAAAAATCTTCAAGATCAGTCTTAGGTCCGTTTTTCCATGGCAGCATTGTGGCTTGGGTCGCATTTTTATACATTCCCTCATAAGCAGCCTTAACATCATAATTACGGATTCCTTTGCGGTAGGCATCCAGAAAAGTTATGGTAGAATGGAAACCATTCATACAAGGATTATCGCCATACAACAATGGGAAAGTTGGCACCCAGCCACTTTGTTTATACATATCTACATAAGAGTTCAACATATCTCCCTCTTGTGCAGGATTTAAAATCGTCCTTAATGGATGTTGCGCTAAATAAGTATCCCATACCCAATCATCTACAAAGAATGGCCTATTGGTGGTATGAATTTTTTTATCGTAACCACTATAGTACTGACCGTCTTCAGTAATGTCTACCATCCGCTCATAGCAACGGTATAGGGCGGTATAAAATGACCTCTTTTGTGCATCTGTACCGCCAGTAGCACCAATTTGGTTGATTACTTTAGCCCATGCAGCTTCTCCAATTTTAGATTGTTGATCAAAAGAAACATCCTTCAGTTCATTGTTAAAGTTCTTTTTAGCCTGTTCTGCACTGATGAACGACAATGCATATCTAAATTCAATAGTATTGGGTGCTTTACTATCGAAGCTTACCAATAACCGATCACCATCTTTCTGAGCAGTAGCACTGGCATTGAAAGTACCATACATAAATACCTTTACACCATCCCAGGTTTCTACACCAGTAATTTCTTTATCAGTAGTTAATTTATAGTCGCTAAAACCACCATTGTATCGATCCAGGATCAAAGCTTTAATACTTCCTGTCGGATAAGCAAACTTAAAGATCCCAGCCTTTTTACCCGGAGTAAAATCTACTTTAATGTCATTATCAATCAGATAAGTAGAATAATACCAAGGGCGATTAACTTCCAGATCATGATCATAAGTCATGCGTTTGTTATCCGTAACACTTAGCGTTGGCTTTATGGCAAACACTTGTCCGTTACGGTGAGAAACCACCGTTAATGGAAAGCTGCTGATCTGATCATCAATATAATCGGCACGCTGAGGCGTCATCCTGATCACCTGGTTAGGCAATTGAATCGTTGGTCTGGTTGGCTCCAATATCGCACCAACATTTCCAATACGCGGATCTACATATTTCAAATTACCTGCTCCTGGAAACTGCATTTGTCCAAAAACAACTGCAGAGGGAAAGCAAGCCATTAGCAATACTAAAATTGCCTGGTAAGATTTAGATAGTTTTAGTTTATTCATATCAATCAAATATATATTAAGTCATTAATTTTCGCTTAATAAAAGGTTAATCAGCGTATTAAAATCATTTACCAAGCCACAATAAACTGGATATGATAAATTTATTTTGAATCTCGCTATCGAAAGTATGCGATAGTTCTTTATTAATAGGTCCATGTTCATAGTCCATATCATTATGCCCCATGTTTACATAAACCATTTTGTATTTTTTATTGGTCCAGGCTACCGGGTAATAGCCGCTGTGCCAAATCTCATATTCTTTAGGACCGGTACCCAGCGGGAAACTGCTGCTGTCTATAGACAATAGTATCTTAATATTCGGATTTTTACGCAGGTCGTTTTCCCATCTGTACCATTCATTAGGCGCAGATTTAAAAGTAACCGGCAATTTACTGGTAGCCGGATGCTTAAGATCCTCTACCCTTAAAACCGCAGAAGTTGGTCGCCATGTATTGCTCCCATACCCCCCCGATCCCAAAAATTCCTGATGGTACCAATCCCAGTTTTGCGGATACGTTGATGGTGTTAAGGCAAATGCCGAAAAATGAAAACCCATCCATGCCCCGCCATTTTTCATATAGGCTTCAAAAGCAGCACGCTGTTCGGGCTTTTCCGGTCGGGTATCTAAAAACAACACCACCTGGTATTTCTTAAGAAATTCAGGATTGAGATTGTCCCAGTTGCTGGTAGAATCGTAAGCGAAGTTGTATTTCATACCCATTTTAGGAAACCACTTATTCGCCTCATGCACATAGCTAACATGGGCCTGATCTTCCTTACCGGTATAAAAAGCAATGACATTAAACTTCTTTTTTGCAGACTGAGCGCTTAAAAAAACGGGAATACAAAATAGCGTTAACAGTAAAATAGCGCTTTTTAATGCAGTCAAAGAATTAAATTTCATTTGGTTATTGGGTATGCTGATGAAGATAAGAAAATTTATTCTTATTCGCCAAGCACTTTAATCATACCCAAATAAATGCTGTTCCCCTGCGTTTTACCATCGGCTGAAGCAAAGCTGATATAGCAATGAACATCGTGACCAATATCCGGCCTTACATCTAAGCTGACACCTAAGTCTGATCGATCGCGGTAGTTCATAAAATATGCCGAATCCCCTATGGTCTCATTATAGATCAGGAAATTGACGGTATCACTGCCCTGGCAAAATAGCGATTGTGGTTGTTCCAGCCAGCTCATGGTGATATGGCCATTTTCAGAAACCATTTGAAGACTCTCAGGCCCTTCAACATTTCCTACGCTATACACCAGTTTGGGAAGATTGAGCTTGATCTCACCTTCGCTAACCACAAATGCATGATCACAATTGTAAGAATACGCTGTGTTTATGGGATTACCACCCTTGGCCAGTTTTTTAAATCCTGGAATAACCAACTCTGAAATGTTGTTTAGAAAAACATTAAGCGTAGCAAATTTAAACCGCGACTCCTTTTGTTTAACCGTTCCTTCCTTTGGAGTCTTATTTGTGCGGTAGAGGGAAGTCATCACATCCTGACCACGATGCTTGCGCCCTATTACTGATCCTGTTTTATTGCGGAATGGGCCTAAAATCCCTGTGCTTAAAATTCCCACTATTCGGTTTCCGTTAAATTAATGCTTCCGGTATAACTACTGTCTGATATTTGTTTCCTATCCGCAGAGATAAAGCCGATATAGGTTTCGGCGTATTTACCTCTTAAACTTGGCGATAAGACCAGTTGATCTTCACCTGTAATCCTGTTGTTGCCAAAAAGCTTATGTACGGCCTTGTTTTCTGTTGGGAAGTAAGCAATCATCATCACCTGATCTGTTGACTCTGCCCATGGCATTTTAGGATCTGTATCCCAGGTAAAAGAAATACCCTCCACAGTTGCGATAGCCTTCAAACCTTCGCTGGTTTTGAGCACGCCTCTACTAAACACCAATTTTGGATAATCAATTGTAAAATCAGGATAAACACCTTTTAACATGCTCTTTTTATTCTCCTGAATGGCCAGATTGAAAGCATTTTTATCAGTACCAAGCGCCTCGATACCGAAGCCAACATTGATATAATCCTGTAGCTTGCTGAAAAATTGACTCGAAAGCTTAGTTAACATCCTTGCGCTAAGCTGCGCCGTAGAAGCGGGCTTATAAGACTTACCCACCTTTCTCACTACATTTTTACCATTTAAAACGTAGTAAACCAGGTTATCCACCCTTCCGGTTACTTCGCCATGAAGGCCATTAATCGCAATTCCCATAATTAGTAATTTAACCGCAAGGTAAGCAGACAAACTAACATAAACAAGGTATCTGGCTATTAATATTAACTGATAAACAACTAATAAATAACTGATAAAAAACTAGGTTGCAATATCCTTGCAATATCCTTGAATTATCATTGAAATATCATTTCGTTATCCATTAAGATATTGCAAGGATATTGCAACCATAACGGAACGATACTATAACTAAGTCATTTATTAGTTGTTTGTCTGTATTTTATAAATTTTTATTAGGACTAGGTTAGGAATGAGTGTTACTGGATACCTTAATTGACTGGTAATTTGAGGTGAATGTGGATCATCCCCTGCTAAAATAAAAAGTAGGCATAAAAAAAAGGTGGTCCTTTTGGGACCACCTTTTTACTATAAGACTAATTGTTAACTAGTTGAAGTTGTAACGAAGACCTAATTGACCTTGCCATCTTGAGATGAACGAAGACAACTGATAAGCAGTTCCACCAGCTGGAGGAGCAAAATTAAAAGTACCACCAGTTGTTGCGTTGTAGTTATACTTGATCAAAGTTGATGCTGTATTAGATATAAAGTAAGCTTTTCCCCAATCTTTGTTAATTAGGTTACCAACGTTAGTTACATCAAACGAAATCTGGATATTGTTTTTTGAACCCTTAATAATTGTTCCTAAAGTTTGCATTATTCTTAGATCGAATAGATTTTCCCAAGGCATCCTTGCTCCATTACGAGCAGTATACTTTCCTCTCATTTTACTCAAATAAGGATCATTAGAAATATAGGCATCTAAATTAGCCCATTGAGTAGCAACTGGAATTACAGGAGTTGGATTTAATCCTGTAGTAGCAGGGATATCAGCCAATTTAATTTCAGAAAGATTACGCGGAACATATAATAAATCATTCCCAGTAGAGCCATCCTGGTTTAAGTCACCATCATACAAATACGTAAAAGGAGTTCCTGATTTACCAGAATAAAATAATGAAATGGTTGTAGAAGAAGCTTTTTGCTTACCATAAGCAAGCGTGTAATTTAAGCTTCCAATAACCCTATGGCGAATGTCAAAGTTAGAGATCGCTAAAGGTGGATTGTTAGGTCCGGTTAGTGTTTGAACAAAGTTTGTATTTGAAGAAGCAGTACTACTTGCTCCAGAATTTACATCTTTAGCTTCTCCGTATGTATAAGCTGCAGTTGCGTAAAGACCCATTCCAAAAGCTTTTTGCAATTGTGCAGTTAAGGAATAAGAATCACCTTTACTTGTATTATCTAGATAAAATACGTTTGTAAAAGTTGGATTAACCTTACCACCTGCAGTTGGATAAGCGAATATAGGGCGAGTATCGTTACCAGCAGAAAGATTAGGATTGATTCTTCCTGTAGAGTTCTTTAAGTTTAAATTACTGTAAAGAATGTTGTTGATGGTTTTAGAATAGATACCTTCTAAAGTTGCCATAATACCCAACGGCAATTTGAAATCGGCAGCAAGGTTACTTCTAAACAATTGAGGCATTTTCAAGTTAGGGTTAGCCAAATTAACCTCATAAGTTGTACCTACTGTACCACCAGCTGCTTTTTGATTTGCAGGATCTGCTATAAAAGTACCAGTTCCGTTAGAAGCACTAATCTGCGCAGTTAACATCCCATTATTTGTGAACTGGTTAGATAACCAAACATAAGGAGCACGACTTGTTAATAAAGCAGTACCACCTCTTAATTGGATAGACCTATCGCCAGTTAAATCCCAGTTGAAGCCAACACGTGGAGACACCATGATACGACCGCTAGGAATCTGATCTGTCTTTTGGAAAGCAAATGTAGAAGCAATTAAAGGGTTTGCAGGAGGTGTATCATTTATAATTGGCACATCAGCTCTTAAACCAGCAACCAATTTGAAGCCTGTAAATACATCAATCTCATCCTGAAAGTAAAAACCTAATTGTGCAGCACTAAATCTAGCAGCTGGTCTCGTATCACCGGGAACAATAGAGTAAGTAGAAGCGGCAAAGTTAGGTTTAGCATTATTGGTAAAGTCAGCAAGATTTGAATAAGTATAACTTCCAGCGAAGTTATTCATAAACAAGTTTCTGAATTTAAAAAACTCATTGTGAGTTCCAATTGTAAACGTATGCTTATTAGCGAAAATTTTAAAGTTATCTGTAAACTCAAGTACATTCTGATCAAGTTCATTAGCTGTTGAACTAGCCTCTGAACCAAGTATTACAGAGTTAGCAGGAATACCACCAATACTATTGATTTTTATTTGAGGGAACAACTGGCCTTCAGCAGCTCTGGAATCTCTGATTCTTGAGTAACCGACAATTAAGTTGTTAGACAATCTGTCTGAAATTGAACTTCTTAACTCCAATACAGAATTATTCTGTAAATCATTAAAACGATATAAGCTACTTCCAAAACGGAATGAACTACCACTTCTTGAAATGTTATCATCAAATGCTTTAATGTATTGATGACGAATAGTCAACTGGTTTTTTGCATTGATATTCCAATCTAAACGCGCAAATACCTTATCATTTTGTGTTTGCGAATTAACTAAATCATAAGATCCCGGATTGTAGCCATATCTTGTATTTAATGTATTAACGATAGATTGAGCATCTCCTAAAGGAAGTGCTGATCCTGGATCACCTACGTTAAAAGAAGTTGGCTGTTGAATTCTACCAAGCTCACCATTAACAAAGAAAAACAATTTGTTCTGGATGATCGGTCCACCTAAACGGAAACCATATTGTGTATTGTAAAATTCATTTGCTTTTGTTCTTGCTGCATCAGGACTTCTACCTACTGAATTTTGGTTTCTACCATAGAAGTAGGCAGAACCTTCAAATTTATTAGTACCTGAACGGGTTACTGCATTAATCCCAGCACCAGCAAAGTTACCATTGCTAACATCGTATGGTGATAAAACGATTTGAAGCTCTTGAATTGCATCCAGAGAGATTGGCTGGGTATTAGCCTGACCACCTGGAGCACCATTAGAAGCTAGACCAAATACATCATTATTTACCGCACCATCAATAGAAATATTGTTGTACCTATTATTTGTACCAGCAAATGACTGACCAGAACCTCCGTTGATTGAACCACTAGCCTGAGGTGTTAAACGCGTAAAATCATTTAATGATCGAGATAGGGTTGGAAGACTTTGTAGTTGTTCCTTACTGATATTAGTAGAAGGACCTACACGTTTTCCGTTAAAGTTAGCATCTTTAGTACCTTTTACTTCAACTTCAGTTAACTGATTAGCGTTGTCGTTAAGTTTTACGTTTAATGAAAAAGGCTCACCTAACTTTAAATAAATATCAGTAACTTTTTCTGTTTGATAGCCGATGTAACTGATTTCAATAGTGTACGGACCACCAACACGCATATTGGTGATGGTAAAACGACCATCAGCACTAGTTGTGGAGCTGTAAACCGTTCCAGTTGGTGTGTGGGTAGCTTTAACGCCAGCACCAGGGAGTGATGATTTGGCGTCTTTTACAGTACCTGTTAATGTTGATGTGGTAACCTGCGCATTTACTGCAGCAATTGAACCGACAAAAACGAATAACAAGACTACAATCTTAAATAGTAGAGATTTATTCATACTTCTGTGTTTTGTTTTTTTGTTTTTTTTGTGAATTAATAAAAATTGAGTGTAAGTGCGACAAAGGTATATATTATATTATATCACCTTTTGATTTCAATGTTAAATAATTATTAATAATCGCAGTATTTTTCCACAATTAATACTTAAAAGAAACATGTAAGATTCAGTTTGCCAGCTATTTGAAGTGATTCTATATAATTTGCCCGCTGGGTCCAGGTTAAATGTGAGTTAAAATGACGGAGAATCATTATACTCCAAATATTTTTAGCCTGCTTTAATGAACATTTTTTTCTAATTTTGGACTTTAAGAAAGATTATATTCCTTTATATTAAGATATGAACTACGATTTAATTGTAATAGGCAGCGGTCCGGGCGGATATGTAGCCGCAATCAGAGCTTCTCAGTTAGGTTTAAAAACTGCAGTAATAGAGCGTGAATCTTTAGGTGGTATTTGCCTTAACTGGGGTTGTATACCAACAAAAGCCCTATTGAAAAGTGCGCAGGTGTTTGAATATATTACACATGCTGCTGATTATGGAATTAAAACAGCTGAGGCGGAAGCAGATTTTGCTGCAGTAATTAAACGCAGCAGAGGCGTTGCCGATGGCATGAGCAAAGGTGTTCAGTTTCTGATGAAGAAGAACAAGATCGAAGTGATCATGGGTACTGCAAAGGTTAAACCAGGTAACAAAGTTGATGTTAAGGATGCAGCTGGTGCTTCTAAAGAATATACCGCAACCAATATCATCATTGCTACTGGTGGCAGATCTAAAGAATTGCCTAATCTTAAACAAGATGGTAAAAAAATTATCGGATACAGGCAAGCAATGGTATTACCTGAGCAACCAAAATCTATGGTTGTTGTGGGTTCTGGTGCCATTGGTGTAGAGTTTGCTTATTTCTATGCTACTTTAGGAACTAAGGTTACGATAGTAGAATTTTTAGACAATGTTGTACCAGTAGAGGATGAAGATGTGTCAAAACAATTGCTGCGCAGTTTTAAAAAGGCAGGAATTGAAGTAATGACTTCATCAAGTGTAGAATCTGTTGATACCAGTGGTACGGGTTGTAAAGTACAGGTTAAAACAGCTGCCGGCATGCAAACTTTGGAGTGCGACATCGTACTTTCTGCGGCTGGTGTGGTGGCCAATATAGAGAATTTAGGTTTGGAAGAAACCGGCATCAAAACTGAAAAAGGAAAAGTTGTTGTGGATGAGTTCTACAACACATCTGTTAAAGGTTATTATGCCATTGGTGATATCGTAAGCGGACAATCTTTAGCTCACGTTGCTTCTGCCGAAGGTATTATCTGTGTAGAAAAGATAGCTGGTCATAAACCTGAGCCTTTAGATTACAACAACATACCGGGATGTACGTATTGCAGTCCGGAAATTGCTTCTGTCGGTTATACAGAAAAAGCAGCGAAAGCAGCAGGATATGAACTTAAGATTGGTAAATTCCCGTTCTCTGCATCTGGTAAAGCTAGTGCTTCTGGTGCTAAGGATGGTTTTGTTAAACTTATTTTCGATGCCAAATACGGAGAATTGTTAGGCGCACACATGATTGGTAATAATGTGACTGAAATGATTGCAGAGATTGTTGTGGCGCGTAAACTGGAAACTACAGGACACGAAATCATCAAGTCGGTACACCCACATCCTACAATGAGTGAGGCCATTATGGAGGCCGCTGCTGATGCTTATGGAGAAGTGATCCATTTGTAAAAGGCAAATTGAGTGATCTGCTTTCGGGCTGCATTAATTGTGCTGAAAAAGCACAATGACCGCTAAGCCCTCTCTCAGACACTAAATTTGCTACCGATATATGGAAGGGCTGCTATTACTTAGTGGCCCTTTTTTATTAGCTTTAGTTTATGAATTTGTATACGAAGGGCTATGAATTACAATCGTAGTTTAATTTACATAGAATAGAATCATGAATTTACATACGATTAATACTGGCATGTTTAAATTGGATGGAGGTGCCATGTTTGGTGTTGTGCCGAAATCTATTTGGCAAAGAACCAATCCTGCTGATGCCAACAACTTGTGTAGCTGGGCCATGCGTTGCCTGTTGATTGAGGATGGCGATAGGTTAATCCTGATTGACAATGGTCTTGGAAATAAACAGGACGAAAAGTTCTTTGGTCATTATCACCTCCATGGAGATGATACGCTGGATAAATCGCTTGCAGCCAAAGGGTTTTCTAAAGATGACATTACTGATGTGTTTTTAACCCACCTGCATTTCGACCATTGCGGCGGATCAATTGTTAGGGAGGGCGACAAGCTTCGTCCTGCATTTAAAAATGCATTTTATTGGAGTAATAGTAAACATTGGGACTGGGCAGTGAACCCAAACGAGCGGGAAAGGGCCTCGTTTTTAAAAGACAACATCCTTCCTATACAGGAAAGCGGACAGTTAAGGTTTATTGAAGAAGCTGATGGCGTTATCTTGCATAATGATATCTCGGTAAGGTTTGCATACGGCCATACGGATGCCATGATGCTGCCACAGATTAAATATAAGGACACAACGATTGTGTATATGGCAGACCTTCTACCATCTGTAGGACATATTCCCCTACCCTACGTAATGGCATACGATATGTTTCCATTAAAAACACTGACTGAAAAGAAAACATTTTTTGAAGAGGCTATAGAAAATAACTATATACTATACTTGGAACATGACCCTGAAAATGAGTGTTGTACGTTAAAACAAACAGAAAAAGGCCCCAGAGTTGACCGTGTTTTTTCACTGTTATCAATGTGATAGGTGAATCCTAGAAACTGCTCGTTAACCGCTTATTTAGCGACTGACAAAAGTATTTTGGAATAATTTTTGCTATTGAAATACAACAGCAATAACTGGCGTAAAGTGTAACGTTTTCAGGAATTTATCTATTAGATTCTCTTTAAATCACTACTTTTGCATTTTGAAACACATAACGAGTACCAAAGCATATAAATGAGACAACTCAAAATCACCCAATCGATCACCAATCGCGAAAGTCAGTCTTTAGACAAGTACCTTCATGAAATTGGTAAGGTAGATTTAATTACAGCCGAAGAAGAGGTAATACTAGCAAGAAAAATACGCGAAGGAGACCAGGCAGCATTAGAACGTTTAACAAAAACAAACTTACGTTTCGTTGTCTCAGTTGCGAAACAATATCAGAATCAAGGCTTAACATTAGGCGATTTAATTAATGAAGGTAACCTTGGGTTGATTAAGGCCGCAAAGCGTTTTGATGAAACTAAAGGATTTAAATTTATATCATACGCAGTATGGTGGATTCGTCAATCCATATTACAAGCGATTGCAGAACAAAGCCGTATTGTAAGGTTGCCTTTAAACCAGGTTGGCTCTTTGAGTAAAATCAGCAAGGCATTCTCAAAATTAGAACAAGAGTTTGAACGTGAGCCTTCACCAGAAGAACTTGCAGAGATTCTGGAAACTACTGTTGATAAAATCTCTGATACTTTAAGTAACTCTGGAAGACACGTATCTATGGATGCGCCGTTTGTTCAGGGTGAAGAAAATACATTATTGGATGTATTGGAAAATCATGAGCCAAATACAGATAGCAACCTGATTAACGAATCGCTTTCTGAAGAGATTAAGCGTTCTTTATCTACCTTAACCGAACGCGAGCGTGAGATTATTGTGCTGTTCTTTGGATTGAGCACCAATCACCCTTTATCACTGGAAGAAATTGGTGAAAAGTTTAACCTAACGCGTGAACGTGTTCGTCAGATTAAGGATAAAGCATTACAACGTTTAAGACATACATCCAGAAGTAAGATCCTTAAATCTTACCTGGGATAATAGTTTTGCGCTAGTAATTTTGGGCTAGTAGTTTATATTGAAGAACCAGGTGTTATTGCGATGCACGAAGCAATCTCATTAAGCATTTGGTTAGATTGCTTCATGCATCGCAATAACTAACTTATGAAATCTTATTTCTTTATTCCATTCGCATTATTTCTAAGCTGTAGCACTGTTAAAAAGAGCGGCGCACAGGACACTAATTCTCAGTTGTTGAAGGATATAGAGGTATTATCTTCAGATGCATATCAAGGCAGGAAGACTGGTACTAAGGGCGCTGAAATGGCTAGAGCTTATATCACCGACCGCTTTAAAGCGATAGGCATTGCGATGTTTGCCGGCTCTGCTAGTTATGAACAGGAATTTAGCTTTAAACGTGGCAGTGATGCGGAAGTAAAAGGAAAAAACATTGTTGGCTACATACAGGGAAAATCAAGTCAGGCAATCGTTATTTCTGCACACTACGACCATCTGGGCATCATGAATAATGAAGTTTATAATGGTGCGGATGACAATGCCTCGGGTGTGGGTGGTCTTTTGGAATTAGCCACGTACTTTTCAAAGCACAAACCCAATAACACCATGATTTTTGCAGCATTTGATGCAGAGGAAATGGGCTTGCAGGGTGCTAAAGCATTTGTAACCAAACCACCTGTTGCAGTGGATAAAATTAAGCTAAACATTAATATGGACATGATTGCCCATAATGATAAGGGTGAACTATACGTATGCGGAACATTTAAGTACCCAGAGCTTAAAAAGTATTTGACTATAAATACTGCTGCTATTAAAATAATACCAGGTCATGATGATCCTAAATTAGGTAAAACTGAGGACTGGACTGATCAAAGCGATCAGGGCGCTTTCAATGCCAAGAACATTCCTTTTCTATACTTTGGAGTGGAAGACCACAAAGACTACCATAAGGCTACTGATGAGTTTAAAAACATCAATAAAACTTTTTATATCAATGCTGTTGCAGCCATCCTGACAATCACAGATAACATTGACAAAGAGCGTGATATCCAGCAGATATTTAAGCAAAAGCTTAAGATGAAGAAGCAGTAAAATTTAGAAGTCTACATCAATTAGGCTGTTTAACGGGATATGTACACCACTTTTTAGTTGCAGATACTGTTCTGTTACTGACCACACAGTAGTGTTGACCGTTTTAGGTCCTTCTTTGGTATTAAAAGTTATGTCTGCTTTTGACTTGAATTCATTACCTAACCTTTGGGCAGAATTTAATTTATTTCTCAATTCTTCGGTATGGTTCTGTTCTGCAGGTATGATTTTACTGATTTCGATAGATTCTTTGGCAATTAATTCCCCTAACATAAATATAATGGCTGTTCGTTTGCTTAAATATGCACTAAATTCCTAGATATATCAATATATAAAGAAAGAGTTACACAAATATGATGTTAAAAAAAAAGCCCGCTAGGCGGGCTTTAAGTTATTTTTTGATCTTGGGTTTATCTTCAATCATTCCTACAAATTCCTTGTCATTTTCGAAGTTTCCAAGTACTGAAAGGGTAAGGTTATTTTTAGTTCCTGTGGCACCAGATAATCGATTAGCAGAAATCACTCCTTTAATTCCAGGAGCAATAATATTTACTGCCTTGGCCAAATAGCCGTCTAAGGGATTGCCCCAATCGTAATCACCTAAATCTGTACCTCCATCAACATCTGGAACCATCCCTGTATAATATTCGCCCTGACCGGCAGAATTCTTACTTTCAAAAAGCGAGAGGTAAACATCATATTTGTTCTCTAAACGGAATGGAAAGAAACCTATTGGCTTACCGTAGGTGGTCTTACCCACAAGACTAACAGTCATTTTAGGTTTTAGATTATTGATGACCAGCTCGCTTGCAGAAGCTGTTCTTCCAGAAACGATAAATACAATATTAGTAACCGTTTTAAGATCGCCTTGTTTACTGAAAGAATTAGTATTGCCTGCAACAGAATAATCAAGATCAGCATAAGTGACAATTTTACCATCTGATCCGTATCGCAACTTGTCATTATCATCTAAAAGTGGCTGATTCTTTAAGATACTAGGATCTGTAGTCCTTCTGTTTCTAAGGTTATTATTGTAATATTCTACATACATGGTACCCGTTGCACTTGAAGGGGCTATAAGATTTGTTAAAGTTTCTGCTGTGCTCACATACCCCCCACCATTGTAACGAAGATCAACCACAAGATCTGTAACTCCCTTTGCAGCGAAGTCATTAAATACTGAAGTTAATGCAGCTATAGAATTGGAAGCGTTAGAAAAACGGGCATAAGCAATGTAGCCTATCTTGTGTGTGCCGGCAGTTAAAATATTACTTTTATAAATAGGACTGCTCTTATAGCTTGCTTTAGTTAGTGTTACATCGAAGGCCGTACCGTCAGTTTTAAAACCCTTTAGTGTAATAGTAGTCGGATTTGCGTAAATAGTTGAATTAATAAGCGTTCTTTCTGAGGAAGAAATATCGCCATTGTTTACTGTTCCTACTTGAGTACCATTAATTTCTGTGATATAGGCACCCCTTGTTAAGCCAGCCTTAAAAGCTGGAGAATTTTCAAAAACGGCCTGGATGTAAAGCTTGTAAGTTGTAGCGTTAATTCCAACTGCGCTAATGGCATAAATTCCAACATCATTGCCGTTACCCTCCAAATCAACAGATGCCTGAGTTTGTGGTACTGAAGCAATCGGCTTCGGATTAATAGTAGAGATATCTTGAATAAAAGAATATTTAGGATAGCTTGAAGTGCTCACATAATCTGGCTTTGCGGCTGCCTTAACCAAACTAAACAAATTACTTTCCAGGTTTAACAAAGTACTACCAGATGTATTGTACTTCCTGGGTTCAAAAGCATCATAAGTTGGTAGTGATTCATTCCAAAAGTAAATCTCTTTGGCATAAAGAAATAAGGAGTCATTGCTGAGCTCCATCCTATTGGTTGTAGGCGTTTGCTTTAGGTTAGATCCTATAGTGGGCATAGGCGGCGCTGTTGGGCCCGGTGTTTTATTCTTTTTACAGGCAGATAACATTACGAATAATGACATTGCAGTAAGAAGTACCCAGTTCTTGAAGTGTATGTTTTTCATTTTATGGTTGAGTTTTTTTTAGACTAAATGAGGAGGTAGTTAAATTAGTTATCCTAAGCAGATTAAAGTGTAATTTACAGGTTTGATTAGGTATAAACGTAATTAATTTATCAAAAGTTCGCTCACATTAGAATATTTTATTTCGGCGGTGAGTGCTGCATTAAGATCAACCTCATCTACTCCAATAAAAAAGGTACGTTTCTGATCAAGTTTATGCTTATTGATGATATTGATCAGGCCTGAAAAAGTAGACTGTTCTTCGGTTTCTTCGATGAAATATACCACCAGGCTCTCTGCTAATTCTTGCCAGTTTGTTTGCCTGATTTTGTTCAGCTGTTGCTCTGGATTACCATTTAACAGCAGGAATATTGATTTGCCGGAATTCTTTATTTCTATCAGAAAATCAAGCATTTGAGGAAACAACTCCAGTTTTAAAGGAAGGCGTGCGCCCGTAATCAAAAGATCAAAGTTTAACTTGTATTTTTCTGGGATGTCCCATTTAACTGCTGTTCGCTCAAAAATACCTTCCGCACCATATTTTTCGAAATCTGCTTTCATGAATTGAAGGATTTCGGTCGCTGGTTTCTGCTCAGCATATTCTATAAAGTTTGCAAACAAGTAGTACACTTGGAGTAGAAAATCCTTTTCTGGGTACAACACTTCATCAAAACCAAAGATAAAGGCATCACCTTTGGTTAGAAATCTCTCAAAAGTCATGTTTATTATTAAATTGTAAGGGGTTCAGGTGAGCTAATGATTTTAATATTAAACTCTTCAAACAGTATTTTAGACTTCTGCACTTCTTGTAGTTCAATAGCATTTAATGGTAATATGGCATCTGCTGCTTCGTCCAGGCAGCAGGTCAATAAGTTATGAGCAATTATGTCATTATTCTGGACGCCCAGTGAAATGAAGCGATATGCCTTGGAAGGAAAAGAAGGCATCTCGCCATAATCTGCAAGTACGATACTATCTTCAGGAAAAAACTTGATCAATTTTAGGGCTTTAGCTGATTTGCCAGCTGTAATTAATATTTTCAAATCTTAATAAGTATAATCAAATCTTAAATAATTAACCCGTCTTTCATGGTAACCACCCTATCGCTGATTTTTGCCAGTCCTTCGTTATGAGTTACGATTACGAATGTTTGATTAAAATCGTCACGCAGTTTTATAAAAAACTCGTGAAGAGCGTTTGCATTGGCAGAATCAAGGTTTCCGGATGGTTCATCTGCTAAAATAATGGCCGGCCTGTTTATTAATGCCCTAGCTACGGCTATCCGTTGCTGTTCGCCACCTGAGAGTTGGTTGGGCTTGTGATTTGCACGATCCCTTAATCCGAGCAGATTTAATAAGTCCATAGCCCGCTCTTCCGCTTCCTTTTTAGGAACACGGGCAATAAAAGCTGGTATGCAAATATTCTCCAACGCAGTAAATTCAGGAAGCAAATGGTGAAATTGAAATACAAAACCGATATTTGTATTTCTGAATAAACTTAGCAATTCGCCACTGAGCTTGTTAATTTTGGTACCATTCAATGAAACTTCCCCTTCATCTGGTTTATCCAGTGTTCCAAGTATGTGCAGCAGCGTACTCTTGCCTGCTCCTGAAGCACCAATTATGCTAACGATTTCTCCTTTTTCAACCGTAAAATCAACTCCTTTTAAAATGGGCAAATTCCCATAAGCTTTTTTAATACCCGTGGCTTTTAGCATAAATGCAAACTTAGTGTTTTTAAAACCAATCTGAAATTGTAGATTTGATCAAATTTTTTCAGCAAATGAATATCCACGAATATCAAGGTAAAGAAATACTTAAAAGTTTTGGTGTAGCCGTACAAGAAGGCATAGTTGCAAACACCGTTGAACAAGCTGTTGAAGCTGCTAAAAAAATGAAAACCGATTACAATTCGGACTGGGTGGTGATTAAAGCACAGATCCATGCTGGAGGTAGAGGTAAAGGCGGTGGTGTAAAACTAGCTAAAAACCTTGATGAGGTGAAGGAACGTGCAACTGCAATTCTAGGAATGCAATTGATAACTCCTCAAACTGGCCCTGAAGGTAAAAAAGTAAACAAAATATTGGTTGCACAGGATGTTTATTATCCAGGCCCTTCTGAAACTAAAGAATTTTATGTAAGTGTAGTTCTAAACCGTGCAAGCGGTAGAAACATCATTATGTATTCCACAGAAGGTGGGATGGATATTGAAGAAGTTGCAGAACATACTCCACACCTTATATTTAAAGAAGAGATTGATCCAAAAGGTGGGCTTCAGGCATTTCAGGCAAGAAAAATCGCCTTCAATTTAGGTTTAAGCGGTGGTGCATTTAAAGAAATGGTGAAGTTTATTACTGCATTATACAAAGCATACGACAATACAGATTCTGCAATGTTTGAGATCAATCCTGTATTGAAAACTTCGGACGATAAGATCATCGCTGTTGATGCTAAAGTAGATCTTGATGAGAATGCGTTGTTCCGTCATCCTGACTATGCTGCAATGCGTGATAAACTGGAAGAAGATCCAACTGATGTTGAAGCCAGCGAATCAAACCTAAACTATGTAAAGCTTGACGGGAACGTTGGCTGTATGGTAAATGGCGCCGGACTTGCTATGGCAACAATGGATATCATTAAAATTGCAGGTGGTGAGCCCGCTAACTTTTTAGATGTTGGTGGTACTGCTAATGCACAAACAGTTAAAGCCGGATTTAACATCATCCTTAAAGATACGAATGTAAAAGCCATCTTGATTAATATATTTGGTGGTATCGTTCGTTGCGACAGGGTTGCGCAAGGTGTAATTGATGCTTACAAAGAAATTGGTGATGTACCGGTTCCTATCATTTGTCGTCTACAGGGAACGAATGCAGTGGAAGCAAAGAAATTAATTGACGAGTCTGGCTTAAAAGTATTCTCTGCAATTGCTTTAAAGGACGCAGCTGCATTAGTTACTCAAGTTTTAGCCTAAAATTTTAAAATATTTAATAAATAAGCTGCCTTATGGCGGCTTTTTTTGTTAAATAGCCTTTTAAAAATAAGGGTTAAAAACAAAAGGCCTACAACTATCCAATTGTAGGCCTCTCTAACCAAATATAAATTAAACGAGCAATACAAACATAGGATTTTTTTTATAAAAAACACTTAAAACAATATTTATTTTAACAAATAACATTAATTATTTCAATTATAAACTTTAAATAGACATATAAATATATAATAACCATTTTATGTAGATATAATCTATGTTATTCCTTTGTTTATATTATAATAAAGTTATTATCAACATTAAATTATAAAATTATGCTACTATTAAATAAAAATATCAGTATAATTCACATTAAATTGAAATATAATCAAGTTTTATAAGATTTATTTGAATAATACCTAGCTTTAGTTATAATGCATAACGACTTAGGAGGATTGGCAAGGTAGATTTGCACTTTAAAATAAATAAATATGAAAACAGCATTAGTAACGGGAGCAAATAAGAGTATTGGCTTTGAAACCGCCAAACAACTATTAAAAAAAGGATATTATGTCTATCTGGGTTGTCGCGACCTTGACAAAGGCAAACAAGCAGTCGTCCAATTGCAGTCCGAAGGCTTGGGAAATGTAGAGCCTATTTTAATCGATGTTAACAACCCAGTATCCGTAAGGGCAGCGAAGAATTTTCTAGAAAGTAAAATCTCAGTGCTAGACGTGTTGATTAACAATGCGGGTATTGCAGGAAGCTTTCCACAGAATGCACTAGAAACAGATGTTGCAACGTATCGAAATGTGTTTGATACTAATGTATTTGGGGTGATAGAGGTAACTCAAGCCTTTATGGGTCTTCTTAAAAACTCAAGGGAACCTAGAATTGTAAATGTCACCTCAGGTCTGGGGTCACTTACGTTGCATTCAGATCCGTCATGGAAATATTATCCGATTAAGCCGGTTGCCTATTTGGCGTCCAAGGCAGCACTGAATGGTTATACAATTGCATTGGCCTATGAGCTTAGAGATACTTTATTTAAGGTTAATGCAGTTGATCCGGGTTATACTTCAACTGACTTCAATCATCATAGCGGTCCTGGAACAGTTGAAGATGCTGCCGCCAGAGTTGTTAAAGCAGCTACATTGGATATGAAAGGGCTGACTGGCCAGTTCTATAGTGACGACAATTCACCTGAAACAGGAATAAGTCCCTGGTAATTCGTTTGATTCGGGCTTACGCCGGTATTATATTTAACTCATAATGATCTTAAGGCAATCAGTACTAAACCAAGAACTGATTGTCTCAGAAAACACACCTAAAACACCAAAGCGAATAGTAAATAAATTGCTGCCATTTCTTATTTCAATTTCTTATTTTTGACCCGCTCCACTAAAAAGTTATGATTAAAAGAGAAAAAGTAAAGCACCTATTAGAGACTACAGAATTTGATAGAGAAGTTACCGTTATGGGGTGGGTTCGTACCTTCCGCAACAACCAATTCATTGCCATAAATGATGGTTCATGCATGGGCAATATTCAGATTGTGGTAGATTTTAATAATACCGCGGAAGAATTATTGAAACGCATTACAACAGGCGCTGCGATTTCAGTAAAAGGAATTGTTGTAGAATCCCTGGGTAAAGGACAACGTGTTGATATTAAAGCTACAGCTATTGAGATATTGGGCGACAGTGATCCAGAGAAATTCCCATTGCAGCCTAAAAAACATAGTCTCGAATTTTTAAGAGAGATTGCTCACTTACGTTTCCGCACCAATACATTTAATGCAGTATTTAAATTAAGGCATGCGCTCGCATTTGCCATTCACAAATTCTACAATGAGCGAGGATTTGTTTATATGCATACCCCTATCATCACGGCATCCGATGCGGAAGGTGCAGGTGAGATGTTTAAAGTGACCACGCTTGATTTTGATAACGTTCCGCGTACTGAAGATGGTAAAGTAGATTTTTCTGAAGATTTCTTTGCCCGAGCAAGCAACTTAACCGTTTCAGGACAACTGGAAGGTGAACTTGCAGCAATGGCTTTTGGACAGATTTATACATTCGGACCAACATTCAGGGCCGAAAACTCCAACACTACTCGTCACCTTGCCGAGTTTTGGATGATTGAACCGGAAGTAGCTTTTGCTGATCTGGAAGACAACATGCAGCTTGCAGAAGATATGCTGAAATATGTGATTGAGTATGCATTAGAAAACTGTAAAGATGAACTAGAGTTTTTAAATACTCGCCTACTAGAAGAAGAAAAATCTAAACCACAAGCAGAACGATCAGAACTTTCACTACTGGAGAAATTAAACTTCTGTCTCAACAATGATTTTGAACGCTTAACTTATACTGAAGCGATTGCGATCCTTAGGTCTTCTAAACCAAATCAAAAGAAACAATTCAAATACCTAATAGATGAATGGGGAGCAGACCTACAATCAGAACATGAGCGCTTTTTGGTAGAGAAGCATTTTAAAAAGCCTGTAATACTAACAGACTACCCGGCAGACATTAAATCGTTTTACATGCGCCAAAATGAGCCTGATGCCCAGGGAAGAAATACAGTAGCGGCTATGGACATCTTGTTTCCCGGTATTGGGGAAATTATTGGAGGTTCACAACGTGAAGAACGTTTAGATAGACTTACGAAAAGAATGGAAGAAATGCACATCCCTCAGGACGAGCTTTGGTGGTATTTGGATACCCGAAAATTTGGATCTGCACCTCATGCAGGATTCGGATTGGGATTTGAGCGTTTGGTGTTGTTTGTTAGCGGCATGACCAACATCAGAGACGTAATCGCTTTCCCACGTTTCCCTAAAAACGCTGAATTTTAAATATTAGATTTTTAAAGAACGTTATATCATGCGGCTTTCTCAATTTGAGGAGGCCGCATTGTTTTCAAGACTATCGTTAAAAGAATTGGCATGAGAATAGTCTATCAGC
The DNA here is from genome assembly GCF_054057295.1 of Pedobacter sp. UYP24. Taxonomy (NCBI): domain Bacteria; kingdom Pseudomonadati; phylum Bacteroidota; class Sphingobacteriia; order Sphingobacteriales; family Sphingobacteriaceae; genus Pedobacter; species Pedobacter sp. UYP24. The sequence continues at coordinate 180,960 of NZ_JBSRZD010000002.1, forward strand.
GATACCTTATAGTCTGTAGGTGCAAAACTTGCTGAGGTACTTAAAGCCATTCCCAACTCAAATCTTATTGGATAAGGAGATTGCAACAAACTACCTTCTGGTATATAGGGAAACGTTTCCATGTAAGACTGCATTACGTTGGTTGCCACCCTCCTGTTTATGTAAGCCCTTGTAAGCTCGTAGGTATGATGCAAACCCGCAGCACCCAATAGCTCTACGGCACTGGCCACAGTTAAGCGATGGAAATTAAATACCCTTACTTTTTTATCTTCTACAACCAGACCTTTCATTAAACTGGGATCTTGTGTTGCTACCCCGGTTGGACAAGTATTACTATTGCATTCCAAAGCCTGTATACAACCAAGTGCGAACATCATCCCCCTGGCAGAATTGCATAAATCAGCGCCAAGTGCAATGTTTTTTACCAGGTCGAATCCTGAAGCAACCTTACCCGAAGAGATAATTTTAATATGCCTTTTAATATTGAAGCCTGTAAGTACGTCAAAAACGAATGCAACAGCTTCTCTTAAAGGAATACCCACTGAATTGGAGAATTCCTGAGGAGATGCACCGGTACCACCTTCGCCCCCATCTACCGTAATAAAATCTACATGAATGTTACTCTCCACCATCGCTTTGCAAATGGCAAAAAACTCGCTGCGCCTGCCAATGCAAAGCTTAATACCTACCGGCTTTCCGCCAGATAAGTCTCTTAACTTTTTCACAAACCGCATCATTTCCATTGGCGTTTTAAACTCTGAATGTGAAGGTGGAGAGATTACATCAAAACCTTCTTTTACCAGTCGTATTCTTGCAATTTCAGGTGTTACTTTTTTGGCTGGTAAAATACCTCCGTGACCAGGTTTAGCGCCCTGAGATAATTTAATCTCGATCATTTTTATTTGTTCAGCTTTAGATTTATCTGCAAAGGCTTCATCATTAAAGCTTCCATCATGATGTCTGCAACCAAAATATCCTGTACCAATCTGCCAGATTAAATCACCACCCGGGTTTGAATGGTAATCACTAATTCCCCCCTCACCTGTATTGTGCGCAAAGCCGCCCATTTTTGCTCCTCCGTTTAAGGAAAGAATCGCATTCTGACTTAAAGAGCCAAAGCTCATTGCTGAAATATTATAGATACTGGCAGAATAGGGTTGTGAACAGTCCGGCCCACCTACCAAAACCCTCGGATTTTCATCTAATTCATGGTGACTAATTGCCGCTATGCTATGGCTTAGCCACTCGTACCCATTTTCGTATACATCAAGTTGGGTACCAAAAGGTATGGTGTCGTTTTCCATCTTTGCACGCTGATAGATCAATGACCGGGCTAGCCTGCTAAATGGCTTCCCATTGGTATCACTCTCTACAAAATATTGGTACACTTTAGGCCTCAGGTCTTCCGCAAAATACCGAAGTCGTCCAATTACAGGATAATTCCTAACAATACTATGTTTGGGTTGGTATAGATCGTAAATGCCTAGTAAAACTATTGGAAAGGTAAAAATAGCAATCCACCACAACGGTGGATAGATAAGTCCAAGTAAAATGGTAAGGGCGACTAAAAATGCAGCTATGGCGATAAATGCTTTTCTCATACTTGTTAATTTAATAAAAACATAGCAATAGCGCAATTATAATCCAGTTTCGGCTCAAGATTTGTGTAATTTTACATATGCTTATCAAAATCTATCCGGAGAATCCAAATCCTAAAGCAATTGAACAAATTGTAGAGGTATTAAAAAAGGGAGGAATCATTATCTACCCGACTGATACCGTGTATGGAATGGGTTGCGACATCACCAATCAAAAGGCGATAGAAAGGATTTGTAAGCTAAGGGGCATTAAACCAGAGAAAGCCAATTTCTCTTTCATTTGTTCAGACCTGAGGCACATTTCAGATTATATTAAACCAATAGATACCATAGTTTTCAGGGTATTAAAAAAAGCACTACCAGGCCCGTTCACTTTTATATTTAATGCCAATAACAACGTACCTAAGCTATTAAGCTCAAATAAGAAAACTGTAGGCATCAGAGTGCCTGACAACAACATCGCACGGGAGATTGTGCTGCAACTTGGTAATCCTATTCTATCAACCTCCATCCATGATGATGATGAGGTTATTGAGTACTCTACCGATCCGGAATTGATCCATGAAAAATATGAGAATAAAGTAGATCTAATTGTAGATGGCGGTTATGGAGATAACGAGCCATCTACTGTAGTCGATTGTACTTCAGGCGAATTTGAGATCATTAGACAAGGCAAAGGCGACCTCGAAAGTGTGATCGGTTAAGCCTCCCATCAAATTATCCCTTAAATTTCTTCATAAAGTCTTTAACGCTACCGCTTAAGTTATTTCCATCCAGGCTCTTTACAAAAGCACTCCCTACTATTGCGCCATGCGCAAACTTACATGCCTTATCAAAAGTTTCTTTGCTGCTGATACCGAAACCAATAATACTTGGGTTTTTAAGTTTCAGATCTGCAATTCTTGAAAAATAAGCCTCCGTTTGATCTGAAACCTGTAAATTCTGACCAGTTGTAGCGGATGAAGATAACAAATAAATGAAGGCATTGCTTATTCCATCTATCTTTTGAATACGTTCTGGCGAAGTCTGCGGAGTAACCAGAAAAATGTTACTTAAACCATATTTGGCAAATATTTCTGCATATAACTCCTCGTATTCCACCATAGGAAGATCAGGCACAATACATCCATCAACTCCTACTTCTGCACATGCTTTACAAAAATTTTCTACACCAAATTGCAGCATTGGGTTTACGTACCCCATTAAAAGCACAGGAATAGTAACTGTTTTGCGCAAGTCTTTTAGCTGTTCAAATAAAAGCTTTAAGTCCATTCCATTATCCAGCGCCTGCTTGCTGCTTGCCTGAATAACAGGTCCATCTGCAACAGGATCGGAATATGGGAAACCGATTTCCAGTAAATCTGCACCACTTTGTTCCAATTCCTCTGCAATAACCATTGTATCACCTAGATTAGGATAGCCTGCAGTATAATAAATGGAAAGTATATTTTTCTTCTGTTCGAATAAATCTTTTAATCTGCTCATTTTATAAGTTGAAATATTTCATGTAAGTATCCATATCCTTATCACCGCGGCCGGATAAACAAACGACTACGTTTTCATTGCCTGTAAAAGTCATCTTTTCCAGGTATGCCAATGCATGCGCACTCTCAATGGCAGGAATGATTCCCTCCATTTGCGTTAAAAGAAGACCTGCATGTAGCGATTCATCATCTGTGATAGATACGTATTGCCCGCGTCCGGTCTTGAATAAATGTGCGTGCTGAGGACCAATACCGGGATAATCCAACCCTGCGGAAACAGAATGTGGCTCAACCACTTGCCCGTCATGCGTTTGCATTAAAATACTTCTGCTACCGTGCAAGACACCCTCTTTACCCAGTGTAGTAGTTGCAGCAGAAAACCCACTACTAACGCCTCTGCCCGCTGCTTCAACAGCAATTAGTTTTACCTGCTCATCATCCAGGAAGTGATAGAACATACCCATCGCGTTGCTCCCGCCACCCACGCAAGCCAAAACATAATCAGGCTGGTCACTTCCAGTTTGTTCAATGAGCTGTTTTTTCGTTTCCTCAGAGATGATCGATTGGAAAATACCTACCATATCAGGATACGGATGCGGACCAACAACAGACCCAATAATATAGTGGGTATCTATAGGATTATTGATCCAGTCGCGCATGGCCTCATTAGTTGCATCTTTTAATGTTTTACTACCTGAAGTAGCTGGCACAACCGTAGCACCTAGCATTTTCATCCTGGCTACGTTAGGAGCCTGACGTTTGATGTCTACTTCACCCATATAAACCACACATTCAAGTCCTCTTAAAGCACACACCGTAGCTGTGGCTACACCATGCTGACCCGCCCCGGTTTCAGCAATGATCCTTTTCTTACCCAATCGCTCTGCAAGCAGAATCTGACCTACTGTATTATTAATCTTGTGGGCACCGGTATGGTTTAAATCTTCTCTTTTCAAGAATATATTTGCATTGTACTTTTTAGAAAGTCTTTTGGCCAGGTAAAGCGGCGAAGGCCTGCCTACATAGTCCTTTAACAATTGATGAAATTCCTTTTGGAAATCCTCATCCCTAATAATTTTCAGGTAGTTCTGTCTAAGTTCTTCTACGTTTGGATAAAGCATTTCAGGAATATATGCTCCGCCGAAATCCCCGTAATAACCCTTTTCATTTACAAAATAGCTCATAACTGTGTTTTAAAATACTTTAATTTATCAAAATCTTTTATCCCCGGCTCCAATTCAAACCTGCTGTTTACATCTATGGCATAAAAACGGGCATCATTTATATTGTTCAATTCGTTTACATGATCTTCACCGATGCCTCCACTCAGAAAATAGGGGACATCAAGTGTGTATTGCTGTAGCAAGCTCCAATTAAAAACCTTACCAGAACCCCCATGATCCGGCGTTTGTGTATCAAACAAGAAGTAGTCAACTACACCAACATAAGCTTCCAGGATTTTAAAATCGAACGATTCATCTATACCAAAGGCTTTTATTATGAGTAACTCTGGTATAGCTTTACTGCTTAGTTCTGCACAATAATTTATAGATTCTGATCCATGTAACTGAACACCTGTTAGCTTAAACAGCTCTACAATGCGCAATACCTCGTCCAAATCTTCATTCACAAATACGCCTATCCTATCTATATTTTGTGGCAGGCCCAATACCTCTGCAGATGATAAGTTCCCAGCGTATCTTTTTGATTGCTTGTAAAATATAAAACCCATAAAATCAGGCGCTAATCCTGATATTTCAAGAATATTAGCTGGGTCTTTCATCCCACATATTTTAAGCCTGGCCTTCACTATGCAATTAATTTTTTGAAACTATTTAAAGCCAGCTTATTCATTAGTGATTCTTCCGCTTCGTAGAAGCAGTCGCCAAAAGTTTTACTGCTATCAATTGTATTAATAGCCAGTGCGGCATTACATAACACTACATTTCGCTGTGCATCAGTAGCATTTCCATTTAAAACATTTTGGAATATGGCTGCAGAAGACTCAACCGTATCCCCTCCTTTAATCTCACTTTCATTAATCTCAGAAAAACCAAGATCTGCTACCGTCATCAGCGCTTCGCCAGATTTGCTGAATGTTTTAAAATCACAAGTCAAGGAAACCTCATCAAAACCATCAACAGCATGAAGAATCGTATAGTTTTTATCCGTATCCTGGTAGAGATAAGCATATTGCCTGGCCAGTTCCAGACTAAATACCCCTACAATTTGATTTTTTGGCTGTGCAGGATTAACCATTGGACCCAACATGTTAAAAAACGTTTTAACACCCAACTCTTTGCGAATTGGTGCAACCGTCTTCATTGCCGGATTAAACAAAGGCGCGTGGATAAAGCAGATTCCTGCGGTATCTAAGCTGCGCTTTAAGGTATCCTGATCATTTGTAAAGGTATACCCAAGATATTCAATAACGTTCGAAGAGCCACATCCAGAAGAAACACCATAATTGCCATGTTTAGCTACTTTATAACCAGCCCCTGCCACAACAAAGGAGGCAAGAGTAGAGATGTTGAATGTATCCTTACCATCACCACCAGTACCACAAAGATCAACCAACTCAAAGTCAGACAAGTCCAGTTTTAAACAAAGATCAAGCATGGCATCTCTAAAGCCCTGCAGTTCCTGCACGGTAATATTCCGCATACCATAGGCTGTAATAAAAGCAGCTATTTGAGAGTGGTTAAATTCGCCCTTGGCGATGGATGTTAATATTTTTTGCGCTTCTTCCCTGCTAAAGGTCTTGTTTTCAAATAGGTGATTGAGTATTTTTTTCATTGTCTGTCTGGTTCAATTGGTAACTTCTGTAGGAGGTTTTAAAATTCCTGTAAAATAAAAAAGGTTGCCTTAAAGCAACCCTCAAAATATTTTATATAAAATATAACGTTCAAAATAGGGTTACACTACGCTGCTGCGTTGTGCCACCACCAATTATTAAGTCCGTTTGTTAATTTCATCATTGGCAAATATGGAATTGTTTTTGCAAAGCAGCAAATCTTTCCTAAAAAAAATTAATAATTAACAGCGTTTTATAAAATCAAGTGTGTAATCATACAACTTATTACATCCAAAGATCATTTGGGTTATCATCCCTACATGCTTTTTACGAGGAATCACGTGCATTTCAACATTTACGTTGTTGGTATTAAGGATTTTATTTAACCGCTCAGATTGTATTTGTATGGCAGGATAGGTTTTTTCACCATAGAATATAATATGAGGATTATGAATATTGTTTACATAATTCAGCGGAGAACCTGCTGTCCAAACCTTAGGGTCTTTACTAAAGGTCCTTAAAAAATCATAATAGCTGTTATCCTTCTCTGCCATCGTCAGGTATTCATGCATATCCAGTCCGAATGGATCATCTAAAATAACTCCTTTGATCGGATTAGCTACTCCAGCTGTTTTAAAGTATTGCGGATCAGCATTGATTAGTTCCGCTAGCTGACCTCCTGCTGAGTGCCCCATAAGAAATATCCTTTTGGGGTTGCCACCATAATTACTAATGTTGTTGGTTACCCATTTTACCGCATTGGCACAATCGGCCGCCATCTGCTTATATTGATTATCAGGAGCCAAACCATAATTAATTGTTACGGTAACTACCCCTTTGCGTGCAAAATTTCTGCCCAACCACCAATAAATATCTTTTTTACCACTGCTCCAGGATCCTCCATGGATAAATATGATTACATCTTGTGCCGTATCTACTTTAGTTTTGTGATAGATATTTAACTGCCTTCTAATGTCATTGGTTGCGGAGGTGTAGCTGATGTTCTTTTCAACTTTCACCTTTGCCGATAAGGCCGATAGCTGACCCAAAAAGGCAAATAGCATAAACGTTAATGTAAGTTTCATTTATTATTTAATTAAAGCATTCTTCTCTTTACTGAAGTGATTGAATACCAACTTATCTGCCAGTGCAGGCAGCAGCTTATTTAGCCAAACAGTTAATTTGCCCTGTCCTGTAATTAACAGTGTACGTTTTCTGTTTACAATCCCTTCAGCAATAATAACAGCAACAGCTTCAGCTGTCATCATTTTACCTTCATCCATACTTGTTTCGCCATGCGAGGAGCCATCATTGGCCAACGCCGCAGAGCGGATATTAGAAGTGGTAAAACCAGGACAAGCCACCATTACATGCACACCAGTTTTTAAAAGTTCTGTCCTCAATGATTCCATGAAACCATTCATAGCAAACTTAGAAGCAGAATAACCAGTCCGGCCGGGCAACCCTCTGTAGCCAGCTATAGAAGATACGCCAATTATACTGCCTTTGGTTTTTAGAATTTCTGGTAAAGCATATTTTGTACAATAAACCGTACCCCAAAAGTTAACATCCATTAAATTTTTAAGCACACTAATGTCGGTATCATTGAACAGTGCACGCATAGACAAACCTGCATTATTTAAAAGAATATCAATGTGCCCAAAAGTATCAGTAGCCTGCTTAATCAGCAATGCACAATCGCTTTCTTTACTTACATCTACCTGTACAGCAATAGCTTTGATCTGGTATCTCTTTTCAAGATCGGCTGAAATTTCACAAAGGGTAACAAACTGACGTGCACCCAGTATTAGGTTTGCACCACGTTTTGCAAATTCTTCTGCGCATGCCTTACCAATACCTGATGATGCACCGGTAATGATGATTACTTTATTCTTAAAATTCATGCTCTTATTTAATTAATGAGTTTTCATAAGGAACCCTGGTAACAATAGATCTGCCCAGGGTAATCTCATCTGCATATTCCAGTTCGCCGCCAAAAGCGATTCCCCTGGCAATAGTGGTAATTGGTATTTGAAAATCTTTTAGTCGCTTGTACAAGTAAAACAGCGTAGTATCTCCTTCCATTGTGGCGCTAAGTGCCAGAATAACTTCTTTTACAGGTGTAGTGGCCACACGCTGAACCAGGGAATCTATAAAAAGATCTGACGGACCTACTCCATCCATTGGTGAGATCAACCCACCCAATACATGATACACTCCAAAGAACTGTGAAGTATTCTCTACCGCCATTACATCTCTCGTATCCTCTACCACGCAGATCAATTCTTTATCGCGCTTATTGGCGGTACAGATCTCACAGGTATTATGATCTGAGATGTTGTGGCAAACTACACAGTGCTTAATTTCCTGCCTAAGCCTGATCATCGTATTTCCAAAATGGGATACTTCTTCCTTGTCTTTACCCAACAGGTGCAGCACCAATCGAAGCGCAGTTTTTTGTCCCACACCCGGCAGCTTAGCAAATTCACTTACAGCGTCTTCAAGTAATTTAGAAGAAAAGTTCATCTTACAAACTTAAATAAAAGCACTTATTTAATAATATGATTTCTTACATTTAAAAGCTAACAGCATCCTATGAGTCCGGCTATACTATTATCATTCCTTATCGGGTATTTTTTGATATTGATTATCATTGCTTTTGCAACCTCAAAGAAATCATCTGATAACTCTACATTTTTTATCGCTAACAGGAACTCCAAATGGTATCTGGTTGCATTTGGGATGATTGGCACAGCATTATCAGGAGTCACATTTATCTCTGTACCTGGCGAAGTTGGTGCTCCTGCAGGAAACCAGTTCCAGTATTTCCAGTTCGTATTAGGCAATGCCATAGGTTTCATCATTATTGCTACCGTTCTATTGCCTCTATACTACAGGATGAAACTCACTTCAATATATAGCTACATTGAGCAACGATTGGGCTTTTACAGTTACAAAACCGCAGCCTCTATATTTTTAATTAGTCGCACTATAGGCTCTGCCTTCCGTTTATACCTGGTTGTGATCGTATTACAGCGCTTCATATTTGATAGTTATGGAGTTCCTTTCTGGGCCACGGTAATGATCTCTTTAATCTTGATCTGGTCATACACCTTTAAAGGAGGATTGAAAACAATTATTATAACTGATACATTGCAAACGTTCTTCCTTGTGCTATCTGTATTTTTAACCCTTTACTTTATTTGTAGCAGTCTGGACTTAGATATCCCAAGAACCTTTGAGACCATCAAGAACAGCGGGTATTCCAAGATTTTCTTTTATGAAGAATTCCTGACCAGCAATTTCCATTTCAGCAAGCAATTACTGGGTGGTATTTTTGTAACCATTGCCATGACGGGACTTGATCAGGATCTGATGCAAAAGAACCTGAGTATGAAGACCATTGGTGAAGCCCAAAAGAACATGTTTACTTTTACCGCTGTATTTGTTGTGCTCAATATCTTTTTTTTAAGCGTAGGTGCTTTGCTTTACATTTACGCAACAAAGAACGGAATTGCAATACCTCTTGATCACCTTACCGGAAAGCCCCGTACTGATTTTCTATTTCCTGAGATCGCTTTCAACCACCTGGCGCTAATACCAGGTGTGGTGTTTATGCTTGGCTTAACGGCAGCAACATTTGCGACAACAGATTCAGCCCTTACAGCCCTTACCACCTCTTTTTGTGTTGATTTTCTGCAAATGGATAAGGGAACGGATACCAATTCAAAAGCATCCGTAAACACCAGGCACTTGGTACATGTTGGGTTCTCCATACTGATGTTTTTAGTGATTATTGTATTTAACGTATTGAACGATGAGTCTGTAGTTAAAGGTATTTTTAAGGTAGCATCCTATACCTACGGACCGCTGCTTGGGCTTTACAGTTTTGGCCTTTTTGTAAGGAACCGGGGTCTGCATGATAAACTGGTACCTTTTATTTGTCTGGTTTCTCCAGCAATATGTTACGTATTAAATGAGTATTCGGCACAGTTATTAGGAGGATATAAGTTTAGTGTAGAACTGATTTTAGTAAATGGCCTTATCACCTTTATCGGATTATTACTGATCAGTAAGAAAACAGATCTGCAAACCAAATTTTAATTAGAAGTGTATAAGAATGACTAGTGAAGAGAAAATAAGAAGTGCATTTGAGAATAAGAACTGGCAGGAAATTAAAGTTACAGATTCCTGGCAAATCTTTAAAATAATGGCCGAATTTGTGGACGGCTTTGAGAAACTTGCCAAAATAGGACCATGTGTATCTATTTTCGGTTCTGCAAGAACAGCGGAAACAAGTAAGTACTATGAGATAGCGGTAGAATGTGGCAAGCTTTTAACCGATCGTGGTTATGGCGTAATTACTGGCGGCGGACCAGGGATTATGGAAGCTGGTAATAAGGGTGCGCATACTAATGGAGGTAAATCTGTCGGTTTAAATATTGAGCTTCCTTTTGAGCAGTTTCACAATAAATATATCGATCACAACAAGTTACTTGAGTTTGATTATTTCTTTATCCGTAAGGTCATGTTTATGAAATATTCTCAAGGGTTTATTGTACTGCCAGGTGGTATGGGTACCATGGATGAAATGTTTGAAGCCATTACATTAATTCAAACCGGAAAAATTGCACGCTTTCCAATCGTACTGGTGGGCAAAGATTACTGGGGCGGACTGGTAGACTGGATTACTAAAACCATGTTGCATACAGAGCACAACATCCATGAAGAAGATTTGAATCTTTTTAGACTGGTGGATACCGCAGAAGAGGCCACAGAGCACATCTTCAGGTTCTACGATAAGTATGTATTGAAACCTAACTTTTAAGCTAGAAATGTGTTACGCCACCCGATACTACCAGTTTCATGGCATCGGCAGCGCTCATTTCCAACATCTTAATCTTATCGTTTTTAACTACATACACCTGCCCGGCAAAGGAGTAGGAGAATGGAAAATAAACAATAGATTCGCCAGGCAAACCAATGGCGGTTAGGTCATTTTGTGTTAGAAAACCTATTCTTTTTAAATCGCCCTCCACTTCAACCAATACAGGAGTATTGAACTTTTTCTCATCGCCAACAAAGGCTTCAGTCAGGTCTTTTATGGAAGAATAGATAAACTTTAAAATAGGCAACCTGTCCAGCACACGCTGAAACCAGTTGTACATGGGTTCAGTAACAAAATTGGTTACAAAAATACCTGCTGCAAGTATAATGGAGATTACAAGCGCTAATCCCAGTCCGGGGATATTCCTGCTGGCACCGGTTTTTGGATCAACACCCAGAATGTTGTTTACATTTAACCAGCTATCAACTGTGGTAACTGCCCATATCACAATGAAAACACTTAATGCAATTGGCAGTACGATCAATAATCCCTTGATCAAATAATTCAATATTCCCCTCCCAATTCTGTTCATGCTGCAAACTTAGAAAAATTTAACTTGGCAGGGAAAGCCTATTCATAAAAATACACACGCTTTACGCGCTGAGATATATTGGTAAGAATTTCATAAGGAATGGTATCAATTTGTTTGGCCAGCTGTGCAATGGTCAGTTCTCTATTAAAAACAATAACCTCATCGCCAGTCCTCACCTCAATACCGGTTACATCCAGCATGCACATATCCATACAAATTACCCCTACGGTTTTGGCTGGCTTTCCGTTAATAAGCATATGCCCTACCCCATTACCAAACCTGCGGTTGTATCCGTCTGCATAACCAATCTTTACTGTTGCAATTTCACCGCCACCAGGAATCATGCCTTTGCGACTATACCCAACGCTTTCATTGGCATTAATGTGTTTAACTTGGGTAACTGTAGTTTTCAATACCGCCACGGTTTGTAAAGCACGGGCATTGGATAAGCCACCATCAAAGCCGTATAAACCAATCCCAATTCTTACCATATCAAGCTGCGCATCCGGATGTCTTGTTATGCCTGAAGTATTGGATATATGTCTGATAAAGGAATATTTCAGTTCTCCTTCGATGGTATTTGCCATAGCTGTAAACCGGGCTATCTGGTATTTGGAAAACTCATCATGCTCAAGACTTTCGCTGCCTACCAAGTGTGAAAATACAGAGGCTACCTTTAGCTTTTTACTCTCTTTAAGCGCATTAATTAAGTCAGATATGTCAAGCTCTTCGAAACCCAGTCTGTGCATTCCAGTATCCAATTTTATATGAATGGGGTAATCATATTCATTATCACCCAAATACCCGCTAAAGCTATTCAGGATATCCAGGCTATAGATTTCAGGTTCCAGTCGGTGTTTAATGATGGCATCAAAGCCTGAGGACTCCGGACTCATTACCATGATTGGCATAGTAATTCCGGCTTTCCGTAATGATACACCCTCATCTGCATAAGCAACGGCCAGGTAATCTACTTTGTGGTACTGTAGCAAATTGGCTATTTCGAAACTGCCACTCCCATAAGAGAACGCTTTAACCATTGCCATTACCTTAACACCCGGCTTTAATTTATTGCGGTAAAATTGCAGATTGCCAGATAAGGCATTTAAGTCTATTTCCAGAATGGTGTCATGTATTTTTTGAGATATAAGGGCACTTATCCTTTCAAACTCAAACCTCCTGGCCCCTTTTACTAAAATGGTTTCATTACTAAAATGAAGTGACGGGAAATTGTCTATAAAAGATTGTGTGCTATCAAAAAAAGTGGCATCTAATTCAAATAGCTCGGCACAAGCAGAAATATGCGGACCAATGCCAATTAACCTGCTTAGGTTCTTTTGTTTTAGCAAGGCTGCAATTTCCTTATATAACACCTCATCAGTCTTCCCCGTCTCTACCAGATCTGACAAGATCAATGTCTTTTTTACATGCTGATTTTGCAGATTTAAAAAATCTAGCGCAATGGCCAAAGAAGAAGTATCGGCACTATAAGAATCATCAATTAAAGAACACTGATTAATCCCGGTTTTAAGTTCCAGCCGCATGCTTACTAAAGAAAGTTTCTCCAGGCGTAGGTCTGCATCTTTAGGTGTATATCCAAGTGCAAGTAGTGTTGCCCAGCAAATGATACCGTTTTCAACAGATGCCTTATCTCTAAAAGGAATTAGGCATTCTATTTCATCGCCTTTAAAGTTTGCACGAATGTAAGTTCTGCCATCAATAGGCTCTAAAAAGAGAATCTGAAGATCTGCCTTTTGCTTCAGGCTCCATGAAAACTTCGTTTTACCCGGCAGGTCGGCTTCTTTAATTCCAATGGTATAATCCGGACTATAAATCAACAATTCAGCATTATCGAAAAGCTTTAGCTTTTCAGTAAGCTTTTCATAGTGAGAATTAAAGCCTTCAGCATGTGCTTCACCTATATTAGTTAAGATGCCGATAGTTGGTTGTATGATGCACGCAAGCGCTTCCATTTCGTTGGTCTTTGAAATCCCTGCTTCAAAAATGCCAAGGGTATGGTCTTCTTCTATTTGCCAGACAGAAAGTGGCACTCCTATTTGTGAATTAAAGCTTTTAGGACTTTTAACGATATTAAAATCAGTCGCCAGCAATTGGTATAGCCATTCCTTAACAATGGTTTTACCATTACTTCCGGTGATGGCGAAGGTTTTTAAGCTGTATTGCGATCTGTTATATGCAGCCAAAGTTTGCAGTGCATCCAATACGTTACTAACCAGGATTACATTTGCTTCAGGAAACTGACTTAAGTAAGCTGCATTACTGATTACAAAATTCTTAATGCCATTGGCGTAAGCATCTGCCAGGTATTCGTGCCCATCTCTTTTTGCTACAAGGGCAAAAAACAAGGACTCTTCAGGGTCTATCATACTCCTGGTGTCAATAACCAGCTGACTAATCACCGCATCTTTTACTAAATTAAATGACTTTGGTTTTAATAGCTCAGCAATCCGTTTAATGCTATACGTGGCGTGACTCATAGACCAAAATTAATCATTTTGCTTTTATTGTGAAGGTATACGATCCTGAAAGAATTTTAACAGCCTCCAAATATGGTTTCCCGGGAACCTGCTTTAAGGATATTCGTTTTCCATTGCTAGTGATGATTGGATTTCCTTCGCTAACCGGCAGATAAACATTGGCCACCATATTGGCAGGTATGTTAACCGCTAAACTATATTCTTTAGCCGTATTTTTAACCAGAACCTTTACCCCACCCCGTATTGTCGGTACCAGCGCTTCTACGTAACTTAACTTTCCGACCTGTGGCTTTATAGTTATTTCACTACAGCCAGGCGTAAGCGGCTCAACTCCAATCAATTTTCTTGATATAATATTGGCAGGCGCTGCCCCCCAGGCATGATTCCAGTCTTGATTGGGCTTAAATTTGTTATCCCATGCTTCTAGTGTAATGGTAGATCCAACCCTTATCATATTGTACCAGCTCCTGATATCGCCAGAGCAAAGCAAAGACAAAGCATAATCTGCAGATCCACCTTCATATAAAGATTCCATTAAAAAATGTGCACCATACACGCTGCTGGCCATCCCCCTGGATTTAATAAAATCCACCACTTTTTGCAGTTGCTGATCTGGTACTAAACCAAAATCCACAGCAAACATATTGGTGTGTAACGAAGAATGACCTGTTGTATCGCCATCCTTATACAAACCAGTTGCGACGTCAAAAAAGGTTTGGTTATAAATGAGTTTAAGCTTTTGGCTTGCAGCATGATAAAAATCAGCATCTGCTTTATGATTCAGTGTTACAGAAATCTGCTCCATTAAGGTTAATGCCTTATAATGAAACGCATTGGTAACTGCATTATAATTACTAAACTTAAAACCATCCGTTTCACTTATTGGCCAATCTACAATGTCTCTTATTTTACCATTAAACTTTATTGATGCAGAGAAGGCTGGGGTTTGCAGACCGGTTGTTGTAGAGATTAGCCCATTTTTCTCCATGAGCTGCATTAATGTTCTATTTTTTAGAACTTCATAATTCGCTGCAAGCGATCTGCTATCGCCAGTATACAGATAGTCATTCCAGGCTATGATTAGTGCCTGCAAAATCCACTCTGTTGGCCATGTAGGTTTTTGAAGTAAATATTCTGATGTGGTACGCGCCATACTAAATTCTTTATCGGCAGCATAATGGCCTAACTGATTGATCAGTGCATCTGCTTCATAAGGAATCCGCTCCCTATCGCCATCCACATAAACACCAGCAAAAGAAGTGGCTTTCATAGAATATTTTGAAAGCTCCCAAACCTGATTTAAGGTATCGTTATTACTTTTAAAATAAGCAGCCTTATCATTAAAAGGATAATGAACCATGTCTCGTGTTACATACTGACCAGGTATTTTGTTACTATAACCTTCAATTGCTACATACCTAAATGGTAAAACTTCTCCAATATAATCCGGCATTTTTATAGCCGCCGGACCAGCATTTCTTTGGTCGGGCTCAATTTTTACAGGATACAAATGAGTTCCTTTAGCTAAAACAACCACCTGACTGCGGTAACGTATGGTGCCACCGGGTTTTGCGCTCACTTTGTTGCCCAATAGATTCTCACCCATATGTATGATAACAGAATCTGATCCTTCTGCTGAAGATAACTTTACGGTTAACTGGCTAAACGCATCCTTTTTGAAATCAAATAACTGGTAATTTGTTTGTTTAGAAGCTATCGGTGTAGCGTATTGCCTGGTTTTAACCAACAGCTCTGACGAAGATTTGTAGTTTTCAATATTGGAGCCGGTAGAAAATGATTTTATATCAGACCACAGACTTTCTCCATCTTTATTGGTAAAAATTTTTACTTTAAAAAAGTAATTGGTTGAAGGTTTTAATGCTGATCCCGTATAAATAACAGAAACAGAGTTATTACCCATAACCCTCCCGCTATTCCACACATCATCTTTACCCTCCGATAAAGCTTCTTTAGAAGTTGATAAAATGATCTGATAAGCAATTTGTACAGTTCCTTGTTGCTTACCGGGAACAATCCAACTAAAAGAAGGATATTTTGATAGTACAGTTGGTTTAGGTAGTTCTTTATTGACAGTGGATGATGCATATAAAAGGTCTATTAATAGTCCATCAGGCTTACTCTGAGCGTATCCAGCATAAATCAGGCTAAAAATTAATAAGAAACTAGCAACAATTACTTTCATTCTAAATATTTGGTAAAGCAATGAATGTGATGAAAATTATGAAATTTAGCTATACGATCATCCCCAATTGTAGGTATTGATATCAAATCCTTCTAGATAGGATATCTTCCAAATTTGACCCACTTTAATTGCACTTGCTTTGTAAAAAAAAACATCACCCCAAGTCCAACTAAAAGTAACATGGTCTTTTTGCGATTTGATATCAGTTAGCGTTATTTTATCAAAGTAATTTTCTGGACTATCCTGGCAATTACACCAGTCATCAGCATCTTTACTGAAACTAGCGATCTCTCCATCTCTCCATGAAGATTTCCCAGACAGGAGTTGACTGTTCATTTTAACAGCAATAGCACGATAATTGGCAAGAAAAGATTCGCTAAAAAAGCCTGTTTTTCTCAACTCAATTATCGCTCTATCATTCTCTTTTAAATCGATATGTGAATATAATTCAGCTGAGGGTTTGGCTTTTAAAGGTTTAAACCCCTCAGCATGTATTTTCACCTCCTCATGCCACTTGTATAGTTTCCTAATTAGTTTTGTCAGTTCGACTTTAGCGTTTGGAGTAGTAGTTGTTTTAGTTTCTTTCGCACTACAAGAAAGTGCAACAAGTATTAGCAAAAAACAGGAGGTAAATAGCTTAAAATTCATAGGCGTTAATTTTAATGGCATTGTAAATAAATTTGTTGAGCTATAGCGACAGTTATTTTGTATAAAGATGGAAATTAAATTCATCAAATATTAATTTTTGCAGTCTTTCATATTCTTCTGAGGCGTTTTTTGGATAAGGATTATATGTATTGAATCTGAACTGGTTATATTTCTCGTTCTCTTTGACTTCTACAACGAACAATGTAAATGGTTGGTGCAAAGGAATTTCAAGACTCTCTTGGTCTTTTTGACCGAATAGTTTTAACGAGTCAATTTTACTTCTAAAAACAGCAAACCCACTTTTTGGATATAGCATGCTTTGAGCTACCTTAACTTTGCCTTTTTTTAAGCCAAATACTTCCAATAGCGTTGCTTGATTTCCAAATACACTATCAATGGAAACTGTTATTATTCTGTCGACGGAAGTAGATAAGTTGAAAGATACTTTAAAGGTGAAATCAGAATTCGATGACTTCACCGGAAAACCGCTATTGCTAGAGTATATAAAGTTTCTAAAAGGCATTACATGCTCCTTATATGAACTACACCCGAATAGCAAAATAACAGTCAATATGCTAATTAAGTGAATTATTGGTTGCTTCATGGAATAGGCATATTTGGTCTCAAATTTTACAGCAATTAGCAAAGAGAGAATTTCGAAGTATGAATGGAAAAACAGTTACTAATATAATAGTTAGTTGCGTATGTATCTTATCGCAAAATAAGAAATAATAACTCCAAGCTCCTACCAAATCAAAGTATAACTCTGAAATATTTTTTTTTATGTCTTTGGTTACGAAACCATATATTGATTGCCATTAATGAAATAACACTATGAAAAGAGCAATACTATTATTTGTTCATTCGGCTGAGATGTTGCAGGAGGTAGCCGAAAATGCATTGTTATTCTGATAATTCTACACCAATATGTCCTGTTAATTAGAAGAATGAAAGTTTTAAAGATTTTTCCTATTTTATTTTTACTTAATGCAGCCGTTTATGCGCAAGGTCTTCATTCTAATGCAGTAGATTCTATCAGAAATATCTTTTCTGAGGCAATTAATACAAAAGCGTTTACAGACACAATAGGGTAATATTATTTTCTTTGAAGGTCAATCCAGTAAATTCAAATGAAGCACAAATTTGTTTAGCGCTTCAGATTCTTTGTGGATTTAGTGTTACAGAAATTTCCAATGCATTTTTAACTAATAAAGAAACGATAAAAAAAAAGCTTCTAAGAGCGAGGGACAATTTACGCAAGGGGAATCTTAAACTTCATCATTTAAATTTAGATAAGATAGGAGCACGTATTGACAATGTTTTAATTACATTATATCTGCTTTTTAATGAAGGCTATTTCTCAAAATCAAATAACAATCTTATTAGAAAGGATCTTTGTGCAGAAGCGATAAGATTGACTTTAACATTAGTCGAAAATCCGTTAACAAATACTGCAAAAACAAATGCATTGCTTGCTTTAATGTGTTATCAGAGTTCCAGATTAGACGCAAGAATTAATGAAACGGATGAAATCATCTTATTTGATGAACAAGATCAAAAATTATGGAATAAAGAACTGATCGACAGAGGTAATTATTATTTGGTCATGGCTTGTTCTGGAAATGAAATATCTAGATATCACTTGGAAGCAAGAATTGCCTATTGGCATACAATTTCCATAGAAGCTGATAAGTGGGGAAATATTTTGGACCTTTATAACATATTACTTCAAATTGAATATTCCCC
This sequence comes from Pedobacter sp. UYP24, assembly GCF_054057295.1. Taxonomy (NCBI): domain Bacteria; kingdom Pseudomonadati; phylum Bacteroidota; class Sphingobacteriia; order Sphingobacteriales; family Sphingobacteriaceae; genus Pedobacter; species Pedobacter sp. UYP24. Next base: position 199,351 of record NZ_JBSRZD010000002.1, read on the forward strand.
AATGGCCGCATTGAATAGAACTTTTGCTTTTTCGAAAGTATATGGAAAAAAGAAAGCAATTGCTGAAGCAGAAAAATTGGCTTTTGTTGACAATCTTTTTTATCATTCCTTATTGGGCAATCTTTATACAGATATTAATAATATAAAGGCTATACAACACTACCAAAAAGCTTTAGGACTTACGAAATCAATTTCAGACAAAGCTAATATTAGCAAAAACATTGAGCGACTAAAACAGGCCAGTTGATTTGTTATATATTGATCTTAAATAATCGGGATTTGGCCTAAAGGGCAACGAAAATCGAACCTCAATACTGCCTCTAAACTTACTTAAAGGTATATTCAAATTACACTAAAACAAAAAACCCTCTTTACAAGCTGTAAAAAGGGTTTGTACTCGGAGCGGGAATCGAACCCGCACGCCTGTTGAGGGCACAGGATTTTAAGTCCTGCGTGTCTACCAGTTCCACCATCCGAGCAGGTGTTAACCTTTAAAATAAATGCCTTCAGGTATGTGAAGGCATTTAGAGCGAAAGACGAGATTCGAACTCGCGACCCCGACCTTGGCAAGGTCGTGCTCTACCAACTGAGCTACTTTCGCATGGTATAAAATAACATCATCCGATGTTTCCAAACATTGGAAAGGCTTTGATTTGAATCCCTGTCTTTCCGTTTGGGAATGCAAATATAACCAGTTTTATTTTGTTGTCAAGTTATTTTTAATAAAAAAATCAACTGTCATGTTAAGTTATTGGATTTCAGCACATCTATTATTAAATCATTTTCAAACCCCTTACTCAATAAATAAGTAACGAGCTTATATTTCCTTTTATAGGGTTCTTTTTCTTTAATTAAAGGAAGCTTTTTCTCTGCAGTATTTAAAATTGTCTGCAAGTATTCATCATAGTCAATCGTTTTTAAAGCCGATGCAATCATTTTGTCGGTGATCTTTTTTAGCTTCAAGCCTTGCTTAATCTTTATCTTTCCCCAATGCTTGATTTTAAATTTACCCGACACGTAAGCATTGGCAAAACGCTCTTCATTTAAGAAATTACTTTCTATTAAATCAGAGATCACCTCTTCAACCTCGTTAGACCAAAGTCCCCAGTCGTAAAGCTTATTTCTTACTTCCTGTTGTGCACGTTCCTGGTATGCGCAATAATGTTCAGCCTTGATCAAAGCCTGCCTTTTGTCTAACTTTATTTTTTTCTGCTCTTCCAATATGCAATATTACTCATTCTGAAAGCGAGTTGGACACCCATCTCTACTGATTATTTAATCACCTTTGCAGTGGTGTTTTACCATCGTCTTAAATGGCTGGCACACATAAGGGTCCTAAAGGAATCACATTGGGGTTGAATAGGACTATACCTCCTTCTCAAGTCCTATGTAAGTCCTATGTAACTCCTTTCAGAGTCCTATTCTTATGCCACCCACATAAGAGCCTCGTAACCGGATTGTAAGAGCCCCGCCTAACAAGATCACCCATTTATTAATTTAACTTGAGATTGACTATACAAATCTGGTATTCCTATTTGAGTTATACAACAGCCATTTCTCTTTATTGCTTATTTTTATTTTTCCATCCTTTTGTTGACCATCCTTTTTTTAGATGGGCATGTAAAGGGATCAAATAATCACAGCTTGCATAAGATAAACTTGCCGAAACTATTAATATGAAAAAAATAACGTATTATCAATCATATAAAACTCCTTTATCAGCAAAAAGAAGTAAATTGTGGGCAATTAGGAACCATTTAATTGCCTTCTCCTCTAATGACTAAAAAAAAGGTTTTAAAAGTCGGACTAGATTCTGCAGCCCCATTTCCGATGCATTCTGATTACAACGCTGAGAATTTTGAAGGTTTTGAGGTAGACTTGCTAAAAGCGATAACAGATCAATTGGGCCTGGAGATTGAATACGAGGTCTCCCTTTGGTCTAACATTCTTGAAAAGCTTTTTAAAGGAGAACTTGACCTCATCTGTTCCGCAGTAACAGTTACCCCATCACGCCGCCATATCCTTGAGTTTACCAACCCGTACCTGCATTTTAGGCTATGTGCTGTGATTAACCAGGAGGATTCTTTAAAAGGTATTCAGGATCTTAAAAACAAAACAATAGGCATCCGGGAAGCAACAGAGGCTGAAAAATATGTACATACAAATTTCCCGGCAAATAATATGGTGCATGCGGAAACCAATAAAGACCTTTACAGAAAACTCCAGGCAGGCAAAATAGATTTGTTAATCGACGATTCTCCTATTGCAGGCGGTTTCTTACAGAAAAATAAAAAACTCAAAATAGGCATGTATTTGCCTGGCACCGATTCTCAATATGCCATTGCCATGAAAAAGGGCGATGTGGAGCTTAAAGATCAATTCAATGAGGTGTTGTCGCTGCTAAAAGAAAATGGCGTTTACCAGACCATTTACAAAAAGTGGTTTAACGACATTCAGTTTTAAACCTCTTAGATCCTGCATAAACAAGCAGGATCTAAGAGGTTTTTTTATTTCTATTTTCGCAGCTTGTCTGAAAGCATTTTAATGTAAAATCCGCCTACTACACTTCTGGCAGTAAAATTCATCCTTCTTGCATCTTTAGTTTCATGCCAGTCGCTCAAAGGCACCCTGTCAGGCGTTTCTAAAGCATAGGTATAAATTGGTGCTATTAGGGCTTCAAAGTCTTTCTTGCTATCGGCTAAAGTTGCAGACCAGGTAACCCAGTCAGACTTGGTATAGGTTTTACGGCTATCCAGTGGAATTCCGTACCTGGTTTGTTTGGTTAAGTAATATTTAATTTCCTTTTCATACACTTCTTTTGGAAACAAATTTAAGCTGAGCACTTTGTCCCAAACCATGTTGTATTTCTGGCTCCAGGTATTTTTGTCGTTGAAAGTTAAAGCATAATGATCACCAGCATCCGCCAACTGCATCCACTTAAGGGCCATTCCTTTAGCCATTGCCGTATATTTTGCACCAGTAGTTTTTTCGCCCATCATGGTGGCCATCATACCATAACCCCCTAATGCAACAATTGCTTTTACAGATAAATTTGCATTTCGGGCAAGGTGACCTGCAAAGTCGTCTGTAGACAATTGGTTTGCCGGGTCAAGACCATTTTTACTTAAATATTCTGCCCAAACGCTTAAGGTTTTCCAGTGCTGCTTTGCATAATTTGCATTTCCCTCTGCTTTAGCTATGGCCGCAGCTAGAATCATCATATTACCCGATTCTTCAATAGGCATATCTTCGCCATAGGTTTGCCCATTGGCAATCGGATAGGTACCCAGATCATGAGCAGAATAAGGTTTAGCCCATTTTCCGCTTTCGCTGAAATAGAAAATACCGTTCATCATGCCCTTTAGTAAATTGGGATTGTATACTAAAAATAATGGGGCTGACGGATAGGTTACATCTACAGTTCCTATAGAGCCGTTACTGAAGTTTTCTTTTGATAAGAATAAGATTTCTCCAGTTGGGCCCTTTACCAATTTATGGGCAGAGATTGCCTGACGATAAGCCAATACACAAAGATTAGCATAGTCTGCTCCACCACTTTTTACCGCATCAGCATATAACTGCTTATCAAAAGCAGCACATTTTTGCATAACAACTGCGTATTCTTTTGAAGCTAAAAGCATCTGATTCTCTATAGTTTCTTTACCTGTGCTATTCCACCAGGGTCTTAAATCTTTCTTAAAATAGGTAAGGGCATAAATATCATCGTATGCCAGCATAATAAACTGTTCTTTAGCAGTTGCACCTACTTTTCCCAAGGGAATGGTGGTATTAAGGATTAAATTATCTCCTTTCAACGCTGTAATTTCCTGCATGGTAGTCATCTTCCCTAAAAAACTTGCCGCAGGCCCAGGCAAGGTAGACAGTGTTTGCTGTGCTTTGTACTGCTGTGGAACAGCAACATACATGTAACCCCAATCTATACGTACATCATCGCCAGTTCTTTTTAGCATTGGTTGTTCTGTAGTACCAGCTTTTAAAATAGTCAATTGCGAAGTACTGTATTTTTTGGCTTCAACCTCTTGAAATGGTGTATGGGTAGCAATATTACTGGAGGCGCCGAAATATAATTTCACATCGTGAACTGCGCCATCGTTAGATTTTACCACACTTGAAATATAAGAAACAGGCCTGGCCAACAAATCCAGGTTGCTCATCAACAATGGAGAAGTGAAAGTAACTTTTAGATCAACCTTACCTGCTTTGAATGTGTAAATGGTTTGAGTGGCATTGAATGCAAGGCTTTTTTGCACTGCTTCATTCACTTTTATTTCATCCCTTTCATCAGGCTCCTCCACCAATCCGGCATCCAGATATGATGGTCCGCCCGTGTTCTTAGCATAGATTGCCAATACATTTTCACCTTTTTTTAAAAGTGCTTTGGTAGCATCATCAATAGGTATGTACACGAATTTACCTTCCAGTTTATCTTTACTATAAAACACTTTACCATTGAGGTAAACTGTCGCGTTATCATCATGTCTGATTTTAAGAAATAGTTTATTGGAACTTATTGCCGTAAGATTGAAGACCCTACGCACCCATATCTCATCCTTTTTCCAGGGTGTTTTTGCTTGAGATGGTTCACTACCTACAGGTCCTACTGCAGTACTCCATAATTTATCATTGTAATTTATTGTCGTCCAATCGGCACTGGGCTTATTTTCCGTGTAACTCAGCTGCATTGGTTTTTCATCTGCGGAAGGTAAAATGGCATGGTAAATTTTTTCCCGCTTGCCCAAAAAATTATAAATCTGCTCATCAACGCTAATCATTCCTGTTAAAGACTGGTTAGCTCCTGTCCAATGCTTAGTTGTACCGTTGTTTAAAGAATCGGAGGAAGACCATATACTAAAATATGGATCGTGCGTAATAAGTGGATATGCCGGAGCTGAGCGTTTTTGCGCAAAAGCAGTTGCAGAGCTCAAAAAAATGAGTAGTAGTATTCTTTTCATGTGTGCTAAACCGTTTTAAATGGTTCAGCAAATTAAGAACTTTATTTCACTAAGCGGTATAAATACCCTATCCAGTTTTGTAACAGCATTTTATAAAAGAAAAGGAGTGATACTGAAAACAATTAGAGGTATTTTAGGTTACACCTTCATGGAACCCTTCAATATCAAAATTGGTTATGGAGTAAATGAAGTTACCCTAACTATATTGCCTGCAGATAATGGTTGTTATAAAGTGATTTATTATGGCGGTATAATAGGTGCCGTTAAATTAGATTTTGATTGTTGGGAATCAGTTCTTGAAGAAGATATCGTTGCCGGCGACCTACCTTTTTACAAGCATGACTTAAGTTCCAGCAGACCTAATATCATTCTAAACGAAGCAACTGTTGATGAAATTGGTGATGAAATAGAGCACATTCTTCGAGGTGATGAGGATTGATGTTTAGATGTTTGGTTAGATCTAAGTTTTGTTTGATAAGCCAGGTTGGATGACCTGGCTTTATTATTTCTCGTAGAACTCCAGCGGTAGCTGATCGGGATCGGAAATAAAGGTAAAGCGCTTTCCTGTAAATTCATCAATTCTTATAGGCTCTGCCAAAACACCATATATGTATAACCCATCAACTACCTGATCAAGGTTATCAACCTCAAAAGCGAGGTGCCTTAAACCAGCAGCCTCCGGTCGAGATGGTCTTGAAGCAGGCTCCGGAAATGAGAATAGCTCTATTACGTACAAACCGTTTAATGCTAGATCGAGCTTATAAGATCTTCTTTCTTCGCGGTAAACTTCCCGCACAACTTCCAATCCAAGTATTTCTGTGTAGAACCTTTTAGAAACTTCATAATTAGTACAGATGATAGCAATATGATGAACTGAATTTAGTGATATGGCCATTAGTTTGCTGTTACTTTGTAAATCTGTCCTTTATTACCGGCTAACAATATTAGTTTACCAGTTTTAGATTTCTGGATTACATTAAAGTTTAGCGTAGAAATATTGTACCAACTAATTCCTGCATCTTTACTCACGTCTGTGCCTGACGAGCCAGTTGCCATCATCACTTTATCATTTACATATATCACTCCAGATCGGTATCCACTAACAGGCTTTAAAGGTTTGCTCCAGGTTTTACCTCCATTACTGGTTAGCAGGATGTTATTAAAATTTTCGTTGTCTTTGAGGTAGTTCCCCCCTACTACAACTCCGGTTTTTTTATCATCGAATGCCAAGGAAAATGGACCGGTGCTACTTTCACCCTGCAAGATTGGACATTTATAAAAATCCCAGGTAACGCCATAATTGCTAGAATAATAAAGGTTTGAGGTAGCTCCTCCTGTTGCAATATATACTTTACCTTTTCCTACAACCCGAATTGATGTGCCGCTTGCAGCAAAACCAGCTTCTCCGGTTAACAGGTTCCAACCCAGGTTTTTTGAAATATTTTGCCATGATATCCCCCCATCCTTTGTACTTAACAACTGCATTCTATTCAGTATAGGGTCACCAAAAATGATCCCACGCTTGGCATCCCAGAAATCCATACCATCTAGAAAAATTGCTGAATCTAGATTCTTATAGGTCTGTTTCCAGTTTTTACCTCCATCTGTTGTCAACAGCACGTAAGCAGGCGAACCAACATTAATTACAATGGCTTTATTGCCATCAAAAGCTTCAATATCTCGAAAATCCATCTTCTCATAACCTAAGGGCTTAACCCATTGCCAGGTAAGCCCACCGTCTATGGTCCTGCCAATACTTCCATTTGATCCACTTACCCATGCCACCTGATCTGAAACAATTGACATTCCGCGCAAACTGGTTATTGTCCCGCTTGTTAATGGCGTTAAATTATAGGCCTGTGAAAAACACACCGCCGGGATTAAAAGAAGAAAACAGATCCAGATCTTCATTATTTGACTCTTTTCCAGATTTCTGTTCTACCGATAATCGAGATTCCAATATACCCCCTCAAATTAAGGTCGCCATTGGATTTGATACTCATATTGCAACTATATGTTTTACCTGATTTAGGATCGTAGATATTGCCATCAGTCCATTTCCCATCTTCATAAACGAAATTTTTAATGATCTCCAATCCTATTATCGGCTTGGATCGAAGTGAAGTATTGGGATTTTGATAGTCCGTTTTTATATTACCTTTTCCATCCTTGGGATCTTTTAGCCAAACTATCTTTCCAAAATATTTTTCTCCTCTTTTAGTAATATCAATATGAGCTTCGTCAGTAGAATTAACCCATTTACCAAGCACGGCATCAGCCTTCTGTGCAAACAAGAAACTGCTCCACATCATCAACAACATTAAAACTGCGGTCTTTTTCATAAGTCTATTTGTAATAAAGTTAACGAATGGACGGGAGAAAAGAAATATTTAATCTGCAATACCACTAATTAATGTGGCTATCCCTTGATAATCTTTGTCATAGTGATGGTTTCCAGGTATGTTGATCACTTTAATACCTCCCTTTGAAAACCCAGCCTTATCTTCGTCATCCTCGTCTTTACCAAAAATACAAAATGGCTTAAGTCCCTTAATTTTCTTCATTTCAGAAACAACATTGTATTTTCCTTTTTCTTTACCAAAATTTAGCATATCAGAAATATGAATTTCAAAATCGGCCACCCCATCTGGTGATAGGGAAACGACACCTTTTAGATCCTTTTCAATGTCCGTGGATAATCTTGTTGCTAAAAATGGAACTACTGACGCCCCAAAAGAATAACCTGCAAGTATAAAATTCTTCTTCCCGAACTGCTCCTGGTATTTCATAATTACTCTGTTTATTTCAGCTGCGGTATTGTCTGGCGTTTTCTCATTCCAAAAATACTTTTGCGCATCAAGGCCTACAACATAAAGTCCTTTGTTAGCAAGCGCCTCGGCAAGGGACTGGTCAAAACTGGTCCATCCACCATCACCTGATATCATAAAAACAAAGGGTAAACTATTTTTTTTGGCTGCAGAAACTATCGTTAAAGGCAGACTTTCAGCAGCCGTATTCTTAGCTTCAGTTGAATTACCATCAACAATTCTTTTATATGCTGCGTTATAGTCGGCAAGCCAGTTATTTCCAACTTTAAAACCATGTCCCACTTTGTAAAGCGTAATCAACTCTGCCATTGGCATATCTTTTAGGAAAGTTGCTGTGGCATTAAACGGGCAGGTCAGGTCTTTTACGCCATTCAAAACAATAAATGGGGCGGTTAACGTTTTCGTAGCTTCCAAATAGTAAGATTTGCCGGGTTTCAACACATGCTGGGTCAAACCATTGCCTTTGCACATGGGTTTCACCATAGTAATATCAGGACAAAACCCCAGTGCAATTGCGCCTTTAAAAGTATTGGCCGGGGCCTGAGCTAAAATGCCATATACCAACACAGCACCGTAAGAATACCCCACCAATACGGGCTTGTGGTAAGTGGTTAACTTATATTTTTTTTGAATATCCATACTCAGGACTTCAAAATCTCCTGCTGGATACAAACAATCGTCCTTTACCTTCGATAAATAATACTCGTAATGTCTTGCATCTATACCCACTACCAGAGCACCTTGGTTGGCCAGATTTTTAGCCATTTCAAATACGCCACTATTCCAACCTCCAGAGCCAGACACAAATAGTGCAACCGAGGTGGGCACGCCCACAGGCTTATAAATGGTAATCTTTCCAAATTTACCATAGCTGATAGAATCAGTAACCTGAGAAAATGCCGGGGTACAAATAAATAATAATATAAAAATAATGAAATAGCCCTTCTTCATGTTTTGTTATGGTTTAATCACCTTAGCCAGTACATTAGGTACCTGGAGCAAGTCGTAATCATGATCATAGATTAGGTATTTGTTACTCCATACTGGAGAAAACTTTTCTTTTGCCGCCCTCAACCCTTTATAGTGAGAAAAGGAACTGATCTTCTCGTAAGCAAATTTCATCGATCGCTCTGGAAAATTCTCAGGACTCGCCAGCCCGGATAATGGTGCAAAGCCTAAGTTCACAGCACTAAACCCTACACCCTTAAGATAATTGAATAACGCAACCATAATAAAATCAATTACTCCATTAGGCGCATCATTAGTTTTACGGATTAAATCAAAAGTTCCTTCTCCCTTTACAAAATCTGGTATCACATTAAGAAAGGCAACTATCTTTTCTTCTGCATTTTCAATGGTTACAATGGTTTGTTGTTTCAGTTCAATGGTATTGAACATCCCCTGCGAGAATACAATTTCTTCACGCTCCGTATCGTCCAACCAATCATCAGACACCGATTTTAACTTTTGAAGCAAACCATCCGCTATAGGTGCCTCATAAACCTTACTTACAAAGCCCTGATCAGATACCTTTTTTAGTGCATTGCGAATGGACTTCCTGCTTCCTCCATCAAGCGAAAAGGTGCAAAGATCAACCGTTCCTTCCTGACCCAGGAATAGTCTCTTTTTACCAAGCGCATTAAAGCCGGGTAAACTTTCTTCGGAAACCCGGTAATAAATAATTTTTACGCCGCTTTCATAGCAATATTTATCGAATGCCTTTACCAGTTGTACCTTTTGATTTGGTACTGCTACAGGACCTTCCAGCGCCACCGCAAAATTACCTGCAATGCGATAGGCAATAAACCCTTCAATCCCATCTGCCTGATAGATCAGTTTATCAGCGTATGTCTTAAAATAATCTAAGGAAGAGTCGCCATACTTTTCTAATAATATTACTGCTTCCTTAAATTCCTCCGTATCTATTTCTGGCTTGGAAATATATGGCCTGACCAGGGTGTAAACAAGAAAGGCAAGAGACAAGAAACCACTGATGTTTATAGAATATAAAAAATCTCTGGCAAAAGAATCTGTTGGTTGCAGTTCTGAACTTCCAATCATGAAAAAATTCTGCAAAGTGAATCTGATAGACTGCAACCAGTTGAAATCAATATTAAAATACTTTTTATCAAGAAAATAAAACCCTATACAACCATATACAAATACACCCACCATCCCCAGCATAGTAGTTTGAATACCAAGGGTTCGTAATTTTGTATTATTCCTGATATAATATTCCTTTTTAGAACTGAACAAAATGACTAAAACCAGTACGGAGAACATTGCCTCTTCATAATCTATGGCTTTTCCAAGGTGGCCTAAAAGTGAAACAACACAAAGTATTACTGCAAAATACCAGGCCATTTTTAAACCTTTCAGCATAAAAGCGGAAGTAACCAGTAGAAACAAGCCTGCAACCAATACAAAATAATTAGATGCAGTTATGGCTGCTACAGGTAGAAAATCCTTTAAAAACAACAGCCTGTCCTGAATGGCAGGTGTAAGTACAGAGATAATATTTATCAAACCCAAAGCTAAAAGCAATAAAGCAGGCATAAGGCGCATGATCAACTTATTTACTTTGATCAGGAAACTCATACCGCCAAGTGCCATTGGAACCCAGAACTCCATAAAGCGGTAAACCAGGGTAATGGAAACTGCCTCCGGACTAGAATACCCAAGCTTGATCAGAATAAATGTCATGGATGCCTCAACGGCACCCAGCCCTCTTAAAAAAGGAGAGATAATGAGAAATATAACTGCTACAATGTAACCGATTATGGCAAAAATCCATGAGGGTTCTATGTTTAGCGCCAGCATTGCAATATAGATATGAACCACTCCTATAACTTCAATAAGCAGGCTATAATAAAGCGTAATCATAAAATGTTTGCGTTCGATATTATTGGCTGAAAATTCTGTAGCATACACTTCAGCCGCTGGAAAATATTTTATCAAAACCTTGTAAATCTTTCCCTTTTTAAAGACCGACATAAATAGAAAATACAGCACTGCAATAAGTATCAGCACAGCCATTAGCCCAAACCACTCTCCATAACCGATGGTCCCCTCTAGTATTCCGTAAATAAAAACAGGAATTGCGATAATAACCACGGATAGAATTCCAACAAAACCGTAAATAGAGGATGCAAAATTAATTTGCGACTTACCTGTTCCTTTTTTCTCAATACCCGCACTAAAAAATGCAAGTGATGATACCCCACCGGCCGGAAGGAAAACGCTAACAAAGTTTCTTTTAAGATATAATATTGTCCCATCCCAAACCGAAACCTTGGCAGAAACTGCAGCAAAAGCAGCCCGATACATTAGACCGTGTACAAAAACATAGCCTATACTAATGAGAATACCTAAACAAAGCCATGTCCATCTAGCAGTAAGTAATAAAGGTCTAACTTGTTTAAGTTCAGGACCTTCATGTTTAACAAACCAAATAGCCAGGGCTACAAAAAACAAAGTAAAAAGATAACTGGATACTATCTTCGCATTTTCCTTTATAAAGGGAACAATGAACTTCAGTTGCTGCATAGGCAAAGGTATTGTTTCTTACAGCATATAACTGATATTTGAATTACTAAGTTTTTATAGGAAATGAGAAAATCAAAGAAAAGGGAAAAATGCGTTTAAAATAAAAGAGATAGTCTCATCCAAGCACTATCTCTTTCTAACCAAATATAAACCCTGTATGAACGGGATCTTTTTCTTTAAGGTAATGAAATTACCTATCTTTTTTTTGTATAGTCAAACGCTATTGCTGTTTGTCTATACAAATGTAAGAATAATATTTATTAGTGTATAATTTACACTAAGTATTTTTTTATATCTAATGTATATTACATTTCTATGATAAAAGAGAATAATTGTAACAACAAGTCTTCTAAAAATTAAAGTGCATAAACATTATTTGTACAGGTATTATTTCTAAATTGGAATTCAAATACAAGTTTAGAATAACCAAATAAATAAAGACCACAGGTATGAAAAGATCTTTGCTATTAATCCTATTATGTATTACTACCTATATTTCTAATGCCCAAAAGTATGACGCCAACTGGAAGTCACTAAATCAAAGAAAAATACCAGCTTGGTTCCATCAGGATAAGTTCGGCATTTTTATCCACTGGGGAGTGTATGCTGTTCCCTCTTACGCACCTGTTATTGAAAATAGTGGCGATAGCTATTCTGAATGGTACTGGTGGCGCATTAATTCCAAACAAAAGAACTTTATGGATTTCCATATTAAAAATTACGGAGCAGATTTCCTGTACCCGCAATTTGAAAAGAGTTTTAAAGCAGAACTTTACGATCCAAAAGCCTGGGCTGATGTATTCAAAAAATCAGGTGCTAAATATGTAGTATTAACATCCAAACACCATGAAGGTTACGCCATGTGGGACAGTAAAGAGGCTGATAAAAGTTGGGGACGTCCATGGAATGCAGTGACCGGAACGCCTAAAAGAGACCTACTTGGAGACCTGACCAATGCTGTAAATGATGCAGGATTAAAGATGGGTTTCTATTACTCCTTATATGAATGGTTTAACCCACTATACCTGAAAGACAAAAAACGATATGTAAATGAACACCTCTTCCCTCAATTTAAAGACCTGGTTACTAAATACAAACCCCAGGTTATTTTTGCGGATGGAGAATGGGATATGACTGATGAGGAATGGCGTAGTCCAGAGCTCCTATCTTGGCTGTACAATGAATCTCCAGTGGGAAAAACTGTAGTAGTTAACGATCGTTGGGGTAAAAATACACGATCAAAGAACACAGAATCTACCTACACTACTTCAGAATATGGCAGTGGAATGAATCCGAGTGTCATTTGGGAAGAAAGTCGCGGTATTGGACATTCTTATGGTTACAATCGGAATGAAAAACTCGAAGACTATAAAACAGGTCATGATTTGACCTTAATGTTAATCGATATCGTATCAAGAGGTGGCAACCTACTGCTTGATATTGGTCCAACTGCAGACGGCCGAATTCCTGTGATCATGCAACAGCGACTAGCAGATATAGGTTCATGGCTTAAGATCAATGGAGAAGCCATTTATGGAACAGAAGCCTATAAAACTTCCTATCAATGGAGCGAGGGCAAAATGCCTGAAAAAAAAGGCGAGTCATATATGGCAGGGTATGACATTGCTAAAATGATTAAACCTGCTGGGGATAATGCACATGTAGAAGCCTTTTTTACGGTGAAAGGAAAAGATCTATATTGTATTTATCCAGCTTATAGCACGGAATTTAAAGTAAGGAATTTAAAATTGAAATCTGGAATGTTAGCGACAATATTAGGTAGCGATAAAACCTTTAAGATTAAGAAATCAGGAGCAGATTGCATTGTAGATGTATCCAGTTTAAAACCTGGAGAAGTCAACGGGGAATTAGTAGTTCTTAAACTGGTAAATGCATTATAAATTCAGTTCCTTTATTGACCTCGCTTTTGATAGCTATTTTTCCACCAAGTGTTTCAATTTGGGTCTTCACCATAAAAAGACCCATACCTTTTCCTTTTATATTCTCATGAAAGCGTTTGTAAAGACCAAATACCTGATCTCCCTTTTTAACTAAATCGATACCCAATCCATTGTCTTTAAAGCTTATAATCACATCTGACCCAGATAATTCAGACTTGATTTCGATTATAGGCACAACTCCTGGCTGTCGATATTTTATGCTGTTAGAAATTAGATTTATAAATATACTATGCAGGTAAGTTTTTAATGAATGGAGCTTATCTGCATTTTTAAAGTCGGTAAAAATCTGAGCTTTAGACTGCAAAATCATGTTTTGGATACTCATTTGAATATCCTTTAGTAATTGTGTTAGACTAATTTCCTCTCGATTTTCAGATATATCATTCTTTATGGCGAGAATGGCATTTAGATCCACTATTACATCGTTAAGTAATTTTACAGAGGTATCTAATGCTTCATGCAACTCCAGATTGGTTTCTGGACTATTTACTTCATCCTTTAAATAACCAGTAAGGGCCATAATATTTGCTACAGGCGATCGAAGGTTATGAGAAATGATATATGAAAATTGCTGCAACCCAGTATTGGTATTCACCAGTTCTTTAGTATATTCCCTAAGACTTTCATTGAGCTCTTCTAAACGTATCTCTGCCTTTTCGCTATGATCTTCGGCAAGCGTTCGTAACCTTTCTTTTTCAAAAACTTCTAGTGCAAAACAGAGGTCATTATTTGCCTCAACCAATAGCCTAACCTCATGCTTATTAAAAAAGCCGGCTTCGGTAGAATAAATGTTAAACGTGGCAATAAGCGCCCCTGATTTTCTCAATGCTAAAACCATTGCAGAGTTGTATCGTCTCATAGAAGCAATCTTATTCCAGGCCTCTTTATTTTCTTTTTCAACTTTGTCTACAATACAATAATCAAGACCTCTCACCACCTTATCAATAGGCCCACCCGAATCATATTGATAACATTTGAACAGGTTAAGTTCATCGGCAGAAGTTCCACTACTGGAAACCAACTTTATCATACCCGTATTGCGATCAGGAACACCAATCCAAGCCATCTCAAATTTCCCATATTCAATCGCAATCTTACAGGCCTCATCAAAAAGAGCCCGCTCAGTTTTAACGCGAAACATGGTTTGGTTTATCTGGCTGATAAATGAATATAGACGATTGGCATGCACTAGTTTTTTTGCCGTTTTTTTCGCTTGGGAAACGTTTCGTACGGCAACAACTATTTTACCAATTTGTGGCTCATTAAGCATGTTGCTAATAAATAGTTCCACCCATACTTTTTCAGTATCTGAATTTAAAAATCTAATTTCCAAACCCTTAATTGGTGCATTTGGAAACTGAATGCAAAGTTCCATTTCCCTAGTTAAAACAGGAAGATCATCTGGTAATAAAAGCTGATTAAGGTCAGAAATTTTAACCTGATGACCATATCCCAGAATTGAAATAAGCGAAGGGCTTAAAAATTCGATTGCCTTATTTTTATCCAGTAGTATTATTCCATCTGTACTATTCTCTAAAAGTAATAATTGAGGATTCATTTCAGGCTTAAACGGTAATTAGGCATTATTGTTTCAGGTATTCTATTTAATTACCTGTATAAAAGCGTAATATAGTAAAATTAAGAATAAACCATTACAATTATAATGACTGAAACCCTTTCTTAAAGTTTAAAAAGTCATTTTATAGATTGGAGATAATTGGAAGTGAAAAAGCAAAGGTACTTCCCTCTCCTAGGGCACTCTGCACCCAAATACGCCCACCTTCTGCTTCTATAAAATCTTTTGAGATGGCCAGGCCCAATCCAGATCCTGATTTGTTATTACCATCTGTAGGTACCTGAAAATAACGATCGAACAATCTTTTCTGATATTGCTCTTCTATTCCCTTACCAAAATCGCGGACAGAAAATTCAACCTGATCCCCTTTTACAAGAATCTGTACCACTACCTTAGCTTTCTCCGCGCTATATCGCAGTGCATTTGAAAGAAAATTAATCAAAACCCATGCAGTCTTTTCAATATCAACGTTAACCATAGGAAGGTTATTTTGGCTAATGAGCTCCAGTTCAATAATTCGCTGTTCAGCCTGGAAACGCACTGCATCCATCGCATAAACGGCTATTTTTACTGGATCTGTTTTCACAAATTTAAGCTGTAGGTTTCCGGTTTCCACCTGAGCAAGGTTAAGAAGTTCACTTGTAATCTTTAGTAACCTATCGCAATCTCCTTTAATATGGTGCACCAACTCTTTTTGCTCATCATTCATTGTCCCCACGCGTTCATCGTTCATTAGTTTTATACTCATTTTTATTGAAGCGATAGGCGTTTTAAGCTCATGTGAAACCGTAGCAATAAAATTAGTCTTTGCTTCATCAAGTTCTTTATATTGAGTTACATTCTTCAAAATATATACTTCTCCAGCGGTCCTGCTTGTAGTAAGTAAACTTTGCTCTATTTGATTGTCAAAATTATTCACAGTGATTTGCCTCCTTTCCAGCTGAAAGTAGGATTCCTTTTCATCAGCATAAATCTTCATCAATTTATCGATGCTATTGATCTGCAATATCTTGTTTAGCAGATCATTTCTTTTCATCAATTCTGAGGCGTTAGCACCAATAACATCCTTTTCATTCAAATTGAGCAGATTAGCAGCCACTTTATTCAGAAACAATATCTCATTTTTCTCATTCAAACCAATAATAGCATCCTGCATCTGCTCTATAATCGCTTCAATGCGCATTTTTTCCGATTGTAGTTTAGCCAGATTACTGCTTTCCCATTTATTTAATTGGGATGCCATTGCATTAAATTCTTCGGCAAGTTCTGAGAATTCATCGTGACCATGAAACTCCAGCCGTTGTTTATAGTTTTTCCGGCTAATCTCCTTTAGCGCAGCGGAGAACTCCCTTAATGGGTTAGCAACAAATCCGGGGAAATTGACCACGAATGAAAACAAGATCAGGAAAGACATGGAAGCAGCAAATATTAGATAAGTAGCTGCTTGCTCTACTCCATGCTGGGCGGCATCGTTCTTTCTTACAATAGCATTCATATTCAAATCATCAATAGATCTGAGTTGCTGGCGGGCATTGCCTAGTGCTGATTGAATTTCTGCAGGACTGCTAGACGGATCAGTTAATTTTTGATAAGCACTTTTAAGCAGCGCTACTACTTTTCCTTCACCAGGCTCCGTAATATTATTTTCCTCAAACTTCAACTGGGCCGAAAATGCTTTATCCGCAATAGCCGATAATGGAATACTATAGTCTTCTAAGATTGACCGCATCTTCCCGGCATATTTTAAACTCTTATAGTTATCCTTCAATACTACCTTCGCACTTTCAGAAATCCTGTTCATAAAATACATGGACATACCGCCAAAGATCAAAATAACCAAAAAGAGAAAGCCGAATCCCAGGCGTAATTTTGTTTTAATTTTCATTTCCTTATTTTTCTAAAAATATCTCAAGATAATATCACAAGGTCAATCTCCGTGTCTGCAATACTTTTCAATAATTGGTTAAATATAGCGGTCTGCATAAACACTTGAAATAAGCTCGCATGCGGCTTACCGATACAAATTGTGGTCACCTCTTTTTCAGTAGCAATTCTAGTAATTGTTTTTGCAATATCATCACTTTTTATCTTAACCACCTCTCCACCAAGTTCTGTTGCCAGCTTTAAATTATTAATCAGGTGTCTTTGAAGATCGAGCTTTATTCGATCGCCGTTCTCCGCACTGCTTTGAACATAAAGGACTACCCACGGCGACCTATAATAGGATGCCAATCTTGCTGTCTTGCGAATAATGATTTTAGCGGTCTTGTGATTCGTAGAAATGCAAGCCATAAATTTCTCCGGACGAAGTTTTATCTGTTTGGGAACTTCTATATTTATCTTTCTTTCCAGGTGATGCGCTACTTCTTTCAAAGCCAACTCCCTCAGCTGAAGAATTCTTTCAGGTTGAAAGAAATTATTCAACGCCCTTTCTATTTTCGTCTGGTCGTAAATCTTCCCTGCTTTTAAACGATCAATAAGCTCATCAGCCGTCAAATCTATGTTAACAATCTCGTCAGCAGACTCCAAGATTTTATCAGGAATACGTTCCGTAATTGGGATCCCGGTAATGATTTCAATCTCCCCGTTCATGCGCTCCAGATGCTGAATATTGACTGCTGAAATCACGCTGATGCCAGCTTCCAGAATATCAGAAACATCCTGCCAGCGCTTCGCATTCTTACTCCCTTCTACATTACTGTGTGCCAATTCATCTACAATGACCACTTCAGGATGAATATTTATAATGGCGTTTACGTCCATTTCTTCCAGTTCCTTCCCCTTGTAGAAAATCTTGCGTCTTGGGATCAGGTTAATTCCCTCAAGCAGCGCATGCGTCTCCGCCCTATTGTGCGTTTCGATATAGCCAATCCTTATATCTATCCCATTTTTCTTTAGGGCATGTGCCTCCTGGAGCATTCTGTACGTCTTGCCTACTCCGGCACTCATCCCTATGTAAACCTTGAATTTACCCCTTCTGGATTTCTTCACCAAATCAAGAAACTTCTTTACTGAACCAGATCTACTTTCCTCTTCCATACCTAAGTGTAACCTAATCCTTCAACGCATCTAGCGCGAGGTTAAGTTTTAATACGTTTACAGAGGAAGGACCAAACATGCCCATTAGCGGACCATTGGTATTCTCTACTACAAGTTCGGCTACTTTTCTCTCCTCAATTTTACGGTATGCAGCAATGCGTTTAATCTGGATAACAGCACCCTGCTCAGAAATATTTGGATCCAGTCCGCTTCCTGATGCAGTAACCATATCTGCAGGTATAGCAGATTTGATTAAGCCCGGGTTGTATTTCAACAAGGTGTCAATCCTATCGGATACTTGTTTAAGGTAATCAGGATTTGATGGGCCTTTATTAGAGCCTCCTGATCCGGCAGCATTATAACCAACTGCAGAGGGCCTTCCCCAGAAATATTCTGGCTTGGTAAACGATTGTCCCAATAAAGCATAGCCAACTACTTTACCATTCCTGTTGATTTTCTCTCCACCGCCATTACCTTTAGAAAAACCTCCGGCAAAAGCTACTATTAATGGGTACACTACGCAAAGCAATACCATTAGGACTGCAGTTAAGCGTAAGGATTGTATGATGTATTTTTTCATGATCTTATATTTTTAAAGCTTATACGAATAAGCCAACCAGCATGTCAATTAATTTAATTCCAATAAAGGGAGCCACTACTCCACCTACGCCATAAATCAGCAGGTTTCTTCTTAATAGTGCACTGGCGCCAATGGGCTTGTAGGCAACTCCTTTTAAGGCCAGCGGAATCAGTATTGGAATGATGATCGCGTTGAAAATCACGGCAGACATAATTGCACTTTCCGGACTATGTAATCCCATCACATTCAGACTTTGTAAAGCGGGGATAGATGCGATAAACAATGCCGGTACAATGGCAAAATACTTAGCCACGTCATTAGCAATTGAAAACGTTGTTAAAGTACCACGGGTAATTAAAAGTTGCTTACCAATCTCCACAATCTCGATAAGTTTGGTCGGGTCATTGTCCAGATCCACCATATTACCTGCTTCCTTGGCTGCCTGAGTTCCACTGTTCATGGCTACGCCAACATCAGCCTGTGCAAGTGCCGGAGCATCATTCGTACCATCACCCATCATCGCCACCAGTTTACCTAAAGCCTGCTCGTCTTTAATGTAGTTCATTTTATCTTCTGGCTTAGCCTCAGCAATAAAGTCGTCAACACCCGCCTTTTCTGCAATAAACTTCGCAGTTAGCGGATTGTCTCCTGTTACCATTACCGTTTTTACACCCATTTTACGTAAGCGTTCGAAACGTTCACTGATCCCAGGTTTAATGATATCCTGTAATTCAATTACTCCCCATGCTTTTTCATTGAAGGAGACTACCAATGGCGTTCCACCGTTATTAGCGATTGCTTTAACGTTATCCTCTGTCTCCATTGGGAAAGGATTTCCAGCCATCAGCACGATGTTACGGATGGAATCAAATGCACCTTTACGAATTCTTTTACCATCGGTAGTATCTAAACCGCTGGACCTGGTTTCTGCGGTAAACTTAATAAACGCTGATCCTTCCGGAGCGGGCATTACCGTATGTCCTTTTCCAATGGCCAGTTCTAAAATGGATTTACCTTCAGGAGTTTCATCAGTTAATGAGCCCATCACGCAAGCTTCTATAAATTCTTTAGCATCGATGCCCGGTGCAGGGTAAAAACTGGTGGCCTTTCGGTTACCAATAGTTATTGTTCCTGTCTTGTCCAACAACAATACGTCAATATCTCCAGCGGTTTCTACCGCCTTACCAGATTTGGTAATTACATTAGCTCTCAGTGCCCTATCCATCCCAGCAATACCGATCGCTGATAATAATCCGCCAATAGTAGTCGGAATCAAACACACGAACAATGAAATCAAGGCAGCAATAGTAATTGGCGTATTTGCATAGTCTGCAAATGGTTTTAAGGTTACACATACGATAATAAATACGAGTGTAAAACTGGCCAATAAGATCGTTAATGCAATCTCGTTTGGAGTTTTCTGGCGAGACGCACCTTCTACCAATGCAATCATTTTATCCAGGAAACTTTCTCCCGGTTGTGTGTTCACCTGAACTTTAATCTGGTCCGACAATACTTTTGTACCACCGGTAACGGATGATTTATCGCCGCCAGACTCACGGATTACTGGTGCTGATTCTCCGGTGATTGCCGATTCATCAATAGTGGCAATCCCTTCGATGATCTCGCCATCAGTTGGAATGGTATCTCCGGTTTCGCAAAGAAAGACATCACCTTTTTTAAGCAGGCTTGAAGAGCGCACTTCAATTTCGCCATTGCTTAATAATACTTTTGCGGGCGTTTCCTCGCGGGTTTTCCTTAAACTATCAGCTTGTGCCTTTCCTCTAGCTTCTGCAATTGCTTCTGCAAAATTGGCAAACAACACCGTTAACAGTAGAATTAGAAAAATAAAGAAGTTATATATTGCAGATCCCTGCCCGGTATTACTGATCGAGTACACGGTTACATACGCCATAATTAGCGTTCCAACCTCAACAGTAAACATCACCGGGTTTTTAATCATGACCCGTGGATCAAGTTTTATGAAAGACTGTTTAAATGCAGTTTGCACTAAAGCAGGTTCAAATAATTTATTTTGAGTTTTCATCTTTGTAATATCTATTTAAGCATGGAGAAGTATTCTGCCAATGGTCCGAGGGCCAGCGCAGGGAAATAAGAAAGGGCATTTAAGACAACAATCACCGCGAAGGTCATCAGTCCGAATGTTAGGGTATCCGCTTTCAGCGTACCTGCAGATTCCGGGATGAACTTCTTAGCACCAAGCATGCCTGCTATTGCAATTGGTCCGATGATCGGCAAGAAACGGCCAAGAATTAATACAAAACCTGTTGCAACGTTCCAGAATGTGTTGTTATCACCTAAGCCTTCAAAGCCAGAACCATTGTTTGCATTGGATGAGGTCATTTCGTATAATATCTCAGAAAAGCCGTGGAAGCTGGGGTTATTTAACCAGCTTTTGGGCTGTACTGCCCAAGCAGCATCCGCATGGTTTACCACAAAGTAACTGGCCAGTGCCGTTCCTGCCAATATCAGGAAGGGACTGAGCAAGGTGATTAATGCGGCAATCTTAATTTCCCGTGCTTCCACTTTATGACCGAGGAATTCCGGTGTACGACCTACCATCAGTCCGGAGATAAAAACTGCTATGATCAGGTAGATGAAATAATTCAGTATTCCAACCCCACAACCACCATAAAAGGAGTTGATCATCATACCCAACAACTGCCATGCGCCTGTTAATGGCATTGTACTATCATGCATACTATTTACAGATCCTGTAGAAATGATGGTAGTTACTGTACTCCAGTAGCCGGAAATAGCCGGCCCGAACCGAACCTCTTTTCCCTCCATAGCACCAGTAAGTTGCGAAACGCCCATTTTGGCAATTGCCGGACTTCCACCTAACTCAGAGCTGACGGTAGGGATGAGCAACAGCAACATACCAATAGTCATCACGCCAAATATGATCCATGAAAGTTTCCTTCTGCGAATAAAAATACCAAAAGCGACAACCATTGCAATCGGGATGATCACTTGTGCTACCAATTCAACCGTATTGGTTAGGTAATTGGGGTTTTCCAATGGATGTGCCGAATTGACGCCAAACCAACCCCCACCATTTGTACCTAAATGTTTAATGGCAATCATTGCCGCAGCAGGACCCCTAGATACATTTACCGTATCACCTTGTACTGAAATAAATTGGTCTTTCCCTGCATAACTAGTTGGGGTACCATTAAAAGCAAGAATTAATGCGATCACCAACGACAATGGCAATAACAATCTGGTGATAGATTTTACAAAGAACTCCCAAAAGTTACCCAGTTTGTCGGTTGATTTATCCCTAAACGCCTTAAAGAAGACCACTGCGGATGCGATACCAGTTGCTGCACTTACGAATTGCAGGAACATGATTACGAATTGCTGAGTTAGATAAGTTAGTCCGCTTTCTCCTGAGTAATGCTGCAGGTTACAGTTTACCACAAAACTGATGATGGTATTAAAAGCAAGATCCGGCGACATGCCTGGATTACCATCTGGATTTAAGGGTAGTTTATCCTGGTTCATCAATACAAAAAAGCCATAAATAAGCCATACCATATTAATGGTTATCAAGGCTTTCATGTGCTGTTTCCAGTTCATCTCTTCTTTAATATTAATACCGGAAAGTTTATAGATACCGGTTTCAAGAGGTTTCAAAAAGTCTGTCCAGACTTTCTCACCAGCAAATACCTTTGCCAGATATTTTCCAAGGGGAATAGCTATGACCAGCGTGAGCAGGTAGGTAGCAACAATTCCAAGTAATTCAGTGTTCATAATTTGATGTTAAAATTTTTCAGGTTTAATCAGCACGTAAATCATGTAGATAAATACTGCGACTGCGATAATGAATAATGCGATCATAATTGTTAGCATAATGTGTTTTTTGTTATGAGCCCTATGCCAATACAAATGCCATTTACTAACCACAAATAGTTACTATACTATATATCAAATGATTAATACAATAAAATAGCTAAAAGGAATTCTTATAAAAAAAGAAACCCTTCCATTATGGAAGGGTTTTTATCAAAATGAATAAGCAAAAAAGGGTTATCCTATTTTATATTCTTCTATTTTCCGATAGAGTGTGGTCAAACCAATACCCAGCAACCTAGCTGTTTCTGTTTTATTGTCGCGGGTATAATGGAGTACCTTAATAATTTGTTGCTTTTCTACTGCCTGTAAACTCATGGTACTATCCTGCCCTTCATCATGATGAAACTCGTACGGAAGCAGATTTGCAGTCAACAGGTTATCGTCTGCAAGTATAACAACACGTTCCATCATATTCTTAAGTTCACGGATGTTGCCTTTCCAACTGTGTTTTATCAATAAGTTAGCAAAGCTTTCCTCCATTATAAAATCAGGCTTGTTCACTTTTGCAGCAAACTCTTTAAGATAATGCTGGGCAATGGGTATAATATCTCCCTTTCGTTGTGAAAGACTTGGAAGCTCTAAAGAGAATACAGAAAGTCGGTAATATAAATCCAGCCTAAATTTACCTGCCTGGGCCTGATCTTTAAGATCTCTGTTCGTGGCCGCTATAATCCTCACGTTGACCTTAGTCGTTTGCGTATCACCAACTTTTATAAAGGTTTGATTTTCCAAAACCCGAAGCAGCTTTGCCTGCAAATCCAGGTTCATCTCGCCAATTTCATCAAGAAATAATGTACCCTCATTGGCCTCTTCCAACAATCCCCTTTTATCTTTTAATGCTCCGGTAAAAGCACCAATTTTATATCCAAACAATTCGCTTTCCAGCAATTCGGGATTGAAGCCACTACAATTTAAAGCCACAAATGGCTTCAATTTTCTTGGACCCTCATAATGGATGGATTGTGCAAAAACCTCTTTCCCAGTTCCTGTTTCGCCGAGTAAAAGGACGGTGGTATCTGTTGCAGCAACTCTGGCGGCAAGGTCTAACGCTTCTTTTAATTGACGGGATTGCCCTAGTATTGCATTGAAATTGTATTTCTTAACAATTTTATTCTCCAGATCATACACACGTTGCTGCAATTTGACCTTTTCCATTGCTTTATATACCAGCGGAATGATCTTATCGTTATCATCACCTTTGGTAATGTAATCGAATGCGCCATTGCGCATGGCCATAACGCCATCTTGAATGGTTCCAAAAGCGGTAAGATTGATCACCTCAACATATGATTTGATCCTTTTGATCTCTTTTACCAACTCAACCCCATTAACATCAGGTAACTTCACATCGCTGATGACCACTTTTACATCATGAATTGCCAGGGCTTTTAAGCCCTCTTTCCCAGTATTTGCTTGAAAAACTGTAAAGCCTTCCAGTTCTATAATGCGCGCCAGCAGGCTGCAAATCTTCTTTTCATCATCTATAATGAGGACTATGTCTTCCATGTCTAATGAGCCGTTTTGCTAAATTAAAATATTCGATTGCGATTTGGAAAATTTGCCGTAAAAATACTCCCCTTGCCTTCCACACTATTAATACTCAGGCTCCCCCCATTTTTTTCCAAAAATTCTAACGAGAATTTAAGTCCCAAACCGGTTCCCTTTTCCATACTTGTTCCGTCAGTAGAACTGATGTTTTGGAGATTAAGGATATTGTGGATCTTTTCCGGACTAAGTCCTGATCCACTATCCGCAATACTAATGGCTGTAAAATTCCCCGCTGCCGCAGTAGTAATGTCAATTGTACCTCCCTGCGGACTAAACTTTATGGCATTGCTAAGCAGGTTCCTGATAACAAGTTCAAACTGATTTGGATCAGCAAAAACTTGTAGCTCATTAACTTCTTCAACGTTAATTGTAATAGATTTCTGATTTGAAATCACTTTAAAATCTGCAGCAAGTTTTTGAATTGCATTGCGCACAAAAAACAATACGGGCTCCGATTCTATCCCATTAAACTGGCTTTTGCCCCAAATCAATAAAGAATCAATATTCTCCTGCAAGCCCGCTACATCTGCCGATAAGCGTTCAGCAAGATCAGCAAATTCATCCTGCGTTAACATCTCCTCCCTTGCGAGTTGTAAAATACTTGCCGTACTGGCAATTGGGCCCCTTATGTCATGTGCAATCATTGCAAACATCTTCTCTTTGTTGGCATTGATTGCTGTGAGTTTTGTATTCTGAGACTCTATTCTGGACTGATAAAGTGCATTTTGTTTTTTAAAAAAATAAAGAAAAAACAAATAAAGTGCGAAGCAGTTGAACAATACTATAAATCTATAATTTTTTGAAACGGGCTCCACCAAATCATAGTAATTAGGATTTAAGTATATCAACAGAAACAATGCCGCATTAAGTAAACTAAATACGGTAATAATAACTACGTTTTCAAGCAAGATAAAATATACTCCAATAAACAGAAGTAAGAAAAATTCCATGTTATTGTGGTACAGCACTGCACTTGCAGAACTGCAAATCGAGTAAATCAAACCGACGATTACTGCCGGATAGGAAGTCATTTTCTTATGGTTGAAGTATATGATGCTGTAACCAGCAATCAGTGTAACTGCATCTAATGATACGAGTATATAATTTTTAGAAAAAAGGTTGAATATGAGAAACAATATAGATGATGTCCCTCCCATTAAACCTGCAAGATTAATTACATATATTTTCCGGCAAACATAAAAGGACATTTCTGGCGTAATACCAGTATTCAGGAGGCGCTTAAGCAAGGGCATCTGCGAAGATAACAAAAAAAATACATTCGATTATTTAAGTCGCTGCTTCTGCTTTAAAAGCATTGTCTCCAATTGTTTATAAGGTACTTTTTGCACATTCAATTTGCCATCAATTGCTATCGAAGCTGCGGTAGCAGCAGATTCCCCTAAAATCATAAATACAGGTTCCATCCTAACAGAACCATACGCAATGTGCGAAACAGATAAGCAAACCGGCACCAATAGGTTTACACACTCCTTTTCCTTTGGAACTATTGCACCATAAGCTATACTGTAAGGCTTGGGCGCTTTGACCCCTATATCACCCTCATTTTGCACAAAACCATCATCAGTAACATAACGCTGTGTATTGTGGGAATCAAGCGCATACGATCCCATTCCAATAGGACTGGCTACGCTTCTGTCGCCTAAAACCTCATGCTCGGTCATTACGTAATCACTAACCATTCGCCTTGCCTCACGGATGTATAGCTGATGTGGCCAATTGCCGTTATCCTTAAACTCATCCTTTGCCAATCCCCAGGTATTTAATTTATCCTGAAAGGCTTTGGGTATCCGCTTGTCGTTAGCCATGAAATACATCAATCCCTTCTGATAGTCTTCATGATCTTTGATTATTTTTTTACGTTCAAGGTAAGAAGCTTCAGGATAGTTATAATTCATTCCAATATAATCAGTACTAAAGGGACCATGATTATTGGTATCTGTTTTATGGTTTGGAATGGGATCATATTTATTAAATAACTCATTCCATCCACTTTTAAAGACACGTACCAGCAATTCATATCGCTGTGCATTATAGTTATCTGGCTTTGGAAACACGATTCTATTCTCTGGATTATTGGATAAGCACATCCTGAAACAGTAGGCTTGTAGTTTATGATCACCCTGACCGTTAACTCCCGGACGCTCACTAGAAATACCATCAAGCAAGCCACTACTTTTATCGCCGGGTACTACATAAGGGTCAATCTTTTTGGCAAAAAAGTGGTTATGCTGAAACACACCCGTTTGCACACCGTTCCAATGCTCTCCATATACGCTGTTGGCCTCCCTTCCCACATGGAAGCTAACTTTTGCAGCTGCCATCAAATCACCCTCATAAGTGGCATCAATAAATACTTTCCCTTTGTAAGTTACCCCTCCCATTGTGGTGATAGAGATAATCTTACCACCCTGCATTTTTACACCATTTTCCCTATTTAACCAGGCATTGCGATGTACAGTCAGGTGATATTCCTGAACAAAACCCTCCATGACCTGCTCCGCAACATGCGGCTCAAATATCCACATGGTACGGTCCGATCCATCTATCGCGGGTGTACCCTGGCCTTTATTTCCGTATTCTGCCTTCTTTTGCCATTTCCAGGCAGAATCTGTATCGTAATGACTATAAATTCTATGGTAAAACTCCCTGGCCAATCCGCCAATCACTTCTTTATTTCCAGTATCCGTAAAGCCCAATCCACCTGAGGACAACCCGCCAAGATGAATATCTGGTGAAACCATGATGACAGTTTTACCAAGTTTGCTTGCCTGTACAGTAGCGGTAACGGCAGCAGAGGTACCTCCGTAGACAATGATATCGGCTTCATACAATTTCTTTTCTGACTGAGCAAAGCAAGCTGTATTAAGCAAGGCAACTAGCAGAATGACTATATATGAGCTGTTGAAATATACGTGTCTTTTCAAATTATATCTTTTAAAATTTCAGAAAAGCAAGATAGGGATTTTGATCAGGATTTTATATGTTTGAAGTCATGACCAACCAACCTGTTTCCGGAAATCCTGTACGCCGTGTACTTATGGCGAGCCTAATTGGCACCACCATAGAATTTTTCGACTTTTACATTTTTGCCACTGCCGCGGTATTGGTATTCCCCAAGTTATTTTTCTCGGCTTCTGATCCAAATTCGGCCATGTTGGAATCACTGGCTACTTTTGCACTGGCATTTTTTGCCAGGCCTCTGGGTGCGGCGTTATTTGGACATTTCGGCGATCGTAAGGGGCGTAAAGCTACTTTAGTTGCAGCGCTAATGACGATGGGACCATCTACAGTAGCCATCGGGTTATTGCCTGGTTATGCTTCCATTGGTATTACCGCTCCTATTTTGTTGGCCGTTTTTAGGTTTGGACAAGGTTTGGGCCTTGGCGGCGAATGGGGAGGTGCCGTATTGCTGGCTACAGAAAATGCCCCTGCCCATAAAAAAGCCTGGTACGGGATGTTCCCCCAACTAGGCGCACCTATTGGTTTCCTCCTATCCAGCGGTGCTTTTTTTATATTGAGCAAAACAATGAATGAAAGCGATTTTATCAATTATGGCTGGCGCATACCTTTTATCGCCAGTGCATTATTGGTTTGGCTGGGTCTATACGTGCGATTAAAAATATCAGAAACACCCGACTTTTTAAAGATCATAGACAACAACCAGCGATCGGCTATGCCAGTAGCTGACGTTTTTATTAAACATACCAAGGCCATCACTTTGGGTACATTAGCCACCATTACCACCTTTCTACTCTTTTATTTAATGACAGTATTTACATTAAGCTGGGGTACTACGGTGTTACATTATCCCAAAAGTCAGTTTTTGATAATACAAATGATCTCCATGCTTTTCTTTGGCATAGGTATTCCACTCTCGGCAATGCTTGCTGATAAGTATGGTCGCAGTAAAATGCTTATTGCGGCAACAATTTGCATCATGGTATTCGGCCTTATTTTCGCGCCCCTGTTTACCACTGGAAGCTCACTAATTACCACCCTATTTTTGTCGCTTGGTATGTTTTTAATGGGCCTAACCTATGGGCCTATAGGAACCGCGCTAGCGGGGATATTCCCAGCTTCAGTACGCTACACCGGCGCCTCTCTGGCCTTTACCCTTGCCGGCATATTGGGTGCTTCGCTAACGCCTTATTTGGCAACTACGCTAGCGCATAACTACGGACTTGCTTATGTGGGCTACTATTTAACCATAGCTGCAGCGGTAACACTCCTTGCTTTATTGGGCGCCAGGAAACTGATGAAGCAACAAGCGGAATAGTCTGCCTTCGGCCTGGCTTCGTCCTGCCTTCGGTACGGCTTCGTACGTCGGTTATCCATTCGATATCGGTTCGATATCCGTTCGTCATCCTTGGTATATCTAAAAGATGATTAAATAACCGTCGATGTGCCTTTAATGGATGTAAAATATACGAAGCCAGGTACTAGGTAAACGGATGCTAGAATTGAGCTATGTTCGGTATGGAATAAGCACAAATGGGTGTTTAATGGGTGTGTTCTCGGTGTTTGATGGGTGTTGGCTCGGTGTATTCACCCAGAACACACCCCTACAAGGCCGATTTGACCCAGAAACTAGAGTTTTTTCTGTGCAAGGCATATAAACCAATTGTCAATTTTTTGCTCGAAATGAGCTTAATTTTCTGTAGGATTGAACTACTTAAAGCTGCTGCAGGGCTTGTTTTACAGCCTCTTTATTGGGCTTTGAAATGGGTATTTTTTCTCCGGACATTAAGAGCAGGACACCACCATCTTCCTTTAACCAGCTTTTTACATATTTTGGATTTACTAAATGGCTCTGATGGGTTCTTAGAAATCCATTGGGTCGCAGTAAATCTGCGTACTCTTTAAGTGATTTAGAGACTAATAATTTTTCATCATTTGAAAGAAAGAAGTGGGTATAAGTATTGTCTGCTTCACAACGTACAATCTCAGATAAAGCAACATACCTTATTTCGGTTTGCATCTGTAAGGCAATTTTGCTGAGGTGGGTTACTGGCTTTTTTAATTGTTGCAGTAAAAAATCGAGCTGAGCAGTCTGCCTGTGTGTTGCCAATTTATTTTCGGCTTTATTTACTGCACTTATCAATTCGTCAATATCGATGGGTTTTAAAAGATAATCTAAGGCGGCAAACTTTACCGCTTGTATGCCATATTGATCGTAAGCAGTGACAAAAATAACTTCGAAATTCCTCGCTGGAATCAGTTTTAGCACCTCAAAACCTGTTTCCTTTCCCATTTGAATATCCAGAAATACCAGATGAGGTAAATATTTTTCAATGACATGAACCGCATCACTTACATTTTGTGCTGTTGCCATTACAGTTACCTGCGGACAATGCTTTTCTAGCAAAGTCCGCAGGTTTTCTAAGTTGGAAATTTCGTCGTCTATTAAAATTGCCCTCATTATGTTATAGCCAATCCGTTAATGACAAGCTGATCTTAGTACCATTAGGGTTTGATTGTAGCGTAAAAATAATGCGATTTTCTTTATAAATGCTATTCAAAAGCGCTATTCTACTCTCGCTTAAAGGAAGACCCAAACCAATGTTCTTTTTTTCCGGATCAAAACCATTTCCATTATCGGTAACAGTTAAGACCAAATCATTTGCCTGCTTAATAAATGAGATGATAATTTTTCCGCCGTTACCTTTTTCCGATACGCCATGCTTTACCGCATTTTCTACAAATGGTTGTAGCAGCATACTTGGTATTTCTATATTATCTAAGTCATCAGATCGGTTAATTTCGTATTTAAATCCGAACCGCAATTGCTCCATTTGAAGGTAATCGTCTAATAAAGTTTTTTCTTGGGACAAACTAATCAATTCTTTATCATCGAGTACGTTACGCGTTAATCTTGCAAATTTAGAAAGGTATTTATTGGCATTGTCTATTTCATTTTTGTTCATTAAATTCTGAATACCAGAGAGTGCATTAAACAAGAAATGAGGGTTTAGTTGGGAACGAATAGAAGTAAGTTTAAGCTTTGCCATATTCTTTTGCTGCTCTTTTTCTGCAAGCTTTTTTTTGCTTCTCTTTTTATTGAAGTACAGGACCACGAGAAATACTAATGCAATAGAAAATGCGGCTACAAGGGTATATGTTATAAGTTCCTTTTTGGTATAGTTTTCTTCCTCTAAAGTTACTGAAAGCGTATGTCTGGTGATGTATTTTTCAATGTCCTTTGCTGAAAAATCGCAATCATGGCATCCTTCCCATTTAATCAATGGCTGAATTACAATTTCATACGTTCCAGATTTTTTGAATACACTTTTATCGATCCTTACAACAGGTAGGTACTCATGGTCTTCAACAATGCCGTTATATTGCCAGGAAGTTGATTCGAAAATTACTTTGTTCGTGTGCTTGTCTTTTATTGATGTGGAATAGAGATAATCTATATCTGACTTGTCCTTTATGAGTGTTAATTCGTCGTCCTTTTCGGTGAAGCGAAGGTCTGTTTTTTCTTTAGGGTCGGTTATCCAACTGTAGTCAACGCCTTTGTCAGTTTTGAAGCGTTTTGAAAAACCTTTAATCCTTGCTTTCGGTATCGGTTTTCCATAAAAAATGGTGGTGTAAACATCCTGTGGTTTTTCGGTGTCATAAGATATTATGGTAATGACTTTATCTTTTACCAGGAAAGTACCAAAAGTTGTAGAGCGGAATACTTCTTCATCACCTCTATCAACATCTTTCAATGTTGTTGTGTCGATAGACTTGTTCAGCGCTACTGGCTTATTATCCACCAAAATAGTGTAACGGTAGTTCTTCACATTGATATTCTTTCTGAAATAAATCTGGATGTTTACATTATTGACTTCAGGCAAGAAATTAAACGATGTATGCGGTTGGTTGGGAAATATATTGGCATAAAACACATTTTTGGCTGAACTATCTACACTCATCAGCATTTTTCCACCAGCAGCACTTTTTCGAAAAAAGTCAATGCCTTTTTGCGCGTTTGATGTAGATAGCGTAAAAATGAAGCTGAGAAATATAAGGATTGTCTTTTTCATGATGTTAAGTCTAATTTTCATCAAACTTGTAGCAATAATAGCAAAACTACAACCATAAAACAGGAAAGACCATGTTTGAAATAGTAAATGTAGTGTTTCGTGCAGTATTTGAATATTTGTACTAGAGCCGGATTTACAGCTTTATCAGGTGCATACTCTTCATCCAATAAATACATCTGCCAAACCACTCTTCAAAAGAAGGTTGCGACAGAAATCCATGTTCGCCCTTAGCATATAAATGCATACCAACGGCAATTCCATGCTTTCTAAGTGCCTGGTAAAATCTAAGGCTATTCTCAACACTTACTACCTGGTCTTCGTTGGAATGAACCAAAAAAGTGGGTGGAGTAGCAGAAGTTACCTGAAGTTCGTTGGAAAAGAGATTAATCTTTTCCAATAAAGGAGATCCACCTAATAAAAAATTCCGTGAACCAATGTGTCCGATTTCATCGGTCATGCTGATAACGGGGTTAATTAGTAGCATAAAATCGGGACGAGTGTTCAACCCAGAGTTGCTTAAAATGCCAGCACCATCAATGTGTGTTCCTGTCATTGCAGCCAGATGTCCTCCTGCAGAAAAGCCCATTATACCAATCTTTGTTGGATCAAGTCTCCATTTGCCAGCATTTTTACGAACCAGCAGGATAGCCTGCTGAGCATCTTGAAAGGGACCAATGGATTTATCCACCATTGTCCGATCATTCGGGAGCCGGTATTTGAGCACGAAAGCGGTTACGCCCAACTTATTAAATGCGCTAGCGACATCGCTTCCTTCCCGCTTTGTGAGTAAAGTATGGTATCCACCTCCTGGACATATAATGACAGCGGTACCGTTGCCCCTTCCTTTTTCAGGGAAAAAAGCAGAAATGGTGGGGACAGAGACATTGTTTGTTAAGCTGTCGACTTCAGAATTGGCAACATGTTGCTCCTCATCCTTTACCTCTTTTGAATTGGGAATTTTTCCCTCATACAATGGAATTACGCTTTGGGCGGTACAATAATGGAAAGTCAGGACCAAAAAGGTGATCATCAATCCCTTAATTGCGCACATTGAATTAGCTGTTATACGTCTGTTCATTTTATTTGTAAATTTAACATTTACTAGTAAAAGCTATAGTTTTCCCTTATTTATTCATCTGTTCGAGAAATGGCGGCAGTCTTTACAAAATGTTTTTCATTATAGATGAACATAGCTATTACCATTACTTAGTAACAAGTTACAATAGATTGCTATCAGAAATGTATTAAATCTGCCAGCCAATAATGCCTATGCAAAAATTAGCAAGCGGCCTGCATACACAATTAAATTGTATATACGAAGGAGATTGTCCTTGGGAACAATCTTATCATATAATCCAGAATAAGCACTGAGCTGGATATTTTGATGTTGGGATAACATTTAAAGGGTTTTTAAGTAAGCTCGCAATACAGCGCAAAGGTGTACGTAACAGCAATGAACCTCAATCGAGCAAATTAACTAATAGTGATTTGACTATTGAGAAAAAATATTAAATTGCATTAACAAGTAAACAATAAACTTTGTGATCGCTATGCAAAATGTTCCTAATGTTTCTTCTCATATTGATAGTGCACTATTCCAGTTATTAGTAGCCAGTGTTAAAGAATATGCGATTTTCATGATTGATCCTCAAGGATATATCCTTACTTGGAACGATGGAGCAACTAGAATCAAAGGTTATCAGGGAAAGGATGTCATTGGTAAGCACATCTCAATTTTCTATGCCCCCTGATGACATTCTCAATAATGAACCCCAGCACAACCTCAATCTTGCATTACAAAATGGCACTTACGAATGTGAAGGTTGGCGGGTGAGACGCAATGGTTCACTTTTCTGGGCGAATATTATATTTACTCCCTTATATAGTAATGAGCAGCACATCGGATTTGCAAAAATGACCCGCGACCAGACTGAGCGCAAGATCCTTGAAGATCAGCGTGATGCCATGCATCATGAACTTGAACGCCGGGTTAAGGAACAAACAGGCAAAATAGTAGCTAATGAACTCCGCTTTCGCAAATTGATTGAGCACAGCCACGATGGCATTAGCCTGCTTGACCGAAATTTTAATGTATTTTTTCGAAGTCTATCGGCGACACGCATCAGTGGCTGGATCAATGAACAGCTAAACAGCGATATACATACACTAATTCATCCGGACGACAAGGAACTAGTAGATAAATTATTAAATAAGGTGCTGCAGAATCCAGTTGTACCTATCATGATCACCTATCGATCCCTTCACCGGGATGGGCATCATATTTGGTTGGAGTGTGTATTTACCAACATGTTGTTAGACGAGCATATCAATGCCATTGTCTGTAATTTCCGTGATATCAGTAGTCGTGTGGCATCTGAAATCGAAATTTTACGCCAGAACGCTGCCTTACGTGAAATATCATGGATCAGTTCACATGAAGTTAGACGGCCTGTCGCTTCGATCCTGGGATTAATGAGCCTAGTTAAACAAACCTCTGATTCCAAGGAAAAGGACGAGTTTATTGAAATGGTAGATAAATGTAGTCAGGGTCTGAATGAGGTTGTACAACTAATCAATGATAAAATTAAAGACCTTTATTAAAAAGCAAAAGCGCAAATCCGATTACAACGCTTGATCAGAAACCGATAAACAACTGGTGAGAAATACAACCAATATATTATTTATAAAATCCTGAACCCTACTGAAAGTCAACAAGAAAGGGTTGCTTTTTAATGAGCAACCCTTTAAAAAATCAGAACTTAATCTGTTTAGTACCCGAGAGCAGGAATACTTTGAACATTTAAATCGCCTTTTATTGCTTATTGAGCCTACAATTTAGGATTTGGAGAGAAAAGGATTCATATAATTTTTTTGACAAATCGAGTCTTGTCAAGGGAGTGAATACCTTGACAAGACTATTTTAGAAAAAAAAAGTTGGCAAATCTGAAAAATATTATTTAGTAGAATGAATGGACTTTTTGCTTGAAATATTATAACAAGGGGTTTTGTCAGTTCTCTTTACTTTTTAACTCATTTTCTATCTCTTCAATTGTAGGTAGACTTGACTGCAAATTTTTAGGTAATGATCTTGTCAACTCAAATTCGGAAATACCAATGGGTTTTTTCATATCCCTCAAAGCATATTCAGCTATAACTTTGTCCTTAGTTTGGCACAGGATTAGACCTATAGTAGGTTTATCTTCATCGTTTTTAACTAAATCATCAACAGCCGAACAATAGAAGTTCATTTTTCCTGCATATTCAGGCTTAAAGTCGCCCTTTTTTAAATCGATCACAATAAAGCACCTCATTTTCAAATGATAGAATAAAAGTCCTGATCACTGACTGTCAATTTATATTGTCTTCCAACGAAAGCAAAACCTGCTCCTAATTCTAACAAGAACTTTTCTACATGCTTTATCAGCTCCGTTTCTAATTCTCTTTCAGTAAAAGGTTGAGTAAGTGTTATGAAATCAAAAATATATGGGTCTTTTAGTGTTTCTCTCACCAAATCTGATTGCGAATCAGGTAATGTCTTCGGAAAATTATTAACAGCCTCTCCTTGCCTTAAATGGAGATTGCTTATTACCATCAATGCCAAGACGCCTCTATTCCAGCCGTTAACTATAGTTTGATCCACATACCAAAGCCCTAGTTTTCTTTTCCTTTACCTTCTGTATAAGTAAGATATTGTGTCCCCAGGGAATTTGTGAAACAGGCTGTTTCATAAATTCAACTTTGAAAATGATGCTGTCTTGTAATTGTGAAACAGGCTGTTTCGCAATTACACTTTCAAAATCATATTCTTTATAGAATTGAACCATGAACTGAAGATTTCTCTCTGAAAATCCTTTAATTTCCCGTAATTCATTTTTGATATCATTAGCTAATCGAGAGGTAACTGTTGCTCCCCAACCTTGCATAGATTGGGATGTTATAAAAAAAGGTATAATATGATAGCCCTCCAATTTCATTTTTACCCTGACTTCGAGAATCGAAATATCTTTTCTGAGGGATTGGAACATAGCACGTGCTTTTCCACCCAGGCTTTCTCATTTTCATTTCCAACTAAAAAGGGTCTCTTTCCTCTGCCATTTCTTTTGCAGATTTAGATGCGGATGGGTGAACCACCACGGTAACCATTAAATTCTTAGCTACTAACTTTTCCATAATTAAACTATATTTGGAAGTTGACAAATAGGATTTTTAAAAAATTAACCAACTCTAATGGCTATCAAGTCAATTTCGTTAAATAGTCAGCTTGAAACTGAACTTTCAGAAATGCTTTCAAATGAGGGTATGGAATGTCCACACACCCAAGAAGGATTGATTGATTTGGTTAATCAAATTTCTACTTATAAAGAAGAAGGCAAGTCATTATTTCCAGAGGTCTATATAACTGATAATTTGACTACAATAAAAAAATCCCTGACTAATACAGACTTCATAAAAATTGGCAATGGTGAAAGGCTTGCAAAATCAGTGGCAAAAGCTTTAAAAAAATGTGCACCATTAGCATTCGGAGGTTGGTGTATTTACATTTTGAGAAATGCTGATGATTTTGAATACGGGATGTTTAGAGCAGGTGCTACAATTATATCAGTACCAATTTTTAAAAATATTATTGATGATGGTGATAAAGAGGAAACTCTTATTGGTGTAAGGCAAATTGCAGACAAAATTGTTGAGGTTAGTGGGGTCAAAGGACATACGCTCACAATAAATTTTGGCGCTATGTCGCTCTCTGGCAGCTCAATTTTAGATGAACAAAAAAGTTTCATTGCATCTATAACAGAAACTGTCCACCCTGCAATTAAAGATCAGCTAGAAATATTTTTTTCTAGGCTTTTTCTCTATGTAACACAAAATGGACACGGAAATCTATGTGCTGTATTAGACCATACGAAGAATTACCCCAGGTTACTATCAGACGGTATTTTACTTGAAAATGAAGTAACTATGTCCGAAACAATTAGACAGCTCAATGAAACTGTCGAAGGCAGGAGTATTTTGGAAATAAATTCAAAGCTTAATGGTTCATTTAATCTAATAGCTGGTATGATGATGAGCGACGGAATCACAATCTTTTCGAATAATGGTACTGTTATCGCCTATAACGTATTCATTAAACATCCCAAAACTGGTA
This sequence comes from Pedobacter sp. UYP24, assembly GCF_054057295.1. Taxonomy (NCBI): domain Bacteria; kingdom Pseudomonadati; phylum Bacteroidota; class Sphingobacteriia; order Sphingobacteriales; family Sphingobacteriaceae; genus Pedobacter; species Pedobacter sp. UYP24. Next base: position 235,479 of record NZ_JBSRZD010000002.1, read on the forward strand.
ATAACGATACTTCAGGTGGGGCAAGGAGTCGTACCTTTGCCGTTTTAAAGCAAAAGCTTTCTAGAACAATTAAGTCAGTATACATTCAGTCGCAAGACGGAAAAACGGAGGCAAAAAAACATGAGTAAATTAGAACTTTGGAAAAGTAACAGTGATATTGCCATCTCAAAAACCGAGGATATATCTTCTGCATTAACTTTAGCGATACAACTACGAGAGTCTGACAAAATCCAAATAATTTCAGCATATAATGGAGGCAACTACCAGATGTTGTCAACTTACGTATGGACGAAGACTATAAATGCTATAAAGGCACAGCTCGCAAAAATGGGAAGTGCATTTGTTGGTGAAATGTTGGACCGCCCAGATATAAGTGAATCAACAAATCTAAATAATGCCATTACAGATTTCGATGCATTGCAACTCGCCCAAGATTTCGGATTAATTACGAATAAAAGTGCATTTAGATTGAAACAAAGCATGGATCTCGTGAATTATTTCAATAATAGTAGTGGCGAAGATGATGATGATAATGACGAGAACTTTACTAGAATAGATGCGCAAACTGTTCTTATATCGTGCATACAGAGCATATTGGGACACGAAAAGGTAGAATTCAGCCTTAACTTTTTGGAATTTAGAAACTCGTTGGAAGATCATACACTTTCAGATGAAGATAAGAATATACAAAAACTTGTTAAAGCTCCATATTTTTTCAAACGTGCCACGCTCCGAATACTTCTTTCAATAATCAAGACAAGTCAAAGCGCCCAATTGGAAAACTCTCTTGCGAATGCCAATCTAATCGTGCCGATGGTTTGGACAGAATTAAAATTACCCGAAAGATGGCAGATTGGAAGAGCTTATGCCGAATTGAATTCTGAAGGAAAGTCTACTGCAGTTAGTGGATTAAAGAAGCTGCTTTTAAAGGTCAAAGGGTTCGACTATGTTCCTGAAGACTTAAGATCGAATGCTTTCATTAAGGCTGCTAATGACATTATTAACGCTCATGAAGGTTCTGATAATTTTTACAATGAACCAGGCGCTATAAAAATTCTAATGAATATGGGTAGCGTAATCCCAACACCAGCTCTCCCACTATGTCTTAGCGCTACACTTTCTATAAAATTGGGAAATACCTGGGGTGATTCATGGAGTGCCCAAGGTCCAGCAGATAGCATTTTGAACAATATATCGTTTGATAGGTGGGTTTATTATTTTGAACAGTGCCTTTTAAATGATCGACGTGTTATGTATAAGCTTACAGAGTCACGTCCGGCTGGAAGATGGATAGATTTTATTAGAGGCTTGAAACACACTCCAAAGCTAATAGATTCTGTTCAAGACAATGTGGTATTGAACATTTTAAAAGCAAGCCAAGGGGCAAAACGTCAAAACTTGTATGCTATAGTTATAAAATATTTGGATGAAAATCATCAGCAATAACTGTAATTTAGACGTTTGGCGAAAAATTCTAAAATTCACCTCATAACTAAATAAGTGTTTTTGACCAAGGTACTTGATTGCATGAAATTTCTGTCTAATCAAACCAACTATTGGGAATTAACGCTCTATCATCTTGATCAGGCTCATCATCCCTCCAACGTTTGACTTTGATTACATTTTCAAAACCACTCCACGCATAATCACCAACATGCTCAAGAATTATTATCTGTAATTGTGTTTTGGTTCTCTCAACGGCACTATTCACGGACTCGAAAATCCTTTTAACCCGCACAATATCTTCATTATTGCTTAAGGCTTCCTTATCATTTTTCTCGGGGAAATACACCTGTGTTGGTTGATCTAAAAAAATAAAGTTAGGGCATGGGTGATTAGATCTGCTCAAGAAAAACTCATGAAATGCAAGGATAGTAGAAATGTGGTAAGCCATATAGTTTGACCCTGAACCAATTTCATAGAGCGCATCAGTCCTTCCTGAATCAGAAACAAATGTCAAAGTGAGGTCTTTCTCGTTAAACTGTATCAATTCGGCATAATTTTCTGCCTTGAAAATTTCAGCATAATGAGATATGGCATCAGTAATTTTCCTCTTCGCTTTTTTAACCTTGTTTTCGATTACATCCTGATTGATAAGTTTGTTAATGGCCTGCTTTCTTTGCTCCAATCTTAGAATTTCAGTTTCCGTTTCTTTATCCTTTGAAAAAGCTTCGAAATTTAAAAGTTCTTTTTCAAGGTTACCTACAAACCGATAAATCGAATTCATGGTATTTAGCTGTTTATTATCATCCTCGCTCGTTTTTCTGAGCACTGAAAGTTCCTGTCGAACGATGTTGAGGTCTGCAAGTTTTTCACTAATAGAGTTCGAAATTTTTCTCAGTTCACCATTTAATACAGTAATATTATCGTTGAGTTGGATTCCTTTTGATACGATTTCCTTATTGGTATTAATTAACGAAGAAATATATTTTTTACCAGTATCGGTCTTCGAAAGGCAAAATGGACATTCTTCTTCGTGCTTCGAAAGGAGCGTATTGAACCAGCTACTTGTTTTTAAACGACCATGTTGTTTAAGCAGATCATCCCTGTAAATAAGGTTACCATCAATCAGCCGTTTGAGCAGCTCCTGGCGATGTTTTAAGTTTTGAAGCTCATAAGCAACATTGAGTTCTTGCGAAGTCAGTTCGGAAATCCTATTGGATGTTCTGGCAACAGAATCAAGTGGCATCTGGATAACTTTCCCGGAATTAAGTTCTTTTGGTATGATACTTAGTGCGCTTATATACTCAGTGGTAGACCAATCCTCATTTGAATTGATATTGTTTGCCAGCAATCCAAACTCTTTGGCTTGTACATAATAACCCCTAACCTCTCCCAGCCATCTGTTTATGCCACGCTGCTTTTTCTCTACCTCACGGTTCAATTCATATAGGCGACGGTCAATCACTTTCATCTCTTCTCTCAGTTCTAGATATGTATTGTCCACCGCCTGTAAAACGTAGTTGAATATGCTGATTAATTTTTGCCTATGAGCCATCGAATCTGTCCTATAAAAAAGACTTGCCTGATTTGCGATAATATATTGGGGCTGGAACAAAAACGATGTAAAATCACGAAAACTCGGGTGCGCATCGAAACCTGCCTTACTGCCATCCTCAGCGAAACCCAAGTCAGATAATCCTGCAATCCTGTTAAGTGCCTTTTTAACGTCAATTACATTACAGTTTCCCTCAATCTTTTTTGGTACTTTTAAGCTGGAATCTTGACGCATGTACATATCCCCAGAGGCAATCTGGCCGCCTGGTTCTTTCCTTGCTAACAATAGTTGCTGACCATTACCAAGATCTATGTGTATCCCGAACCAATCGGTAAAATTCCGAATTTTCCTTGTAGGAATCCTACACTTGCTACTCCCCAAACAATAATCCACTATTGCAATAAGCGTAGACTTGCCCTTCTCACTACCTCCAGTTATTACATTTACCTTATCTAAAACAAAGTCGATCCTGCGCAATGATTTTTCAGGATCTTTCGGAAGAAGAAAAACAGATTTGATTCTAAATTCCATTAAAAATGAAGGTTGAAGTAAAATAATAGTTCTGAATGGTTAAATTGGCTGAACCAGGCACCTACCCTTTTTGACGCGTTTATAATATCGGCATAATCACGATTTTTGTCAATTTCCTCTTTGATTTTTGCTGGTAAGAATTTCATTTTTGGAATAATTAAATCTTGGTCTCTATTATAGCTAAAAAGTCCTGTAACAGCACCTAGATAGATTGATTCTAAACTCAGCTCTGCCATTGATTCCATCCGTTCCTGTAATCCCGAAAACAGATCTTTATTTTCATCTAGCGTTCTCAAAAGGCTTCCTTCCTTAAAATTTCGTTCTTTGATGTTCTGAATGACGCGACGATTCAGGCATAATGAAAGGACAGGCATAGTACACATTAGGTTTGGGCAGCTCCGCTCAAGGTGATGCATCTGGTAGTAAATGGCAAATTGCCATATCGCATGGGCTCCAACAACCCTATTTTGAAAGATATCAAACTCATTTAGTTTCATCAGTATTGTCAATTAAGGTTTCCCAATTTGGATGCCATCCCAATCGTGGTTCATTTGCCAGAAAATGGAACGATCCCTTATGGGTATAGCCCTGTTCCGGTTGATAGCTATTTAACATACCTTTGTATAACAATGACTTATAGTAGATTTCATACCCCACTTGTATATGATCTCCTTGCTTCGCATACTTAAAAATTGGCCTAGAGATGCTTTTCCAGTAATTGAAAAGGTCTTCAAAATAAAGGTCAAACTTTTGCTTGGAGATTTCACCATCATTGGCAAAACGACTTCGTTCAGAAGCGGCCCTAACAAAATCGTGAATTGCTTCGATTATTTCATCTTCGTTACAACCAATATGCGAAAGCTGTTCTACAAACAGCTTGCCTCGATTTTTTTCGATTGCTCCCTTGTCGACAGGAAGCGAATCGATAGTTTTTTCAAAGAATGATTTTTTCTTATATTCTGCTAACAGCTGTGTGTACTGTTGGTTGAATACCTTCACGGTAATCCAACCAGGTTCCTTATTTCTCCACTTTACCATTAGGGTATCGACTACAAATCCGAAAAGTGATTGGTACATATAATCAAATGGAATATCAGTGGACATACTCAGATTACTAATAAGCTTGTTTTTCATCTCTACTCTCTTATGCATGTATGTATTATCAAGCACAGTTATTCTGTCAATGACCAAAATCAAAACCTCAACTGGACAATCCAAAATGACTTGCCCATATGTTTTAAGTGATTTTGGTAGCGTGGAGGCACGTATTTTCAGGTCATCAGCAAGACTGATGATTTCCTTATTTTTATGTTTTAAATTACCTTCATTGAGCAGGTGTTCCCGATCTAATGTAGAAATGAGCCTGCTCGCGGGAATCCGTTTATTAGTCAGGAAGGAAAAAGTCGCCTGTCCGACATCAAACCTTTTGGAAACAACAGCTTCAACCCAAATGCTCAAAGTTTTCCATAGATCCTCACTACGGTCGGCGTAAGGAATTTTCTTACTTATGCTGTGTTTAGCCTGCTCGTAGATGTTCCCGATATTTTCACCACTGTTTAGTTTCACAGTGATGTCATCGTCTACTTCTACACCTACAACGGCATCAATTGAAGAGGAACTAAGCCAGTCCAATGCCCTTTCGATTTGGAACAGAAATCCGAGAAAACTTCCATCCGCGCCATGAAGATTTTGTTCATCACCCATTCATTTGATTTATTGCCACAAAAAAATAGATGTTCATACAAGTAAAAAACTTGATTGAGAACATTTTCCTTGAGAGGCATTTATATTCCTTAATTTTTAAAGATAATGATTTATGAAGTGAAATCCTAGCGACCGAAGGTGATACATTTGCTAATGTCTGCTTATACTAATGGCCAACGATAGTTTTCAATACCCACCATTTACTAACACATTCAATAGATTATTTCAGAAACGACTGGTTAATATTTTAAGGCTATTTTTTTCATTTGCATGTTTTTTCCATCTATTTCTATCTGGTAAAGAAGAATACCTTTGTAAAGCATTCTCTTTAGAGCTTTTATAGACTTAGCAAGTTCTGACTGCTTAACATTACATCCGAAAATCACTTCTCTAACAGCTTCTTCAGGATATTCAATTATTTGACTTTCTGCAATTTAATTTTAGAAAAGCGAGTATAAATACACTATTAGTGTTGTCACTACCAAACAAGATAATAACTGACCAAAATAGCAAAACAGACATCTAGAAATGAGAAGAGCATTAAGTGGATATTCCGGAGCATGCTGACCCCGGCATATTGGATTAAAAGCTAGGGATTTTGAAGGGTTCTTTATTAAACAAACCCTGACATTCCGGCGGATACTGACCCCCCTTGTATTAAGAAACGTTACGTACCGGATCATGTTGACCCCTCTTGATTGAGTGGAATCGATGATGTACCGGAGCATACTGACCCCCCTCTTTAATATGGTTTTGGTTTATTAGGTGAATATTCTTCACCTAAACAGAATGCTGATGGCTGGAAAAGCAAAAGCAATGAGTCAGATCAAACAACTATTACGTTTACACAAGCAAGGGGATTCCATCAAAAGTATGGCCCGCAATCTCGGTATCAGTAGAAATACCGTGAAATCTTATTTAGTCAAGCTGGCTACTGGTAAATTACCGGTAGCAGAACTTTTAGCGCTTGAAGATCCTGTATTGGAGAGCAGATTCCATGCGGGTAATCCGGCCTATAAAGACCCCAGGTTTGAACATTTAAGCAGTAACCTGGATTACTTCCGTAAAGAGCTTACCCTTGTTGGGGTCACTAAAAAGCTGCTTTGGGAAGAATACATCCAGGTTTATACCGAAGGATATGGTTATTCCCAGTTCTGTTTTCACCTTCAACAGCAACTGCTGGCCCGCAAACCGGGCATGAAACTGGAACACCTGCCTGCAGATAAGCTGTTTGTTGATTTTGCTGGTAAGCCATTACACTACATAGACCAGTTAACTGGTGAATTGATTGCCTGCCAGGTATTTGTGGCCTGCCTTCCGTTTTCCGACTATAGCTTTGCAATGGCAGTGCCAAGCCAGCAAACAGGTGATTTCCTTCATGCCCTTGGCTGCTGTCTCAACCAGATCGGCGGAACTCCTGCGGTATTAGTGCCTGATAATCTCAAATCTGCCATCATTAAAGCCGACCGTTATGAACCCGAGATTAACCGCGCACTGGAAGACTTTGCCAACCACTACAACATTACGGTGATCCCCGCAAGACCAAGAAAGCCTAAAGACAAGGCCTTGGTAGAGAACCAGGTTAAACTGGTCTATAACCGGGTATATGCAACGCTGCGCAACCGCCAGTTCTTTGATATTGCTGCGCTGAACCAAGCAATAAAAGAAAAGATAAGGGCGCATAACCAAACCCGTATGCAACAAAAACCATGGTGTAGGGAAGAGCGTTTTCTGGCAGCAGAGAAACACTTGCTTGGCGCACTTCCTGAAACAGGCTTTGAGCTAAAGTATTACAGCGAACCCACGGTAGCCAATAATAACCATATTTACCTTGGCAGGGATAAACATTACTACAGTGTACCTTTTGCTTATGTTGGAACAAAAGTAAAAGTGGTTTATACCCGTTCGATGGTTCATATCTACGCCAGGGGTAAACAAATTGCCGTCCATATCAGGAGCTATTCGCCAGCAGGATATACTACAGACAAGGAACACCTGAGTTCACACCACCGCCATTATCTGGACCGGAGCCCAAAGTATTATATGGATAAGGCAAAGGCGAAATCGCCGGAACTGCACCAACTTATCCAACTCATCTTTGATCAGCCCAGGCATCCAGAACAGCTATATCGTACCTGTGATGGGCTATTGCGTTTGCATAGAACAGCACCTCCAAAAGCTTTCGCCAGTGCCTGTAAAATTGCAGCAGAACACCAGAACTTTTCCTACAGGTTCGTTGAGCGAATACTGAACAATAAAATGGAAGATCAGCAGGAAACCGCTGTAAAAGAACAACTACTGCCCAGCCACCAAAACATTCGCGGTAAAGCATATTATACACAAACCACTATCAAATTCTAAACAAAATGAACATTGAAACACAACTTAAACAATTGCGCCTGCACGGCATGAGCCGTAGCTGGCAGGCATTAATAGAAACCAGGAAACACCATGAGCTTTCCTTTTCTGAAGGAATGGAGCTGCTGATACAGGCCGAACAGGATGAGAAGGGCAACAAGCGCTTTGAGCGTCTGAATAAGAATGCCCACTTTAGGTACCAGGCCTCTGTTCAGGAACTGAATATGGATGCTTCCAGAGGCCTGGACAAATCATTGATGACAACGCTGGCCACTGGAGAATATATCCCAAAAGGAGAAGCTGTGCTGATTAGCGGAGCCACAGGAACAGGCAAGTCCTTTCTTGCTTCAGCACTGGGTCATCATGCCTGCTCCCAGGGATATAAGGTGGCTTACTTCAACCTGCAAAAGCTACTGCTGAAAACCAAAATGAGTAGGATTGACGGAACGATCTATAAGTTTTTTGAGCGGTTATCCAAAACGGATCTGCTGATACTGGATGACTTCGGGTTAACACATTTAGAACAACAACAGCGTTTGGACTTTATGGAAATCATTGAAGATCGGCATGCCACTGCCTCAACTATCATTGCCAGCCAGTTGCCTGTGGCAAACTGGTATGATGTTATTGGAGAGGAAACTATTGCTGATGCAATACTGGATCGAATGGTGCATACTTCCTACAGAATTGAACTAAAAGGAGAAAGTCTAAGAAAAAAGAGGTAAAATTGTCAGGCGATCAGCTTCGCTGAACTAAAACCATAAGGGGGGTCAGTATGCCCGGTACGGGGGTCAACATCTCCGGAATATCCATTAAGAAGACCAACGCACGAAGAAACTAAAATTAAATGCCATAAAGATGAAAAATTCATCAAATCCATAACTCAAATCATAGCCGAAATTGTAAAAAGTGAAAACAAAACTGGAAAAATGTTCTAAGCTAATCTGATCATGGTATCAGAGCCAAGTTTATTTTGATAAAAAACACGCCAAATCTTAATGAATTAACAATCATAACGATGCAAAAACAAATAGGAAGACCGTCTAAAATCAACGATCTTGAAGTGCTTGAAAATCAAAAATTTGGAAAATTAGACTTTCTAAAAGTGCCGCGAAAACACTTTGAACATCAAGATTTTTAAAACAAAAACAGCTAACAATCAGATTGTTAGCTGTTAAAAAGTGTACCCGAGAGCAGATTCGAACTGCCACGCCTTTGCAAGCACCAGCCCCTCAAGCTGGCGCGTCTACCAATTTCGCCACCCGGGTATTTAATTGGTGCAAATATATACTTATTCAGAATATAATGTCAAGCCATCGTAAGCTAAATTAATGTGAGGTGGTAATTCTTTTTCTACCTCTTCATGTAAACCTAAGTTGTGACTGATGTGGGTAAAATAAGTTTGATCTGCTCCAATCTTTTCAGCAAAAGCAATAGCCTCATTTAAAGTAAAATGTGAGATGTGTTGCTCTCTTTGTAATGCATTTATTACCAGAATCTTAGAGCCTTTAACTTTTTCAATAGTTTCTTCAGATACGGTTTTCGCATCGGTGATATAGGTGAAATCTCCTATTCTAAATCCTAAAATAGGAAGTTTATAATGCATTATTGGCAGAGGTATGATCTTTGTTTCCCCAATATAAAATGGCTCATCACCTATGGTATGAAGGTCAATTTGCGGCAGTCCCGGATATTTAACTTCTGAAAAAATATAAGAGAATTCTTTTCTTAATGCGTCCTGAACCCTATCGGTAGCATAGATATCAATATTCTTTTTCAGCAGGTAATTAAAGGGCCTGATATCGTCCAAACCAGCTACATGGTCTTTGTGCTCATGTGTAAATAATATCGCATCAAGGTCTTTAACTTTAGCCCGCAGCATTTGATACCTAAAATCCGGGCCGCTATCTATTACTATGGTCTTTTCGCCGGTTTCAATAAGCATGGATACCCTAAGGCGATTGTTCCTTTTATCAAAAGACTGGCATACTGCACACTGACATGTGATTACAGGTATACCCTGAGAAGTACCGGTTCCTAAAAAAGTAATTTTCAAATTGGATTCGTTGAGATTCAAATGTAACCATGTTACCGTAAATCCACAACCTCAACACCAGGATATTTCTTGGCATCAAAACCAAATACACTTTCCGAAGCTTTAAAATTAGGATTAAAGCTTTTTATGATATAAGTATACTTACTGCCACTCTTGTCAAAAATGACTGCACTGCTGATCTGTTTTGCAGCTTTATCTATGGTAAGCCTTATTTTGAAGATCGTTTTGGTAATGTCTAAAGGGCTTAAATCTATGATTTGATAAGTCTTTGCACCAACTTTACTTTCTCCCACATAGAGATATTTATATCCCTTTTCATAAATCGTAAAAATCTTTGCGGGGTTAATGGCATCCGCATTGTTATCCAGATCGGTTACCTGAACTTCTTTATTCTCCTTTAAATAAGTCCACTGGCTTTTACCATCACTAAACAATTCCTGATCGGTCATCACTACCTTATACTTATTAGTACTGGCCATAACAATTAATGACCCTTGTTGTGTTTCCTTTATCTTTGCTTGTGGGTTATCAATGGTAAAAGTGAAATCTGTTTTTATAATTTTATAGGTCCTGTATTTTTTGCTCAACTCATTCAGGATAGCCTTAGCTTTAGCGTCTGTTTGCGCATTTAGATTAAAAACGAGCGAGAGTGTAATTCCCAACAGCACAATTATCTTTTTCATCAGTATTTTAATTTGCGATTATTTATTGTTCAGTTCATTCAAGAACTGTTCCAAAGCATAATCATCATGAATTAAAACTTCTCGTGCCTTGCTTCCTTCAAACGGACCTACTACCCCGGTTGCTTCCAGTTGATCGATAATACGGCCTGCACGGTTGTACCCGAGCTTCAATTTACGTTGGATTAATGAAGTGGAGCCCTGCTGGTGCATCACAATTAACCGGGCTGCATCTTCAAACATGGAATCCCTGTCGTTGGGATCAAACTCTAGTTTAGCAGTTTCCGCAGCTTCGTCAACATACTCAGGCAATTGATAGGCTTCCGGATATCCCCTTTGGTTACCGATGAAATCAGAAATCCTCTCTACCTCAGGGGTATCTACAAACGCACATTGCAGCCTGATCAGATCATTACCGGTAGAAAGCAGCATATCTCCCCTACCAATCAGCTGATCGGCACCACCGCTGTCGAGAATAGTTCTTGAGTCTATTTTAGAAAGTACCCTAAAAGCCAAACGCGCCGGGAAATTGGCTTTAATAGTACCTGTAATAATGTTTACTGATGGCCGCTGGGTAGCTAAAACTAAGTGTATACCAACCGCACGTGCCAGCTGCGCCAACCTGGCGATTGGTGTTTCTACCTCTTTTCCTGCTGTCATCATTAAATCTGCAAATTCATCTACAATTAAGACGATGTATGGCAGAAAGCGGTGGGAATTATTTGGGTTGAGCTTCCTTTTTATAAACTTTTCATTGTACTCTTTTAAATTTCTGACCTGCGCATCTTTTAAAAGATCATAACGCTGATCCATTTCAATGCACAATGAGTTCAATGTATTGATTACTTTTTTTGTATCCGTAATAATGGCATCAGCCTCTCCGGGTAGTTTTGCCAAAAAATGGCGCTCAATTTTATTAAATAACGTCAGTTCCACTTTCTTAGGATCTACCAGCACAAACTTAAGTTGGGATGGATGCTTTTTGTAAAGCAGGGATACAAGTATGGCATTGATACCTACAGATTTACCTTGACCAGTTGCCCCGGCAACCAATAGATGGGGCATTTTAGATAGATCGGCAATATAAACTTCGTTGGATATTGTTTTACCCAGCGCAATTGGCAAATCCATGGTGGTGGTCTGGAATTTTTCGGTTGCAAGAATACTCCGCATAGAAACCATTTCAGGATGCAAATTTGGAACTTCAATACCTATTGTGCCTTTTCCGGGCATTGGTGCAATAATCCTGATTCCCAAAGCGGCCAGACTCAATGCGATATCATCTTCCAGGTTCTTGATCTTCGAGATACGTACACCAGGTGCTGGGATGATCTCATACAAAGTAACAGTGGGTCCGATAGTGGCTTTGATCTTATCGATCTCTATATTATAGTGGTTAAGGGTTTCAACAATCTTATTTTTATTGGCTTCCAACTCTTCCGAATTTACCGGGATCTTGTTGGATCCATAATTCTCCAGCAAGTCCAGATGCGGATATTTGTAGCTTGCCAAGTCTAATGTTGGGTCATAGTTCCCAAATTGTTCAACCAGTTCTTCAGACTTCTTATCTTCTTCTGTTTTTTCAATAGTTAATACGGGCTCTGCTTTTATTGGCGATACCTCAAGTTCCATTGGCAAAACTACAGGAGCATTCATGACATTAACTGCAGGCGTAAAAACAGGGATAATTACCTCTTCTACTTCTTTTTCTTCAAACCTTGAAGGTGTAATGATTACATTTTGCTCCTTTTTACGCTGACTACCCAGCTTGTCGTTCAATGTAAATTCAACCGGTTCAGATCTGACCTCGTCTACTAACTCAATTGAATCCGGTACATCAGGAATAATAGCTTCTTCGCGTTTACGTTCTGGTAATTTAAAATCTATGTTATAGGCAATGATCAGGACAGTTAAACCCAGAAAAATGATGAGACCACCAACGCCTGCATTGCCAATTTGCGCCACAAGCAATCGGTTACTCCAGAAACCAAGCTTTCCCTCCAGGAAATGTGGTGCGTTATTCAAAAATGAATGACCAAAACCAAAAACCAGGGACATAAAAAGCAACAAGAAAAAACTGTAGCCCAATGTCTTCTCGATTGAGAATATCTTTACTTTAAATAATAAACGATATCCGATCACAAAGAAAACAAAGACAAACAGAAAGGATGATACACCAAACCATTCGTAAATAAACTGATGAGAAAGCAGTGCGCCAATTTTACCCAACCAGTTTTGAACAACGGGCGAAATGTTAACTTGTTGTAGTTCTTCGTATGATTTGAAAAGGTTGTTCCAGCCACCATTCGCATCAATTACATAACTGTAATCTTCCTGCCATGTGAATAAATAGGAAGTGAAAGCAATTAGAAAGTATAAGGACAATACAATGAACACCAGTCCTGTTATCTTAATGAATCTGCCATTCTGAAAATTCAGTCTGGGCATGATATCAGCTCTTTCTATAGGCTTTTTTGATGCTGATGAACGTGAATTTACCTTATCTGTAGGCTCATTTCTGAAAGAATTTGATTTAAATTGATTTCCCCTTACCGACATTTTCCTTACTAATCTTGTTTAATCAACAAACTTAAATAAAAGTGCTTAAGCATTTACCGTGAACCAAAATTATTTTATAGAGATTAGTTTTTAGACATCCCAGATCCGCATGCGGATCTTCTTTGCATAGTTTCGCACGTCAAGCACAATTGCGGCCAGCACATAGAATATAATCGGAAATCCTACTGCAAGGAATGACGAGTAGATAAAAAACAGCCTTATCTTACTGATAGACATATTAAAACGCTCTGCCAAATAGGTACACACGCCAAAACTCTGCTTTTCAAAATAGGTGACAATTCTTTGAAACATATTTATTTCTTTAAAATCTTGATTCCGATACCACAATTTAAACATTTTTTTTGAGCACAATAGTATTTATTTAATTGAAGTATGGCTTGGGAGTTAAAAGCATTGTTGACCACTAGGCCAGCTTCAACATATTGATTTACAATTGAATTGTTTTCTTGAGGGATTTGTTCTAAAAAACCAAGAGAACGCTCTACCATCGCATCGTTTGAGGTGTACCTGCCATACGTAAATAAAAATACACATACTGTATTTATCAATATGTTTTCAACTGTCTTTTTGCCCAGTTGTAAAGGAACATCATCAGCATCTTTTTTAAAATGGTAGTGGGTTGTCCAGTAAGTATTCACTGGCAAATCTTCTATGTGAACGAGCAGTTCCTTCCATGTAGTAGCGTGTAAGATAGCTGAAAAAAAATCTCTTGAATGTATTTGAAGTGCAGCAAATTGTGCCAGCCGTATGGTTGGAAAACTAACCGGACGCATCCTTAAAAACTTCCAAACTGATACAGGTATAGGGTTAAGCGAGTATTTTCTTTTAAGAAACCTATAGGCCAACCACAATTGAACCGGGTATTCTCCCTCCATTTGATCATGGAGAAAACCCGCTTGCCCAAATAGCAGTGCTTCTACCTCAAGCGGTTTATCCGAATGTTTTTGCAAAATTTGCTTAGGTAGGTTCATTGCCAGCATCTCAAAGGCTGCTGCGTTAACTTTAAATCCAAAGTTTCTGGCGAGAAAAAAATAAAAGGTTTCATTCCAATCTCCCTTTCTTTCTTTGAGCGCAGTTATTACCTCTTCGGATTTCTGTTCTAGCCTTTCAATAAGTAACCTCGACAAGAAATTACTTACGATTAAGCTTTCTATTTTGCCTATCTGACTTTTGCAGGGAAAGCTATTTAGCCCATTTAACAATGTGGAATAGTTAACTAGCAAACCTTCGTTAAAGCGCTCCTTTATTACTAAAGTTGGAATGGCTTGCCCAGCCTGTTGACTAATGATCTTGTCGTTGTTGTAAACTACATGGAGTACTACGGCCTCATATGCTGGATTTTGGTGATGGTTATGTAATTCCCAATCGGAACCCTTAACATGTATCTCCACATCTCCAGCCCAAAATATTTGGTCTATTATTAATTTGGCTTCCGTAAAATCAGGACCGGCATTTTTATTAAGTCTACCCGGATTTAAAATCTGTAATGGCCTGCCATCAACACATTTTAGATCAAGGTTATTGAATAGTCTATATTGCCAAATGAAGAATAAAAAATTCTCGGATATTTCCATAACTGCTAAACACAGTAGAATAGTTGATAAAATACAACACTATTGTATTTTATTGATTTAGCAAGATTATTTCGAGTTCCTAAGTTATTCTAACTGTCAATACCCGTTAAAATAACTTAAGAAGATGTTAAACCTTAATATGAGCGTGCCAGTATTTATTCATTTCTTTACACTGTCTTAAAATATTTACTTAAAAATAATCATGAAAACACTGATTTGTAACGTTCCCGGTCAATTTATCTATCAGGAAAGGGACAAGCCTGTTATAAAACCAGGCCATACCCTTTTAAAAATTAAAAAGGTTGGTATATGTGGAACGGATTACCATGCATTTGATGGGACACAGCCATTTTTTAACTACCCCAGAATATTGGGTCATGAGATTGCTGCAACTATAGAAGACACAAATGCGGAAAGTGGCTTTGAGCATGATGAACTGGTAACCATTAGTCCCTATTTTTATTGCGGAAAATGCATTGCATGCAGATCTGGCAAGAACAACTGTTGTACTCACATGCAGGTAGCTGGCGTGCATGTAGATGGCGCAATGGCAACCTATTTTCTTGTTCCAGACCATTCCATAATTAAAGGTGAGGGCCTTACAGCTGATGAGCTTGTATTGGTAGAGCCGTTGGCCATAGGCGCACATGGTGTATCAAAAGCCGGTATTTTAAAAGATGAATTTGTACTGGTTATTGGAGCGGGGCCCATCGGACTTGCTACCATGAACTTTGCAAAAATAGCAGGTGCTAATGTAATCGCGATGGACATTAATCAACAACGATTAGAATTCTGTCGGGAAAAACTAGGTTTGACCTATACTATAAACGTTCTTAAGGAGGATGTAACAGAAAAGCTGATGAAAATTACTAACGGGGATATGCCTACAGTGGTAATAGATTGCACGGGTAACCTAAAAGCCATCAACAATGCGGTTCAATATATGGCGCATGGTGCAAGATTTGTTTTAATCGGCCTGCAGAAAGAACCTCTAGTTATTAGTCACCCAGAATTCCATAAACGTGAGGGTACTTTATTGAGCAGTCGCAATGCACTTGCCAAAGATTTTAAATACGTAATTGAATGTATAAAAAATGGCAAAGTAGAACCGAAACATTACATCACACACAGGGTGTCCTTTGATGATTTGAAGAAACAGTTTGAATCGCTTACAAAACCAGAAAATCAAGTAGTTAAAGCGATAATAGAATTTTAACTACATTAGCAATTAAAGGAGCGCAGTTCAGCTAATGAAGCCACAGCATTTAACCATATTAAACCAGGCGGATCATTCCTTTAGTATCAGAAAGGAAACTGTGCCGAACATCAACAATACCTGGCACTATCATCAGGAGATTGAATTGATTTGTTTCCATAAAGGAAGCGGTACCCAGTTTATAGGTGATCATATCAAATCCTTTGCTTCTGGAGATATTGTATTGGTTGGAAAAGAATTACCGCATTACTGGCGTTATGATACTCAATGTATAAATGAACCGGATTCCAATTCACCATATTCAACTGTAGTACATTTCATGGATAACTTCATAGGGGAGAAATTTCTTCATATACCTGAGGCTTCTCCAATTAAATTATTACTGGAAAGAGCAAAACACGGCATTCTGATTACCGGTGATGATGCAACCCTAATTGCCGGAAAGATGGAAGATATCTATTTGGCAAATGGGATGGAAAAAATACTCGCATTGCTCCATTGCCTGTTAAGAATCTCCAGCCTGAAACAACTGCAATTGCTTTCTTCTGTTGGTTTTAAATATGACTTAAGTGCTTCAGAAAAAAAGCGGTTAAACAACGTCTATAATTATGTACTTAATAACTTTAGAAGTAAAATACACCTTGAGCAGGTGGCTGAAGTGGCAGATCTTGTCCCAAATTCCTTTTGCAGATATTTTAAAAAGAAAACAGGTAAGACCTTCTCACAATTCCTGATAGACGTACGTATCGGATATGCCCGTAAGCTGATCATAGAAAATCAAATGGACATTAAACAAATCTGTTTTGAGTCTGGTTTCAATAATTTCTCTTGTTTTCATAAACAATTTAAGCTGCTAACCGGAACTACGCCTAAAGACTATATGAACGTTCATTTGATGAGGTAAAATCTCTTAATAAAATATATTAGGAAACACTGACTCCAAATAAATGGCCTACAAGAGCAGTGATACCCATAGCAACCGTGCCCCAAAAAGCAATCCTTAACACTGCAGTACCCACTTTTGCTCCTCCTGTCCTGGCTGCAATTCCACCCAAAATCATTAAAAATACCATGGAAAGACAATATTGCGTATAAACCATATACTTTAAAGGGGCAAATATTGATACGCCAAAAGGTAACAGGGCCCCAAAAATGAATGACCCGAAAGAAGCGAGTGCAGCTTGCAACGGTCTGGCCGAAGTAATTTCATTAATTCCCAGTTCATCTCTGGCATGTGCTTCCAGTGCATTGTGTTCCGTCAATTGTATAGCTACCTGTATTGCAAGATGGGGTTCTAATCCGCGGCCCACATAGATATCAGCAAGTTCCTGCAACTCTGTTTCAGGCATATCTAAAAGTTCCTGTTGTTCCCTTGCCAAATCAGAATTTTCTGAATCTGCTTGCGAACTAACTGAAACATATTCCCCTGCAGCCATAGACATTGCTCCTGCAATAAGTCCTGCCAAAGCAGCCAGAACAATGGCATTTCTGTCTACGGTAGCTGCTGCAATACCTATCACGATGCTTGTTGTAGAAAGTATACCATCGTTGGCACCCAAAACAGCTGCTCGAAGCCAACCTATTCTGGTTACATAATGTTTCTCATTAAAATTGTTTATCATTTGCTATTTAAAGAGGTTATTGAATAATTTTCTGAAGACCTTTAGCCCAGCTAATTAATTCTGCCTTAGCTTGAGGAGTTAACACCGCTTTCCTATGAATAAGGGTGTAGGAAGTTAACGGCATTTCATCGTGTTCAATTACATCGATAACTTCATCGAGTTTATGCTTTTTTTTCTTTGAAGTGTAACTATTATATTCATCAAAATTTAGTTCTCGTTTTCCTTCATCAATATGATCCTGTAACCACCAGGCAACAGGCTGAATGTTGCTGTACCATGGATAAGTTGTGTGATTAGAGTGGCAATCATAACAGCTGGTTTTAAGAAGGGCACCTATTTCTTTAGAGACAGGATAGTGGAGTTCTATGGCATTCGCCGATGGAGTAGCAGCAATATTTTTATTCGGCCTAAAGAATTGTATGATTACAATCAGTGCAACAATACCGTAAATTATTTTTCTAATCATAGTTTTAAAAATTAAAGTAAACATTCTTCCAATCTTATATATCAAATTGCTTCTGAGCCAATTTGCAAGTCAATTCTGTAGATAATGTGAAGTTATAGCAAAGAATGATAAAAAGACTGCTCATCATCTTAATTATTCCTAACACGATAGATGATATTAGAATAGTAACGTTTAACATTGAGACGAAAAATATCAAATAGTAAGGCAAAACACAAAATAAATGCTGGCAATAAAAAAGAATTGAAATAGAGGTAGCTAAACAGATAGGCGCCAGATAATGCACCAAACAAGAATGAAAGAATAATAGATAAACGAAGTTTGATTCTTGACATCAACTCCATTTGTCCTTCACTCTTAATTCCTTTTAACTGTGCCAATTCGATACCCAAATCAGTAAAAGTTCCGGTAAGATGTGTGGTACGCACTACAGATCCTGATATAACTGACACCAATGCATTTTGCAAACCCATAGAAAAAAGCAAGCAACCGGCAAAAAAATCTTTGGAAAAAACAGGCTCTTTCCTGGCACCATACACCGCACAAAATATCAAAAAACTGATTTCAATTAAAATAGGAAGCGCATAGGAAAACCGTTCATGATGACCGATACGGGTAATAATTACACTGGAGAATAAAGCCCCGGCAAGGAATAAAAGCATCCACACCGCAACTATACCTGCGTTGCTCCAATCCTGCAATGCAATCCTTTCTGCAAATAATGCAGCATGCCCGGTTACGTTTGTAGTAAGTGCAGAGAATCCTAAAAACCCTACAGCATTTATATATCCTGCAGTTAAACTTAACAGAATGGCCAGCCTAATGTTATGGGTATAGGTTCTTTTTGCACCAAAATGTCTTAGCATCTCATTGTTAGATTAACGCAGTACCGACTTTGTTAGCGCATAAAGGTCCACACTGACCACACAAGAAACATTGACCGGAATCATCTATCTCTATGACTTTAGTCATCATTTAAACTCATTTACCCAATACTTTTATCAGCCTAAATAAAAATTTCTTCAAAAAAGCAAGCTTCTAAGTCAACAATAATTAATTTTAAGGCTTATGAAAAACATTGTTGTACTTACTGGAGCAGGCATTAGCGCCGAAAGTGGCCTTAAAACATTCAGGGATGCTGATGGGTTGTGGGAAGGACATAAAATTGAAGATGTTGCCACACCAGAAGCATGGGAACGTAATGCGGTACTCGTGCAACAGTTTTACAACGAGCGAAGAAAATCTGTTTTAGAAGCAAGCCCCAATCCTGCTCACTTTGCACTGGTCCAACTACAACAGAAATACAATGTTCACATCATCACTCAAAACGTGGATGACCTGCATGAACGCGCAGGGTCTGATCAGGTATTACATTTGCATGGGGTCATTACCAAATCACAGTCTGACGTGGACGCCAGGTTAACCTACCCTATTAAAGGTTGGGAATTGCAGTTTACCGACTTATGCGAGCACGGGAAACCATTGCGTCCTCATGTAGTTTGGTTTGGTGAAGCTGTTCCAAATATGGTACCTGCAATGAAACTTTGCGCGGCTGCAGATATAATGATAATTATCGGTACCAGTTTACAAGTATATCCTGCAGCCAACTTAACACAGTATGTCCCTAAAAACATCCAAAAGTATGTGATAGATGTTAAGGCCCCGGATATTGGATCTGACGTAATTGCCATTGAAAAAAAAGCATCAATGGGTGTACCAGAATTGGTTAATCAATTATTGGCTGAAGCTGAATAATATTGTTATAAAGATAAAGTCATGTTGCACCATAGACTCCACTAAATTATAGCCCAATATTAACGTTTTATTTGTACTAACTATAACTGAGAATTCAAATCAAATACAGAATTTCTCCAGTATCATAGCTTAAAATTGTGATTTAGGGACCATAATCTAATGAATCTGCTTAAATATATCATTCATAATCATCCTGCAAGCGTACAGGTAATTTTATTCCTTACTACAATCATTGTCCTTTGGCTATGGGAGCTTCGTGTTACGCTTTCTGCAATTTCCAAATGGCGACATACTAAAGGGAACTTAAAATTTATTATAACCGCTCTTCCAATTCAACTTTGTCTAAGTGTAGGTATAATCGCAATATCTGTATATACCAGTTTACATAATTTAGGTATCTTAAACCTAATTCCTTTCGGAAGTTACATTTGGTTAAAATATCTGTGTGGCTTTTTCCTTCTTGACCTCTTTGAATACATTTACCATAGGGTGATGCATAAAATTCCCTCTTTATGGCGTTTCCATCAAATTCATCACTCTGATGAGGATGTCGATGTTTCGACGACGCTTCGGGAACACCCTGTCGAAACTGTAATTCGGCTTGCCTTTCAAATGGTCTGGGTTTTTCTATCGGGTGCCTCACTTAGCCTTTTATTGCTTCGTCAAACTATACAAACACTTTCAAACTTATTCGCACACTCTAGTTATAGATTGCCAGCAACAATTGAAAATATATTCTCAAAGCTATTCATTACTCCCGGTCTACATCATGTACATCATCACTTCAAAATGCCTTACACAGATTGTAACTACGGGGATGTTTTAAGTATATGGGATCGGCTGCTTGGTACTTATAAAGAACTCCCTAAAAGTGAAATAACTTATGGCATTGACTGCTATCCAAATGCAGCCAATGCAAATTTCAAAGGATTAGTTGCTCGTCCTTTTTTAAGAAAGCAATTGTAAATTGTTTACTTTTAATGTAAATCTTAAATATGTGGTGGATATATGCCCTTCTCTCTGCTTTTTTTGCAGCTGTAACTGCAATTCTGGCCAAAATTGGCATTAAAGGAATTGACTCTAATCTTGCAACCGCAATACGTACAGTAGTAATCCTTTTATTGACCTGGGGTATCGTCTTCTTCAGAAATAGTCAACAGGAAATTTCCGGACTAACAAGGATAAACTGGACATTCCTTATTCTTTCAGGATTGGCTACGGGTCTTTCGTGGCTATTCTATTTTAAGGCGCTTCAATTGGGCAAAGTATCTCAGGTAGCTCCAGTTGATAAAGCGAGTGTTGCCATAGCAATCATTCTATCAGTCGTATTTTTGGGTGAACCTTTAACTGTAAAAACGGTAATCGCAGTCTTACTAATTGTAGCAGGAAGCATAATATTAATATTTCAGTAAGGTTATGATTAAATATTTAATTCTAAATCATAATCCTTCTCTATTTATAGAGCTTCGTAATCATGCTTGGCAATACAATTAACAGTAGTGGTAAGGCAACAATAAACCCCCCTATTACGGCTATTGCCAAAGGTTGATGCAACTGTGCTCCAGCTCCTATTCCTAGTGCTAAAGGAAAAAGTGCAATGATAGCCCCTAAAGCAGTCATTAATTTCGGTCTCAAACGTGCTGATATTGCGTAAATAACAGCATCATTTACACTTTTTTCATGTAGCGATTCCTTAAATTGAAGAAAAGTAAAAATAGCATTCTCTCCAATTATTCCAACAATCATTATCAATCCGGTATAACTACCCACATTTAGCGGCGTACCCGTTAAGAACAATGCGAGATAGCTTCCAGAAATTCCTAAAACTGAAATAATAAGGATCAGGAAGGCTATTTTAAAATCTCTGAAAAGAAACAAGATCACAGTAAAGACAAGTAAGCTTGAAGAGATCAAGATAGTTAACAATTCTTTAAACGATTGCTGTTGTTCAGCATAGGCGCCTCCATATTCAATATGGTAGCCAGATGGAAGCACAATTTTTGCAGAAACCCCCTTTTGAATATCCTTCATCACACTCCCTAGATCCCTGTTGTCTAGCCTTCCAGTTACTACCACAATGGATTGTAAATTCTCACGTTCTACCTGGGCTGTTCCTGTTTTTAGTCCGACTTTAGCAAGTCCCTGTATGGGTATCGCCCTACCTCCAGGCAATATAATTTTTAGTTGATTAATATCTGAAACGCTAAACCTTTTGCTGTCCGGATAAATCATCCTAATTGGCGATTGCTGATTATCATACAAGTTACCAATAACATTGCCCTGCAATGCAGTTTGTACCTGAAACTGAAAGCTCGTAGGTGTAATGCCATATCTTGATAGTGCCGCAAAATCTGGTTGAATATCGATTGTTGGCCCTGAGAGTAGAATACCATCAAACACATCTGCAGTCCCTTGCACATTGCGAATTATATCTGCAATCTTCCTGGAGATACCCTGCAGCTTATCTTGTTCATTCCCAAAAATCTTCACTTCAATCGGTTGGGTAGAACTCATCAAGTCTCCAAGCATATCTCCTATTACTTGACCAAAATCAACTGTTAGTGTTGGCTGTGTGCTTTCAATCTTATTCCTGATTTCTTGTATTATCTCTTCTGTTGTTCTTTTTCGGTCTGCTTTAAGCTGTATAAGATAGTCTCCTGTGTTAGGCTCCGTTATAAAAAAGCCCATTTGAGTTCCTGTTCTTCTGGAATAGGCAGCTACTTCAGGAATTTTAACCAACTCCTTTTCTACATCCTTAAGTACACGATCGGTTTCTTCAAGAGAAGTACCAGGTGGCGTATTATAGTCTATCACAATACTTCCTTCGTCCATCTCAGGCAAAAAACCTGTTTGCAAACGCGGGAAAATATATACAATTAGGGCTACCAATATCAACATGCCAATCATGCTTATATATTGCCGATGGATAAAAAAAGCAATCCATCGTTGACTTTTAACCTCGTGTACTTCGGTCTTCTTGACACTATTTTTGGAAGCATCACGGGTTAGGAGGAGGTAAATTACAGGAAGGCCTATCCAGGTAACAAAAAATGAGCAAACCAAGGTTATGATCATTGTATTGGTCATCACCTGAAAATAAGAACCTGCCACCCCAGTCATCAATACAAAGGGAATAAAAATTACAATAGTACTAATGGACGAACCTAACATTGCGGGAAAAAGATAGTCTATTGCTCTTTTAAGTAGTATCATTGTAGACTCCTCAGGATGTTCTTCATGCGTCCTGTGTATTTGTTCAACTACAACGATCGCATCATCTATTATTAGACCAATTGCTGCGGCAATAGCACCTAAGGTCATTATATTTAGTGAATAGCCTACCGCATACAAAACTATAACACTGAGACAAAGCGTTACCGGGATGGTTATCAAAATTACTGCGCTTGCTTTTAAAGACCTCAAAAAAATAATGGCCACAATTATAGCAAGTGCCAGGCCTATCAGTAAGGAATCGCTAACACTTCTAACAGAATCATTTACAAAATCTGCTTGCACATAGTAAGGTTTTATAACTACACCAACAGGTAAAATTTTCTGAAGTTCAGCAATCTTTAGCTTCATTTGTTTCGCCAAATCAACCAAATTGGCATTTGGTTGTTTAATCACCGCAACAAGAATCCCTTCTTTTCCATTTGCATTGATCTTGGTATACTCAATGGCTTCTTTTACGCTTACATTACCAATATCTTTAAAGCGAACCAATCGGTTAGAATTTTTACTAACGATTTGTTCCTCAATGTCTGCTTTAGTTTTCAAAGTAGCATCCGTTACAGAAAGATACATGTATTTGTAATCTGACAAGTACCCATTGGACTTCACAAAATTTGTCTGACCTAATGTTCCGGCAATCTGATCAGGTGATATGGATAACGCTGCCATTTTCTGTCGGTCAAGTTCAAGCCAATACTCTTTGGTCTTCCCGCCTATAATCCTGATTTCTGATACACCATCTACTTGTGATAAGAAAGGCTTAACCGTAAAAATGGCGAGCCTCTTTAATTCCGTTGGCGACTTAATATTGCTTTCAAGACTGTAACCACTTACAGGCAATATTGATGGGTTCATCTTTTCTACTGAAATATTGACTCCAGGAGGCAAAACACCACTTAATTTTGCAATCTGTGCCTCAATACGTTGCTGACTTAAATCAATATTAGCGTTACTACTCATGTAGGCAGATAACTCTGCACTACCCCTGGAAGTAGTGCTGCGAATCAATTTCAAATCAGGCACTTGCTTTATTGCGTTTTCAAGTGGTCTGGTCACTGTAATTACCATTTTGTCAACAGGCTGAAGTTCTGCCTCCGCAATGATCTTGATTTTAGGGAATGTAATTTCCGGAAATAAAGATGTTTTTAATTGGTGATAAGTAAAAAATCCTCCTGCTAAGATCAGGATCAGAACAGCCAATAGCGGATTTTTATGTGTTATGAAGAAATTCTTTACCATTACTTTAATAACTTAACCTTGGCTGTATCTGCAATTCCATAGTTTCCTACACTGACTATTTTGTCTTTAAGATTAAACTCAGGACTGATAACCTCAATAAATTTTGCATTTTCAATTCCCTTTTTAACAGGAATTTTGACCGCAGTGGAATCATTGATCATTTTCATAACCCAAAACTCATCTTCAGTTTCATTGGTCAGCACCGCAGACTTAGGTAATACTTGTGCATTGGGACTGGAGGTTTTTACCAGTCGCGCTCTTGCAACCAATCCTTCAGGTATTGACGCAGCAGCATTTAGCTTGATAATCATACGCTGTGTTTGAGCCAAAGAATCTACCGTAGGTAACGATCCAGTGATTGTTCCGGAAAGCGTTTTACCGTCTGGTAAGACCAACTCAACTGATTGACCTTTTACTGCCAGTTGATTAAACTCGTAAGGTAAGTCCAGCAAAAAAGCAAAACTGCTTTGATTACTGATCACTGCAAGCGCCTCACCATCCTGAACATAATCACCTTTTTGATGACTCACAGTAGTAATATAGCCGGGCTGATCAGCTCGAATAGCCGAAACTCCTGAAAATTGAAATCCAGGATCAAGCTTGTTAATTGCATTCCCAATAGCTTTTGCTTCTTTAGTAATAAGCCTAAAAAGAACCGTGCCTTTTGTAACTTTTGAGCCGACACTTGCATTAATAAACTGTACATATCCATTAATGTTGGCTTTAACATAACTTTTTTGCTGGTAAGAAGATATCGCAGTAAACTCTATATATTCAGCAAGAGGCATATGCGTTATTCCCGTGACCTGTACAGGAGACACTACATCAGCAGTTTGATCAGCTACAGAATTGTCTGGAGCACTACAAGAAGTAAAGAATAACATCGTACCTAATAGCGCTGAAAAACAGATTTTCAAATAATTACTTTTATAAAACATCATCATCTTTTTTGAACAAACACAACATTAACGGCTCCAATAATTTAATTGATTAACTAGTTTTAAATGGTTAATATTTGACTGTCTCATTGCATTTTGCGCAGCCATATAATTATTTATTGCAACTACAAAATCGGTTATTTTGACATCCCCAGTATGTAACAATTGAATGTTTACATCAATTAAACCCTTGCTTAACTTGATTTGATCCATTATCTGAATTGTAAGTGAATGTGTAGCTTCAATCTGTTGCCTTAGCATCATAATCTGTTGTGCTTTTTGATTGATAAAAAATCCCTTGTAAGCAGCGCTTGTGTTAGATTGTAGGCTAATCCGATCTTGCTGCATTTTCTTTTGATTCCCATCATAAATAGGCACTAAGAATCTGAAACCTACACTCGCTCCAAAATTTTTATATGGTTGCAATACCAGGGATGAATTATAACCGCCATTGGCGTACAGATTAATCTTTGGCTTATAATTCAGATCTATTGCTTTTCTATCGTTAGCCGCCTTCAAACTATCTATTTCAAAACGTTTTGTAAAAAAACTACCTTTTGAGGTATTCGTAATCTCTTCATTCAACTTTGGCTCTGCCAGTACAAAAGTTGTGCTATCATTAATACCAGAAAGGTAATTCAATGTTGCTAAGTCAGATTTTAACTGCAGTTCAGCTTGCTTATGTTGCAATTGTTGCTGTTTATAGGTAACTAGAAATATGAGGTATTCTGACTGCTTGTAAACATTTCTTCTTGTCAATTCTTTTAATATACTTTCTTCCTTCTTCAAAAGCTGGAGAACTTCCAAGTTAAAGGCAACTTGTTCCTGACTATCATAAGCCTGAATGTATTGTTCAGTAATACTTTTAATGATATCCAACTTTGAAATTCCGACTGCATAATTTAACGAATCTCGTTGCAGTCGCAGTGCTTTAAACTGATTTTCCCTCAGATTTTTGCCCAACAAATTGTAATCTACATTTAATAAAGCATCAAGAGATTGTCCATTCGTCATCACCTCATCAAAACCATAACCATTAATTCTGGGTGCATATAAACCCGTTGAACTTGCGCTAACCTGCGGCCGGTAACCAGCCCTGATTCTCAAACTGTCGATCTTATTTATCAGCAATTGATTACTAAAATCCTTTATCAGTGGGGATGACCGCTCTGCCCTGGAAACAAAATATTCAAGATCAATCTCCTTTACTTCAGGTTGTTGGGCTAACGAAGTCTCTTCGAAGAAAATGACTCCTACCAATAGGAGCAGCATGTATTTCCTAAAACTTTCCATTGAATGAAAACCCTATGCTGTGGGATTGATATGCAGGCAACAGGTTGTAATTCGAGTTTTGTTTACCAAATACGAAACGCTTTAAGCCAGGGTATATCAAGTAGGCTACTTTGGTAGACAAAATACCAAATCCAGCTCCTGCTACCACATCACTGAGCCAGTGTCTATTATTATAAAGTCTCAGCACTCCTGTAGCTGTTGCTACAGTGTATCCAGCGTAACCAATCCAGGGATAGGATTCTTTGTATTCCTGACTCAAAAACTCCGCGGCTGCAAAAGCATTAGCGGTATGACCTGATGGAAATGAGTTATTGGCAGAACCATCCGGACGCATTCTATTGGTTATTTTTTTAAGACCCGAAACAGTTCCAGTCATAATTACCTCGGCCAATAGATACCTACCGGAAGCATCAATCACAGTATGTTTACCCTTTATTCCTGCCAAATTTAAACCGTAAAACGCAGCTGCTGGCGCAAATTGTAAATAGTTATCTATATGAGCAGCAAACAACGGATGATCTTCTTGAAGCTCAGCCTGGGTACTTAAATCCAAATTCCTAATGGGCCCATTTACAAGGGATAACAATCCATACCCAATGAAAACTGAGGGTACAATTATTCCACTCGGTTTAAAATATTTACCAGAATTCTTCTCAATCTTTTCAGCTTTAACAGAATCAATGCGCTGCCCGAAGCAAAATGCAGGCAGACAAAACATAAATAATAATATCTTCAAATTCATAGGGCGATTATTTTATAAGTTTACCAGTTTGATCTTAAACAATGTCCTTCCCGTTAATCTCTGATTCATAATTAATTAATTTCTGTGCTGCAACAGTACCGCTAAAACCGTATAAAACGACGCTCAATGGGATTGCATTTTTCATGGCTAAATAATTTTTAAACAAATCTATAACATAATATTGTAGAAAAACTGGAGGACTAAATCCAGAAAAAAAACAGAATTTACGACTAAATATGTACAAAATTCCATTGTGAATACAAAGATACTTTATACCTCACTAGTTATAGCATTCTCTTTTTTTTTTACTAATTGTGGTTATACACAAAATAAACTTTCGGTTAGTGGGAAAGTTACAGAAAGAAGAGGCAAATCTTTATCAAATGTAAATATCACATTAGTTAAGTACAGCGATAGCTCGACAGTAGCCCGGGAAGTAAGTACAACTAAAGGACGATACAATTTCTCGGGAGTAATTGCGGGGCAATATTTTCTTAAAGCCAGTTATGTAGGTTTTGAGAAAAAAAACACTGCGGTGTTTACGCTAGATAAAAACCAATTAAATGCAGTAATAGACATCCAAATGAAAGATGCTAACCAGCTGCAATTATCCGAAGTACAGATTAGCACAAAAAAAAGTCTATTTTCCAACTCTATGGACCGGAAAGTATATAATGTAGGTATGGATTTGATAGTAAAGTCTGGTTCTGCCAGTGAGGTACTCCAAAACGTACCGCTTGTACAGGTAGATATTGACGGAAATGTTAGTTTAAGAAATTCAGCAGTTACCATCCTCATTAATGGGAAAATTTCACCTATAATGGGAAAGAACGCATCAGCCGCACTACAGCAAATGCCCGCGGGTAGTATTGAAAGAATTGAAGTGATCACAAATCCTTCGGCAAAGTACAAACCGGACGGAACTGGCGGAATCATAAATATCGTGTTGAAAAAAGACATCAAACAAGGTCTAAACGGAACTTTAAATGCTAACATTGGCAATCGTAACCGTTATAATGCCAATGCATCTCTTAACTATCATCCAGGCAAACTAAATGTATTTGGCAGTTTTGCGATTAGACAGGACGATAGACTAAGGGCAACAATCAACGATAGAATTCAAACTGACAGTTTTAGCGGACAGACAAATCAATACCATGATAACTTATCTTCTGCATCAAGGCCCTTTGCCTATACTACTACTGTAGGTTTTGAATTTTCGGCCGATAGCAATAATAGCTTTGGTATCTCTGCAAATTATTCCCTGAGGAAAATGACCAAAAATGACCTAACTTCAAAAAGTGTTAGTAGCGGTGGAAATCTTATTCAGGATTATTTACGGAAAAGATTCGACCCTGAACGGGAAAAGAACCTGAATGGAAACATATTTTACGAGCACTTATTTGGCAGAGATAATCATAAAATCAGGGCTGAATTTACCATCTCTCACTCGCCGGAAATCGAAGATAATCATTACATAAATACTTACCACCTACCTGCAATAAACGATCAATTGGACAATACGCTGATAAAGCAAATTTCTGATGATAAGAACTTAAACGTGGGATATGAAAATGCAATTTCAGAATCATTGAAACTGGAAGTTGGCTATGATGGTCAGTATAACCGACAAGATTTAGATTTCTATGGAGAGGGGTTTAGCTATATCACACAGCAATTTGTGAAAGACGTTAATAAGACCAATCGTTTTATTTACAACGAAAATGTACACGCGGTTTACACTACGTTGGCAAAAGAATTAAAAAAACTTAGTCTTATGCTTGGATTAAGAGGGGAATACAGTGATATCACTTCTAAGCTAATTACGACGAACATGGTGGTTCCAAACCATTATTTTAAAATATACCCGACAATGCATATTAGCTATAAGCTAAGCGATGACAAAGAAATACAGTTAAATTATAGTCGCAGGGTTCGCCGCCCAGAAGGTGACGATTTAAATCCTTTCGCAGAATATGCTGATCCAACAAATGTTCGGGTAGGAAATCCATTTCTGTTACCTGAAATCATCCATTCTGTTGAAACGGGTCTTCTATACAGAAAAAGAGGAATTAGTATTCTTCCAGGTCTTTATTATAGATATACCTATAATAGATTTACTTCTATAACATCGCCACTTAATGATTCTGTTCTTGTAACAAGACAGCAAAACCTGGCTAACGATCAGGCTATTGGAGCAGATGTGGTCTTTTCAGGTAACCTTGGAAAAAAGACAACAATGAGCTTAACCCCAAATGTATTCTATAATCAAATTGATGCTTCTAATCTTGGTTACGGCACAAAAAAATCTACTATTGCATGGTCAGCCTCATTAAACTCAACCTACGCGATAGCAGCCGGCACTACTGCCCAAATTAATTCTAACTACAAATCTGCAAGACTCACTCCTCAAGGAAAGTATTTACCAAGTTTTGTCATGAACATGGGAATCAGGCAAGACCTCTTTGGCAAGAAGGCATCAGCCTACTTTACTGCCTCTGATGTCTTTAAATCCCAGCGTCAGGAAGCAAATCTACAGGGACCTTTTTTAACTCAACACGTGCTAACTAAAAGTAATTCAAGAATTTTTTATGTGGGTTTGAGTTATAATTTTGGTGTAGATAAGAAGAAAAAAGATTTACAGTTTGACAATAGTTTATAACCATCATAACTCATAAACTGGTATTTATGAATTTCAAGTTCGTAACAAATTTATCACAAAATTCGCTTCGAGTCTCCAGAATTCCTCCAGAGTATTATAGTCCTTTTGAAAGAAAAAAGAAAATGAAAAAAGCAGCATTCTTATTATCACTTTGCCTTTTGTTCGTGATAACAGTAAACGGACAAGGCACCAATAGCACCCATTTAATCAATACGTTTAAAATTAATGGAACGGGAAAGTGGGACTACCTATTGGCGAATCATAAAAACAAAAGCCTATATGTTTCTAATGGCACACAGGTCAATGTATTGAATATGATTACAGGAGATTCTATTGGTGTGATATCAAATACTATAGGTGTACATGGAATAGCACTTGTACCAAATCTAAAGAAAGGATATACAAGTAATGGCAAAACTGGCGATTGCACCGTATTTAATACTGTGACTTTAAAAGAAATCAGTAGGGTCAAAACTGGTGAAAATCCTGATGCGATATTTTATGATGAATACAGTAAAAAGGTATTTGTGTTTAATGGTCGGAGCAATAGTGCAACGGTAATAAATCCTGCAACAGATAAGGTTATTGCAAATATTCCTCTGGGCGGCAAACCTGAAACTGGAGTTTCAGATAGAAAAGGAAAAATTTATGTCAATATCGAAGATAAAAATGAAGTAGTTTGTTTTGATGCAAATACATTTAAAGTACTGAAAAGATTCAAATTAGAAGCCGGTGAAGAACCTTCCGGACTTGCCATCGACCGATTGAATTTCCATCTTTTTGTAGGCTGTGCTAATAAGCTGATGTTAATACTAGATGCTGTTTCAGGAAAAACAATTAGCAAATTACCTATTGGCGATGGTTGCGACGGTGTAGCTTATGATGCCGGATCAAAACTAGCTTATAGCTCAAACGGAGAAGGCACCCTAACCGTGGTAAAAGAAATATCGAAAAATAAATTTACAGTTGTTGAGAACATAAAAACTGCACCTGGTGCCCGTACAATAACTCTGGATGAAACCAGTCATCATGTATTTTTATCTGTGGGAGATCGGAATTCCATCGCTAAAAATTTCAGAATACTCGAATTCAGCAAGTAAATGAATTAAAGCACAAAGCTCAATTGCGGCTGTCAATTGAGCTTTATAGATAAAAAGATAGATTATTATGATCATTATATAAATACAGAATTATCACAGAATACAGTTCTATTTTTAGGCAAAATATTCCAGTGATGAAACCTATGCTAAGAACATTTTTTTTGCTTTTAATTGCATTCCCTATAGTTGCAAAATCTAGGCAAAATAATATTGCATCAACCACTATTGTAACTGGACAAGTTATGGATGCGGTAACGAAATTACCCATTCCTAATGTAACAGTAGAATTTGTCACAGGAAAACGAACGCAAACAAATATTGACGGGAAATATGCGCTTAATGCAAAAGGAAATTTCACTTCAATTGGGTTTTCATGTGTAGGATATAAACCATCGCAGGCTGTAATTCTTCCCGGAAAAACTCAAAATGTTAACGTTTTACTATCATCTAATGATACACAACTGGAAGAGATTTCCATAAAAGCAGGAAAGAGGCCTCGTTACAAAAACAAAGATAATCCAGCAGTTGCTCTTATTCAGCAGGTTATTGACCAAAAAGAAAGTAACCGGATGCTTAACACTGATTACCTCCAATATAATCAATATGAAAGAATAAACTTTTCGGCCTTTGACCTTTCGCCCAAACTTTTAAAGTCAAAAATGTTTAGCAAATACAAATTTTTGCTAGATACAGATATGGTTATAGGTGACAGTGTAAAAACTGCTCTTCCTGTATATATGTCAGAAAAATACGCTCAAATATATGCTCGAAAAAATCCAGAAAAAATTATAAATATCCTAAAAGCACACCAGGAAGTCGATTACAGCTCATTCATTGATATAAAGGCCTTGGATATTTATCTAAATCGCCTTTACGGAAATCCTGATATTTATCAGAATAACCTATTTATTTTAACACATGAGTTTTTAAGCCCCATAGCTGATCATGCCCAGGAATTCTATAAGTTTTTCATTACGGATACAATTAATCGCAATAATGAAAAATTGGTAGAAATTAGCTTTACACCAAGGAATCTTGGAGATTTTTTATTTGAAGGAAAACTCTACATCACCATGGATGGCAGGTATGCAGTTAAATCAGATCATCTCGAAATAAACAAGCATATCAACATCAATTTCGTAAGACGAATGGATATCAGACAGGAGTTTCAGCAGAATGTTGATGGTAGATTTTATCTCACAAAAAATAATATCCAATCTGATTTCGGACTCGAAAAAGATAAAGGGACTAAAATATTTGGAGAGCGAACCATTTTTTATACCAATTATAGGCTCCAAAGCCCAATGCCTGCTAAGTTCTATGAAGGAATGGAAAATCAAATTAATCTAGATCCAGTAGACAGTAAAAATGCCGCAATTAAAAAGTATCGTACTGATACCATTAGCATTGCACAAACAAAAATATACCGTCATATAGATAGTTTGCAATCCATGCCCTCTTTTAAAAGAGCATTGTGGACCGCTAAGTTTCTAGCAATTGGATATGCAGACTTAGGTGGTGTTATTTTAGGCCCTAGTGGCAGCTTTTATTCATTTAATACCTTGGAAGGATCACGTTTTAGTATTGGAGGTAGAACGACATCGACTTTAAGCCAAAGTGTTTATATGCAGGGCTATGCTGCCTATGGAATAAAGGATGAGAAATGGAAGTATTATTTATCAGGAATGTATTCGTTCAACAAAATTTCTCCATGGGGATACCCAGTAAATTACTTAAAAATCAGTTACCAATATGATTCTGATATCCCTGGTCAAAACTTTTTAGTAGACAAATTTCAAAGCGTTCTAGGCTCGTTAACCCGTGGACGAAATGACTTATGGCAATATAATAGAATTGGCATAATCAGTTATAACCGGGATTTGGAAAACCATTTTTCCTATAGTGCGGGATTAAAAATTTGGGATCTGCAGCCAGCAGATCAATTGCTATTTAAGACAGCAAATGACACCAAAATAGACCATTTACAGACAACCGAAATTGAACTTACACTCCGTTATGCACCTAACGAAAAAATATTTAATGGCGCAGAAAGAAGACACACTATTCCAAGTAAGCATCCCATTTTTACTGTTCAGTCTAGTTATGGTATAAAAGGAGTTTTAGGAGGAACAAGCAATTATTTAAACGTTAGTAGCAATATCTACAAACGCTTTTACCTTTCTCAGCTTGGCTATTCTGATATCACATTACTTGGTGGAATTGTTAGGGGTAAGGTATCCTTTCCATATTTATCAATTCTACCATCCAACCAAACTTACCTGTACGATCCCAATGCTTATAATAACATGAATTTCCTAGAATTCGTTACCGACCATTACATCGGTATAAATGGTACTCATGCTTTCGAAGGATTTCTTTTAAATAAGTTCCCACTTTTAAAGCACCTTAAATTAAGAGAATATCTCTCCTTCAAGTTACTCTATGGAGGAATAAGGGAGGAAAATAATCCGGCCAGGCAAGCAAATTTATTTAGATTCCCTGTGAATTCCCAAGGCAGGCAACTTACCTATGCATTAGGAAACGCACCCTATACTGAAGTAGGTATTGGCATCGGAAATATATTCAAATTGATTAGAATAGATGCCATTAGGAGATTTAATTACCTCGATCATCCCGGAACTGCACCTTATGGCTTGCGTTTTACAATTGGAACTAGTCTATAGCCAATTTTGAAATTCATTAATTTAATTTGGATGATTTATAATTACTGAGATAAACTGAACAAAGTAGGTATAAAATGATTACGCCTACCATAAAACCAGCCAAAACATCTGTAAACCAATGTGCACCAAGATAGATGCGAGAAAACGGAATGAGAATTATTAATGCTCCAGAAAAACAAGCAACAATCCATCTTAATTTAATGTTTAAGCTATCAAGATGAAACATTAGAAATATTAAAAAACCAAAGAAAACAACATAGAAAAGAACGTGACCACTAGGGAAACTTTGTTGTTTAGCCTTTTCCAATATTCTTACTAGATTCTGTGTAGGTCTTGGTCGGTCTACAAGAAACTTCAATATCGTACTTATCAATCCGGAAATCAAAGTAAGGAGTATAAAAACTCCTTCTCTTTTAAATTTTAAAAACCAAAAAGCTAAGGCAGTCATGCCAACAACTATTAAATTTTGCGGCAAATTACCAAGCCAACTGATCATTTCCATGAACTGATCAAGCAACAAGAATTGATGTTCCTGTACTTCATGAGAAAATTTCAAATCTATAGATGATTTGGGAAATAGCAAAACCAATACAGTAAGCAATAAAAAACTAAGTGTAAGAAGAAGAATGAATCGAAACAGTATTCTTTTGTTGGTCATATTGGTCGTAAAAAATTGATAATATTTAACTTCTAATTCTGTAAAATTCAATTGTTAGCTGTCATTTCTTTGATGTCTTTACACCATTAAATTCCAGACTTTTACAAATAAATTTAAATTTCCAATAACCTTTAACTTTTAACGTACCTTCTGGAGTAAAATACGCATAAGCACTCCACTCTCTACCACTATCTGCATCATAAATGATCCCGTTTTCCCAAGTATTAGATGATGAAGCGTAATTCAGAGATCTCAAAACCTGCATACCAAGAATTTTTCTTGACTGCAAATCAATATCTGTATTTTTGGAATCTGTTCTAGTAGCCATAGGATGACTTGGATCATCACTATCACTAAACCATATAATTTTTGCTTTATAAATGTTATCAGCCTTATAAACATCTACCATAAGATTTTTCTCTTTACTCATCCATCTGCCAACAATCCTATCGGCCACGTCACCTGAGATATCTGCTTTAAAATGATCAGCGTATCCATTATTTTGCGCTGAAGAGTAAAACGACTTTAGCAACAACAATACAAAAAATATTCCTCCAGTTAATTTATAGCTCTTCATAAAATTCGCTTTATAAATTGAAAATACACCTTAAATCTGTATTAATTCTGATCATTTAAATAATCATTCTATTACCACGTTAATATAAAACTATGAATAACACCCAAATGCATGTATTGAATTTTAATTCCTGAGCGATCACATATCTGCTTTATAATAGATAACCCCAGACCATTATGTTGACTTTGCAGATTTTGTTTATAAAATCTTGAAAATAACCTTGTTCGATCAAGTGCCACCTCTGGTCCAGAATTATTGACTACCAACTTATTGTTGTGCAAACTAATAGAGAGAGAACCTCCAGGCACATTATGAGAGCTTGCATTACTGAGTAAATTATTCAATAATATATCTATTAATTCACTATTGCCCTCTAATATACTAGGTGAAATATCTATTGAGTTTACCAATTCTTTAGCTATCCAAAGTTCATGAAACTGCTCAATTTTCTCTAGCAAACGCTCTTCCATATTAATACGTTCAGTAGCATTGAACTGCCCGTTATCAATTTTAGCGAGCAATAACAAAGACCGGTTGAGTTTTGTTAATCGTTGCACAGAGGAATAGATAATTCTCAAAGCAGCACTATTTCCATCAGAAAGATTTTCCTCCTGAACTATTAAATCCAGTTTTGCTCTAATAATCGCTAGAGGCGTCTGTATTTCATGAGATGCATTTTCTGTAAATTCCTTGAGAGACCGATAATCATCATTTGCAGATTCAATTAAATCATATACAGATTTATTCATAAATGAAAATTCGTCTATCTCCGTTTCGGGAAGCTTAGGCAGGGAATGACTATCCAATTTAAATCCATTAAGTTCATTTAATGTTTGATAAAAAGGTCTCCATAATTTTTTCAATATGGATTGATTTACTAAAAATGAACTCAAGATTACCGCAAGTAGTAAAACGATGGTAGTTATTGCAATAACATTAATTAGCAGCTTTGTTCCTTCTATGGGTTTTGAGACAATCAACAAATAAAATTGAGCATTTAACTTAACAGTAAAAGACAACTGCCTGAAGTCTTCTGTAACCTGCTCTTCCGTGTCGTACAACCTGACAGTCCTGATGGACTCATCACTAGCATGCGATACTTTTTTAGAGGTTACCTGAATTTCTTCAAAATCTTTAAACTCTGGAATAACTTGATTGGTTTTTATAAATGCCTCCGTTCTGTCTCTATATCTCAACAAGGCCTCATCAAGTTCGTGGATAAGTACTCCACTGATAATTAAATAATAGATCAATCCAGAAATACAAAAAACCAATGCCATAACGTACAGATTGATCCTATTATATTTTGTGAATAGCTTCATATTTTGCTCAACTAATTACAAACTTATAACCCATCCCATAAACGGCTTTTATATAATCCGGGCATCCGGCACCAATGAGTTTTTTGCGGAGATTCTTGACATGAGAATAGATGAAATCAAAGTTATCTGCCATGTCAGTATGATCACCCCAAAGGTGTTCAACTATAGCTTCCTTTGTTATCATCTTATTTTTATTACTGAATAAATAAAGCAACAATTCATATTCTTTTCTGGTAAGTGGAATTTGGCCAACATCATTCTTTAAGGTCTTTTCATTCAAATTCAAAACAAGTTCGCCTATTGAAATTTGATTGAATCCACCAAAGGACTTTCGCCTGATAATCGCTAAAACCCGCGCAGCTAGTTCTGCCAAATGAAAAGGCTTTGAAAGATAATCATCACCTCCAAGATTAAGACCTCGTATTTTGTCATCCAAAGCGTCACGTGCACTAATTATCAAAACACCCGCATCTTTTGAAAGAAGCTTAAGTTCTTTTAAAATATCCAGTCCACTCCCATCAGGCAAACTAATATCAAGAATAATGCAGGAATAATCATTAACATGTATTTTTTCCATTGCGGTTTGGAAGTTGTACGCCACCTCACAAATGAATTTTTCAGATCCCAGATATTTTACAATACTCTGAGATAGGTCCTTTTCGTCCTCCACAATCAGTAGTTTCATACTGCAACATACAGTTTAATCCTGTGTAAATTCTGGATTTAGGAAATACTATGATTAATTAACCGAAACCTTTAATGAGATTGTTTTAGACACACAACAGATTGCTATTCCCATGGAAATAAGTAAACGGTATTAATAAAAATTAAACCAAGTGCTATATGATATTCTATTTTCATTACTTATCTATTTAATTATGCTATCAATTTCTTTTGTAAAAGCTGATTGCATTTTTAGCGTCGGCATAGCCTTTTATCTCAGAAATAGTCACATACCCCTTTCCATCGCCAGAAAAACCTATAGCCTCCCCTTGCCTTTCATTTCGGAAGTAAGGTGCGTCTTGTGGTGAACGTAGAAGTAAATGTGCTATCGATTCATTGCTTTCCCGTTTCCAATACCATATCTGCCCTGTATTTCTAAGTAAGACTTCACTTCCATCAGCCGAAATACTTCCCGAGGTCAGAAGATCGAATGGAAGCTTTGCTACCGGTTTCAAGGTTATTGCCGTATTGATTACTTGAGGATATGTTGCTTTGTAAATTGTACTTGTTCCAGATTGCTTAGTGGCAAGGTAAATATCTTTAGTTAAAGGATCCACTAAAAAGCTTTCTGCATTCACTGATCCTGCCGGATAATTGAGTATAATTTTATCAACAGGAATATGAAGTGCCGAAATGGCAGTAAATACACTTATTTCTGGTTCAATAAAACGGTAGATTACAACAGCACTACGGGATGCTTTATTGTCTCCAATATCTGCAACATAAACATAATTCTTACCTGCCACAGGGCCAGGTCCGGTTGTAATGTCTTCCCAGTCAATATTTGTGCTTCCATCCAAAATGAGCTTACCTAAATTTGCTCCATTTAGATCAATTATATAGACCTCATTGCTGTTTCCGCTGTCTTCATGAATATAAAATTTTCCACCATAAGTCAAACTTGGTGCAATACCTGAAATTTCATGTAATTCCTGGTTAACCAAATCAATAACTGAGGGTACTGGATCAAAGCTTTTATTGCTTATTAATAAAGATAGGTTATACGTTGCTTTCGGAACAGTATCGGGTTTTACTACAATGATTTTTGTAGTATCGGTAATAGCTGGCTTATTTGTATCAGTTACATTTTTCTTACAAGCTGAAACAGCTAAAATCAACACCAAAGTTACTGTCAGAAAATTCCGGAATTTCATATAGCAGGTTATAAAATTTAACAAAAACAAAAGCCCACGCGAGGGTGGGCTTTTGAACTATTTTTATCTATTAATATTTGTGTTGATTACCCGTTCCATCAGTTGGAAAAGCACCTAAATCTTTATTTGGAGGAGTGATGGATGCACCAAATACTGCATCTGTAGAGAGTTTACGTTGAGGAAAACCATATTGAACCAATAGTGGAGCAGCGGCTTTGGAAGGTAGGGCATTTTTGCCACTGCCACCAATATAAACACCTGCACCTATTGCAGGCGAACCAATCCTTAAATGGAAGTCAGCACCTGTTGGGATAACTGAGTTACGATAATTTCTACCAACACTGTTTGCTGCAAGATCGTAGTTGGCAAAAAGCGGATCATATTTCAGTGAATCACTAGCTGTATTCACGCCAATATTAGTTCCATTTGCGGCAATTGGACCATTTACATAACCATTGAGGTCAGTCGATTTTTTAATAGTAAACTGATTTGGCTCGATGAATATCATATATTGTTCGGCACCGCCCATTGGATTTCCTCTTCCAATATAGGTAAGGTTATTACCGTATGACGTGTTCAAAGTATCACTAGGCTTACCCTTTTCCGATTGATAAGAAATACGTAATCCCGATTTACTATTGGCAACAATGTTATTATAAATGAATCCACCGGCATTTGTTTCGGTATTAATTGATCCGTTTCTAGTAGTTTTTGTCTGTCTGAAACCGCAATTAATAACTGTATTGTTATAAATATTCACCAAACATACTTTTCCTGCCGCACCCGAAGTTTTTAATCCGTTGGTAGCAATACCATAAGTCAGGTTATAGGCCATATCTCCGTATACACCGTCCTTAATATTGGTAGCTTCACCTCCAGCAGCACCAATTTTCGTGAATGTATTACGCATAAGACTCATGTAAACGTTTTGAGGTCTGATACCATCATCCTTACTACCCATAAACCAGGAATCCTCAATAATCAAGCTACCCAAAGCATTCGCAACGCTGTTCATATAGAGCGCAAATCTCGGATCTCCAGACTTGGCACCGTAATCAGGCGCGTTTGCACCCCAGGGACCGCCAGTATATTCAACATGCGTCCAGCGAAGCAGTAGTAATTTTGCAGATGGCCCACATTGGAAACCACCCCAGTATCCCTTAAAAGCAGGGTCATTGGCAGCATCGTCTTTGTAAGAAGAATTGGTCTTTGGTGTTGCTGGAGTTTCAAAAACAGTGAACCAGTTCGGTGCCGCTTTAGATCCATTACTAACCAATGAGCCGTTTACGTAAAATGCAGGACTAGTTTCCGGAGATTTTCCATCACCATGTACCACCACCTTTGCACCTGGCTGAAGATATAGTGTATCGCCCTCATTAATCGTTACGTCAGACATGATGTGATAGGTTTTACCTGCCAGCATGGTTCCTTTTAGTGGAATGGAATTACCGCTTACATCTTTTTTAGGTAAGATGGTATCCGCAATAGACGATCCAACAACGAACAAAGGCTTTGAGATTTCTACAGTTTCAGTGCCGCTTTTTTTACAAGAATAGAATGCTGCAGTGGCCCCCATAATCAGGCATGTTAAAAAGGTACTTTTTTTCATGATTTTATTAGATTGGTATTTAATTTATTTAAAGTATGTAACGAAGTCCAAGTTGGTAGTTTTGTCCATAAAGGCTTCTTTCCGTCAATGTTTTTCCTAAAGCTGCATTCTGATAAGGAGCAAGCGCAGCATTAATTGCCGGTTTATTGACGTAGACTTCGTATCGAGCATTCAAGATATTCTGAACTTTGGCAAAAGCCGAGAAATGAGTAGCAAATTTTTTCTCTGCAGAGAAATCGAAAGTATTTGTAGCTTTCTGCCAATAGTCAAACCCGTAATACGGTGCAACCAATACAATCCGCTTGCCTGTATATTGCCAGGTAAGCTGCATATCTAAACCAATTCCTGTGTTTTTATACAATATTGCAGCATTGGCAATATGGGCAGATTGCCCCTGCAAAGGTCTTTTCTCGTCAATATAAACCGTTTCAGCACTGCCCCCATTGGTAAGCGTTGAACTAAATTTGCTGGTAGTAATAGAAGAATTGGTGTAGGTGTAATTTACACGCAAACCAAGCATTCTAATGTATTTTTCAAAAACCATTTCAAAACCATAATTTGTGGCATCTCCAAAATTATTGGGTTGATAAACCGTCTGGCTTTGTACACCTGTAAACTGAAAACCATATTCAATTGGGTTATATAGCCGTTTATAAAATGCTCCTATCAATAACTGCTCATTTACCTTAGGAAAAAGTTCATACCGCAGATCTAAATTATCTGAGGTGGTATGTAATAGATTTGGGTTTCCTTTTTCCGTCCAGTTTTCTCCCTGAAAACTATAGGGAACAATTTCAAAAAAACCAGGACGACTAACTGCCCCGTAATAAGAAAGCCTTAGATTTGTCTTGTCGTTTAGCAGGTATTTAAAATGAACACTTGGTAATTTGTCAGAGTAAGATATCTTGCCTGTTTTGGCACCAAGAGTAACAGGCACATCAGTATTAAAATCCTGATTGGTGTTTTCAATTCTCATCCCTACGATAGTCTCCAATTTTTTAAGCTGGAACTTCAACATCGCATAACCAGCGGTTATTTTTTCGTTTGAGCGATAATTATTAGCCTCTCCTGGAGACCCTGCCGGGTTATAAACTGACCATTTGAAATTGTCAATTCCAGACCATAGCTGTGGTGTGCCGTCACTATTTGGTTCCGGTCTTAAGGTATAGTTCTGATAAAAATTATCCCTGTGCTTGTCTCGATACATCCCACCAACCGTAAAGGTATAGGGCACTGATTTAACCTTATCGTTAAAAGCGAGGTCCCCATAACCAGAAAGATCACGGTCATGGTTTGCCCACCAAGCACGGTTAAATTCCTGTGTAATATTCGGACGGGTGTAAGGCGCGGCATTCGGAGTAGCAGCATCAGCATAGAATCCGCCGTCATAAGTATATTCAGCCCAATCCGGAATTTTGCTTGTTGCCTTTGAGTAAACGCCAGACCAGCTAAAATTTAAATGCTCTGGTAACAAAGCATGCTCACCTTGCAGTGTGCTGTTGTAAATGGTTTGTCTTTGAAACCTCGATCTACCGGAGTAAATAATTTGACCAGTACCCGGCCCAGTTCTCCGTGCAGGTAGAACAGTATCGGTTGTCATTCTTGTTTGAGCCTCATCTAGTATCGCATAGAAATTATACAGGCTTATTTTATTGTGCTCATTAATTCGATAATCTGCTTTCGCATTTAATCCTGTACGGGTAACCTGTGTAGAATAATCGCGCACATACGCATGTTTCAAATAAAGCAATCCGCCATCCTGAAATTCTGCCGGACTAAATACATTTTGGTAAGTCCTATAGGTATTTTGATACGAAGCACTCAGCATTACACCCAAACGGTTATCAAAGAATCGGTCTCCGGCAGACAAGGATGCCATAGCATTTGGCCTGAAATTTTTGTGCGTATATTTAAGGTTATCACGCGTGAAATCTGTAGGCGTTGCCAAATAAGAAGGCCCATTTAACTCGTACGGTGATTTCTTGTTGATCGCATTAACGGAAAAAGCATCGTGACCACGTTCCAGCAAATTCTGGTTGTAACCAGTAGATAGGCTACCATTGATATAAGGCCTGTCTGGTGCATTTTTCATTACCATATTAACAGAACCCCCAATAGCATCACCTTCTTTATCAGGGGTTAGCGTTTTACTCACCTCAATACGCTCTACTAGCTCAGCAGGAAAGATATCAAGCGGAACATACCTCGATTTGTTATCAGGACTAGGAATCTTTATACCATTGATTAATGTATAGTTATAGCGCTGGTCCATACCACGTATAATTGCATAACGTCCTTCGCCACCGCCACTTCGTTCCACAGAAACGCCCGAAACGCGCTGTAATACATTTGCAACAGTAATATCCGGTGAAAGCTGGATCGCCTTTGCAGATATGATATTCATAATATTTGCAGAAAGCTGTTCCGATTTTTTAGAGGATGCCTCTGATTCAGCATTTCGCCTACCGGCGATCTGAACAGCATTGAGATCTGAATTCTGTTCGTCCAGGTGAAAATCAACAACCTTATTACCATTTACAGTAATGGTGGTATCCCGGTATTTATAGCCTACAAAACTGCACCTAAGTGTATAAGTTCCGGCTGGAATATTTTTGATTACATAAATACCATCAAGTGCAGCGCTAGCTCCTTTTGATAATTGCTTAACATTTACTGTTGCACCTGTAAGAACGCCCTTACTCTGCACACCATTTGGGGTAACCATTCCCTTGATCGTATAGCTTTGAGACTGTCCCCTTGAGGCGATACTTAGTATTAGAAAAATGTAAATAAAATATAAACTCCTTTGCATATTTATGTAAATTCTGCTGCAAAAGAGTAGATAAAAAGCTAAATAAAACACGTGTTATGTAAACTTAACCAAATGATAACATGCGCTTAAAAAGCGTATTACCGTATGTTAAGTACGGGTTATTAATTTATTATGTTATCTGATTTTTTAGGGGTTCTACAGAATTAATCCACAATCAATATTTATCAGGCAATACCTTAAACTTTAATAACGTTCTAATCTCAATTAAAAACTACCATCATTTTGCCCAGTTATACATAAATTTGCAGAACCGATTTAACTTGTATGGCCTCGAAAAAGAAGAAAGAAGCCGCAGCTAAAGCTGCTCTCGAAATTGAAAAGCAACAAAAAGCACTTAAACAACGCTTTGTTGAGCGTTTTATTAAATTGCTGGAACTTTATGGAGGTAAAACGCTGTCAAATTTGTTTCCTCCAGCATTTGTGGCAGGAGAACTATTCCAGCTTCGTTATCCTGTACTAAAGGGAAAGGCTTCGCCTGATTACCCCATTGCGAAAGAGAAAGTGGTTCAATTTAATAGCCTCATGAATTACTTCATGCAAGATGAATTTATTGAATTGGAAAACGGCAATAAATACCCATTAAGCTGGTATCCAGCAGAAGGAATGACTCTTATCAATTCCATAAATAGTATTGAGCCAGATAACCCTGCGGGCAATACAGTGGTTCCATATTTTAAGAAATACCTCCCAGGCACGGAATATTGTAAGGAAGTTCAAAATAGATTAGATGATATCCTCCTTGAATCTACCCGGTATTTAAGTGACCTTACTAATGAGATCATTAAAGTTGATACTACACAGGCAGCTGTTTTTGAAAACTACGAACCGAAAAACGACTTATTTATTCGCCCTTTTAAACCGGAAACTGTTTATCTGATAATTAATGGAGAAAAGCATAGTGCAATCCAACTTGGTTGGGTTACACCTTCCATGAAATGGCACATGTTAAAAATAAAGCCTTCTCAACTTGGTTTTAAAGTTGGAAGCCTAGACATCCCATTAGATATTTTTGTGCAAAAACATGCTTTGATGAGACTTAAAGAACGAATTAATATTACTCCTGGGGTAATGCATGAAATTCTGTTTCTTACTTTTGCAGAAGACAATATTATACACGTTTTTAGAGATGGAAAAAGCTTGGTAGAATTCCGAATATCAAATGAAAAGGCAGGTTATTTTTTAGTTAAACTACATCAAAATCAATTGGTGATCCATACTTTCTTATTTCTTACCAATGATCAAACTCCGGAAGGGGACAAGCTAAAAAAACTACTTGCTGTAGAAAAAACAGATAAAAAATACCTTGAAATTGATAATTTGCCTGCTTTCAATGCTTATCGGATCTATGAAAACGAAAACTTGAGCAGGTTGTTTCAAGAAGCCGGGTGCGGTTCTTTACTAAAACTTGGTCATTTAAAACAGTTCTCTCAAATTGAGGTGAATGATAAAGATTCAGAATCTATTGAACGTTACCTTGCCGATGCCCCATATTTTAAAAACAGAAAATAGAGAATACAGATGAGCTATTAGATTAGACCATATGTCGTATTTTCTATTTTGGATCAATGGGCATAGCATTTTTTTCGCGAATAAGCTGAAAAAGGTGATCTGGTCGAACTGGGCTGCGCCTGAGCCAAGTATAACGACCTTAACCGGAAGCATTACCTTCATAGGAAAAAATACGTGGTTTAGTTCGGTTTACAATACCCTTTAGTGAAGCAAACAGGTACATTTATGCGGATGAATAGGAGAGTTTGGATGGAGCCGGTTAACATTCATCAATTCTACCTATAGGTGCGCTTTTACCATCATTTTATATGGCTGGCACATAGATATCTAACTCCTATTTCTATGCCACCCATATAAGAGATGTGTAAGAGGATTGTAATCGGTAATCCTATTTGAGTTATACAACAGCTGAACTGGCGGTTTTTGAATCAATACCCAAAAAATCAGCAATCAACATAGTATCAATTAAATTTTAATTTAGCTATATTACAACAACCAAATATTAGCCTGTAATTAATGAAAAAATACCAGCTTGCTTTTTGTCTACTATTCATGATACTTAGCTGTCGTAAAGACAAAACGATTGAAACACCTAAAGAACCAGAACCTACAACTGTCGACTTTGTAATACCCG
Source organism: Pedobacter sp. UYP24 (assembly GCF_054057295.1). NCBI lineage: Bacteria > Pseudomonadati > Bacteroidota > Sphingobacteriia > Sphingobacteriales > Sphingobacteriaceae > Pedobacter > Pedobacter sp. UYP24. Next base: position 279,924 of record NZ_JBSRZD010000002.1, read on the forward strand.
TAGAAGCAATTAAACTCAATCCATCTGGTAATGCGCCGCTTGCTGCATTGGTAGAATTTACCACTGAGATTACCGGCCATACTGATATTATAATTAAGGGTAAAAATGGAGATGGTTCAGATGTTATGCAAAGCTTTAAAGACAACACCACTACGCATGCCATCCCAATTGTAGGTTTATATCCGAATTATAAAAATACTGTAGAGATTATAGTTACTGATTCAAAGCAAAATAAAGCAAAAAGTTCAATAAATATAACAACAGGTGCACTGCCAGAAAAAATGCCCAATTATATTCACATAGAATTAGCAAGTTTGGCAAAAATGGAATCCGGAATGAACCTCGTAAGTAGTTTCAGCTCTTTTCCTGCTGCTCCACAAATACCATATATTTTAGATAGTTATGGCGAAATTAGGTGGTATCTTGATTTTAGAAACAACCCTGATCTGAAAAATTTATTTTACGATTGTGGTATATCCAGGCTAGCTAATGGAAACTATTGTTTTGTAGATCAGTCTTCGGGCAAAATTTATGAAGTTGATATTTTAGGGAAAATTGTTCATACTTGGCTACTTGGAGGTTACGTTTTTCATCACGATATATTCGAAAAACCGAACGGAAATTTCTTGGTTTCAGTGAGCAAACCTGGAAGTACGCATACAAACGGCGGTTCAACAAAAGAGGATTTCATTATCGAAATTAGTCGTTCAGGAGGCAGTATTGTCAATGTATGGGATTTGAGGGAATCACTAAATGAATACCGTACCGTGCTTACCAATGATTCTAATGATTGGATTCATGTTAACGGGATAGTTTTCGATCCTAGCGACAATACCATCATCATTTCTGGCAGAACTCAGGGTGTAGTTAAACTTACTGCAGATAATCGTGTGAAATGGATTCTAGGACCACATAGGTCTTGGGGAGTAAACCGAAAGGGTGAAGATCTCAATCAGTTTTTACTAAAACCAATTGACGCCGCCGGAAACCTTATAACCGATGGCGACGTATTGGAAGGCACAAAGAACCATACTGATTTCGAATGGAACTGGTATCAACATTCGCCTCAACTTATGCCGACTGGTAATTTGCTGTTATTTGATAATGGCGACATAAGAAATTTTAATTCCTCGGCACCTACACATTACAGCAGGGCAGTAGAATACAAAATCAATCAAAATAACATGACGGTGCAGCAGGTTTGGACTTACGGTAAAGAGCGTGGAGAAACAACCTTCTCCAGAATTATTTCTTCAGTAAAATACTTGCCTGGAAAGGACCATATACTTTTTTCTCCTGGTTATGGGGTTCCAAATGGAACTGGTTTCGGCGGCAAAATAGTGGAGGTTGATTATAAAACCAAGGATTTAGTTTTTCAGGCAAGTATTAGTTCTGCAAATGGCTGGGGATTTCATAGAGCTATAAGAATGGAATTGTATCCAAATGGCAATCCATATACAGGAACATTTTAAATTGACTTGTTAAGATATAACCATTTTGATACCTCAAAATATTAGATAAATTTTCGAGGGGAAAATTGATAGCATAGCATGATTATATATTTGTGTTTCTGCTAAAAGCTCAAAATTGATAGATCCATTAGAAAGTGCTTTATGTTTGTTGACCGTTCTTGAGGGGTTACGACCTACAGATAAAGATCAGGAAGATTTAATCATGCAAAAGTTTCGGCTGCATTGGAACTACAATTCTAATAATCTGGAGGGTAATTCCCTAACTTTTGGCGAGACAAAAGCTTTGATTCTTGTTGGAATAACGGCGCAGGGAAAACCACTAAAAGATCACTTCGAAATAACAGGCCATAATGAAGCAATAAAATGGATACTTAACAGGACTTTTTTGGCTTGTAGAGGGAAATTCCAATGCTTACAAATTCATGAGGCCTAAAGAACCTTCTTTGGTACTTTGAGACAGGTAATAATAGCAAAATACCAGAAGCCTTTTAAGTTTATTATCGGGTTTTCCTTCAGGCGTTTTGACCTTCAAGTTCTTTTTCATAGATTTAATTACGACCTTGTTTAAGGCCGTATTTTTAAATTTCTTTATCGACTCAACCTTAGCAATTGATAAATCAGGATTAATTGTAACATTGAATATCGCAATAGTCGTTGTGCTTTTATATCCCTTAATTGAATTTAGTTCATCATTATAAACATTAAGAAAGGAAGGATTATAGTTAGATATTTGGTAACTGGATAAGAACTTTACCACTTCAATCGATTCCTGATCTAAAGCCATGGATTTGGCATAATTTTTAGCTCCTTTTGAGTTTTGAATGGTATCAATTTCATTGTCAAATTCCCAACTGCCAGAACAAGAGCCAAAGCTGAGCACACCTTTTCTTGACGTAGCAAAAATATTCCATATAGAATTTTCTGTTGACAAAAATCTACAGGAAGTATTCATAAGGCTTAATATTTTGATTTTTGTTAAGCGTTCACCTTTATATAAATTGATCACTTCAATCTCCGCATCATGGAAGTTTTTATTGATTGGATCAGGTGTCAATTTGAGGATTTTAGCTGTCGCTACGAATTGGGAGCGCGTGAAGTTACTTTTGATGGTACCAGTTGCACAAACACAAGGATATGCAGCATTTGCAGCAAGGATTATGACAAGGAAAAGTAATAGTTTAAATTTTACCATGGGTTTTGATAATTCGTTATATCACTTCTATAATCCAATTTTCAAAGATATCAAGCCTACTGATTGATTACAAGGTATGAAAAAAGCGTATGATTATTTACAATTGGATAATGAAATAAAAAGACTTCACTATAATCTAAACATACATCAACAATAATCTTTAAAGAGATAAAAATCCAACATTTAACTTCTGTTTGTTTTTTCTTCGGTTGAATTACGAGATCAGTTATGTCCTTGCAGCATGTTGGACTTAATACGGCAAATATTTTAAAATTCATTACTTAACTCCGACAAACTAACAGGGGTATTGTAGGACTGAAAGTACTTTTACAGGTACTTTGGAGGGGAAAAGGGTACCTTTAGTGCTACAAGATAGCTATTAGCCTGCACGAAAGGCCCTACAAGCGATGAAGATGCTATTGAAAATATTAGGAAATTAACTGTACCATTGTTTTGGCATCATTTGCGGTTTAAATGTGATTTAACCGTGGTTTCTTCGTATATCAGGTACCTTAAGTCGCACAAACCACGACTAATCCACGAAGAAAACACAAATGAACCTGGATAAAAACCAGAACTTCTCCACTCAAAAATCTCCATCACTTTTGCAGAAAGCTGCAGTGACCTCCATATGATCAAAGGCAATTTTAAAAGCAAATTAGGTTTATACTCTTGGATAAAACAGATCCTTTTAGTATATAAGTATAGCCAAGATTCCTAAGATCATATACGTTGACTAAATCCATATTTATGCCTCAAAAACAAGCCATAAATGGGTTGAAAAATCAGCGATTTCAGATATACAGAAATCATATTTAAATTATTGTAAATCAATAAGTTAAATTCATAAAAATCTTCAAATTTATTTGGAAATATCAATTATTTTACCTACATTTGCACTTGTAACAAAACGAGCTTCCATAAGTCACAATCATACCAATATCTCGGGTAAATCCGAGTAATTTGTAGACATAAGGAAACTACTTAGCCATTGCTGATCAGCTAAAAATAATAGGCATTGTTCCGGTTTCAATTTTTTAATTAGTCGACTAGTTAAATTTAAACTGCCAGCTGTGATAGCAGGCAGAAGAAGTTCATTGACGTATTATATTAAACTTTAATTCATCCAAACTGTTTATGCTGGAGAGGCCTAACATTATAATTCCTTTGCATCAGAGATTCCTGATGGCATTAAGGAAGACTACCTTAAACAGGCAAAAGATTTAGGCTATCATACAGAGAACCTGGTTTGGACAAAACAGGATCTTTAAGCCTTAGGATTCATTAACTGGTAACATTGATCTGCTATTTCGTATTCCTCGTTAGTCGGTATTACCAAAATCTTAACTACTGAACCATCGATACTTACATCTTTAATTACCCCTTTGTATTCCTTATTCTTTTCTGCATCTAAGCCAATACCCAGATAGTTGAGGTTTTCGCAAACGGATGCACGCATGGCAACATCGTTCTCGCCCACTCCTGCTGTAAAAATGATGGCATCTATGCCATTTAATACCGCAGCATAAGCACCAATAAACTTTTTAATTCTGTAAGCATAAAGCTGTAAAGCAAGCAAAGCTGACTCATCTCCTTCACTAACTAGTTTCCTTACATCACGCATATCACTTGAACCTCCTACACCCAGTAAGCCAGATTGTTTGTTCATCAGGGTACTAAGCTGTTCGCGCGTATAGCCAGAATGCTCCATTAAATGAAAGATAACTGAAGGATCAATATCTCCAGACCTAGTGCCCATCATTAATCCGCTTAATGGACCAAAACCCATACTGGTATCGATAGATTTCCCATCTTTAACTGCAGTTATACTGCAGCCATTGCCCAAATGGATACTGATCAATTTTGAATTTGGTTTGCTTAAAAATTTGGCCGCCTGTGCACTTACATATTTATGACTAGTGCCGTGAAAGCCATAAACGCGTATTCCATCTTCTTTATAATATTTTTCGGGAATTGCATAGCGATAAGCCTGCTCAGGAATTGTTTGATGGAAAGCGGTATCAAAAACAGCAATTTGGGTTGCTTTTTTAAAGGATTTCTCTGCAAATTCAATGCATTTGTAGTTAACAGGGTTGTGAAGCGGCGCCAATGAGAACAGCTTCTTAATCTCTTCTTTTACCTGATCAGTTATCATGGTTGGTCCTGAAAAGTGTTCGCCACCATGCACTACCCTATGCCCCACAGCCACAATTTCATCCGGACTATCCATTACTGCATCAGCCCCAGCGGTAAGTAATTCAAGCACTTGCTGTAAGGCCTCGCCATGGTTGGAAATGAAACCTTCTTTTTCAACGCTGCGCTTATCTGAGCCGATATATACGGTGTGTTTAATGAATGAGCCCTCTATTCCAATTCGCTCTGCTAAACCACTGCAAACGGGTTCTTTTACTGGCATTTTAAAGAGCTGATATTTAAGAGAACTGCTTCCCGAATTGATAATTAATATATTCATAATTGGAAATTAGACTTCCTGGCATTGAATGGCTGTAATTACGACTGTATTAAAAATATCGTCTACCGTGCATCCCCTGCTCAGGTCATTAATTGGTTTATTTAGTCCTTGCAACATCGGGCCTATTGCCAGTGCGCCTGTTTCTCTCTGTACTGCTTTATAGGTATTATTACCGGTGTTAAGATCTGGAAATATCAATACGCTAGCCCGGCCGGCTACCTCAGATCCAGGTAATTTTTGCTGACCAACCAGCGGATCTACCGCAGCATCGTACTGTATAGGTCCTTCAATCTTCAATTCTGGATGCTTGGCTTTTACAATTGCAGTTGCTTCCCTTACACGTTCAACATCCTCACCTTCACCAGACGTCCCTGAAGAGTAAGAGAGCATGGCTATTCTTGGTTCAATGCCAAACTTAGCACTGCTTTCTGCAGATGATATGGCTATTTCTGCCAATTGCTGAGCGGTTGGGTTCGGATTTACCGCACAATCGCCAAATATGGCCACCCGTTCTGGCAGGCACATAAAAAATATGGAGGATACAACTGAAACACCAGGTTTGGTTTTTATAAACTGTAAAGCCGGTCTGATGGTATGTTGGGTGGTGTGGACAGCTCCTGAAACCATTCCATCTGCATCTCCCTTATAAACCATCATAGTACCGTAATAGGATACATCAGTCATCATATCTGTAGCCATCTCCATATTTACGTTCTTATTTTTACGCAATTCATAAAGTGTTTCTACATAATCATTGTAATTTTCTGATACTGCTGGATTATGGATATGGATACTATTGAGGTCCAGATTGAGGCCAAGACGCTTAATGGAGGCATTGATTTCTGCAGGATCTCCCAGCAATGTAATTTCCACAATATCTTGTGCAATAAGCTTTTCAACTGCCCTCAATATTCTTTCGTCATTCCCTTCGGGAAGTACTATGTGTTTCTTCTTGCTTTTTGCCCACTTCACCAATTGATACTGAAACATGTGGGGCGTAATACCTTCGTAGTTAAAAGTAATAATCTTATCATCCAGCGCTTTAAGATCAACATACCTTTCAAAAATATCTATTGCCAATTCGATCTTTTTCTTGTTGTCTATGGTTATTTTAGAATGGATATTCCCTATGGTTGTGGTGGTTTCAAACGTTCCCTTTTGCACTGAAATGATGGGAATAATAGTTTGAAGACCTTCAATTAGCTTGATTACAGGCTCATCTGGTAAGCTGCCTGCAGTAAGGACAATACCAGCAACTTTAGGATAATTGGAAGATAGGTTGGCTTGTAGCGAACCAATGATGATATCGCCCCTATCACCAGGAGTTACAATTAACAAATTGTCTTTAATGTGGCGTAAAAAGTTGGGCAGCATCATAGCACCGGTAACAAAATTATCTACCTGGTTATCCATCAAATCTGCACCAAATAAGACATCAGCACCCAATGCTGCAGTAATCTCTTTCATAGTTGGGCTTTGCAAGCCGCTTTCCATTGGGATTACTGCGATGAGGAGTTCTTTTGGCAACTGATTGCTCAATGCCTGCTTTATTCGCTCTGCTTCTTCTGGGTTAACCATATTGGCTACCACACCCAGAACCTGGACTTCCCGCATCAGGAAGTTGCGGTAAATGTTGATCGCAGTTTTGAAAAGTTGACTGGCTGTTTTGCCTTTCCCAGATACCACAATTAGTACAGGCGCACCCAGGTTTTTGGCCATTAAGGCATTGGATTCAAATTCAAAAGCTATCCCCTCTCCCAAAAAATCACTTCCTTCAATAACGGTGAAGTCGTAATTATCTTCCAGTTTCTTGTATTTGCTGATAATGGTATTGAGGAGATCGCCAGTGTTTTCATTATCCGACTGGTGCAACATCTGTTGTCTGGTAAAGGCGTATGCATCTTCGTAATTTACCGGGAGGGAAAAATAGTCAAGCATCGCTTCTACATGCTCATCCTTTTTAGATGGATCTTCCTGTGCAATAATAGGTTTAAAATATCCTACCTTTTGAGTCTTGGCAAGAAGCATATTGATCATCCCGAATGCGATAACAGATTTACCGGTATATGGCTCTGCGGATGCGATGAAGATATTTTTAGTCATAAAGGAGCAATTGTTACAACAATAACGAATTGCCACCAATATAGTTGGAAAAATTTAATTAATCGGACTAGACATTAAACTCGTTAAGCGAATAATGTAACTCGTCGCACATAAAACCGCGTGACCTGAATATTTCTTCAATAACCGGTCCGCATTGAATTGAACTTACCACTCTAAGGATTTTGTCTTCATCCTCAAATGCAAATGTCCAGTTCTTCTCGCCAAATAAAATGTTCATTAAAGGGCGAACATATGTTAGTTCATCCTTGTCTAGTACCGAAGTTTTAAAAATCATGATGTTCATTGCTATATGATTTAATAATTGGCACAATTAATAGCTGTATGCACTAAACTATGCTCCAATAAATAATAAACTAAAGATCAATGTTTTAAATTTTTTTGGAAACAGTTAACGGCTTAGCGGGATAAAAACATCGGTAAATAGGGACAATTGATCGGTAAAAAGAAATGCCTCCATTTTAAGTTGTCGAAATTTCCATATCACTTTTAACACCAATATGCTTTACAGCACATTACTTAATTACAATGAAAGATTTAATGGCATGCGTTAATTAATCTATAAATAAACCGTATACACTAGAAATCCAGTTGTGTTATTATTTCGTAAATAATTTTATTTTCTTCACATTTAACATTACGAACAATTAAATTTACAGCATTATGGAACATATAGGAAAAAACATTAAGCAGCTAAGACAGAAAAAAAGTTGGAACCAAAGTGACGTAGCTACACGACTTAACATATCTACCCCTGCTTTCTCTAAAATTGAAACAGGCATTACTGATATCAATTACTCCAGACTGGATCAAATTGCGCAGTTGTTTGAGGTACCTATTGCAAAACTCTTGTCTTATGAGGGCGATATGCTACAAGCTGGTCGTGTGCAGGAAATTAAAGACTTAAAAGACAAACTTTTTAAAAGAGAAGAAGAGATTCTGAAATTACAAGGATTGCTTATTGAGCTTTATGAAGAAGTAAGAAATAAGTAAAACATCTTTAATGATTGATGGCAATTTGAAGGATGAAACTTTAATCTGGGTTGGGCTTAAAATCTAAGAACAAAGTAAGGAAAAGGTTGTTCTTATTGTAACCAATCTCTTAAAAAATTAATGGAGACGCCCATATACTGGATTTTTATTCTAGCCTTACCCGTTGCGTGCATTGCCTGGACTGTAACAAAAGAAGAAATATTTAAGGAACCTAGAGATTTCTGTGTAGAAAAATCAAAGGCCTGTAAGTCATTCTTCCAAAGAAAGATATTTTATTTATTTACTTGCGAGTATTGCTTTAGTCACTACGTAACATTAGGGGTATTGATTATAACAAATTATACCCTGCTTTATCACGATTGGAGAGGTTATATCATTGCTGAGTTTTCCATTGTATGGATTGCAAATGTTTATATGAGCCTTTATAACCTCATTAGAATAGATTTGAAAAAGGGAAAACTAATTGCACAAAAGGAAGAAGAGAAAATTAAGCATGGAGACTTTACCTCCTGATGATCTTTAACAAGCTATAAGACACAGTTTTGTCAAAAATATTGGAATACTAGCAGCTTAAAAATTATGTTCATATTTTTGACTAAATAATTCAATAAGTCAAACTGTATGAAAACACATTTACTTGCAATTGTAGCTTTATTGTTGTTTAGCGCCTGCACCGAATCTAAAATGAAACTTAGAGCTCCAGCTCCCGAAAATGCACAAAGATCAATTACCGATACGGTTAAAACCGATTCCAGTACCGTTTCTGTAAAAAATTAACCAAGTAGCTCTTTCAGTAGTTTTTCGAACTCTGTTTTAAGCTCAAAAAGTTCCAGCTCAACTTTATTCAATCTGGTTTCAAGCTCTCCTGATGGCTTTCCTTGAATTTCTTCTTCGAACTCCAGTTGTGAAAGATCTGGTATGCCACTTAAAAGATGTATATATCTAATCTCTTTTTGTCCAGGCCGCTTTGGTATCTGCATAATGTAGGGCATTTCTGGAAGTGATAACCGTTCTAATACAACCTGAACATCTTCCAATGATTCGAACTCATATAACCTACCTGAATTGGTATTTAGTTCACCTGGAGTTTGTGCACCCCTAAGCAGTAATAAACACAATATCGCTACATCTGAAGGCAGTACTGGAAATACAATTGCAAAGTTATGCTTATATTTTGTTGAGCGACTTGAGCCTCCGGTTGCAGTAGATATCAGTCCCTTCTTTTTCAAAGTATCCAATGCAAGTACAACAACATGATCATCGTATTGTACTACCGGTTTACGGGATGTTTTCTGGTTACATGCCACTGTGATGGCATTGATAGTCATTGGATAATATTCAGGAGTGGTCTTGGATTTTTCCATTAATACCCCAAGTATCCTTACTTCTTCGGCGCTTAATACCGGCAAGAGCTTGCTTTCTTCCATTGGATTAACTGGCAAGGATATCCTCTATTTTTTTAAGTTCTGCTGCACTAAAATCAATATTATCCAGACATTTAAGAGAATCAGCCAGTTGTTCGGGTCTGCTGGCTCCTACAAGTACAGAAGTGATTCGCTCATCTTTGAGTATCCATGATAAGGCCATTTGGGCAAGCTTTTGTCCCCGGCTTTTAGCTACTTCGTTTAGTTTAGTCAACTGCATGATCTTTTCGACGGTAATCTGTTCTTTTTGAAGCGCGCCATGTTCCTTTGCCGCTCTGGAATTTGCTGGTACGCCAGCAAGGTATTTATCGGTTAACAGCCCCTGTGCAAGTGGTGAAAATGGGATACAACCCACACCCTCATTTTTAAGTAAAGTTAAAAGTCCGTCCTCAACCCATCGCTCATACATAGAATATTTGGGCTGATGGATTAAACATGGGGTACCTAGCTCTTTTAAAATCGAAATTGCTTTAGCAGCCTCTTCAGGTCTATAATTTGATATCCCAACATAAAGCGCTTTACCCTGACGAACGATTAGATCTAAAGCAGCCATCGTTTCTTCAATGGGGGTTTCAGGATCCGGCCTGTGGTGATAAAATATGTCTACATAATCCAGACCCATCCGCTTAAGACTTTGGTCTAAACTGGAAACCAAATATTTCTTTGAACCCCAATCGCCGTAAGGCCCATCCCACATGGTATACCCCGCTTTGGTAGAAATAATTAGTTCATCCCGGTATCCGCTAAAATCACGTTTCAAAAGTTTACCAAAGTTTTCTTCGGCTGATCCGGGAGGCGGACCATAGTTATTTGCGAGATCAAAATGGGTAATTCCATGATCAAAGGCCAGTTTAAGAATATTACTACTATTCTCCAATTGGTCTACATGACCGAAGTTGTGCCAGAGGCCAAGTGATATTGCAGGCAATACAATGCCGCTGTTACCGCAGCGCCTGTACTGCATGTTTTTATAACGTTCTGGATGAGGTGTGTATGACATATTTACAAAAATGATCAGCGATGGGATTGAGCCACCGCTGATAATGACGATATACTATTTAGCGGTATTCTTTTTATCGGTTACTTCAGCACGAATATCTTGTGCCAATACCTTTAAATCTTGCATCGCTTTGCGTACTCTTGTTCCTGCTGCACTGTTGCCAGCATTGTAGAATTTCTCTGCATCTGCCTCAACAGAAGCGATCAATTCCTTAACTTTTGAAAATTTTTCCATAATTTGAATTTATTTATGCGCCAAATATATCATTTGCAGACGAAGTTACAAGAATTATGTCTAATGGCGACCGGCCATTGTGATCATTCGCTGGGCCCGTTCTTTCCCAAGATATCCATCAATTAGTGAATGTACCAGGTAAAGGATTGGCGTCATTACGATGGCAACAAAAAACTTGTATGTGTAGTTAACAAGTCCTATTGCCGCCACCATTTGCCAACTCCAGTGGTATTGAGGATTAAGATAAAAAGCAATAAAAATAACTACGAAACTATCTATCAATTGCGACACTAAAGTAGACCCAGTTGAACGGAGCCATAAAGCTCTTTCACCCGTTATCTTCTTGATCTTATGAAAGATCAGTACATCAGCAATTTGTCCGACGAGAAATGCAATAATTGATCCAACAATGATCCACATCCCCTGCCCAAAGATACCGGCAAATGCATTGTTCATATCGAGATTTTTGCCATTTATATTTTGTGTAATCCAAAAATCTGAGGCAGTTAAATGCATTGCTGCACCAACAATTATAAATGCGTAAGAAATTAAGACCGCGGTTAGAATAGATAAAAAGCGAACCTGCTTTACTCCAAAATATTCATTAATAATATCCGTCATAATAAATATGATTGGCCAGGTAAGTACACCGGCAGACATATTAAAAGATAGGTTTGGAACACCAAGCAAATTGATATCGAAATGCCTGATACCCAACGTACCTTCTACAGAAAATATTTTAACACCGATGAACTCTGAAAGAATAGCATTGGCAACAAAAAACGAACCTAATACCAGCAACAATCTGCTCTCTTTTGATTTAAAACTCATAGCAGGCTGAAATTATTAAATTATTCTGATATAAGGGGAGAAATATTATTTCTATTTTCGTTCCACATGGTACCAATTCAATCCAAACTCCCGGGAGTAGCTACAACCATTTTCACAGTGATGTCAAAGCTGGCCTCCACACACAAAGCAATCAATCTTTCTCAGGGATTTCCTGATTTTGATTGTGACCCTGAACTTGTAAATATGGTAACAGCAGCCATGAAAAATGGCGCCAATCAATATGCTCCAATGGCAGGTACTGTAGAATTACGTGAAGTAATTGCCAGAAAAACAGAGAATCTTTATGGTGCAGTATACCATCCTGAAAGCGAAATTACCGTTACTGCAGGAGGTACGCAGGCTATCTTTACTGCACTTGCAGCAATGATTAACCCTGGCGATGAGGTGATCATATTTGAACCTGCTTACGACAGCTATGCTCCTGCTATTAAATTATTAGGCGGTCTGGTAAAATCTTATGAGATGGCTCCGCCAAACTATAATATCGACTGGGAATTGGTAAAAAAACTATTCTCTGCCCAAACTAAAATGATCATTTTAAACAGTCCTCAGAACCCTACAGGAAGAACACTAACGGAAAGCGATATACTAGCACTAATTAAGCTGGTGAAGGGCACAGATGTGTTGATTCTGAGTGATGAGGTATACGAACATATTATTTACGACGGACAAAAGCACCTGAGCATGTCACTTTACCCTGAGTTGAAAGAAAGAAGCTTTATTGTAGCATCGTTTGGTAAATTACTACACACCACTGGCTGGAAACTTGGTTACTGCATGGCGCCAGAGTATCTGATGAAAGAATTTAGGAAAATACACCAATTTAATGTTTTTAGCGTTAATACACCTATGCAGCTTGGTATAGCCAATTATCTTTCAGATGCTTTAAAGTACGAAAGCCTATCTTTCTTTTTTCAACAGAAAAGGGATGTGTTTAGGGAGATGCTTCTAGAAACCAAATTTAAATTATTACCTTGTAATGGCTCCTATTTTCAATGTGTTACCTATGCAGACATTGCTGATATAAATGATAAAGACATGGCTTTAAAACTGGTAGCAGATTATGGAGTAGCAAGCATACCGGTCTCTGCATTTTATACTAGAAACACGGATTATAAAGTACTCCGCTTTTGCTTCGCCAAAAAAGAAAGCACGTTAAATGAAGCCGTTAACAGGTTAATGCAGTTATAATTTACAACCCCTCAAATTAATATATGGAACAGCCACATTACCTGAATATTCCAAACCTGAAAATAACCATTTTCCAGGCTTACTTATTTTGGGAGAATATTGATAAAAACCTTCAGAACCTTGCCTTAAGGTTGTCAATGGGCATAAAAGAAAAAACAGACCTAATCATTCTTCCAGAAATGTTCTCTACAGGGTTTAGCATGAATGCCAAAGCATTGGCAGAAGAAACCGATGGCAAGACCATGAAGTGGATGAGCCAGATTGCCGATAAATATGAATGTGTTGTAGCTGGAAGCATCATCGTAAAAGAGGAAGACCATTACTTTAACCGGTTGATCTGGATGCTTCCTGATGGCTCCTATAGCTTTTACAATAAAAGGCATTTATTTGGACTGGGTGATGAGGATAAAAACTATACACCAGGAATAGAGAAGGTTATTGTGGAGTTAAAAGGCTGGAAAATCAGGCTGTCGATTTGCTACGACCTGAGGTTTCCGGTATGGTTGCGAAACAAAGATGAAGAGTATGACATTCTGCTCTTAATTGCCAGCTGGCCAGATAAAAGATCTGCGCATTGGAATGCTCTGATCCCAGCGAGGGCTATCGAAAACCAAAGCTATGTAATTGGTGTAAATAGAGTTGGGCATGATGGCAATGAAGTTTACCACAGTGGGCACTCACAGTGCATTGATCCAATGGGTAAAACAGTGTATTACAAACCAGAGGATGAAGATCTTTATACTTTTAGTATCCATTATGAGGAGTTGGTTAAAACAAGAAGAACCTTCCCATTTTTAAAGGATGCTGATAAATTTAAAATTATATAATTAATTGACGATGCTTGACCGTAGAAAATTTATAAAGGCAACTGCACTTTCCGCTGTCGCTATTGCTGTTGATAAATCAAGCGCCGCTGCTATGGCCAACCCAAGTGCTTCCGCCACAGTAGGGAAATCTATTGTAATATCGACATGGGATTTTGGCATTCCGGCTAATAAAGCCGCCTGGAAAATACTAGGGAAAGGTGGCCGTGCATTGGATGCCGTTGAAGAAGGTGTTCATGTACCCGAAGCCGACCCTTCCATACAAACTGTAGGTTATGGCGGGCTCCCAGACCGTGATGGACATGTTACCCTGGATGCTTGTATTATGGACGAGTTTGGCAATTGTGGCTCTGTAGCGGGATTAGAGCACATTGTGCACCCGATCTCAGTAGCTAGAATGGTTATGGAAAAAACGCCTCATGTGATGTTAGTAGGTGACGGTGCCTTGCAATTTGCATTAGAAAATGGGTTTAAAAAGGAAAATTTATTAACTAAGGAAAGTGAAGCTGCCTGGAAGCAATGGCTTAAAACAGCTAAATATGATCCGGTAATGAATATTGAAAACAAATTGTACGACAAGGCCTCACCAAAAAAATTACCTGGTAATCAATACAACCATGATACAATAGGCATGCTGGCACTTGACGCTAAAGGAAACCTGTCTGGTGCATGTACGACAAGTGGAATGGCCTATAAGTTGCATGGAAGGGTTGGCGACAGTCCAATCATTGGGGCTGGTCTATACCTGGATAATGAGGTAGGTGGCGCTACATCTACAGGTGTTGGTGAAGAGGTGATCCGCAATGTGGGAAGTTTTCTAGTTGTGGAATTAATGAGACAAGGGTTTTCTCCAGAAAATGCCTGCAAAGAAGCAGTTATGAGGATCATAAAAAAGAAACCAGATATTGCAAAAAATATACAAGTTGGCTTTTTAGCACTAAATAAAAAGGGCGAATATGGCGCATACGCCATCCAGACAGGATTTAGTTATGCAGTTTGCACGGCAGAAAAAGACGATCTGCTGATTCCAGGTAAAAGCTTCTATAAATAACTGATTATGGTTCAAATGGAAGTTTGCGCCAACTCATTGAGTTCGGCTATTGAAGCAGAACGTGGTGGCGCTACGCGTGTTGAGCTTTGTGATAATCTTTTAGAAGGTGGAACAACCCCAAGCTTCGCACAAATTAAATTAGCAAAATCGATACTTAAAATTGAGGTCTACCCCATCATACGACCGCGTGGTGGTGATTTCTTGTATACTGATCTGGAATTCGATGTGATGAAAGTAGACATTATTGAATGCAAAAAACTGAATTGCAATGGTGTGGTTTTTGGGATATTAACAGCTGAAGGAGATATTGATGTAGGTAGATGTGCAGAACTTGTGGAGATGTCGAAGCCGATGCTAGCCACCTTTCACCGTGCATTCGATATGTGCAAGGATCAGTTCAAAGCATTGGAACAGATCATCTCCCTTGGTTTTTCCAGGATACTAACTTCGGGTGGAGAAGAAACAGCAATAAAAGGTATAGTGCGGCTATCTGAATTGGTTGAAAAAGCTAGTGGTAGGATTAGTATTATGCCGGGATCTGGGATTTCAGTGGAAAATATCTCCAAATTAATATCCGAAACTGGTGTTAAAGAATTTCATGGTTCAGCAAAATCAATTGTTCAGAGCAAAATGAAGTATAAAAACCCTAAATTGAATATGGGCGCTGACAGAGACGAGTTTGCTATTGAAATTACGAGCGCGAACACTGTTAAAAATTTAATTGAACTGGCCAACAGTGCCGAATAGTTGTACCAAAATCCTATCTTTGCCCAACTGATGAAGCACATACGTAATTTTTGCATAATTGCACATATTGACCACGGAAAGAGCACTTTAGCTGACCGTTTACTGGAATACACCAAAACCATTAGCCATCGTGAAGCTCAAGCTCAGTTGCTTGACAATATGGATTTGGAGCGTGAGCGTGGGATTACGATAAAAAGCCACGCCATACAAATGAATTACGTGGTTGGTGAAATTGAATACAATTTTAACCTGATAGATACCCCTGGACACGTAGATTTTTCTTACGAAGTATCTCGTTCTATTGCCGCTTGCGAAGGTGCACTATTGATCGTTGATGCCTCACAGGGTATTCAAGCTCAAACTATTTCTAATCTTTACCTTGCTTTAGAGCATGACCTGGAAATCATACCTATTTTAAATAAAATGGATTTGCCGGGAGCTATGCCCGAGGAAGTTAAGGATCAAATAGTTGATCTTATAGGCTGCAAACGTGAGGATATTATTCCTGCATCCGGCAAAACAGGCTTGGGTGTACCCGATATTATTCAAGCTATTGTAGATCGTGTTCCAGCGCCAGTTGGTAACCCTGACGCACCGCTGCAGGCACTGATTTTTGATTCAGTATTTAATCCTTTTAGAGGTATTATTGCTTATTTCAAAGTGGTAAATGGTGAAATTAAGAAAGGTGATAAAGTTAAATTCATCAATACAGGCAAACAATACATTGCTGATGAAGTAGGTATTTTAAAACTGGACATGTCTCCACGCACGGTGGTTAAAACGGGTGACGTTGGCTATATTATATCAGGGATTAAAGAAGCCCGCGAAGTAAAAGTTGGAGATACAATAACAACGGTTGACAGGCCATCACTAGAATCTATTCAAGGTTTTGAAGAAGTTAAGCCTATGGTTTTTGCAGGGATTTATCCGGTAGAGACTGACGAGTTTGAAGAATTGCGTGAAGCGATGCACAAACTACAGCTAAATGATGCTTCTATTGTATTTGAACCTGAAAGTTCTGCGGCACTAGGTTTCGGTTTTCGCTGCGGTTTCCTTGGTATGTTGCACATGGAGATCGTTCAGGAACGCCTGGAGCGTGAATTTGACATGACGGTTATTACAACGGTACCCAACGTATCTTATATTGCAAAAACCACCAAAGGTGTTGAAGTCATCGTAAATAACCCATCAGATTTACCCGATCCAAGTAAGCTTGATTCTGTCGAAGAGCCTTTTATCAGGGCAAATATTATCACTAAAGCTGAATTTGTAGGCCCGGTAATGTCACTTTGTATTCAAAAAAGAGGCATTATTGCCAATCAGTCTTACCTGACCTCAGACCGTGTAGAACTTATTTTTGAGATGCCTATGGGTGAAATTGTTTTCGACTTTTACGATAAGCTGAAAACCATTTCTAAAGGCTATGCCTCTTTTGACTATCACCAGATCGGTTATCGTAAATCGGACTTGGTAAGATTGGATATGCTGCTTAATGAAGAGCCAGTTGATGCGCTATCTTCGCTGATTCACCGCAGTAATGCCTATGACTTTGGGAAGAAAATCTGTGAAAAACTGAGAGAACTAATTCCTCGTCAGCAGTTTGAGATTAAGATACAGGCTTCTATAGGTGCAAAAGTTATAGCGCGCGAAACACTTAGCGCTTTACGTAAAGATGTTACCGCTAAATGTTATGGTGGTGATATTTCTCGTAAACGTAAGTTGCTGGAAAAACAGAAAGAAGGTAAGAAAAGAATGCGCCAGGTAGGTAATGTGGAGATTCCACAAACCGCATTTATGGCAGTTTTAAAATTAGATTAGTAATGCAGTTACTCGACGGAAAATACGTATCAGAAAAAGTAAAATTAGAAATTGCAGAAGAAGCAGCCGCATTTCTGGCAGATACAGGCAGGAAACCACACCTCATTGCGATACTTGTTGGCAATGATGGCGGTAGCGAAACGTATGTAGCCAGCAAAATGAAAAACTGTGAAAAAGTGGGATTCAAATCTTCATTGATCCGTTACGATCTTAATGTAACAGAAGCAGAACTACTTAAAAAAATAAAAGAAATTAATGAAGACGTTACGGTTGACGGTCTTATCGTACAACTTCCCCTACCTAAGTCTATTGATCCTGAAAAAGTAACGGAAACTATTGATCATCGTAAAGATGTTGATGGTTTCCACCCCGTTAATTTGGGACGCATGATGCGCAATTTACCTTGTTTTATACCTGCAACACCTTATGGTATTATGATGATGTTACAGGCTTATGAAATTGAAACTGCTGGTAAGCATTGTGTTGTGGTTGGTAGGAGTAATATTGTGGGCAGTCCAATGAGCATACTAATGGCGCGCAATGCCAATCCCGGTAACTGTACGGTTACTTTAACCCATAGTAGAACTGTAAATCTAAAAGAAATGATCTTACAGGCAGATATCGTCATCGCAGCTATCGGTAAAAAGAATTTTATCACAGCAGATATGGTAAAGCCAGGCGCAGTTGTGATCGATGTTGGAATGAACCGCGAAATTTCAGACCAAACCAAATCAGGCTATAAGTTATATGGAGATGTAGATTTTGATGAGGTTTCTAAAAAAGCTTCCTGGATTACACCAGTACCGGGTGGAGTAGGATTAATGACCATTGTTGGTTTACTGAAAAATACATTGGCATCTGCCAAAGGCGAGATTTACTAAAGATAGCTACCTTAACTCCACAGCTTTTTCCATAAACTTTCTTTTAACCCAATGTATAATCCGTCGGCTCTTTTTTCTACGGGATAGATGTCAATGTAATCACCCTGACCAGAAGCGCCTCTTCCATTTTCAAGATTATATTCCCACCTGTGTATCGGACAAACGATATGCCCGTTACTGCACCAGCCTCCGCTAAGTATTCCACCAGCATGGGGACAAGTGTTTTGAACTACGTAAAAATTATCTTCCTCTTTAATAAGGCAAAACTTTTTACCCTCAACTTTAATTTCCTTAATAAAGTTGTTTTCAGGTAATTCTTCAGTTACTTTAACCCAGTTCAAAGCGTAATATAAACATAAGGTGTATAGATTTTCATTACTCGGTCATTAATCCGGTTCAATATACGGAGTTTGGACAATGCTTATATTATTTTATTTACATTTGCGGCCTTAATTATGGCACATCAGATACCAGAAGACGGCACTTTACTTCCTTTAATGGAAGAATTTTACACCATACAGGGAGAAGGATTTAACACGGGCAAGGCGGCGTACTTTATTCGTTTGGGTGGTTGCGATGTGGGTTGTCACTGGTGTGACGTTAAAGAAAGCTGGGATGCAGAACTTCATCCTTTAACACTGGCAGATGATATCGCTTTAAAAGCTGATAGTTTTCCGGGCAAGGCGGTTGTAATAACCGGGGGTGAGCCTTTAATCTATAATATGGATTACCTGACCAAAAAACTACATGAACGCAATATCCTAACCTTTATTGAAACCTCAGGAGCTTATCCTCTTTCTGGAGAATGGGACTGGATCTGTCTATCTCCAAAAAAATTTAAAGCTCCGAGGCCAGACATTACTCTTTCTGCCAATGAACTTAAAGTTATTGTCTTCAATAAAAGCGACTTTAAGTGGGCGGAGGAATATGCAGCCACAGTTTCTCCGTCTTGTAAGCTTTACCTCCAACCTGAATGGTCTAAATCCAAAGAGATGACACCACTTATTATAGAATATGTAATGGCTAACCCCAAATGGGAAATATCCTTGCAAACCCATAAGTTTCTGAACATACCATAGCTTTTCCACGTTTTTATGTTAGATTTAATGGTAGCTTAAGCTGGCATAAATGAAAAAGTGGCAAATCATCTTATTCTTTTTTTTATCTTCTTTAAGCGTTAGGGCCCAAACTACTAAAGTTAAAAAAGCACAGGCCAGTTTTGAAAAAGCCCAGGCATACCTTAAGAGTGACAACTTCGACCTTGCAAAAAAATCACTTCTGGAAGCCGTAAATAGCGACTCTTTATTTCAATATGCCTATATACAGTTAGGTGATATAAACAGGAGGCTCAAAGCTTTTACTGAAGCCAAATCTGCTTACAATAGTGCCATCTCCCTTGGAAGTATAAACGATGTACGTGCCTTTTACGGACTTGGAGAATCTGAACTCAATACCGGCGACTATACAAATGCCTTACATCATTTTACCACGTTTATTAATGCATATAAGGGTAACGACAAAGATTTTCTTTCTAAAACCAACAAATACATAAAAGATTGTGCCTTTTCAATTGAAGCTTTGAAAAGTCCAGTACTTTATCAACCCATTAATATGGGTCCGGAAATAAACTCCAAATACCGGGATTACTTCCCTGCCATTACTGCCGATGGCAGACAGCTGATCTTTAGCAGAAATATCGATAATAATGAAGATTTCTTCCAATCTGAAAAGGAAGGAGAAAAATGGTCGGTCCCTATTCCATTGAGTACAAAAATAAATACACCAAACTTTAATGAGGGGGCACAATCGATATCACCTGATGGCATGTACCTATTCTTTACTGGCTGCGGAAGACCCGATGGCATTGGTCGCTGTGACATATATCTAAGTCACAAAGAAGGAAATACATGGGGAGAGCCATTTAATCTTGGAAACAAGGTAAATTCTGAATACTGGGATTCTCAACCATCTATAAGTCCTGACGGCAGCACCCTTTATTTTGTAAGCAACAGACCAGGCGGATTTGGAAGTTACGACATCTGGAAAAGCATCTTGCAAAGTGACGGGTATTGGAGTGCGGCTGTAAACCTTGGTCCACAGATCAATACCCCCTATGATGAACATACTCCATTTATACACCCTGATGGGAAAACACTCTATTTCTCCTCTGATGGATGGCCAGGTTTAGGAAATAAAGATATATTTCTAAGTCGAATAAATGAAAAAGGCCAGTTTGGTATCCCACAAAATCTTGGTTATCCGATTAATACATTTAATGAGGAAACGGGACTTATTGTAACCCCGGAAGGATCAGAAGGTCTATTTTCAGCTGATTTAAAAGGTGGATATGGTGACATGGACATTTATCAGTTCAAAATGCCTGAGGATAAAAGGCCAAATCCAATTGCCTATGTTAAAGGCACAATAAAAGACAAAGAGACTGGCGCTTTTTTGGATGCGGAAGTACAAATTGTTAATTTGAAAGAAGGCACCATTGTTTACAGAGACTATACCTCATCACAAAACGGTGCTTTTCTGGCGGTAATGCCTGTGGGGGCTAGTTATGCATTCCATGTAATTGCCGATAGTTATCTGTTATACTCGGAAAACTATAATTTAACTGCTACCAACGGAACGAAACCTTTTGAAGTAAACATAGAACTGTTAAAAATAAAAACAGGTGGCAATGTGGTATTAAGAAATGTTTTTTTTAATACCAATGAATTCGCTTTACTACCAGAATCATTAACAGAGCTTAATCAACTGTTAGCGTTACTGAAAAACAATCCAAAGATTTCAATTGAAATACAGGGATATACTGATAACGTTGGAAATGACATCGATAATAAAAAACTATCTTTGAACAGGGCAAGGTCGGTATACGAATATCTAATTGCAAACAAAATAGATCCGGCGAAGCTGAGTTATATAGGATTTGGAAAGCAGAATCCTGTTGCTAACAACCAAACAGAAGATGGCCGCAAAATAAATAGGCGAACTTCTTTCGTTATTACCAAAATCTAAACAATCGCTTCTCTTATCCTAATCAGTTTTACCAGCATTTCTTCCAGAAGATCAAGATGTAACATATTAGCACCATCTGATTTTGCATTAGCTGGATCAGGATGTGTTTCAATGAATAAACCATCTGCTCCAACAGCAATAGCTGCTTTAGCAATTGTTCCAATCAATTCAGGCTTGCCCCCGGTTACACCGCTACTTTGATTTGGTTGCTGCAAAGAATGCGTACAGTCCATTACTACAGGAACACCAAAACTTTGCATTTCAGGTAATCCACGGTAATCAACAATAAGATCCTGATAACCAAAAGTATTTCCACGGTCGGTCAGTATAACTTTATTATTACCTGCTTCCACTATCTTTTCCACTGCAAATTTCATAGACCCTGCAGAAAGGAATTGACCCTTTTTCACATTCACTACTTTCCCAGTTTGTGCGGCGGCAATCAAAAGATCAGTTTGTCTGCATAAAAAGGCAGGAATCTGCAATACATCAACATAAGCAGCCGCCATAGCAGCTTCTTCATGTGCATGAATATCTGTTACCGTTGGCACTTCAAAGGTATTACCAATCTTTTCTAATATTTTTAATGCCTTTTCATCCCCAATGCCACAAAAAGAACTGCCTTTGGAACGGTTAGCTTTTCTATAAGAACCTTTAAAAATATAGGGTATAGATAATTTATCAGTTATGGTTACAATTTTCTCTGCAATACGCATTGCAATATCCTCTCCTTCTATGGCACACGGTCCGGCCATTAAAAAAAAGTTATTGGATTGCAGGTGTTTTAATTTATCTAAAGGAAAGTTAATCATAATTTGTTTTTAGTTGCCAAATTCTGACATAAATTTAATGCGCATCAATTGGATTTCTTCTCTTGAATAGTCAGATTCACCCAATTCTTTAAGGGCCTCATCGATTGAGTCGCTATCTGCAGATTGAAAATAGTCAAATACTTCATCCTGACGATCTTCATCTATCAACTCATCCACAAAATAGGTAAGGTTAAGCTTAGTGCCTGAATTAACTATCGCTTCTACTTCTTTAAGAATATCGTCGTATGTTATACCTTTAGATTTAGCGATGTCTTCCAAACCAATCTTACGATCAATGTTTTGTATAATAGATACTTTAAGTTGTGATTTATTGGCCTGGGTTTTAATAATCAAATCAATTGGTCGCTCAATATCATTATCATCCACGTATTTTTTAATAAGTTCAAGAAATGGTCCTCCAAACTTCATTGCTTTACCATTCCCAACACCTGAAATTTGCTTCAACTCTTCCATACTAATGGGGTAATGCGTACACATTTCCTCTAGCGATGGATCCTGAAACACAACAAAAGGTGGCACATTCTTTTGCTTAGCTATTTTTTTACATAAATCTTTCAGCAACATCAGCAATTGCGCATCCAATGTTCCTGAACCATGCTTTACGTCATCTTCATCATCATCTGCCGCACTTTCAATAGGTTCATTTAAAATAAACTTAAGGCTGTAAGGATTTTCAATAAAATTGAGTCCGATGTTAGTCAGTGCAAGTAATCCATAATTATCAATGTCTTTGGACAAGAAATTATTTAGCACGGCTTGCCTGACCAGGGATTTCCAGTGATTTTCTCCTTCAACTACACCTACACCAAATTCCGGCAGCTTACTATGTTCATAAGCAATAGTCTGAGCAGTTTCAGAACCCATTATAACATTTATAACATGGGCATCATCAAACTTCTCTCCTACTTTCTTAATTAGTTTCAGCAATACCAATAATGAATTTTCTGCCTCAAATTGCTGTTTGGGCTTTCTACAGTTATCGCACATACAATTGCAGCCTGTCTCATTGAAGTTTTCACCAAAATAGTGTAGGATTTGTTTTCTCCTGCAAACTGCAGACTCCGCATAATCAATTACTTCCTTCAATATTTGGGTGCCAATTTCTCGTTCTGCAACCGGCTTGTCCTTCATGAACTTGGCTAGCTTATCTACATCTTTTTGTGCATAAAAAGCCACACATACACCTTCTCCTCCATCCCTGCCGGCTCTACCTGTTTCCTGATAATAACCTTCCATGCTTTTTGGAATATCATGGTGTATTACAAAACGCACATCTGGTTTATCTATACCCATACCAAAGGCAATCGTTGCAACGATCACCTCTACATCTTCCATCAAAAATTTATCCTGAGTGTCTGCACGTATTTTAGGCTCAAGACCAGCATGATAAGGCAATGCTTTAATTCCGTTAAGGTTTAAGGTTTCTGCAACTTCTTCCACCTTTTTACGGCTCAAACAATAAATAATACCAGATTTTCCTGTATTTTGTTTAATATATCGGATAATCTCTTTGAGTACATCTCTTTTCGGTCTAATCTCATAAAACAAATTTGGTCTGTTAAAGGACGACTTAAAAAGCATGGCGTCAGACATCTGAAGATTCTTAATAATGTCCTGCTGTACCTTTGGCGTTGCGGTAGCTGTAAGTGCTATGATGGGTATGTCATCTCCCAGGCCTAGAATAACTTGTCTTATTTTTCGATATTCAGGTCTGAAATCATGCCCCCATTCAGATATACAATGTGCTTCATCTACAGCAACAAACGATATTTTGATGAGCTTTAAAAACTCAATATTTTCTTGTTTGGAAAGTGACTCAGGAGCAACGTAAAGTAATTTGGTTTGACCAGAAAGAAGATCACTTTTAACTTGGGTAATTTCACTTTTATTTAATGAGGAGTTCAAAAAATGCGCAATACTATCACTTCCGCCGAACGCCCTAAGCTGATCAACCTGATTTTTCATCAACGCAATTAATGGCGAGATAACTATAGCAGTTCCTTCCTGCATCAATGCAGGCAACTGATAGCAAATGGATTTCCCACCGCCGGTTGGCATGATAACGAAAGTATTCTTCCTTTCAAGAACATTAGTGATAATAGACTCCTGATCACCTTTAAAATTATCAAAACCAAAAAAGGTTTGTAAGTTGTCAAACAACGACTTTTTCACATCCATTTCGTGTATAAAATATTCAGTGCTATTTTTACTTCAAAATAACATAATTTTGCACTAATTCAAAGCATCAATATACTAAATAATTCTGTTTGAAAAGTAAAAAATCTATAATACAGGACGCCATCAGTACTTTAAATTTAGAAGCGCAAGCTATTCTTGGGCTGGTCCAAAATATTAATGAAGATTTTGAAAAGATAGTTCGGTTGATAGTTAGCAGCAAAGGCAGGGTTATTGTAACCGGTATTGGCAAAAGCGCCATTATCGCTCAAAAAATTGTTGCCACTTTTAACTCTACAGGCACTCCTTCTATTTTTATGCATGCAGCAGATGCTGTTCATGGTGATTTAGGCATGATTCGCGAAAAGGACATCGTCATATGCCTCTCTAAGAGTGGAAATACGCCTGAAATAAAGGTTCTCACTCCCTTATTAAAACAAACAGGAAATATTATTATTGGAATGGTTGGCCAGTTAAATTCAAATCTGGCCATACAAGCTGATTATATACTGAATACTTCTGTAGAAAAGGAGGCTTGTCCGCATAACCTCGCTCCTACAACCAGCACAACCGCTCAACTAGCTATGGGAGACGCACTTGCGATTTGCTTGCTCAACGAACGTAATTTTAATGAGGATGATTTTGGTAAATTCCATCCAGGTGGAGCAATCGGAAAAAGACTATACCTGAAAGCAGGTGATATTGCCTTAAAAAATGCAAAGCCCAGCATTCAACCTACTGCTTCTTTTAAAGACGTGATTATAGAAATTAGTCAAAACCGTTTGGGTGCTGTTGTTGTTATAGATGGAAGCGAGATTTTGGGAATTATTACCGATGGCGACATTAGAAGAACGCTGGAGCAGCATTCAGACCTAACCAATATTACAGCATTAGATTTGATGAGTACTAATCCTAAGCGGTTAGATAAAGATGCGCTGGCGATGCGGGCCTTGGAGATTATTAAAGAAAACAACATTACGCAACTGCTAATAACCGACAACAAAGGTTATTTCGGCATGTTGCATTTACACGACCTTCTGCAGGAAGGCATAATTTAACAAGTACAATCAAATATGAATATAAATAATTACGCCCTTATTATGGCTGGTGGAGTTGGAAGCAGATTTTGGCCGGTAAGCAGAACAGAATATCCAAAACAGTTTATTGACTTCTTTGGAGTTGGTAAAACTTTAATTCAAAGCACATACGACCGCTTCCTGAAAATCTGTCCTCCAGAAAATATTTTTATTGTAACAAATGAGATTTATACCAATATTATAAAAGAGCAGTTACCTGGAATCAGTACCAATCAAATTCTGGCAGAGCCCATTATGAGAAACACTGCTCCATGTATCTCTTATGGTTCTATGAAAATTGCTCAACTCAATCCAAATGCTACTATCGTAGTGGCACCATCAGATCATACGATTACCAATCCTGATGCATTTGTAGATGCTATAGAACAATCACTCAAAGCTGCTTCAGAAAATGATTGCCTGGTTACACTTGGAATAAAACCAAGTAGACCTGATACTGGTTATGGTTATATTCAGTATACAGAAACTGCATTAAAAACTGATGGACAAATTTTTAAAGTAAAGATTTTTACAGAAAAACCGAATATAGACCTAGCCAAATCGTTTATTCAAAGTGGTGATTTTCTTTGGAATGCAGGTATATTTATATGGTCAGCAAAATCAATTAACAAGGCCTTTCAAAGGCACTTACCAGAAATGCATGATATATTTTATCAAGGTAACTCTTCTTATAATACAGATTCGGAAAAACAATTTATTGGAGATGCTTACCAGCAATGTACCAACATCTCCATCGATTTTGGAATTATGGAGAAGGCTGATAATGTATATGTGCTTCCTGCAGATTTCGGATGGTCTGATCTAGGTACCTGGGCTTCAATCTATGACATTGCAGAGCACGACTATGTTGGAAATGCAGTAATACCATCAGAAAAAGTCATGATGTTCAATTCCTCCAATTGCATGGTTAATGTCCCCAAAGAAAAGCTGGTAATTCTGCAAGACTTACACGATTACATTGTAGTAGAATCAAATAATACATTATTGATCTGTCCACGTAATGCAGAGCAAAGCATTAAGCAGATAGTTGCAGACGTTAAATCAAAATTCGGTACAAAATATATCTAAGACTGACGTTGTCTGATTGCCTCGTAAAGAATAACTCCTGCTGATACGGAAACATTCAGGGAGTTGATTTCTCCAATCATGGGGATCTTTGCGAGGTGATTTGCCATACGCATAATTTCATTTGAAATGCCTTCATCTTCAGCTCCCATGACTATTGCTGTTGGAACGGTATAGTCAGGCGCATAAATGAGGTCATTTGTCTTTTCCGTACAAGCTACAATTTGCAATCCACATTCTTGAAGATAAAGCGCTGTCTTATGGAGATTGGGATGCCGACATACAGGTATACTAAAGAGTGCTCCCGCAGAAGTTTTAATGGCATCGGCATTGATTTGAGCAGAGTTCTTAGTAGGCAATATTATAGCATGAACACCAGCACAGGCTGCAGTACGGGCTATTGCACCCATATTTCTTACGTCAGTAATTCCATCTAATATTAAAACCAGCGGAGTTTCACCTTTCTCATATATCAATGGAATAATATCTTCAACTTTCTGAAACGTAATGGAAGAAATTACCGCAATCACACCTTGATGATTTTTAAGCGTCATCCGGTTCAGTTTTTCCACAGGTACATTATGCACAGGAGCTTCCACTTCTTTCAACAACGCTTTAAGCTCCATCATAATTCCACCTGTAAGTCCGCGTTGCAAGTATATGCTCTCTATATCTTTGCCTGCCTTTATTGCCTCTATAACCGCGCGGATTCCAAAAATAAATTCATTGCTTTCTTTTTGTCTTGGCGTTCTTCTGGAATTTTCCATCTCTTAAAATTGAAGCGCAAAAATAGCTGAAATAATGGGTATTAGGTAATGCTAATTTAGTGCTACCGCTAACACCCTTATTAACAAAATGTTGTTAGCAAATAGCGTAAATTGTTTTGCTGATTGTTAAAACAGAACAAAAGTCGAATGGTGAATGTGTATAAAGAATTTAAAGCCTGCCTTTATTTTTAACTATTTTTGTTCCTATGAGTATGGAGAACGGAACACAAGGACAAGACAGGACAAACTTTACGGCAAGGAAGACCAGGCTAACTAATTCCATGAGTACCCCAGGTAAAATTCCGCCACAAGCAGTAGATTTGGAAGAAGCTGTACTTGGCGCCTTAATGCTCGAAAAAGATGCATTATCTACCGTAATCGACATCTTAAAACCAGACATATTTTACCATGAGGCGCATAAAAAGATCTTTGAAGCTATTCAAGGATTATTTCAAAAATCAAAGCCTGTAGACATCTTAACCGTTACTGCGGAGCTGAGAACACTTGGACTTCTTGAAATGGTTGGCGGCGCATATTATATTACCAATTTAACCAACAGGGTAGCTTCGGCTGCAAATATTGAATATCATGCGCGCATCATATCTCAAAAATACATACAAAGGGAACTAATTAGGATTTCTTCTGAGATCATACAGAGCGCCTACGAAGACACAACCGACATATTTGACCTGTTGGATCACGCAGAAAAAAACTTGTTCGACATCGCTCAAAACAATCTTCGCAGGGATACCCAAAAAATGGATGAGATTATTAAACAATCTTTGGCCACGCTTGAAGAACTAAGAGGTAAAAGCGACGGACTCACTGGCGTTCCTTCTGGCTTTACAGATCTGGATCGTATAACAGGCGGTTGGCAACCATCTGATTTGGTGATCATTGCTGCAAGACCTGCAATGGGTAAAACAGCATTTGTACTAACTTGCGCAAGGAATGCCGCTGTAGATTTTAAACGTCCAGTAGTGGTGTTCTCATTAGAGATGTCCTCCGTTCAACTCGTAAATCGTTTGATTTCCGGAGAAACTGAAATAGAACAGGAAAAGATTCGTAAAGGAAATCTTGCAGAATGGGAATGGCAGCAATTGCATAGTAAAATAGGAACACTTACTGAAGCTCCGCTTTTAATAGATGATACACCCGCACTAAATATATTCGAATTCAGAGCAAAATGCCGGAGACTAAAATCGCAATACGACCTGCAACTAATCATTATCGATTACTTGCAGCTGATGCACGGAAAAGGCGAAGGTCAGAGTGGTGGTGGTAATAGGGAGCAGGAGATTGGTAGTATTTCCAGAGCGCTTAAATCTGTGGCGAAGGAATTAAATGTCCCTGTAATTGCACTTTCGCAACTGAGCCGTGCCGTTGAAAGCAGACCGGGTGCTAATGGTAAACGACCGATGCTTTCAGATTTGAGGGAGTCTGGCTCTATTGAGCAGGATGCTGATATGGTGCTTTTTCTTTATCGTCCTGAATATTATGGAATCACAGAAGATGAGCAAGGCCGGTCCCAGGCGGGCATTGGAGAAGTAATTATTGCGAAACACCGTAATGGTGAAACCGGTATTGTACCCCTTCGCTTTATCGGTAAGTATGTTAAATTTACTGACCTAGAAGACAATTTTGCAGCACCAACTTCATTTTCTATGACCAATCCAAGCGCTGGAATGATGCCATCGTCAGATTTTGACAGACCATCAGGCAATGTAATCATCAAACCATCAAGAATGGATGATATGCAAGATGATGATGCACCATTTTAATTATATAAAATAACCCAGCAAAATACCTGTTACTACAATTAATGTAGGACTAACCCTGGTAAAGTTTAACACCAGGAATGTTACCGCCATTATAGAAAGTGACATCAGGTCCAAACCAATCGGAATTACCAGTAATATAAAGGCAGCAATAATAAAACCTACACTTACTGCATTTATTCCTGACAGAGAATGCTTTATCCGAGTTATTTTTTTTAGATCATCCCAAAATGGAACAATAAAAAGTACCAAAATCAATCCTGGCAGGTTGATCCCAAGTACTGCTACTGCACCTCCAAGTATTTGGCCACCAATTCCATAACCGAAATTTCTCATGCTCAATGCACCAATGTAACTGGTAAAGGAAAAGGTAGGCCCCGGCAAAGCTTGCTGCAGTGCGAAACCAGAAAGAAATCCTGAGGCATGAAGGTATTGCTTCATTTCCACAAATTCTGTAAACATCAATGGAACAAGAACTTGTCCTCCACCGAAAACAAAAATTCCATTTCTGTAAAAATTTTCAAATAGCCTGATTGGCAAACTAAATGGTGAAGTCCTGTTAACAATTGCACCCATTAAGGCAAGAAAAAGCAGAACTCCAATAAAGTAGATCAATTTTTTAGGATTGATGTTGGAAAAAAGTTTCACCCGAATCTCGCTTTCTTCTTTTGGTGTCTCCAAAGCAGATGAAATCATCCCTCCTATCAAAATGGCGAGTGGAAACACATAAGCATTCCTTAGAACCAAAGTACATATAGCAGCAGCAATTGCTAAAAACACAGAAACTTCTGAGCGCAATACTCTTCTCGATAAGTTATAAGCACCAAAAGCAACTATACCCAATGCAATGGGCTGGACATACTCCAATATTTCAGTAAATTTTTGCTTTTGATCCAGCTTGGCGAAGGTAATTGCAGCAAATGTCATCATCGCAGCTGAAGGCAAGATCCAGATCAAAAATGAAATAATAGAAAGCCTCAATCCCCCTACCTTATAGGCGATACCAACCAGCGTCTGCGTGGAAGAAGGGCCGGGCAATACTTGAGCAAGGGCGTTAATTTCCAGCAGATCTTCTTCAGAAATATACCTTCGGTTTTTTACAAAGTATTTGAGCAAAAGTGACAAATGAGCCTGCGCTCCACCAAATGCAGTGAAGGTAAAAAACAGCACATCCCTCAAAAATAACAATTGATTTCTATTCAATTTATCAATATTAATCGTCTTCATAATCCAAACCAGACGCCGAATTAAAAGCACCCTGAAGTTCAGAAAAAGCATGCATATCTCTTTTATTTTTTGCCACACTCATGCCAAGTTTATAAGTGCTAATCGCATCATCTGTTTTACCATTCTTCTCATATAATTTTCCGAGATGATAATAAGTACCTACATAGTCTGGGTGTTCAGAAACAAGTTTAAGGTAATATTCAAAAGCCTGCGCTGTATGGTCTCCCGAATTGTATTCCGTAGCAAGTGCATATAAAACGAAAGGATCGTTGGGGTCACTTTCCAAAAATTCCAGTAACTTGGTCAATCGGGTATTTTGCATTTTTTATCCCTTCTTTTTTAACTAGATTTGTAAAAAGACATTTTCAGCAAAAACGCTTCTGAGGTCTTTTAGATAACCTTTTATATAAATAATAAACGTATGAAAATATTAGTTTGTATCAGTAACGTGCCAGACACAACCACAAAAATAACTTTTACCAACAATAATACACAATTCAATACTGCAGGAGTGCAATTTATAGTGAATCCATATGATGAGATTGCGCTATCAAAAGCAATCGAGCTTTGTGAAGGAGGAAAAGGTACGGTAACAGTAATCAATGTAGGAGAAAGTCAAACTGATCCAACCATTAGAAAGGCCCTTGCAATCGGTGCCGATGATGCGGTAAGAATCAATGCTGCACCAAGGGATGCTTATTTTGTTGCTTATCAAATTTCTGAATATGCGAAAACTGCAGACTTTGACATGATTCTTTGCGGTCGCGAGTCTATCGATTATAACGGTTCTCAAGTTGCAGCAATGGTTGGAGAATTTTTGAATATACCTTCTATCTCCATCATCAAAAAACTTGAATATGATGGTTCCACTGCAACTTTAGATAGAGAAATTGAGGGTGGAAAAGAAGTAATATCAGTAACAGGAAAATTTGTTGCCAGCTGCGCCGAAGGGACGGCTCAGCCTAAGATCCCTAATATGAGAGGAATTATGTCTGCCAGAACAAAACCATTGGTAGTTATCGAAGCAAAAGATATCCCAGCAGTTGTTACAATTCAGCAATTTGAAACACCTCCTCCTAGAGGAACCGTAAAATTGATACCTGCAGATGATCCTTCAAAACTAATTGATCTTTTACACCAGGAAGCCAAAGTAATCTAACCCTTTCCTATTTCAAATTTTAAATTAAGACCGTATGTCAGTTTTAGTATATGTAGAACAAGTTGATGGCAAATTCAAGAAATCTGTTTACGAAGCAGTTTCTTATGCAAAAGCCATCGCAGATCAGCAAAACAGTAATTTAACAGCAATATCTATAGGTAATGTTGCCGATGTCGAACTAAAAAATCTTGGTACTTACGGTGCGTCTAAAGTGCTTAGCGTAACTAATGATCAACTCAAAAATTTTGTTAACCAGGCATACGCCTCAGTAATTGCTGAAGCCGCAAAAAAAGAAGGTGCCGATGTGATCGTACTATCAAACTCCTTTTCAGGCAAGGGCCTTGCTCCAAGAGTTGCGGTAAAAATGGAAGCCGGTTTGGTTGATGGGGCAGTAGAACTTCCTAAGCTTGAGGGAGACAAATTCCTGGTTAAGAAAACAGCTTTCTCTGGTAAGGCTTTCGCTATAACTGAATTAACTTCAGCCAATAAAGTCATCGCGTTAAATCCAAATGCTTTCGGTACTAAAGAGTCTGTAACAGAATTAGTAATCGAATCTTTTAGTCCAACAATAAAGTCTACAGATTTGAGTGCTCTGGTAAAAGAAATTATAAGGGCAACCGATAAAGTCTCCCTTCCTGATGCGGAACTGGTAGTATCTGCGGGTCGAGGGTTAAAAGGTCCTGAAAATTGGGGAATGATTGAAGAACTTGCAGGTCTGCTTGGTGCTGCAACAGCATGTTCAAAGCCAGTATCTGATGCCGACTGGAGACCACATTCCGAGCACGTGGGACAAACTGGTATTGCAATTAGTCCTAATCTTTACATTGCTATCGGGATATCAGGTGCCATACAGCATTTGGCAGGGGTAAGCTCCTCTAAAGTGATCGTAGTAATCAACAAGGATCCGGAAGCACCCTTTTTCAAAGTAGCCGATTATGGAATAGTTGGAGATGCATTTGAAGTTGTACCAAAATTAATTGAAGCATTAAAAGCCCATAAGGGGTAATTGAATGGAGTTGGTTTTTAAATACCAACTCCATTACTATCATATGAAAAAAGTAAAATTAGATATCGTTGGTTTATCATATAGCCAAACACAATCCGGCGCATATGCCCTGGTTCTAGGAGAAGTAAATGGCAGAAGAAGGTTACCAATCATTATAGGTGCATTTGAAGCACAGGCAATAGCCATTGAAATCGAACAGATGACCCCCAGCCGGCCGCTTACTCATGATCTTTTTAAAACACTTGCTGAAGCCTATGAAATACAGATCCAGGAGGTTCTGATCTATAATCTTGTAGAAGGTGTCTTTTTTGCCAAACTGATCTGTACAGATGGTGAAACTACAAAGGAAATTGATGCACGTACTTCAGATGCTATTGCAATTGCTGTTCGTTTCAACGCTGCAATTTATACCTACGAATTTATATTGTCTTCTGCAGGAATTGCAATTGAAGGAAACGACTTACTATTCCTTGAAAATATGGACAATATCCCGAAGGAGCAAGGTTCAGAAGACATTACCACTTCTATTCCTGGATCTGGCTATAAGACCTTAACAAATGAAGAATTGCAACAAAAATTACAGGAAGCAATTACAGAAGAAGCTTACGAAAAAGCAGCCCGAATACGCGACGAAATAAATAAAAGAAATAAGGGCGAATAGAAGATATTATTTTAATAATAGTCCTATATTCAGGCATTACTTTCTAAAACCAACTAAACTATTATTATGAATGTTAAGTTTCGCTTAACGATGATGAATTTTTTGCAATTCTTCGTATGGGGCGCCTGGTTAATTACGATTGCAAACTATTGGTTTGGCACAAAACAGTGGGATGGAACTCAATTCGGAGCTATATTTGCAACAATGGGCTTTGCTTCTCTCATAATGCCAACACTTACCGGAATTATTGCTGACAAATGGGTTAATGCAGAGGTACTTTACAGCATTTTGCACATCCTCTACGGGATGGTACTCTTTTATATCCCACAAGTAGAAAGCCCAAATGGATTCTTTTGGGTAATGTTGCTCGCCATGAGCTTTTACATGCCAACCATATCTTTAAGTAATTCTATTTCTTACACCACGTTAAAGTCTACCAATATGGACGTGGTTAAAAACTTTCCACCAATTCGGGTTTGGGGTACCGTAGGGTTTATTGCAGCCATGTGGATTACCAATCTTACTGGTAACAAGGCCACAGCTTATCAATTCTACATTGCTGGAATTGCGGCCATGGCTCTTGGCATTTATGCCTTAAGTCTACCTAAATGCCCACCCCAAAAATTAATAGACGAGAAGAAATCTTTTGCAGAAACCTTTGGCTTAACAGCTTTTAGATTGTTTACCAATTATAAAATGGCCCTGTTTTTTATCTTCTCGATGTTCTTAGGTGCTTCCCTACAATTAACAAATGCTTACGGGGATGTGTTTTTAGACGAGTTTAAGCTATTGCCAAAATATGCCGATTCATTCGTTATTAAATATTCTACCATTATCATGTCCATATCCCAGGTATCAGAAACACTCTTTATCCTGGCAATTCCGTTCTTTCTAAAACGTTTCGGAATTAAAAAAGTAATTGTTATCGCCATGTTTGCCTGGGTACTTCGATTTGGTCTTTTTGCCTATGGTGATCCGGCAGGAAACCTATGGATGATCGTACTTTCATGTATCGTTTATGGAATGGCATTTGATTTTTTCAATATCTCAGGTTCTTTATTTGTTGAAACCTCTACAACTCCGAAGATGCGTTCTTCTGCCCAAGGAATGTTTATGATGATGACAAATGGGTTTGGTGCTGTATTCGGAAGCCTAATATCCGGTTGGATGATCGATAAATACTTCACCAAATCTTACAGCGATATCCAGTCGCTCTCCAAATATGTAGATACTGATAGTAGTAATGCACATTTAATATCTTTTCTAAAGAACAAAGGTATAACGATACTAGAAAATGGGAGCTTAAGCCGAGCACTTGATGTTAAAGAATGGCACCAGATCTGGCTTTCATTTACTATCTATGCTTTGGCCATTACCATCCTTTTTGCCTTAATCTTTAAGCATAAACACAACCGCGCTGAAGAAGCGGCAATAGAAGCAATGAACGATTAAATAGAAAGGCCTGCTTGTTTTAAGCAGGCCTTTCTATTTCAAATGTATTTCGGTAACTATCTGTTTTCTATTTCAACTATATTCCTATCGGTATGACCAGTATAGATTTGACGCGGGCGACCAATTGGTTCTCTATTCTCATGCATTTCTTTCCATTGTGCTATCCATCCCGGCAGTCTTCCAAGTGCAAAAAGAACAGTGAACATATCCGTTGGGAATCCCAAAGCACGGTAAATGATACCAGAGTAGAAATCCACATTAGGGTATAACTTGCGCTGAACAAAATAAGGATCACTTAGTGCCGCTTCTTCTAATTTTTTAGCAATTTCCAAAACCGGATCATCAATACCTAATTTTTCAAGGATCTCATCACAAGCCTTTTTAATGATTTTTGCTCTAGGGTCAAAATTCTTGTATACCCTGTGTCCAAATCCCATCATCCTAAAAGGATCATTTTTATCCTTAGCCTTATTGATCCATTTCTCAGTGTCACCACCGTCTTCTTTAATAAGTTCAAGCATTTCAATAACAGCCTGGTTTGCACCACCATGTAATGGGCCCCATAAAGCGGCGATACCAGCAGAAACAGAGGCATACAGATTACAATCAGATGATCCTACCATTCTTACCGTTGAAGCAGAACAGTTTTGTTCATGATCAGCATGCAGAATAAGCAAAGTGTTCATTGCCTTTACCACAACAGGATCTATATCAATCTCTTCAGTACGCTGTCCGAAGATCATATTAATAAAATTACTCACGTAATCGTATTTATTCTTAGGATAGATCAGTGGATGACCAAGCGACTTTTTATAAATAAAAGAAACGATGGTTGGGAATTTAGCAAACAACTTAATCATAGTCAGATTCATTGTCTCCGGAGAAGAGTTTGCATTTAGCGATTCCGGATAAAAAGTAGACAAGGAACAAACCAGCGATGCAAGTTGCGCCATTGGATGCGACTTAGAAGGATACCCATCCAAAAACTTCTTCATGTCTTCATGAATCAGTGTATGTAACCTGATTTTAGATTGAAATTCATCAAGCTCAGACTGTTTTGGCAGTTCGCCATAAATTAGCAGATAAGCGACCTCAAGAAAAGTTGATTTAGCAGCCAATTCTTCGATAGGATACCCCCTGTATTTCAAAATTCCTTTTTCACCGTCAAGAAAAGTGATGGCACTTTTAGTTGATCCTGTGTTTTTGTATCCAAAATCTAATGTAATGTGACCGGTTAAATCCCTCAATTTTGAAATATCAATGGCTTTCTCTCCCTCAGACCCTGTAATAACAGGAAACTCGTACACCTTACCATCAATCTTAATTTCTGCGATATCTGACATATATATATTCTAAAATTTATATTAACAAAACTAAATAATCATTTATTAAAACAGCTTTCCCAAGTATAACATTGCTGTTAAATTACTACTTAATTTCCTGCAGTACTGCACCGCATTCCAACATTTCACTTCCGTAGTAAGGATTTTGAATCTTTTTCTGCGATGAAAGCCAATCGCCACCTTCTCCCTTATTAGCCATGGGGCAATGTTGAACATATATTGAACCACTTGTAACTATTGCATTTTTGAACATTGCTATCACATCGGCACTTAAATAAGTAAATTCCTTTCTTTGTCCAGCCAGGTCTTTCTCAACCGAAATTTTACTGGCTACGAGTGCTGTATTCTCACAACCCTCATATTTAGACAAGCTGGAATTCAAAGCAGTTGCAGATTGTTTAGCTACATCAAACTTCGCGTCAACCAAAGCATTCTTCAATAAGATATAATCGTTATATATTGCCTGCACCTTAGGGTCGGCGAGCTTCACAGCGGTGGAGGTATCAGTTTTAGTCTTTGCAACAGCGGAACTGTCTGTCAACGATACTGTGCTTTTTTGTTCACTATTGTTACATGAAAACAAAATTAGCAGACAAGCTGCAGCGAAATATTTTTTCATAGTAGTATTGATAATTTGGTCAAATAGCATTCTGGCGGTTTTTTGGTTAAAATACTACTTTAATTTTAAATAACTAAAAAAGCCCCCCGATTTTATCGGGGGGCTTTAAAAATATGATAATTAAGTGTTATAATTTGAATCCGTAAGCTAAACGAAGTGCAAATTGTCCATTTTGTGGTCTGTAAGTGCTTGAAGCGCTATCTTGTTTATAGCCTTCATAACGTACACTAATGTCAACGCCGCCATTCCAGGCATATCCTAAACCACCACCAAAGATCAGTGCTGTTTTAGAACCACTCTTAATTCCAAATCCTGCACCTATTTCTCCCATAGTATACATATTACCAATCGGGAAAATTTTAACACCGCCTTTTGCTGGAATGAAATCGTAATCAGCTCCCATATTAGTTTTTGCCATTAGGCGAGTATAACCACCTGTTGCAGTAATAGAAAGTTCTTTGCTTAAGTCAAATTGCAGGCGAGCATCAGCACCAATTCCATAGTCAAAAGGCGAACCTTTCTCTCCAACTCCACCGCTAACTCCAAAACCAAGTCTAACCCCAGTTGTGCGGTCCATTGATTGTGCATTCGCACTGGTTGTTCCAATTGCAAGAGCAACCGCTGCCATCGTAAAAAATTTAGTAATCATTTTCATAAGTTGTGATTTTTAGATATCTATTTTAAAAAATTTGTTTATCAATGTGACTTACGATACAAATCACCTATCGGTTTTTTAAAATAGAAGAAATATTTATTTTATTTTAGATAGTTTAGAATAATTGAAAACAAAAAAAATGCCTTGAAGGAATATATCATCCTTCAAAGCATTTTTATTCCTTAGATTTTTTTTACAATTTAAATCCGTAGGCTACACGTAATGCAACTTGGCCAAATTTAGAGCCAATAAAGTCAACGCCTTTACCAGTATTCTCATATCTAACTCCTAAATCTAAACCATTACTCCATGAATAGCCAATTGTTGGAGCATATAAGAATGTTGTTTTTGCGCTTTTGGAAACTCCAAATGCTGCACCAATTTCTCCCATAGCGTAAACACCAGCTCCTGTTTCATTAAGAAAATATTTTAGACCAGTTTTAACAGGAATATATCCGTAATCCGGTAGGTTTAAAACGTTATTCTTTGCTATATAATGATTATATCCAACTGCAACAGGTATTGAAAGTTGTTTCGTAACATCAAACTGTAACCTAGCATCAACACCAAGAGCAACACTATAATTATCAATTGTTGGCACACCTAAAGTAACCCCAATACCAAATTTACGGGAGTCCTGAGCATTAACACTTGTGGTAATAAATAAAGCAATCGCAGCAACTGCAGATGCAAAAAATTTTGTAGACATTTTCATATTGTTCGTTTATTTAAATTTCAGTACAGCTTTTTGCTATACAATGCCACAAATACAAAATGCATGCCATTGCCAAACACAATGGTTGTAAAATCAATTGTTAAATGTTTTAGAATAGATTAAAAAATGCTCCAAAACACTATTAAACAGCAAATTATCATCAACATTTGTGTTAAACCATTTTATTTCAACCCCATCCTTTTCCATTTTTCTAAAAAAGGTCATTTGTCTTTTTGCAAATTGACAGATGGCAACTGTCAGATTTTCCTGTAATTCATCAAGTGACATTCCTTTTCGGATATAGGAAGCTACAAACTTGTATTCCAGACCGTAAAAAGTCAACATATCATTACTTACTCCATTTTTAAGCAGACCTTCTACTTCTTCAATAAGCCCGTTTTTAAGGCGGATGTTCAATCTTTCAGACACATTCTGTCTTCTCAACTCTCGACCGGGATCCAAACCAATCACCAATGGCCGTAAAGGCATCCTAATTACCTCAGGCAGTTTATTATTTACCATATAATTAGCTATTTCAATGGCTCTGATTATCCTTTTTCTGGAAGAATGATCTACGTGTCCAGTAAAAGCAACAGGGTAATCTGCTAATTTGTCTTCCAGTTCGGGAATACTTAATACCATCAGTTCTTCTCTCAACATCTCGTTAACGGGCACTGCTGTATATTCCTGGTTTTGAAGTAGGCTGTGAATATACATCCCGGTACCACCGCATAGTATAGGTAAAATATGATGATCTGTCAGCCGTTCAAAAACCTGATAAAAATCATCCTTAAATTCATTTACATTATAATGCTCCCCAGCCTGCTTAATGTCTATCAAATGATAAGGGATGCTTCCAGAAGAAGTTTTATATTCTTCCAGATCCTTTCCTGTCCCGATATCCATACCTTTAAACACCTGTCTACTATCCACACTGATGATCTCGGCAGTAAGCCTTTCTGCAAGCCTTACTGCCAGCTTTGTTTTACCGGAAGCTGTTGGTCCTAGCAGGATTAATAAAGGATGTCCAGTCATTATAAATCCAATATATATTTAAGATTACCCGTATTAAATACAGGTACAAATTCACCAATTTCATCTTCTTCAATTCGATGCGGAAATGAACGCTCCATGGTTGCTTTATGAACCAGGATAGCTAAAGATGGTGTTGTTTCCGCAAGTTTAAAACCAGCACGTTCATATGCTGATCCCAGCGACCAGTCTCTATCTGCATAACTCATAATGTCGTCTGGTGCATGTAACTTGATGAAATGTTGCAGCAATTTAGTAAAACCTCCTGTAACGGTATGACCAGTTAGGTTTGCAAAGCGTATCAATTCGGCAGATTGATACCCTAATTTTTTATCCTTCATCTTTCTTAGGCCGCTAAAACACGCCACCGCCTGGATCTTATTCCCTATAACTAAAGCATATTTATATCTCGCAGTTACAGAAAGCTGAAGATGATTCTCATTCAGAAACTGATTGGCTTGTGGTTGTGTAATAGAAATGATTTTAGTTTTTCGGCCATGGACACGAATGTTTTTACCCATAATGGAATTTATACGACCAATTACCTGCGCTTTTCTACTACGCCAAACATCCTCCCACAAATGAACAACTTGCTTATCCGTTTCCCTAAAACTTTCCTGT
This sequence comes from Pedobacter sp. UYP24, assembly GCF_054057295.1. Classification (NCBI taxonomy): domain Bacteria; kingdom Pseudomonadati; phylum Bacteroidota; class Sphingobacteriia; order Sphingobacteriales; family Sphingobacteriaceae; genus Pedobacter; species Pedobacter sp. UYP24. The sequence goes on from NZ_JBSRZD010000002.1 coordinate 319,426, forward strand.
AGTTGGATAAATTCATCTGCAGTGTGATGGGTGTTGCAATCAATAAGGTTTAATACCAATTTTCCGGCATCAAGAGTGCATAGTTGGTAATTCTCATCTTCATAAATTTGCGCGTTAATCTCAAGCATTTTAAGACTTATGATCACATCTTCATGCCAGCCAGCATTTATTATACCCAAGCTGCTTCCTTATAATGCTTAAAACATGCCGCAAAAGAATCTTCAATATGGCTCAAGAGAGATTCATCCAACTCTTTAATATGGATACCAGATCTCTTTTTAAGCAACTTTAAAAGGTTTGAATCTACCAATCCTTCCAAGTCATCCTCCATTTCATCAGGTAAAAGATGAATTGCAACATGTGTTTTTTCAATGATTATGCTGGTAAAAAAGACTTCATGTTTTTCTTCGCCAGCAATCTTAACGTTCTTATTGCTCCAAAGGTCATAAACTGTATCACTATTAGTACGGTTATCAAAGCCCATGGTAGCATAGGGGTGCAACGATGCCCTGATGGTTTGAAAAATCTCTACTAAGTCCGTTTTCATGTTGTTCAGTTAAATATTAAAGTATTTAAATATAACATCTTATTGAAGAAGATTGTTTACAATTGAGCATCTACTTCCAGCCACCATTGCCTGATTGGATAAGTTGCGCCAATAACAACAGACTCGCCTTGCAAAGGTGTTGCAATCAGCTGCTGACTTTCAGCTGCAGCTTTTACCACCCTTAAAATTGGATCATCCCAATTGTGGGCAGCTAAAGTAAATTTACCCCAGTGTACTGGCAATAATACCTTTGCCTTCAAATCCTTCGCTGCTTGCACGGTTTGTTCAGGAAACATGTGGATCAATGGCCAAAAATGATTGTATTGTCCGCATTCCAGTATGGCCAGCTCAAAAGGACCATATTTATCTCCTACCTCAGCAAAATGGGTATCATATCCAGAATCACCACCTAAATAAAGATTGCCTTTTGGGGTTTTAAGCACAAAGGCAGACCACACAGTTTGATTCCTTTTAAACTTTCTGCCTGTAAAATGTCTGGCCGGTGTAGCAATAAAGCTCAACCCATCAGTTTGAGCCGCTTCGCCCCAGGCTAACTCCTTAATTTTTTCAGGTGCAATGCCCCAGCGCTCCAGGTGTGCTCCCACACCTAAGGAAGTAATAAAGAGTTTAGTTCGGTCTTTCAATTTCAATATACTCTTATAATCCAGGTGATCGTAGTGGTCGTGCGTTATCAATATGATGTCCAGATCTGGGAAATCTTCTGCATTAATAAAGTTTGTCCCCTTAAAACTCTTGGTGCCTAAAAAAGCAAAAGGAGACGTCCTTTCGCTAAATACAGGATCTACCAGCACTTTTACACCATCAAGATTTAGAAAATAAGAAGAGTGACCAAACCAAATCACCTTTATTCCAGCTATTGCAGAAAAATCAGGCGCACGATTAGGAATAGCCTGCTGAGGCGATTTATGCGGATTCTTTTTTAAAACCTCTTTAAACATCGCCAGGTAACTCACATCTGCTGGCTTCATTGGTGTAGGCGATGAATTCTGGATCTCCCCACCCTTATAATTTGGAAGTCCTTTAATCCTGTTTAATCTGGTTCCAGCGGGAAGTACACCAAAAGCAGGCACATTTAAAATCAAATAGCAAAGTAATACGAGAAGCAGAAGAATAGCAAAAAATGTATACACAGTTTAATAGTTTAGTAAAGTCTGTTGACTAATATTCATACAAAAGTAAGTTCGCCATTTGGAATATTTATCGAAGCCGGTAAATAATCTATTTGAGCATACCAACACCGGCCAATAACAACTCGCTAGTGATGGTGCGCGTGTATTCTGCTATCTCCGCTTTGAAATCTGCAACAGAAGCACCAGATCGAATTTCTTCCAAACGTTTTTCCCATTGCCCGGTCAGTTCTGCCTGGGCAATTTGTTTGTCTTTCACCACATCATATACTGCCAATCCTTTAGTAGTAGGCACCAGGTTGCGCTTTTCTCTGATTACATATTCACGGTTAATCAACGTTTCGATGATCGCTGCACGAGTAGCAGGAGTACCAAGACCACTGTCTTTCATGGCATAGCGCAACTCTTCATCTTCTATGTCTTTGCCAGATGTTTCCAGTGCTTTTAATAGTGAAGCTTCGTTATAGAGCGACTTAGGCTTGGTTTGTTTCTCTAACAATGCTTTTTTAGCTATAGGTAACTCCTCTCCCGTCTTTACTTTTGGTAATGAAGGATTTTCTTCATCTTTCTTTTCTTCATCCTTATCATTAAAAACAGAACGCCAGCCAGCTGTTCTAATTACAGTACCATTTGCAATAAACAAAGAGCCAGATTCTACAGTAATTTTAGTAATTTCTTTTATACACTCCTGATGAAAAGCCTCCAGCATACGCCCGGCAACCATATCATATATAGCCTTATTATTGCCACTCAATTGGTAAGCCGATTCTCCCGTAGGCAGGATCGCATGGTGATCCGTCACCTTTTTTGCGTTCACACTTCTTTTATTCAGTGCTACAGTACCTAAAAATTCTGCTTGCTTACCAAACTCCTGATGGTCCTTTAATTTTTCAATTAAACTGGGTACACCTGCAAAAACATCATCACCTATATACCGACTACCCGTACGGGGATAAGTGATTAGCTTGCTTTCATATAATCCCTGTAGAATATTTAGGGTTTGATCAGCTGTAAAACCCTTTTTCTTATTGGCCTCTTGCTGCAAACTACTTAGGTCATGCAAAAGTGGTGGTGGCTCCTTTCTTGGTTTCGCTTCCACACTTGCAATTTTACCTCCATTTGGAAAACCAGATTCCAGGTCTTCTATCCTGGCAAAAACCTCCTCTGCCTCTTCTTTTTTGCTAAAATTATTGACAGACATAGCCCTGAACAATTGCCCATCTTTATCTACCTGTATGGCCAGCTGGTAAAAGGTTTGCGGCACAAAATCTTTGATTTCCAGAAAACGGGAACAGATCATTGCTAAAGTAGGCGTTTGCACCCTACCCAATGAAAGTACCGCGCGCGATCCGGCAGATATACTCAATGCCTGCGTGGCATTCATTCCAACCAGCCAATCAGATTCAGAACGGCAGTGGGCAGAATTAAAGAGCGTATCATACGCTGTGCCCGGCTTCAAGTTCCTGAAACCCTCTTTTATCGCTTCATCAGTTTGAGAAGAAATCCAAAGGCGCTTAAAGGGCTTTTTACATTTAAGGAAATAATAAATATACCGGAAAATCAGTTCCCCTTCGCGCCCAGCATCCGTTGCCACAATAATCTCTGTAGCCTCGTCAAACAACTTTTTAATGATGTCTAGTTGCTTCCTTACGCCAGGATCTTCCACTAGTCCATCTTTAGTTTTAATCTTTCTGATACCAAGTTTAAATTTCGCTGGCAGCATGGGCAAATGTTCCCTTCTCCAACCTATATACCCATAATCCTGGGGAGGCACCAATTGCAGCAAATGTCCGAAAGCCCAGGTAAAAGAATACCCCTTACCTTCAATATAGCCATCTTTCTTTGTCGTCGCACCAAATACCTTAGCCAGCTCACGTGCCACCGAAGGCTTTTCTGCAATTACAATCTTCATAATCAATCAAAAATATCTTTTCCTAACTTAAAAGTATTGCAATGTGCATCTACAATATCACGAATGTTTGGCGAATACCCACCTCCCATACTTACCTGAACCGGCAATCCATTGTCTTTGCAGAATTGCAATACCATCCTGTCGCGTGTTTTACATGCTTCTTTAGATAACGCCAGTTTACCCAAACTATCACTTTCAAGTACATCAACCCCTGCCAGGTAAAACACAAAATCTGGTTCATGTTTCAAAAGGCCGGGCAAAATTTCTTGCAGCTTTATTAAAAATTCATCACCTCCGGTCTCATCATCCAACCCGATATCCAGGTCTGATCTTTCCTTTCTAAAAGGAAAATTCTTCTCGCCATGCATCGAGAACGTAAACACCCTTGGTTCATCGCAAAAGATCTCCGCTGTACCGTTGCCCTGATGCACATCCAGATCAATGATTAGTATCCGCTTTGCCAAACCATTTGCCAGTAAATAATTTGCTGCAATGGCCTGATCGTTAAGCATGCAAAAGCCTTCTCCCCAATTACTTCCGGCATGGTGCGTCCCCCCTGCTACGTTAAACGCAATTCCATCTGATTTGGCCGCTATTGCCCCATCAATAGTACCCTGTGCAATTCTTAGTTCACGCTCAATCAGCTTTTGCGACAATGGAAATCCAATCCTGCGCTGTTCTTTTACCGGAAGGGTTAAATCCCTAAGCTGTTCCCAATAGTGCTGATCGTGCGACAATAAAACAACCCGTTCTTCAACTGCTTGAGGCGAAAAGAAATTAGCAGATGAAAAAACACCTTCATGTAGCAGTTGCTCCGGAATAAGCCCGTATTTCAACATTGGAAATCGGTGACCTTCCGGTAGAGGATGTGCATAAATTGGGTCCCAGGCAATTCTTATCATGCTACCTCAATATCTCTCCTCATGATTTATATCGAAACTACTATCAGAAGACAAGTAGTTTGGTTTAAATATCCTTTTACTAATTCCCAATAACAACTCCCCTGTGCGGTATACATCTTCAAAAGAGTTATACAAAGGAACCGGACTTAACCTAATCACATTTGGTTCCCGCCAGTCGCCCAATACATTAGCCGCTACCAAACCTTCAAATACCTGTTTCCCATCTTGCTTTGCAATAATAGAAACCTGTGCACCACGTTCAGCTTCCTCATTAGGAGTAATGATCTTGTAATACTCATCTCCCAACAGCTCATTCACTTTATTGATTGTAAAAAAAAGATAGGCGGTCAGGGTTTTACTTTTAAGTCTAATGGGCTCCATATATCCTGCCTTTTCAAAAAGCTGCAAGGAAGCATGGTACAAAGCCATAGGTATTACCTGCGTACAGCTTACCTGCCAACCATCTGCACCGGCTTCAGGTATAAAGCCCTTTTCCATTTTAAAACGTTGAGATTCTTTATAACCCCACCAACCCGCAAAGCGATTTAAGGACGTATCCTGAAAATGCTTTTCATGCACGAAGATGGCACTAATGCCGCCCGGACCAGCATTCTGGTATTTGTAAGAACACCAGCAGGCGAAATCGATATCCCAGTCGTGCAACTCAACAGGCACATTCCCGGCAGCATGGGCCAGGTCGAAACCCACTATGGCACCAACTTCATGACCGACTTTAGTAATGGCTTCCATATCAAACCACTGACCGGTAAAATAATTTACACCACCAAAAAGCACCAATGCAATTTCCTCACCATGAAGCCTGATCTGGGCTTCAATATCTTCAGTATGTAAAACGTATTCACCTTTACGGGGCTTTACTTCAATGATGGCTTCTGCAGGTTCATAGCCATGAAAACGCACCTGGCTTTCCATGGCGTACTGATCAGATGGAAAAGCACCAGCCTCCATAATAATCTTAAAACGCTTCTTTTCAGGCTTATAAAAGCTAACCATCAATAAATGAAGATTAACCGTAAGTGTGTTCATCGGACAAACCTCAGCAGGTTTAGCACCCACTATGGGTGCAATCATTTCATTAAGAGCTTTGTGATAAAACATCCAGGGCTCAACTCCTTCAAACCAGCCTTCAACGGCCAGGTTTTCCCAGTTCTTCAGTTGCCGCTGTAGCACTTCACTGGCGGCTTTTGGCTGCAAGCCTAAAGAATTGCCGCACAGGTAAATAAAAGGCTTCCCATTTTGTTGTGGAAACAGGAAATCCTGCCTCAAGCTACGCAGTGGGTCGGCCTGATCAAGATCTTGCGCATAAGTTAGTTTGTGCTCAAAATTCATTACCCCAAACTTAGAGAAAAATGGCTTAACTATTTGGCTTACTCACAAATTTATTGCCCTTCACGTAGTACCTCCATGGCAATAAAGCATGGTCCTGAGCATAAGCAACGCCCACTCTTGGAGATGCTACTATTTGTTGCTCAGTGAAATGAATACCTCGATCTTCAATCCAGATTTCATCACCTAAAAGGTCTTTTGCATTTAATCCCTTATCAATACCCAGGGCCTTAGCCAAGGCACCCGGACCAGCAGTAAGGTTGTTTTTCAAAGCAGTCATTCCCCTTCGCTCCAGCATGATTTCCAAGCCCTCAATGGGTTCTATTCCACGGATCAGTACGGCATGCGGAATGCCTTTTGGTGCGGTAACCACATTGAATAAGTGGTGGATTCCATAACATAAATACACATAGGACAGTCCGCCAGTTTCATACATGATTTGTGTACGATTGGTAAACCTTCCTCCATAAGCATGAGACGCCTTATCCTCGATCCCTTTATAAGCTTCAGTCTCAACAATCATCCCAGCAGTAACCAAGCCGTCAATAGCAGTAAAAAGATACTTACCCAGCAGGTCCGCCGCTAACGCATTCACATCCTGATTCTGGTAATAGGAAAAGGGTAATTTAGCCATTTAGTAATTCTATGATCTGCTTCAAATAAAAAGCGTCTACCTCGTCAAAATGAGCCAGGTGTTCACTATCTACATCCAAAACACCAATTACCTCACCATTGTTAAACAAAGGCAGAACTATTTCAGATCTTGAAGCAGATGCACAGGCGATATGTCCGGGAAATTCATCCACATCAGCAACAACAATCGTTTCTTCACGCGCCCAGGATGCACCGCAAACGCCCTTACCCTTTTTTATTCTGGTACAAGCTACCGGACCTTGAAAGGGACCCAGCACCAGTTCCTCATTTTTAACCAAATAAAAACCTACCCAAAACCATTTGAATTGTTCTTTCAGTGCGGCAGCTACGTTTGCCAGATTAGCAATTTGATCGTCCTCTCCAGTTAGCAATCCTTTGATCTGGGGAATCAGTGATTGGTATTGTTCCTCTTTACCAGTACCGGTTATGATAGTTAAATCTTCAGCCATATTTTAATAATTTGTTAAGACGATAGTATTCTGTATAGTTCCAGGTTTAAATAATAAAAGCCTTTACCTACTTCTCTTTTCTCCAATATTCCCATTGCAGTTAATTGATCAAGATATCTCCTTGCAGTATTTTCTGCGTAGGTTTTGCTATTTACAAAATGTGCAACCTTTGTAAACGGATGTGTAAAAATGCCGTTTACCAGTTGATCAGGCCGCTGAATTTCGGTATCTGATTGAATTGCTGATAAAATAGCATGCTGAGCAGAAATAATATCATTGATCTTGTCATAGGTAATATTAGAGGTGACCTCTACTGCTTTAAGCATATACAGTAACCAATTTTTCCAACTCCCTCTCTGCGTAACACCTGCAAGACCTGCGTAATATTCCTCTTTGTGATCGATGATGAATTTACTTAAAAAAAGTATAGGGTAATCCAACAGCCCCTTTTTTGTAAGGTAATTTATATTAAATATACGACCAGTACGCCCATTTCCATCACGAAACGGGTGAATGGCCTCAAATTGATAATGACCTATCGCCATTTTTAATAAAGTATCCAATGGATACTTTATGTCATCGTTTAAAAAGTCAATCAAGTTGCCCATTTTTGCTTCCACGATATCTTTCCCACGCGGTGGTGTATAAAAGGTTTTTCCAGCATTTGGCCCAGTACCACCTTCTTTGATCACAACCTGTGCAATAGGGGTTCGAATACCATCTGCGAATTGACTAACTATACGGTACATGTTTACAAAATAATTTACATCTATTGCCCGGTCATTTTGTAAATAATCATATCCTGCCCAAAGTGCCTCTCTGTAATATAAAACTTCTTTAGCAGGCCCGTTAACATGACTAACATTCTCTTCACTATAAGCCTTGTAAAGTTCATCATCCGTAGTAAAAATATTTTCAATCGCACTTGAAGCTTTCGCTTCCTGTAAGCTAATTGAGTTAATCAGCATTCCCTGGTTAGGAATAGCAATACTGCGACCATGGAGCCTCGCCAATGCTGCCTTTGCATTGCCCAATTGTTCATAAATTTCAAGATCTTGATATAGCTCTCTCTCTATCGGAAGTTCAGGGAGTTCATTCCATGGCTTATTCCTGTCAGAATTTATTTGATAAGGCATAGACAAATATAACTATATTGACCTTAAAAATTTAATTTTTTAATGTCAATACCAACTTATGGCCTTAAAAGAGCCATGTAAAATACCTATTGACCTTAAAAAATAGAATTTTTAAGGTCAATAGCGACTTATGGCATTAAACTGTTACTTTTACCGATATAAAGCAAACATTTTCAGTCAATAAATTGAAGTAAAATTATGAGGGTAATAGCAGAACTTCCGCATCCGGAATGTAAGATCACACTGTTCAATATGAATCAAAAATACATAGTTAAATTTGAGCAGGGGACCTTAGAGCAAAGCTATAAATTGTCTGAATTAGACTTGACTGGAGGAGGGGCAAACGAGATTTTCCAAATGCTGGACGAGGAATTTATAGGCACGGTAATTGAAAGATTTAAGCTCATGCGGACTGATTTTTCTGCAGCTTACAACAGGCAGCAGTATTAGTAGATATATGTACACTTAAAATACTGCAAAATAGTTAGTTATACTACCAAACAGAATATTATTCTGTATTTAAGTATATAAAATGCAAAAATTTTTAGACGATAGTCACTCATTACTTAAATTAACAACACCAAATATCCTTGATTAACAACAATTTAAATACAAATGAAAAATATAATTTTGCAACCAAAAACAGCCAAATATAAGAGAGGTTTAGGGATATTTATATGGTTTACCACCCTAAGTCTACTACTGCTTTCATGTTCTAAAATTAACGACTCCACCAAAATGGACATCTCCCTCTCCCCTACTATTACCAAGTTCGATATACCAATAAATTCAAGTTTAGCAATAGGTAACACCATTGCAGAAATCACCACTGCAGTCAATCTAGATTCCTTGATTAAAGTGCAAGCACCAAGGTTTTCTACAAGCAATATTACCAGCATGAAAATGACCAGTTTTACCTTAAGTTTAACAGATAGTGTAGAGGTAGAAAACAACTTCGCAAACATTGCAAACATAGACGTTTCGGTACAAGGCGGAGGACAAAATTCCAACACGATTGCGTCACTAAGTAATGGGGAAGCGATGGCCGGTGTACTGAGCATTCCAATAAGGTCAACGGACAACGACCTGAGACCTTTCCTTAACGACGGACAGGTCAAATATTTGCTGATAGGAAAACTCCGCAAAGAGACGACCAAAATATTAAAGGCCAAGGCTACGGTTACGTACCGTCTTCAACTCAAACTTTGATAGATTCCAAAAATTTCCTATATTTGCATAAATCGGGACAAAAACACGCTACCTCCTGTCCCCTATTTCGCCTGGTCTACCCATTAGACAGGCTTCACTTAAACAAATAAATATGGCTAAATCTCAGGCTACCTTCATGAAGAAGCAACTGGAAAAAAATAGACAAAAGAAAAAAGAAGAAAAAGAACACCGTAAGCAAGAACGTCAGCAAAATTCATCTGGAGGAGATCTGGAAAGCATGATGGCATACGTAAACGAATTCGGAGAGATCGTATCTACTCCACCAGACAATCCGGTTGTCCGTCCGGAAAGAAAAGAAAGAGAATAATCAATTTATTCTCTTTCTTTATTTTACTTCCTAACGGCCTTTTCCCAAATCACCGATTGGTTGCCTTTAAAATACCTGATCAGGCCTGCAAACACGGCATAATTCATCATACAGAAATAGTACGGTACAAAAAGAAGCTTAACGCGAACTTTCTTGTCTTCAAGTATTTTGCCCAGCCATGCCGCGCTGTAAAACAACACTTGCGCAGCCAGTAAAGCCTGATAGATCAATGAAGCACCTGATGCTACAATCACGATGTTTAGGACCAAAGCCAGGATCATCAAAAATGGAGTGATGGTCCAACGCAATACGCGGTGACTGATATACTGGAAGCTCAACAACGGAAACTTAAAAGGATTTAACAATGCCTTTAACCAAATAATAGACTGCATCCCGCCTGCGGCGATTCTAACCTTACGCTTTAGCTCCTCTGTTACGTTAGCAGAAGAGGTTTCCTGCGCATACGCCTCTGGTTCATAAACAATCACATAGCCCTGCTCTGCAATACGCATAGAGATCATAAAATCATCCAGCACACTATTAGATGGAACTGGCTCATAAAGTGCTTTACGCACGCTAAATAACTCTCCGGCGGCGCCAACTACAGAGTACAGCTCAGAATCCCATGCTTTCAGTTTAGATTCATACTTCCAGTAAAAGCCTTCCCCGGCCGTTGCATCAGCAGATTCCTCTATCATTACACGCTTTTCTCCTGCTACGGCCCCTACTTTCTCATCCGCATAATGCCTGCACAACAGGATCAGTGCATCAGGGTTTAAAAACGTATTGGCATCAGTAAACACCATTAGATCGGTTTTAACCTGCAAAACAGCACGGTGCACGGCACTGATCTTGCCTCTTCGCTCATCAGCAGAGTGCAACAAGGTAATTTGTGGATACCTGGCCACTAGCTCGGGAGTTGCATCTGAAGAGCCATCGGTAACAAATATCAATTCTAGCTTTCCCTCAGGATAGTTTAATAGCAACGTATTCTTAATCTTCTCTTCTATAAAATCAGCCTCATTGTAAGCAGCTACAATCAATGTGCAGGAAGGCAGTTCTTCGTAGGCATATTGCTTCCGCTTTTTAGGCGATAAGATCCTTTTTAGCTTAACCAGCACAAACAATAAGATTCCGTATCCGAAGAAGGTATAGAACACTAGAAAAATGGCAATCCAGAAGGTGATGATCATAATTATTTGATGGTGAAACCTAATTCATTACTAGACGTTTTGTGGGTAATATTCCAGGATATAGCTCGGAACAAAATAGGGATAAATCCGACAGTTCCACTGGTTAGATAGCTTAAGATATTTCTTGGTGTTACAAAGGCAATGAAATACAGATAAAAGAATAAGCGTTGGTGCCAGGCCGCGTTCCTACGAATGAACAATATCCTGTTGCGGTTCATGAAAAACTCTTTGATGGCACTCTTCTTCCCCACAGAAAGCGATTCTTTATGATAAATCAAGGCATTGGTATTAACCCATATCTCAAAACCTGCCTTTCTAATCATCTCACACCAGTCCATCTCCTCATAATACAGGAAGAAATTCTCGGCCATGGTACCCGCTCTCTTTAAGGCCGTACGGGTAATCATCATCGCAGCACCATGTGCATAGCCGGTCTGCTCCACAATATGATCAAACTGGCCGTTATCTGTCTCAAATTGCCCTATACAGGCATTGCGACAAGTATAATAGTTCATCGGGGTAAATCCGGCATATTGTATGACCTCCTTTTTATCGAAATAATTGATTTTTGGAGAGATCATTCCAATTCTCTTATTGTTATCCAAAGTCTCAGATAACGTTTCCAACAAACCCGCAGTAAATTCTGTATCGTTGTTAACAAGGAATAAATATTCGCCTTTTGCGTATTTAATACCCAAATTGTTACCGCCAGCAAAGCCGAGATTTTTATTTGACTTGATGTAAATGATATTTAAATCGAAGTTTTTAAAAGCAGCCTCATGGTCTTCCCTGCTTCCATTATCCACCACAATAATCTCTATATTCGCTTTAGGGTATAGATCATTGATTGAACCCAGTAATTCCAAAGTTGCCTGTGGCTGATTGAAATTAACTGTGATTATTGAGATTAAAGCCATTTTAAAAACCTAACTTGGATTAAGAATCATCAAAGTAGTATAATTTGCCTAATAAAACCAAATTTACCGAAGAATTAAAGCGGTTTGAAGCGCTGGAAGGCAATAATGAAGTGCTGCTTCAAAAGCTGGATGAGTTTCTTCTATTGCTGGAAAAGAGCGACTTGAATTCAGAGAATATCCGCGACATTAAAGGAAAGCTGGATACCACTTTTGACAAAAAATTGGCGGGCGATACCCTAATTAAGGAGGTAAAAGATGTAGCCATGTCCAATTTGAATAAGATGGATCAGCTGGATAAACTGGAATTCTTACTAAACAACAATCATTTTGATTCTTCCGATACCAAGAAACTAAACATTAAATCAGTCATAAACAGGATCATAAAAGGAATTATTGGTCTATTATTTGTTACCTTAGGCTTTGCAATGATCATCATGCCGGCCCCGCCGTATTTTGAAATGTTTACCATTTACTATTTCAATATTAATGACGGGGTAACACTGATGGATCTAATTTCACTGATCATCGTTGCAGTAGGGATATATATTATGATTAATGCTTTATTAAACTTAAAATCCAATGAATAGTGTCATCCTCCTCGTAGATGATGATATCTTTCAGCTGCGTTTATTTGAGAAGTTATTAAGCTCTAATGGCTATAACTGTAGGATTGCTTTGTCTGTTGATGAGGCAGAAACCATCTTACAAACAGAAACTCCGGATTTGATCGTATCAGATTTTGAAATGCCTGGAAAGGATGGTTTCGAATTTAGAAGGCGATTGCTTAAAGAAGATGCTTTCAAAAACATCCCCTTTTTATTCCTTACTTCCATTAATGATAAGGATAATGTACAGCAAGGTCTGGATTTAAAAGCGATTGATTATATCGCCAAGAACACGCCTCCATCGCATATTTTATCTAAGATAGACAACCTCCTTCAAGCAGTTCGCGAGCATTACGAGCGTTCATTGAGTGAGGTTAAAGGAATTGCAGAGCGATTAAACCTTAGAAATATCCCCCTAAAGGCGCCAGAGCTTAAGAAATTTAAAATAGATTACTTCAATCAAACCTTTCAGGACCAACCGGGTGGAGATTTTATCGACTTCGTAAAAATTGACGGCCGCTTTACCTTTATTATTTTAGGAGATGTGATGGGGAAAAAATGGGGCGCATGGTTCTTTTCATTTAGCTTTTTAAGCTACATCCGCTCTGCCATCAGGCTCTGCGTATTTGACAATAACTATTCTCTATCTGAAATCCTGAACAAGCTAAACCGTGTAATTTATGCGGATGAGTTATTGAGCGATATTTTTTCTACCTTGAGTATCATATTGTTGGATGATGAGTTGGGTACAGTAAAATACTCAGGTGCCGGTGATCTTCCAGTTTTAAAGTTTGAAGCGGGAGAATCTGATTTAAAGTATTTCCGTTCTGATGGTATCCTACTGGGCTTTTCTGACAAAGGTGGGTACACAGAAATGGATATTCCAATAGATTCTGGAGAGGAGATCTATATGATTTCAGATGGAATGATCGATTTTGAGATAAATGGAGAAAAAAGATCAGACATTAACCTCTTTAAAGAAAAGTTGTTTAATTTTAAAAAGGACAAAGAAACTATACTGAATATTAAAAACAAGCTGTTTAACAAACATGTTTCACAGGTTGATGACTGCAGCATCATCATTATAAACAAATTGTAAATGAACGTAACGAAACAAAACATTGATGACCTCGTTTTACTGACCATAGTTGACAAAGATGCCAACCTATCAAAATCAGAAAGCTTCAAGGAAATTGTTTTTAAAGAAATTGAATCTGGCACCAGGAAATTGATCATCTCTTTTGAGCATGTAGAATACCTGGACAGCTCCTTTCTGGGTGCTTTAGTAGCTATTTTGAAGAACCTCGTACCGAAGGAAGGAAAATTGATGCTGATAGAATTGAATAATGACATCAGGAACTTGTTTGAATTGACCAGGCTAGATAAAATTTTCGATTTAAAAAATTCATTGGAAACGGCACTAGAAGACTTCAAATGAACACACTACCGATAACCATCACGCTGGAGATCCCGAATGATGCGGATAGAATTTCTGAATGTACCGGAAATATTCTTGCGAGTATTCAGGAGCATATCGCATTGGACCTTGGTTATCAGCGTAGAATAAAGCTAATTATGATTGAGCTGATGACCAACTCGATCAAACATACTACAGAAAAGCTCACCACCATTGAAATGACGATTGATCATCCTCATTTAAGTATTCATAAAATAGAAAAAGGATTAAAGATAGAATTTAGCGCATCATCTCCACAACTTCCCTTTGAAGAGCTGGAAAACATTCTGAATGTTAGTTTTTCTGAATCGAATAAACACCACATCCAACCATTAAGCCAATACGAATTCAAATTCCTTAAGCCTGCAGAGGATGAGATTATGACGATAGACCAAATTCCCGAACATTTTGGTTTATACATCATTACCATGGCTTCTGATAGTTTTGTGTATCACCACAACCCGGAACTTGGAGAAAACAGCTTTATTGTGCATCTTAATTTCTAAATTTTTTACAATAATCAATATATTAGTTAACCTTTAGTAAGGACAAATAGCGTATTAGGAAATACAATGCTATTATTTAACAGGGACCTAATAGGGACGTAACAGGGACGTAACAGGGAGGTAACAGGGACGAATTCCCTATTAAGTCCTTATTAACTCCTAATTAAATTTTCATTAGATACATATTAGTTAAAAACAAATACCTATTTTGTCCCAAATCAATACCGAATTGTTATGGCAGTAATTAAAAATGGAATATTAGGCGGTTTTAGTGGAAAAGCCGGTACGGTTAATGGCTACCACCTGATGGGGCAGGAAATTATGCGTGGCCCAAGGAGAAATAGGACGAGCAAGGTATCGCCTAAGGAAGTGTTGAACAGGAACAAATTTGCAGTTTCACAAGTTTGGCTTCAACCCTTAACCGGCTTATTGAGAATAGGCTTTCAGTTTTATAAACCCAAGTGTCATGGATTCGTGGCCGCGAAATCTTTCATTTCAAAAAATGCGATGGTTGCAGATGATGCTGGCTTTCATGTTGATCCTGCATTGGCGTGCATCAGTCACGGTCCGCTTAGTCCAGGTATGGATGAAACAGCTACTTTGGGTGAAAACTATTCTATAGATTTTACCTGGGATTACCAATTGGGCGCATACAATGACAGGGCAATGGTGCTTGCTTATGATATTGAAGGTGGAGAGGCAGAGTACGAGACCTCATTAGCCAAACGTGCAGAAAAAAAAGGCACGTTAAAGGTGGGACATGAATATGCGGGGAAAACGCTGCATATTTACATTGGCTTTGTTTCTGAAGATAGGAAGTCCAGGAGTATTAGTAAGTACCTGGGTACGATTATGATGCCGGAGGAGGCTAATGATGTTATTGAAATTGCAAACCAATAGTTTATCAGTTAAAGGAAAATAGCCTTTTTTTGTGGACACATTTCCACACTTTTTAGGAATGGGGAACTGAAATTCACAGCAAAGAGGGATTGGATAAAAGTCTATAATTTAAGTTATTGCATTCAGACTACTTCGGAAACATCCTGTGGGCTATATAAATCGTATATTTGCATATATAAAACCACTATCATTTTGTATTTCCTAATAAAGGAACGATATTGGTATATGTATATTACAACTAGTAACAAAAAAACATGAAAACAAAATTACTTTCTTTCGTATTGGTTTCAGGGATTGTGATTTCATCCTGTAAGAAAACTGAAAAATTTCAACAGGTTGATAACAAATCAATAGATCAAATTGCAGCACCTGCTTCATTTATGTGGTCGGGTTCAAGAGATGTGAGTTTAAGCATTGGTGTTTCAGACGCAAGTAGTGGAACTTTAATCCATGTAATTAAGATTTATACCGCTGAGCCAGCTAAAGGTGGGGAGTTGATCTCTAAAGGATCCGCTACGCTGATCAGTCCTTTTAATACTAAGGTGACTTTATCCTCAGCTATTACGCAAGTTTACATTGAAAAAACTTCACCAACCGGAGCAGTAGTTGGTCAGACATTAGCGTTGACTTCAGATAATATCTCTGCAGCGATCAGTGCTACGGGATTAACGAAAGTTATGTCTGTAGGTAAATTATCTTATTCTATACCAAAAACACTTTCATTGGTTAATGAAGCAACACCATCCGTTCCTGCTGGAGCTATCGTTATTCCTAATGGTGCAAATAATTATCAGATGGATGATAATACGAATTATGTAATCAGTGCAAATAGTGCATCTGTAAATTTTAAAGACCCTAAAGGTGGTACATTGTACATTACTGGTACAGGCGTAAATATTACCCAGTTAAAAATGAAGAAAGGAAATACCGTAATCATTACTGGTAGTGCTACTTTTTCAAGTAATTTCAGCTGGGATGAGGAGGAAAATGATGGTACTTTAAAGATTTTTGGAAGTTTAACAACCAGTAACTTTAAAATTAGCGGTACTTACAGAAACCAAGGTACACACGTAGTAAATGGCACATTTACAGTTTCTCAAAACACGACTAATGTAAATAGCGGTACTTTAACTGTTAATGGAAACACAGATATTGATGCTCCTTTTGAAAATGGAGGTACAATGTCTTTGACTAGTTCAAACGAATTCAAAACAGGCTCAAACTTCACCAATAATAGTGGTGCTATATTGGCTTTTGGTAGTCAAAACACGGCAATTAAAGGAACATTCACTAACAGTGGTGCAGTTACTTTTGCAGGTGGAGAGATTAACTTAAACTCAAGCAATCCAACAGTTGTAAACAACGGTACATTTACGGCAAATAATTCAAAAATGAATTTAACAGGCAGCTTTACCAACAGCGGTACAGTTTCTGTAAAAACTTTAAACTACAACTCAGGAGGTTTAATTATCAATAACTGTAAATGGTTTGTAACTGAAAATGCAACAGCCTTTGACGGTCCACTTAAAAACTATAGCTATTTCCGCATTACTGGTTCAAGTAACATCAATAGCAATGGGGTAATTACTTTATACGATGGCGCAGTATTCCGCACAGGTTCTATTCAAGCCTTGAATGCAGTTGTTGTGGGTAGTGGAACTACTTCAGTTTTTAAAGTTGATGGTAGCATTGATAATAACCTTATTAACAATGCAAACAACCAAAACAATGGCAGTCAGGCTAGATTTTCTGGAAACCTAGAAGTTGACCTTTCTACTTCCTCTTATCCATTAAATGCTACACAACCAAATTCAAATAACTCAAACTATTTAACTTATGTGAACGGATTGCCTGTTGGTTTCTTTATAAGCCCGGCTAAACGTTTATTATCAACTACTACAGTATTTATTCCAACTGACGACTGTATGCCAGAAAGTATAGGGCATGCGCCAGTAAATAACGATACCGATGGTGATGGTGTACCAAACAGTGTAGATGATTATCCTAATGACCCAACTAAAGCACATGATATTACATCTGAAAACTATGCGTTAGGGGGATCAACTGTAGCATTTGAAGACAGTTGGCCTAAAAAAGGCGATTATGACTTGAATGATGTTGTTTTCACTTATAAATATAAAGTTGTTACCAATGCAGCTAACAAAGTTGTAAGAGTTGAAGCAAGCTATAAATTATTAGCTACTGGTGGTGAGTTTCACAATGGTGCTGGTATTGAATTCCCACTACTTGCAGCCAAAGCGACTAACTTCACTGGTCCAACAGGAACTTCATTGGAAAGCGGACAAACAAACGTTACATTAATATTATTTACCGATAGCCGTGTAGAACAAGCAACCTGGAATACGCAGACTAGCCAAGTTACCTCACCTGCTGTAACATATAATATCTCCTTTGATGTTGTAAATGGTCCGCTTCAAAGTGAATTTGGATTTAACTTCAATCCTTTTATCTGGAATAACACAGTAGGATATGGACGTGGATTTGAAACTCACTTGTTTGGCAAGAAACCGACAAGTAAAGCAAACACCGCTTTGTTTGGAACAAATGACGATGCAACTAACGTAGCTAACAATAAATATTATGGAACTGCAACTAACCTACCATGGGGAATAACACTTCCAATAGCAACCTTTAAATATCCAAAAGAAAAGATTTCCATTACAGATGGATACAGCTTATTCTCTACCTGGGCTATCAGTGGCGGGACAAGTAATCCTACATGGTATTTAAATTCTAGTTCAACAAATTTATTTGGAAATTAGATCTTAATAAATATTTCATTAAAAAATCCCCAATGCATGCATTGGGGATTTTTTGCGTTCAATCGTAGAAACGGATACCCGTAATGGGTATTTTCATTTCCTCATAAAAAAACAACTATATTACATGTCATTGTTTATCAATGTATTAGGTTTAATATATTAATTGGAATGATATTTTCAATAGGTTAGGTGGCCAAAACTTTTAAACCTCAATTTTTTATGAATAGAAATCTACTTTTAGCTGTACTCTTTTTATCGGTTTTATCTTTTGACGGGTGTAAAAAATCAATTAGCCCTGTTGAAGAAACAGACAAATCTTTTATTGGTGATAAAGCGGCTCCTGACGGGTTTGCCTATAACACAACTAAAGAAATTACTATTAACATTAGGCTTTTAACTGATAGTGAAAAACCTTTAAAGGGGGTTATGGTGGCTATTTTTGATCCTGCTAACGCCAAAGCTGGTGCTGAGTTAACAAAGGTATTGTCTGACAAAGATGGTTTTATTAGGACAAAATTAAAAGTGAGGGCATCTCAAACTAACTTTATAATTGATGCTCAGTACTTTGGATTATTAAGAAATATTAAAGTATATGCTCAAAATGATATAGTAAATGCTACAATAGGTGGCAAATCTGTTGCAAGTGGAAATATTGTAGTTGAAAAACTCAGTTATACTACTCCAGGTAGATTTAAGCTATCGTCAACTAGCGCTGGTTTAAATGCTTTGAATTCAAAAACTATTCTTGATTACGATCCAAAAAACTACGATGAATTGGGAAGACCAATAGCGGAAAATCTTTATGCTCCAGATGCAATTGATTGGGATGCATTAAAAGAGAAAATAGACAATTCTTTACCAGAATCTCATTATGTTAATCAGAAATACATAGCTACTGAGGCACCGGCTAATTTGACTATAACAGCTTTAGCAGACGTATGGATCACTTTTGTACACGAAGGTGCCGATTATAGAAATTCATTTGGCTATTATACCTATCCAACTGGCCATCCCCCACTAACAGATTCTGAAATCGATTCTATTCATATGATTTTCCCCAATGCATCTTTAAAGGGACATAGAGGAGAAGGAAATATGATTCGTGGTGATAAAGTTAAAATTGGAAGATTTCCTGCTGGTGTATCCATTGGTTTTGCTTTATTCCAGAACGCTTATAACAACGACAATACCATATCGACATCAAATACAACATTCTATTCTAATGAAGATTTAAACCCTGAAAAAGGGCGTCTTATGCGCCATAACGTACTATTAAATAATGCAGCTCAAGGCACATATTTAATTGGATTTGAAGATATTGACAGAAGAGATGGTTATGGTAGTGATCAGGATTTTAATGATTTAGTAGTTTACGCACAATCAAATCCAGTCGAAGCAATTTCACCACTTAACATACCTTATTTAGAAGATAAAGTTAAAGACACAGATGGAGATGGTGTTCCTGATGATAGAGATGAGTATCCAGACGATAAAGACCGTGCATATAATAGATACTACCCGAGTAAAACAATATGGGGAACTACAGCATTTGAAGACCTTTGGCCATCTGAAGGAGATTATGACCTTAATGATTTGGTGATCAGTTATCAATATAAGTTTGCCATGAGTTCTTCAAATAAAGTTGCAGACTTAACTGCGTCTTACAAACCACTAGCTGCAGGCGCATTGCAACCTAATGGATTTGGAGTTGAATTGCCATTGAATCCATCTGCAATTGCAAGTGTGACTGGAGCAAATCTAACCGAGGGTTATATAAAATTAGATAACAACGGTACAGAATCTGGACAAGCAAATGCTGTTGTGATACCGTTTGATAACCATAGGTCAATGTTTGGTGGCTTCCAATCATTTGTAAATACGGTAGCTACGTCAAATTTGTACGCTAGTCCAACTATCACTATGAATATTTTGTTTAGCACCCCTTTAGATGAAAGTTTTACAATAAACGCACCATTCAATCCGTTTATGATCAGTAATATGAATCGTGGAAAAGAAGTTCACTTGGTTAACAAAGCACCGACATCTTTAGCAAGCGGAAGCTTTTTCGGTACAGAATCTGACGACTCTAAGTTATCATCAGGAAGATACTACTTAACAAATACCAACAAGCCATTTGCAATCGATTTCTATGGCCCTTTTGTCTATCCTCAAGAAAGAACAGCAATTACAGCTGCATATCCACATTTTGCAGCATGGGCGGCATCTGGGGGGAGAGAATTCACCGATTGGTACAGCAATACTGAAAAAGGATATAGAAACGAATCAATTCTATACATCAGAAAGTAAAAGCTTATAAAAAAGGCCCGGAATTCTAAATAGAATTCCGGGCCTTTTTTATATTAATAATTCCGAGTTTATCTTTCTCCTTTAAAGAATACCCGTTTTACCCGCCTTATTGTTCCCTTCACAAATCCACCATCTATTTGCATTCTTCTATCAGTTGTCCATACAATTGCTTTTTTGCTAACTACATTGAAGAAACTGCCATATCCTTTGTTTCTAAGTTTTAATGCCATATAACCATCCTCTACTGTGCCAGGCGGATGGTCAAATCCACCAACACTCAACCCCTGCTCCTTCCTTATTGCCGAAGTAAATCCATAGACATTTACGGCCTCATCCTTAACATGTTTATTGATCCATCGGGTAAAGTCTGCCAGGTATTCATATACAAAATACGTATATCTTCCAGTACTTCCGACAGGAATGAAGGAGAACCTCCCATAACTCATAGATATATTTTCATTATCTATGAGCGGTTGTACGATCTCATCAATCCATCCTTCTGGATATATAGTATCTGCGTCGGCGTTCAAAATATATTTACCCTTTGCCGCTACCATCCCAGCATTTCTAGCATTAGCTATACCCTGTTTGGTCTCAAGAATACATCGAACACCGCATTTCTCGACCAGTTCAGCAGTATTATCAATTGAGTTGTTATTTACTACAATAATTTCAACCTGCTTATTTGTTTTATTGAAACACAAAGAGGAAAGTGCGGGTACAATATTTTCTGATTCGTTATACGCGGGCATCACAACTGATATTTGTGGAGTATCACTTTTCAATTGCTGATATTGATGTTTTGCTTCTAGACACATTTCATCCTTGCTTAGCTTATTATTAAAAAATTTTAAAATATTTTTAGGGATGGCGACTGGTCTCATAAAGCATATAAAGGTTAAACTATTAGCGAATATAGTTCTTAAAAGTTATTCAAACAATCTGTAAATAAAGATAAAAAACCTAAATTGCAGTAGAAAACCAATTCATTTTGTATAATTCTACCGCAGCTGCACATATGCAAAAAAAATATTTCTTTAAGGATACTACCTTGCTTATTACCCATTACAATCGGAGTAATTCATTAGAAAGGCTATTAAGAAATTTTGAATCTTTAAACTGCGAATTTGAGGAGATAATTGTTTCTGACGATTGCAGTAAGCCCGAACATTTAAATCAGCTTGAGGTGCTTGAAAAGCTATTTAATTTTAGGTTACTTAAGTCAGATGTTAACCGTGGATTAGCAAATAACATCAATAAAGGTGAAGATGCGATTAAGACATCCCTGACATTATATATTCAAGAGGATTTTATACCTCTAGCACTATTCCCTGAAAAACTTGAACTGGCTCTAACGTACATGCATGATCGCCCGGATCTGGACATGGTAAGGTTCTATGCTTATTTTAATTATCCATATTTAAAATCGTACAAAGGTGGTTTTTCAGATATGATCTTTAAAAGATTTACTGGCGAATATAAAAAATTCTATTACTATAGTGATCACCCTCATTTACGTCGTAAGAGCTTTATATCTAAGTTCGGAAGATATATCGAAGGTATCAAAAGTGATAGGGCAGAGTATAGAATGATGTTTTCGTTTATAAAAAATAAAGGAAAGGCATTGTTTTATAATGATTTTAAAGACTTATTTGATCAACGGAACGATTCTTTAGAACCAAGTACAGTCAAGCGCAATTTTTTAAGGGAAAGTGATAGTCTATTAATGACTGGAATTAGGAATATTTACAGGTTGTTGAGGTTTAATTATGATTTGTTCAGATAGTATTATGGAAACTCCTGAAATAATTACTCTAGTATTTACTTGCAATAACCACTTCGCCCTGATGTTAGGCGCTTTATTGAAATCGATTATAGTAAACCACAAATCGGAACAGCATATCCAACTATTTATTATTAATGACAATATTTCATTAAGCAACAAAAACCGCATAAATCAAATCACGTTAGACGGAAAATTAAATGTTACCTGGTTAGAATCAGCTAAAATTTTCGAAAACATCAAGTTACCGATAGACAATTCTTCTTTTCCGCGAAACGTTTATATGAGGCTTTTTATACCTTCTTTTTTGCCCTTAGAGATTAAAAAAGCCATCTATTTAGATGCGGATATGATTTGTTGTACTGATATTTCAAAACTTTGGAAAATTGATCTGGGAAATTTTCCAGTCGCTGCTGTAAAAGATAGAAGTGAAGTAGTGAGCAGTGAATGGGGTGGCATTCCAAATTATGAAGAGCTTAATTTAGATCCAAATACACCCTATTTTAACACAGGACTAATTGTTTTTAATATGGACTTATGGCGTGAAGAAAGTATTACTCAAGCGATCATTAATGCTGTTGAGGAGAATATTAAATATGCAAATTTTCCAGATCAATACGGATTTAATGTGGTTTTGGCTTCCAAATGTCTTACACTCGATTTCAAATGGAATTGCTATTCCATGCTCATGGAAGAGAGTCCAAACATTATTCACTTTATCGGCAATAAACCAATATATCAGTCTTATAAAGACAACCAAAGTTATGCTACCGAATTTTACAAATATTTAGAATTAACAGCTTGGCGCAGTTTCAAACCTTATTCCGCATACGCGAGATATTGGAACAAAGCGTTAAATAAAATAAAGAACAAACTACAGGTTTTTAAAAGTATTACAAAGTGATTAAAAAAAGATACCAAATCCTATTAGCTATTTTCATAGGAATAATCATCGGAATATTAGCAAATAGAAATAGAGAATATTTGATAAATGCTCAGTTCATTAGAAATTATCTCCATTTTAGAAAAAAGATTGCAGATCCTCAAGCTATAATTAATTCGGATAAAACCTTTATTTTTTTAGCGTTCGGTCAATCAAACGCAGCAAATTATGGCAATGGGACATATGAATGCAGAAATGAGGTTTATAATTTTTACAAAAAAAATCTGTATAAGGCGAAAGAGCCACTGCTGGGGCCCGATGGAGGTGGGAGTAGCGTTTGGACCAGGGTTGCAGACATGTTGATCGATAGCGGTCTCTGTAAAAAAGTCATCATTATACCGATTGGAATAGGACAAACATCAATAGCTAAATGGACAACTGGAGACTGTAGACCTATATTAGATAAAGCGCTAGATGATCTAAAAAAAGAAAACATCAAATTGACTCACATTTTTTGGGACCAAGGTGAAACGGATAATGTTGATGGCACATCTAAAGCTGAATATGTCAACCAATTAAATAAATTGGTTGACATATTCCGAAAAAAAAGAATTAAAGCCCCTTTTTATTCATCAATTACCAGCTATTTTCCTTACAACAATGACTATCCATTAGGAATAAACTCACTTATAACTAGTGCACAGACTGAAGTGATAAATGAACGAAAAGATGTCTTGTTAGGCCCAAATACTGACTCTTTAAACCTCGCATTTTATAGAGCAGATGGGGTTCACTTTACAGAAAAAGGATTAGATAAATTTGCCCATGCTTGGTTCAAAAAAATTAGAGATAGTAAATAGCCATGAAACGGAACCTAAAAATACTCTTTGGACTTTCGCTGGTACTGAACTTAATACTAGCTATTGGGATAACAATAATTATAGTTAAATTTAAATTAGATATATCAGCCAAGATTGCATCAAAATCGTCGCACGCAGTTGTTATGTTTGGAGATTCCCAAATTTATAACGCAGATTGGAATGAAGATTTAAATAGAAGTGATGTATACAATGCGGGTACCCCTGGTTTTACCACTTCACATTTTGTTTGGCTAGTTCAAGAAAAAGTTATAATGCAGAACCCAAGAATATGTTTTATAGAGGGTGGCATTAATGACATTGCTGTGGGTATACCTCTTAAGCGCACGTTTCATAATTTTGAATCCATTGTAGATACATTGCTATCACATAAAATAGTCCCTGTTCTGCAGAGCGTACTTTATACGAATCATGAAGATGATATTACAACAAATTTAAAAGTTGATACTTTAAATTTTTATTTGAAGAGTCTAGCAAAACTTAGAAATATTGAATTTGTCGACGTTAATTCCTCCCTTTCTACCGATGGCAAATTAAAAAAGAATTTAACTTATGACGGCACTCACCTTAAAAAAGAAGGTTATTTGTTATGGGCACCCAAAATTTTAGCAATATTAAAACGGAAGCAGATATAGTATACATCTATTGGAATTGTTCATCTAAAAAGTCTAAAATTTCCTCATCAACGTTAATGTCGAACTTACGCGCAAAGTATGCAGTTGAATCAATCAATTTTGTTTTATCATCAATGGTAATGGTTTTCGGACTTGACTGGTTATCTGACCAGTCAATGTATCGTAAATTGTTATTTACTAGTTTATCCTTTAAATGGGAATTGTATAAAATAGTTTGGAATACCAGTTCGTCAGCACCCCAACTGTACTTGAATTTTCTATATAAGCTTTTCTTATTGGAAATGAAGTATAAGATGTAATTCAGACACTCTCCATCAATAGTAAACCACTGAGACCTACCTGCCAGCTTAAAATTTTCAGGAAATACACGCTTAGGAAACAGAGCTGTAATCAATTTCTCTATCATGAATTTCCCCAAGAAATTAGTGTCAGAAAAATGATACTTATTAAACCGCTCTAACGCAGCAACAACCCATGGATCTTCAAAAGATTGAAATTCCATATATGCATATCCGGGATTGACATCTAAAAACTTATGAAACCGGGATATGCATTTTATTGGGTAGTCTTGACCACTTAAAAGATTAACATATTGGACTTCGGGCAGAACTTCAATTAACTCTTTAAAGCTGTTTATAACAGCCTCTATTTGACTAAACCCACCCCAATTCACACTAACTCTTTTTTTTACAAAATGTACATTTGGTAATGTCAATTCTGCTTTAAAAGGGTCTATATTGACTTTCTTATCGACATGCAAAAAAATTAGAGAATCTGTATGACTAAGACTAGCGACAAGACGTTTAACTTGCCAAGGATTTTTGTGTACTAAAATCACATGTACAATCTGCATATTATGCTAGTAATTTTTATCAGTAAACGTATTAATTAGCCATACTTTATAATGAACATAATTTTTTTCCCAAATGTTCTTTAAAGTGTGGCCTTCAAGCGGAGTATCCTTATATGGCGTAAGTCTTTGATATTTCCAGTATTGAGATCGATAAGGATTACTGTTCATATATTGCCAAGGCTTTGAAGGTCCTGCATAATGAACAATTATAGGTAACTTATCTAATTTTTTCCTCAAATGCAAAGCATTGTATGTTTTATCGAAGTATTCCCATGAATCATAGAAGCATATATTTAAGATATCCTGGTCCCACCAACTCAGTTTATCCATATACATATCCGCAATATCCAACAGCTTTTTAGAATATTCTCCTTCTCTCCAATATTTTAGATTGATTAGCATTACCCCCGCATTAAAATAACTCCTGACCGGAAAACCCATCTCGTTCAATCTGTTAATATTTATATCTAATTCGATGTCATTCTGAGCAAGAAGCGCTTGATCTGTAAACTTAAATTCTGCTAACTCCCTCAAGGTATTTGTTACAACTAGATCTGAGTCAAGAAATAAGATTTTATCTAAATCTTTCGGTAAGATTTCCGGTAAAAACAATCTGAAATATACAGCTTTTGATAAATGAAGGGATACTTTAAAATTTGCAAGTACAGAGTTATCAAGCGATAACAACCTAACCTTAAAATCATATTTCGCCTTAAAAAAGTCGATCACCTCGGTAAGCTTATTCAAATTTTCTATATCGTGTATTACAAAGATATTTAGATCCAGGTCTTTGTTATTTTCCAGTACCGAAACTAATGCTACTGAAAAATGCCTGACGAAATTCTCATCTATAGTAAAAACTAAATTAAGCCCTTGTTTTCTGCTATCCATTACCTTCTGTTATGTCATTAATTAATAATTCTGATTTCGACCTCACAATAGAATTTGAAGCGATTGATTTAAAAATCAAGCAATTTGCTCCAACGATAACATTATCTCCTATGATCACGCCTTTAAGTATAATTACATTACTTCCAATCCAGCAATTACTTCCTATGTTTATTTCTGCCTTCGTAAACTGATCTTTAAAGATATCTAAACTAGGATTTAGAGTATATTTGTGGTTGTGATCATAAAATTTTACCCCTTCACCAATGATAGTATTAGAACCAATTCTTATTCTATCATGGCAGTTGATAGAACAGTAGTTATTTAGGAAAACATTTTCTTCAATAATGAGCTGCGCATTTTCTTCAACAATAACATTGCAGTATCTACGCATTTCAACATTACTGCTTATTACTACGGTTGATTTGTTAGATACAGTTATACTTGGATATAATCCTATCCTAAAATCCTCCGCAATATGAATAGATGATCCATTTGGAAACACTCTGAATAAACCTAACTTCTTTAGAAGTATCTTTAAAACTCTCTTTAACCGAAACAAAATACCCATAATTAGTTTATAAGACGTTGTGCCTTAAATAGCAATTTGACCATAAGTAAAGAATGTTCTCTGAACTTTTTTAACACATTATAGCTTGCCCGACCATATATCGAAGGCAATATTATATTAAGATCTGCTAATACTTCGAGCGTTTTAACTATTTCTCCCATCCGAATTAATGAAAGAATGATTGAATGAATTTTTTTTTCAAATTTTTTGATGCTGCTGCGTGTATTCAAAATATTCCGATCAAAGTTTTTAACAAGTACATTAGCTTCCGCAATGAACATCTTCACACCATCATTAGAATAGTTATTATCATGTTTACGATAGTAAAAAAGATGCTCATTTATACCGTAAAAAATGGCTTTTGCTTTAGCCATTCGAAACCAATAGTCATAATCATCACAACCTTGAATTATTTTCCTTTCATCCCAAGGGCCAATTTCTTCGATTAATGATCGCTTTACCATAATAGACAACGTTGCAATATAATTCTCCTCCAATTGCTTCAAATACATCTCTTTACTGTTAAAAGCACCATATATAGTCCTATATTCAGTCAATTCTTCTAGGTTATTGTTAAAAAAAAACCACCCTCCGGAAAATATAACATTAAGGCTTGGGTTCGAAATCGAAACTTCAATTTGTTGTTCAAGCTTTCTCGCTTGCCATAAATCATCATGATCGAGAAATGCGACCCAGCTTCCAGAAGAAAGTTTATATCCATTATTCCTTGTAGCTCCTATACCCTGATTCTTCTGCTTTGAAAGCTTAATCCTAGGCTCAGTTTTAGAGATATCATCAACAATTGCAAAGGTATCATCAGACGATCCATCGTCGATTATAATCAACTCCCAATTTTGATAGGTTTGATCGATAACACTTCTGATAGACTCAACAATATGAACTCTCGAATTATATGCAGGCATCACTATAGATACCTTTGGGTTTTTTAAACTAATCTCCATTTCTTAAAATAGATTATCCCGCTCCTTTAGTAAACAATTTAGATTTTACATCTTTAATAAAACTCCAGTTATACCAAACCATAGGAATAGCAACTAGAATTGAAAATATCATTGAATATAACATTAAATAGAACCAACTTGAAATTTGTGAAAATATGTTTCTGAAAAGAAAAAATATAACTACATCAAAAATAGAGCAGAATAAAATGGGTTTCAATAATGAGATTAAATATTCTTTAATTGAAATTTTCATAAACTTACTAGTGAGATATGGCACATACCAAACTGAAGTTAGTAGTCCGGCAATTATAGTCCCAAACAAAACACCTTTCAAGCCCATCAATTTAGTTAGATATATGGATATACCGAGATTTAAAATTGCCTCCAAAATTGACATAAAAGAAAGTTGTTTGGCGATACCTGCACCGTTTAAACACATTGAACTAACATGTATAAAAGTTAGCTGAACAAGATAAAGGTAGCATATAAGAAAAACGAAATCTTGACCAGCGAAGAAGTTCTTACCTATCCAGAGATTTATAAATGGCGCCGTCATTATTGCTATAATCCAAAATGCTGTAGTAGACAAGGAAAGTGTAAGCCCCATTAATTTGTCATGTATCTTTCTAAAAGGATTAATCTCTGCTCCCTTTGAAAGCTCAACCATACCCGGAAAAGAATTGTCTGTAATTTTCCAGATCAATTGAGAGCTCATTTCTGGTAATTTCGAGGTAAGTGCGTAGACAGACACCGCTGATAATGACACTATAGAACCAATAACTACCCTGTCTGTTTGAAATACAATTTGCACAGCTACTCCAATAATAAATAAATAAAAGCCATACGAAAACATTTCCTTTAGCAAAGAAAATTCAAAGTCTTTTGTTGTGAATTTAACATATCCATAGTGTTTATTGAAGAAATATAAGGTCAGAATAGAATTAAATAAGAACACTAATACCTGAGCAAAAACAAAACTCCACAATTCATATCCAAGGTAAACGAAAAGTACAGTAAACAGTATGTTACTTATGTTTAAGGCAAATGACAAACTATTAGAAAGGAATTGCTTTTGATGAGCAAAGAAAATGCCTGACACGGCCCTTAATAAAAATTGAAAACCGACAAGGAACGACAAGGAAATAATTATGTAATGTACACTTTTACTGAACCCAGCAGGTATATCAAATATTTCAGCTGCAAAAGGCGCAAAGACACTTCCAATTACGACTACAATTAAGCCCATCAGCGCATATACAATGAACGAGGTAGATATAATCTTCTGAATTCTATTTTTTGATTCCTCGCTGTCCTCACGAGTTCCAGCAAGAAATCGCTCTACACCTGCTGTTAAACCAAAATCAAACATACCGAGATAAGTGGTTATTTGAAATATAATGATCGATAAACCATAAATAGAAGAGTTAAGGTGGTGAAGTATAAACGGTGTTGTTGCCAGATTTAACAGAATAGCACTGATTGTAAATACTTGAGAAGATATAGCTCCTATAAAGGCAGATTTAGTTCTGTTCATAATGTTTTAATCACAAATTGATCTTATTTTGGTAAAAGTCAATTACGTCATTAAATATCAATAAAATTTACTTTTCGACGCTATTTATTACTTTATAATTTTTTAGAATAGCAGAATATATTTCCCCAACGCTTGCTGCCCAAGTATGAGTGGCTGCAAATTGACGACGTTCTAAAGATTTTGAATGACTATCTTCATCCAAAGCTTGCTGGATCAGATTAACATATTGCATCTTTGTTTCTGCCAAATAAACATGGTCAGCAAAAACACTCATACTTTCTGTTTTTGTAGCGACTACGGGTTTACCAACCGCAAGATACTCGTCGATTTTTCTCGGATAATTTCCAACAGTTACTTCATTAATCTTTTGAGGATTTATACAAATATTAAATGAATTAATGTACGCGGGAAGTTGTTCAGGCATTTTGCTACCCAAAAAATGAACGTTTGATATATCGTGTAGCGCGCTGCCTAAAAATTCATCATCTTCTGGTCCTACTAGTACGATACTAAAATTTGGCAAGTGTTTTGAAATGTATCCAATTAGCTCAAGATCCAACCGTAATGATTGAAGAGCACCAACATATCCTATTATTGGTTTCTGAATAGTAAGAAGATCATCCGGAATAAAATTATTACTGACATTTTGAAACATATTTAATTCGCATCCTTGGCCTACATAATAAGAAAAAGGATTATAACGTTTACAATATTCTTTTAGATATAAAGAATTAGCAACGCATAAATCACTTTTTGCAATTAATTTAGGTTCTAAATCCTTCCCGTGATGCTTCCAATAATCTACTCCTAATAGATAATCTCGGGAATAATAAATACTTATGTCTGGTTTTAAATAATCTTTTAAATAAAAACTTCTGAAAATATCATTATCGTTGAACAAGATATAATCCTTAAATCCAATCCTTTTTAATGCTTTAAAAATAGATTTTGCAATCAATTTATTGTTTCGCTTATTTAGAAAATCGAATATCAATTTAACTTTAATCCAGTTAATTGACTCTATAATTACATCTGGATAATAAACCCAAAGATTGGGGTAAACCAATTCTAAACTCTCATTCTTTCCATCCAAAATATCTATTCGTTTCGCAATACTGGGATCAGATTTTCTTCTTAATTTTGTGATTCTATCTAGAGGAGAATTCACATAGAGCACCTTATTATTCTTACTAAATTCAAGAGCAATATTTTTACAATTACTACCTATTTCAGTATCCCATGGCTGTAATCCGACAACAATAATATGCTTACCTGTTATTAAACTCATTATTTCATATTATCGTTAACTAATTTCTTTCGACGATCAAGATAGTAAGTAACATGCAATAATGCTACAAATAAACTAAAATAAACACTGTGAGGAAACTGTACAATTGCTTCCTGCGGATAATTCCCAATATTTAAAGCGAAAATAACAAGAATCATTGCCAGACAATAATTTTTCAGCTCAGGGTCATGTATACGATAATAATTTCTGATCCCGTTGGCTAATATTACAAACATCAAGGTACAAAACAATAAAATGCCAAACCATCCTGTTTCTACTGCTACTCTAACATAACCACTATCAGGCGGAAACTTGGCAAGGTAAGAGTCAGGAGAAAAACGTTCTCCCCAAGTTCCGGTAGAACCTAGTCCACCTCCAAAAGGATGTTGCTGAATATAAGGTTGAATTCTTTTCTGATTAATTTTCCTAACATTAAACGATGCGTCCTCACTTGGCCTAAACGCCGATTGAAAACGCATAATCATAGGAGTATAAATCGGTGCAAAGATCAATCCAACAAGAAATAAAAAGGCTATTGACGAAAATATTAAAACTTTGTAATTTAATTTTAAAATAGCAAATAAAAACAGCGCTGCAGGATACAAAACATAAGCAGCTCTTGTTCCTGAATAAAGCATATTTACCAAAAAGAATATTACAAGAGCACCGAGGATCACCTTCATATACATTTTCTCTACATTGAGTATTAAAACTGTACAGAGGATAGAACAGGTAACCATATTGTAAGAAAATGCTACTGGATCTGAGAAAATGGAAAACTTTCGCCAATGTCCCATAATCAAGTATAAAGTAGAAAGATTAGGGTCTGAAGCCAACCATTGTTCTTCAAACCTAAAAAACCCAATATGTTCTTGTTTGAATGAGTACAAAGCAGCAAAAAAAGCCAGACCAATCCATACCTTTATGATTAGTCTAATAAATTCAATAGAATTAATTTGTCTAAGAAAAACAAAATACATAAGCATCACTACTGCTACAGACCTTATAGTATAGACCCAGGCTAACTGTGATTCAGCTGTAATATTAAAAAATTGTAGCAAATTGTATCCTACCCAAATCAAAACCAGCAAAGAAGTATAATTTTTTAATATTTTCCAATTTGGATTTATCTTTTGAGTTATACAAAATCCAATAATTAGCAGTAATTGTAGTCCATCCATCAAGGTTCCCACAGGAAAGTTAACCCCTAACCTGCTGGTGAACATAATAAGATAACTAGAAATCAATAATACTAAAATACCAAATTTAGGATAAACAATAACGCAAAATGCAAGCGGTAGTGCTACTAGGACAATTCCCGCCATCAACACCACTGAGAAACCGTATTTGCTAATTCCAAAAACAAACAAAATTGCCACTATCGATAAAACTAGTAAAAGTTTAAACGGTGATATTTTATCAGTTGATATCATGATATTCATTTCTCTATGCTTAAAGAAAAACTATCCTTATAAAGAAATAATAAGCTGAGCATGCGGATACAAGAAGTGCTAAATAGTAGCAAATTTTAGGGAGTAACTTCTCAAAATTTTCAATTCTACGTCTATCTTTCTTAGCGGGCTCAATCTTCATATACTATGGTTAAACTTCATCAATACCTTTATCTTGGTAATGGGTGGTCGCTACAGAATT
Source organism: Pedobacter sp. UYP24 (assembly GCF_054057295.1). NCBI lineage: Bacteria > Pseudomonadati > Bacteroidota > Sphingobacteriia > Sphingobacteriales > Sphingobacteriaceae > Pedobacter > Pedobacter sp. UYP24. The sequence goes on from NZ_JBSRZD010000002.1 coordinate 351,653, forward strand.
CTTGTTGGCATTCCGGCTTTTCAATAATGATATTACCTGCAAATAAATAAATTTTGGAACTCCAAAGAGAGATCTATATGCACTTTTATTTGCGTTTGAATAGGCTAGTGATAAATAGAACCCTAAAATAAACAACAAGAAACTAGTTAACCAAATTACAAATATTGAAAAAAATGTAAACAAACTAATTGCCATAAATAAACCCGAGATCAAAATAAAAATAAATAATGGAGGCCTTAATAAAACTATCCCAAACAAAAATTGATTTTTATTCAAGTTCCTCATTCCATAGTAAGTGATTTTAAACCCGTTAGAAAAATATTTAAACCACGTATTGATCCATCGACTTCTTTGTTGGACTAGTTGGTCTGATTTTGAAGTTTTTTCATCAAAAACTATGGCATTTTCAGCAAATGCTATTCTATTACCACTACCAACTAACCATGATTGCAGAACCTTGTCAAACCCTGCTCCTGATACGGAGTTTTCTGCCAGAAATTGCTTGTATATTGGGTATGTAAAAGCCATTCCAGAGCCAGCGAGTGTAGCAGAAGAACCAAGCTCAAATAATAATTTACCATCATAAAAGTGATAATATATATCTCTTACAGAATCTAGTTCGGCTATATTGGTATTAATATTCTTTGCTTTTCTAACACCTTGCACAGCAATATATCCACAATTAAAAAAATAGTTTAGTTCTTTAAGATAGTTTGAATGAACCAAATTGTCGCTATCGATGATAGTTATATTATTATGTATGCGAGCGAAGTGGTTCAATGCATATTGATGAGATTTTGTATTGCTAGCTAAAACTATTTCTGGTCTAAGCAATATTATTCTCGAATCACTAAAATTCAAATCTGTCACGTCGCAATTATCTGCTACTATATATACCAAATAGTTATGATATTCCATTTTTATAATAGAATCAACAACTGCCTTCAGTGTATGAGTTTGTTGATATGCAGTTACAATAATTGCATAATCACTTTCTTCATCCTTTGACAAATCTTTAACTAAATCTGTTTTTGAAGTGAGTCGCCATGCTACAAAAAGAACAATGGGCAAAACCAAACTATAACCGAATAAAGCTTGTATAATAAACCAAATATATTCCAAGTAAATCATTGCTAATTTGAAGGTAGTTTATTAAAAACCCACCCTAAAAACAATCCAGTTCCCTTCAAATAAGTCAAGGCATTTTTTTCCTTTCTAAAAATAGTACTCCCATAATTAAATACAGCGATTATACCATCTGCGAAAGTAGACCATTCTTTTGATTGATTTAAGACATCTAAAGCAGAAGACTCTATTAATATGACATCATAGAATCCCCGTAACTGATCAAGCTTAATCTTAATTTGCTCAAAGCTGGTAATTTCTACCAAAGAAGAGTCTCCACCCCTATTTTTAAGTATAGAAAGCGAAGAATCACTTTGTGTTTGCTCAATAGAAATTAACCCGGTTAAGTAATCTTCTAAATAACCTAGTGAGGTACCAACCTGATTACTAATATTAGGGTTATTAAAATTACCATCAATTACTAGAACCCGCTTACCTGTCTTAATCCATGCAAAGGCAAGGCTCAGTGTAAGGAATGTTTTACCCTGATCTGCATTTAAACTGGAAATCAGCAAGATTTTCCCACTCAAGTCATTTTCTATCTCATACCTTATAGACCTTAATTGATTCTTTAATTTTAAAATCGACTCAGAATGATCTTTGTCAGTCCAAATCTGTCTTAAATCAATTGAAGATTCATCGGCTTTACGAATAATCCCCAATACCGGTAATTGAGTTTTGTTAGCCAATTGCTCACCTGAAAGAATTCTTCTATCCATTAAAAACACAACAAATAAAGCAATAAAAACAAAAATTGAGCTGATAATGCCACTCAAAATGACCAACAACATTTTCTTAGAGGGCTGAGGAAGTCCAGGCATTCCTGCTTGAATCATACTAATTTTAATAGGTATTGTTGACTCTAAACTGGACTGATTATACTTATTTAATATTTCGATATACTCCTTAGTTGCAATATTAATTTCCATTTCATAAGACTGTACCTCTGCTTCACGGGGAACAAGTTGATCAAATTGATTATTCAACTTACTAAGTTGTTGTTCTAACGCATTAATACTGTACCTATAAAGATCTAGCTTAATCTGAAGGTCTATCTTTTGCTGAACCAGCGCTTCTTTGGCCGCAAGCGGGTTGGATATATATTGATCTGAAGATTGCCCTATTTCATAACTCAACTTTAATTCAAGAGAATCTATGGAAACTTTATATTTATCTTCGAAATCACTCTTATAATAATGATCATACATTGCACTTAGCTCTTGCTTTGTACCAGTAATATCTTGATTGATTTTAGAGATTGTCGATTCCAGATATTTACGTTCATCCGGTGTGAACTTTCTATCAATTTCATTTAATGCACCAGCATATGAAGATGTATTTTGCACAGCCTCTTGTTTTTTTGCATCATAAGCATTAATACTTGTATAAAGCTGCTTAGATTGTTCATCCAAATTCAAAACTCTGTTCCTAATTTTGTACTCTTTTAACGCCGCCATTTTGTTGGCTAATGTATCACTCTTCTCTTTAAGCAATACACCTACAAATTCAGTGGCCTTAATCTTATTGGTTCTTACCAACGTTGAATAATATGAGATGAATTCTTGCACCAAGGTATTGACCACCATAGCGGATAATGTAGGATCTTCTGATTGAAACTGAATTGTAATAAAATCACTCGCGCCAGCTCTAAAAATAGTAAGTTTATCACTAATACTTTCACTATCATAATGCATAGACTTCAACACATTATAAATACCATTTTGATCTTTATCCCACAAATTTAAGGCGCTTTTTTTTGCAAAAAGCTCTCTATAAACCGCTATAGCATGGGCTCTAGCACTAGGATTTAGATCTCGAACAGCACCACTCGGCGTCCTGAATGGCTTTTCTGAAGTCAAATCATGTAATATTAATGTATAGGACACCTGATCGAGCATTTTTTTTATGCGCATTGTTGCCATTAGATTACTGAATTGCTGATTGATTTGATCATTCGGCAAAACACCAATTTGTCCTAGTGATTGTTGTTGATATTGTTGAGTTTCATCGACAATCCCAGTTGCCATATCCGCTTGAGATATATAAGTATCGGGCATATTCCTAACTAAGAAATAAGTAACAATTACTGTTAGTATCGGCACAACAATCAGTGCCAACAAATACTTTCTAAGGATATATATAAATTTCTTTATTTCGTCCATTACTTTATTTCCTCGAGTTTTTTAACTGTTAACTCTTCTAGTGCAGCCTTGGCCGTCAAATAGGTAGTTTCTGCCTGCAATTTAGATGCAAAAGTTTGATTGTAACTTATTGAGGCTGCATTATAATCTGCCAGCTTGACCTCTGCCTTCTGGAAAGCCAATTTAATAACTTTCAAATTATTCTCCGCATCTAATAGTGCGTCTGTTAGTGGCCTTAATGATTTTTGAGATTGCAGATATGCAAAATAACGAGTTTTGACTTCCGCCTCTAAACTTAAATCGTACTCTTCTTTACTATAGATAGCAACTTCTACTTGCTTTTTTGCTTTTTTTACAGTTGCAGGTTTGGAGAATAAAGATGCAGGATTAAACGATACACCAAATTGATATCCAGTTAAAACATCTTGAGTAGTGACTGTAACTAAATTAGTATTGGTTTGATTAGACCTTACAACATATTGAAAAGAAAATGGTTCAAGCCATGATGTTTTAGCAATACTAAGATCATTTTTCGCCGCTTCTACCTGGCTATTAAGCGATTTCACCCTTGGATAATTTTCCTTCGCTGTTGCAATGAGTTTTTCCATAAATAAATAAGATATCTCTGGGAGAATCGCAGGCTGTTGGGCCATTAGGAAATATCCATTTACACATAATACTAACGTTAAAGATAACGATAATAAGATTTTCTTATAGGATTTCATAAATTGAAGTAGTAATCGTCAAATATATATTTGTTGTAGAAAATATACTAATATTGTAGTTCATATACTTATTAACATGACTGGAGTAATCAACATTATTAAAGGCAATCCTACATTTAAAAAGATAGTACATAGATTATTGATTCCAAAGAATGAAGCACGCCCAAGAATTTGGGTAAAATGGTTCTTGAATCCGTTCTTCCATAATCGAGGGTCAGGAAGTAAAATAAGGTTTAATGTCAGATTGGATGTTCTGCCTTTTAATAAATTTACTCTGGGTTCGAATTCTGTGATTGAAGATTTTTGCACAATAAATAATGGTGTAGGAAATGTTTTTATTGGGAATGATTCATTAATAGGTATCGGAAATACAATAATTGGACCAGTCCACATCGGAAATAATATCATTATCGCACAAAATGTTGTAGTGAGTGGGCTTAATCATATTTATCTTGAAATAGACATACCGATTTCTAAACAACCTATTGTTTCAAAACAAATAATAATCGAAGATGATTGCTGGATTGCAGCTAATTCAGTGATTACTGCAGGGGTGACAATTGGAAAGCACTCAATAGTAGCAGCCGGATCAGTAGTTACAAAAGACGTCCCTCCCTATTCTGTAGTTGCTGGAAATCCTGCAACGCTCCTTAAAGCCTACAATTTTGAAACGAAAACTTGGGAAAGGATTTATTAATGGGGATTATTCTCAATAAAACGAGACTTAATTCCACGGCTTGATGTTAACTATAACAACATCTTGGTGAAAACATTATGAATATTCTGTATTTTTGAGTCTCTTAAAGTAATTAGAAATAAAAAATAGCTTTTAATGTTTGGTGGCTCTATTTTTGGTTAATATAGTATGCATATTAAAGCATTATCTCAAAACTACATATGATTAAACTTATACGTTATCTTGTACTTGTTCTAATATTACAATTTACGACTCTATCTGTTTTTGCCCAATTTCCTTATATGGAGAGTTTTAGAGCCGCAACTGCTCCTGGAGTTACTTTTGGTGGCGCACCTTCGGCGTTTTTAACTGCCTCTGGAAGCTCTGTTACAGGCGGCAATCCAATTGATCCCGTTGGACAGGGCTATTTACGCCTAACTAATAACATTAAAAATCAAAAAGGATATGTATTTAGCAATTCTAACTTTCCATCTAATAACGGCTTAAGAGTTGAGTTTGAATACTATATTTATGGTGGAACAGGTGCAGATGGCATTAGTTTTTTTCTTTTTGATGCAACAGCTGATCCTTTTACTATTGGCGGGTTTGGTGGATCACTCGGATACGCGCAGATTAATACTACTAACCCCATCTCACCTGGAGTTAGTAAAGGTTACCTGGCAATTGGTCTTGATGAGTTTGGTAATTTCTCTAATCCAAATGAAGGTAGGCAAGGTGGAACCGGTCAGTTTCCAGGATCAGTTACTTTGAGAGGAAAAGGAGATGGTTCCTCATTAACTCAAGATAATTATAAATTTTTAACTACATCTTTAGTTTCTAACTCAGGATTTTCGTTGGTTGGGGATGGAATTCAAAGACAATCGTTATCAAGTTCACCTGGATATAGAAAGGTTTTGATGGAAATGGAACCGAACCCAGCAGGTGGTTACAACATCACTGTCAAGATAACTAGAGGGGGCCAAACATTAACAACTGCTACTGTTATTAGTAATTATTATTACCCTGAGGCCGCTCCAGCCAACTTAAGATATGGTTTTGCATCTTCTACTGGAGACCAAACAAATTACCATGAGGTTAGGAACGTAGCGATTGAAGTTTACAATTCTAACTCACTGTTACCAGTAGTAGCAACAAATGATGTTTTTGCAGCATGTACAGGTAATATAGCCACGTTCGATGTATCTCTAAATGACCGAACAGACAATGCCGGAGCTGTGTTGATTAATAGCCAAATAGATTTAAATCCAAATATCAATGGCATACAAAATACCTTTCCTGTTAACGGAAAAGGCACTTTTGCCGTTGCGCAGAACGGAAATATAATTTTTACCCCTTCAGCAATATTTACTGGACCTGTAACAGCTAACTATACTATTAAAGATAGCTATGGTAAAGAATCAAATTCAGCGTCAATTACACTAAACTATTCAGATCCTACTGTTTATCCGGTTGCTGGACCAGATAAAATAGCAAATATCTCAACTAATCCTGCAAGTAGTTCCCTTGAAGGAAGTGAGCATGTTGGTTATACTGGCTCGTGGACGCAAGTTTCAGGCCCAAGTAATGCAACTTTCACGAACCCAACGAATAAAAACACATTTATCAATAACTTAATTGGTGGAATCTATGTTTTCCGTTGGACCATTCGAAACTCAAGTGGTTGCGAATCAAGCGATGATGTACAAATTACAGTTAATAACAGACCTGTCGCCGTTAATGAAAATATTAGCACCAACCTAAACACAGACATTACTATTCCTGTTTTAGACAACGATACTGATCTTGATGGAAATACTACTATTGATAAGGGCTCTCTAATAATAAAAACACAGCCTCAAAATGGCACATTGGTAGTAGATTTGGTAACAGGAAAAGTGATATATAGACCTAATAATGGGTATACTGGTTCTGACTCTTTTACCTATACCATCAAAGATAATTATGGTGCTGAGTCCAATATTGCTACCGTTGTGATTGGAGTAAGTTTGAAGCCTATTGGATTTAACGATAATGCCAACACCATTACGAATGCACCTATAACTATTAACGTACTTGCAAATGATCCAGATAAAAATGGTGCTACAGTAATTTCTGATACGAGTCCCTCACATGGTTCCATTATCATTAACAATGACGGGACTATTGTATACACACCAGCAACTGGATTTAGTGGCCGTGATGTATTTACTTATAAACTTAAAAATTCAGGCAATATTGAATCCGATCCAATTACAGTCACTGTAAGTGTTAAACCACTTGGTACGGTTGACTCTGGTACAACACTTACCAACCAACCTTTAACGATTGTGGTTAAAAACAATGATTTAAGTAGCGTTGGCACTTCTGTAATTGTAACTACAAATCCATTAAATGGTATAGTTACAACCAATTTAAATGGAGTTGTTTTATTTACCCCAAATCCTGGTTATTCAGGTAAGGATTCATTTACTTACTTTTTAAGGACTGCAGATGGCCTAGACTCTGATCCTATACTTGTGAGCTTAAATGTTAAACCAATTGGGACAAACGACAATATTATTACACCAATTAATGTTTCCGCAAGTGTAATAGTAAAGGATAACGATTTAAGTAAAGTGGGTACCACAGTTGGTATCAATACAAATCCGGTTAATGGAAATGTGATAGTCAATGCCAACAACGTCGCTGTTTATACGCCAAACTCAGGATTTTCAGGGCAGGATAGTTTTACCTATTTGCTTAAAACAACAGATGGAGTAAACTCTGATCCAATAACCGTAAATATCTCTATTAAACCTGTTGGGTCTCCTGATGAAGTAACCACGCCTACCAACACCGCGATACCAATAGCAGTGAAAGACAATGATGTGAGCAAGACCAACACTACTGTCATATTAAACAATCCACCGCTAAACGGAACGTTTTCCGTAAATGCATCTGGCGTGGTCACGTACACACCTAACGATGGTTTTTCAGGAAAAGATAATTTCAATTATATCTTAAGGACACTTGATGGATTTGAATCAGAACCGATAGCTGTAGTGGTAAACATTAAACCAGCAGGTACAACAGATAATGTTGGTGCTGTAAACACCATTCCAGTTAATATAGATGTGAAAATAAATGATGTCAGCAAAACGAACACCGTAGTTCAAATAAATAGTAACCCGACGAAAGGTTCTGTTACAGTAAATGCTTCTAACATCATCACATTCACTCCAAATCCAGGTTATACAGGAAATGATACTTTTACTTATGTACTAAAAACACCAGATGGATTAATTTCAGATCCAATTGTTGTAAACTTATCATCCAAGCCTGCTGGATCTCCAGATGTGATAAGCATTCCAGCAAACACGATTGTCACGATTCCTGTAAAAGACAATGACCAGAGTAAAATAGGAACAACTGTGGTTTTACAAGGTGTACCCGCCAATGGAACATTGACATTAAATGCTTCTGGAGATCCAGTTTATTCGCCAACAAGTACATTCGCCGGCATTATTCAATTTAATTATGTTTTAAGGGATGCAAATGGAACGGATTCAGATCCTATTCTGGTAACGGTAAATGTTAAACCAGTTGGAACCTCAGACAATATCTTTACCCCTGTTAATACCCCTGTAGCGATACCAGTGAAAGATAATGACCTCACTAAAATTGGAACAACTGTTATAGCAAATACTACCCCAACACATGGTACAATAGCTGTTAGTCCTGCAGGAGTTATAACTTACACCCCTGCAACAAATTATTCTGGTTCTGATAGTTTTACCTATCTATTGAAAACAGCTGATGGTACAAATTCAGATCCGATCACTGTTAATATAAGCACAAAACCACTTGGCAGCAACGATGAGGTAACAACGCTTTTAAATACACCAATAACTATACCTGTTAAGGCTAATGATCTTAGTCAGGCAGGGTCTACTGTAATATTAGGTGCTCAACCTTCTAACGGTACAGCATCTGTTAATGCAGGAGGAGATGTTTTATTTACTCCTGCAAATGGATTCTCTGGCAAGGTTATGTTTACCTATACTTTAAAAACAGCAGACAATTTTGATTCTGACCCAATAACAGTGTTAGTCAATGTTAAGCCAACAGGTATTACGGATAACATAGGAAATGTAACCGGAACAACCCCTATAGATGTTAAAAATAATGATCCAGCAAAACTGAATACTACAGTGGTAATTGCTACACCTCCTACCCAGGGAACGGTTGTGGTTGGTCCAAATGGAATAGTAACTTATACACCAAATTCAGGTTTTACGGGTACAGACTCATTTACGTACAAACTTAGGACTCCTGATGGTCTAGAATCTGATCCAATAACTGTAAACTTAACTTCCAAACCAAGTGGATCTCCTGATATCGCTAATACTACAGCAAATGTACCGGTTACTATCCCAGTAAAAGATAACGATCAAAGTAGTCCTGGAGCAACAGTGGTATTGGCAAGTAATCCAACTAATGGAACTGTAGTATTAAATAGTTCTGGTACACCTATATACACGCCTGCAAGTGCGTTTTCTGGAAAAGATACCTTCACCTATAAATTGCGTGACGTAAATGGTGTAGAGTCTGACCCTATTGTAGTCACTGTAAATGTTAAGCCTGTTGGGAGTACCGATAACGCTATAACAGTTTTAAATACAGCTGTAACGATTGTTGTTAAAGACAACGATTTGAGCAAAGCTGGGACAACGCCAATTTTAGTTTCAAATCCTGGACATGGTACAGTTGCTATAGATGCTTCAGGAAATGCTGTTTACGTACCTACAACAGGCTACCTGGGAACAGACATATTCACCTATAAACTAAGGACTAGTGATGGTATTGAGTCTGATCCAATTACAGTAAATGTTACAATCAGCGCAATAGTTCCTGCTCCAAACCTTACTATAACTGTCCCTACTAGTGCTCCTAATGTAATCGGTATACCTATTCCGACTGGAGGATCATATACAATCGTTACTCCACCTACTCATGGTACCATAACAACAGATCCGGTTACTGGTCGTCCTATTTACACACCTACTCCAGGGTATTCCGGACCAGATTCATTTGTTTATACGATAAAAGATCCTCAGGGTAATAGCTCAACTCCTGGCACAGTAACCATTACAGTTACTAAACCTGCAAAAGTGGGTCTTGCGAAAGCTTTAATATCTAATACTAGAAACGCTGACGGCAGTTACAAACTATCCTACTTATTTAGTGTAGTAAACTATGGCGATATAGCAATCAAAAATCTAAGCATCACCGACGATCTTGCTACAGCTTTCCCAGGAAAAGCTTTTACCATTACTAAACTGGCTGCCTCTGGAACACTAAGGGTGAATACCACATTTAATGGCGGAACAGTAAAAGAAATGTTGCTTGTTACAAGTACACTTAGCCCCAACTTTAAAGAACAAGTTGAACTTGATGTAATAATTGCAGCTGGACAAACTGGTGGAACGTTTAATAACACAGCCACAGCAACTGGTTTATCTACTGGCGATGGATCATCTACTACAGATGTTTCTACCAATGGTTTAACCCCTGACCCTATTACAGCAGGCGATGTTACACCTTCTACTCCAACTACAGCTACGATATTGATAGCACCATCAATTAATTTACCTGTAATAAAGGATAAACCAATTGTGGTTCCAATTTCCATTCCTACTGGAGGATCATATATAATTGGCACACCTCCAAAACATGGTACAATCACAACTGATCCTATTACTGGTCTCCCTATCTATACGCCGAATGTAGGATACAGTGGCCCGGACGATTTTACCTACATCATTAGAGATGCAAATGGGAATGAGTCTCTTCCAGCTACTGTAAATGCAACAATTTCTTCACCTGCAAAAATTGGTTTGGCTAAAGCGCTGATAAGTACAATTAGAAACTCTGATGGCACTTATAATTTGATCTATCGCTTTACTTTGGTCAATTACGGGGACGTAGCGATAAAAAATATAAGCTTAGGCGATAATTTAAGCTTGGCCTTTTCAGGTGCCACATATCAAATTATAAGCGTTACAACTTCTCCAACCAGTGGATTATTTATAAACCAAGGCTATAATGGAAATACTGCTTTAAACATGTTGTTATCTACAAGTTCAATGGCTCCAACGTCTAAACAAACGGTAGATATGGAGGTAAAAATTATCCTTGAAAAAGATGGTACTTATCTAAACTTTGCTACAACACAGGGTGCTTCTGCAAGCGACGGTACGGTAGTGAATGACCAATCTACAAATGGTTTCAATCCGGATCCAGTTGTTGCAGGTGACATTTCACCATCTGAACTTACCAGTGTAACCTTAACAAAAGGATTATTTAAAATCCCTGGGGGGTTCTCTCCTAACGGTGATGGTATTAACGATTTCTTCGTAATAGAGAATGCTTTAGGTAAGGCAATCAACCTGGAAGTATTTAATAGATGGGGCAACAGAGTTTACCATTCTAAAGACTATCAAAACAATTGGGATGGTAAAACAACAGAAGGTATTTACGTTGGTAACGAAGTTCCGGTTGGTACTTATTATTACGTGATCACTATAGATGGAGCAGATAGAAAAGTGGGTGTTCTTACAATCAACAGATAACATGAAACGAATACATAAAATCATACTTACTACCTGCCTTTTAGTTTCTTTCTTCGGAGCAAAAGCGCAGCAGGATGCCATGTACACCCAGTACATGTTCAATACGCTGGCAATTAACCCTGCGTATGCAGGAAGCAGGAACGTAACATCTGCAACTGCCCTATTTAGAAACCAGTGGACAGGTATTGATGGCGCACCTAAAACTGGCACACTTACTTTGGATGCTCCTATTTTAGACAAAAGGATTGGTGTTGGTTTACAGCTTTTTTCTGATAAACTGGGTGTAACTCAGACTACAGGTGCAGTGATTAGTGGTGCCTACAGGATCAGAATGGATCAGGGAACATTAGCGTTCGGACTTCAGGGTAACATTAATCAATTTCGTGCAGATTATAATAGCGTTAATTTGACCACGAATAACTTTGACCCCGCATTTGCCTATAATGTGAATAAGGTACTATTTAATTTTGGAACAGGTGTTTATTATAACTCTGATAAGTTTTTTATTGGCCTGTCTGTACAAGATCTTGTTAAGAACAGGCTTACTGATTATTCTTCCAATAATTCTGATTTCAGAAATACCCAGGCCATGCACGTTTTCTTCTCCAGCGGTTATGTGTTCGCATTAAGTGATGATTATAAGTTCAAACCTTCCTTTCTTATTAAAGGTGTAAAAGGTGCGCCAATTGAAGGAGATCTGAATGCCACACTGTGGATTAAAGATATTATAGGTATTGGTGCCCAATACCGTACCAGCGCTGATGTTGCAGGACTTATAGAAATTCAGGCTTCCCCTCAAATCAGGATTGGTTATAGCTATGATTATAGCACAACAGCATTAAGAAACTTTAATTCTGGTAGTCATGAAATTATGCTGAGGTACGAATTTGGCTTTAGTAGTGGTAAAATTTTATCTCCAAGATACTTCTAACTATGAGGAATTGCATAATCTATAAAGCGCTCACGCTTTCATTATTTTTAATTATAGCCATTGGCCCGGCTTTTTCTCAGACAAAGAAAGAAGCAGATCTAACTAAGGCTTCGGCAGAATTTAACGCCCTTCGTTATGTTTCTGCAATCAAAGAATTAAGCCCAATAGTAAATACGGATACCACGAATGTGAAGGCGCAAGAAATGATAGCTTATAGCTATAAGATGATTAAAAACTATGTGGAGGCTATGTATTGGTATGAAAAATTGACCAAACAAAGCAATCCTAAGCCAGACTGGTTTCTTTTCTACGCAGAAGCTCTTGCTAACAATCAGCAATATGAGAGATCTGAGGCAGCTTATAGAAAGTATTACACGTTAATTCCGACGGATAAACGTGCTGCTGCTTTTGCAAGTTCTAATCTTGGCCTGCTTAGCAAAAACATTGGAAACTGGAAAGTGGGTTTTACAAACTTGAACTCTCAGGGTTCTGATTACTCTCCTATTTATTATAAGGATGGTTTGTTATTTAGCAGCAATAGATCTACAAAAAAAATCGCTAGAAGGATTTTTCAGTGGGACAATACCCCATTCTCTAAATTGTATACCATTCCAACTCTTAAATCTATAAAGGTTGTTGATCCTGATAGCATTATGGCTATTGCTCAAAGTAGCAACAGTAAAAATTATCGCTTTAATGATGATGATACTGCCCCTACTAGTAATGACACTAAAACAATAGGAAATTACAGTACTTCCCTGGAACGTGACACCCTTGGTTTGATTCTTGAGAAAGATCTTAATCTGTCGTTATTAAAAGGGGCGCTTAACTCAAAATATCATGATGGTTCTGCAGCAGTATTCCCAGATGGTTCCATCATCTTTACGCGTAACAATTATTACAAAGGCACTACACGCACCAGCAAAGATGGGGTTAACAAATTAAAGATGTATACGGTATCAGGTAATGATTTAGGTAAAATCACCGAATTTCCATATAACGGAGATGAATTCTCTACCGGTCACCCTACTTTAAGTAAAGATGGAAACATATTGATATTTGCATCTGACCGACCTGGTAGTTATGGTGGTTCTGATTTGTATTACTGCGTAAAGTCTGGCAACGGTCAATGGACCAGACCTATAAATCTTGGTAAGAAGATCAATACTGAAGGCAACGAACTTTTTCCATTTTTAGATAATAATGATGATCTATTCTTTGCTTCTACAGGTCATGTTGGTTTAGGCGGACTTGATGTATTTGAAGTACAGTTAAAAGAAATGAAACCGGTTGGCGACGTTAAAAACATGGGTGCTCCAATTAATACTTCTAAGGATGATTTTGGCTTGATCAGAGCTACGGATGGAAAATCTGGATATTTGAGTTCCAACAGAAGAGGTAATGATGACATTTATAATTTTAAAAAATCGTCTAACGTCATCTTGCTTAAAGGAACGATCATGGATGGTAGAACCAAACTTCCTTTGGCTGGTAGTAGGTTGTTGATGCGCCATCTGGATGGAACTGACACCATACGTACAAATGCAAAAGCAGAGTTTTCCAGGGAATTACCAAGAGAAATGGACTATGAATTGATTGGACAAAAATTAGGGTATGTAAACCAGATTGGCTTCGTATCGTCTATTGGAATAGATAAAGATACTGTGATCAGAAAAGACATCTACCTGTTTAAAACTGAGAACATACAACAATATGTACTGAACAATTGCGATTCACTTAAACGTGTATTTGCAGTCCAAAACATTTACTACGATTTGGATAGGTCTGAGATTAGATCTGATGCCAGACCCGCACTTGATGAGCTGGTTGCATTAATGAATAAATACCCTGAAATAACTGTAATCACTTCAAGCCACTGCGATAGTCGTGCCTCTGAAGCTTACAACAGGAGCTTATCTTTAAGAAGAGCAGAATCATCTAAAGCCTATTTGGTTATGAGGGGTATCTCTTCTTCTCGTGTCAAAGTAGAATATTATGGTAAGACCCGATTAGTTAACAGATGCTACGATGGTGTGCCTTGTCCGGAAGAGTTACAACAATTGAATAGACGTACTGAGTTTGATGTTATTTTGAATGGTGTAAACATCACCAGACAGAATTGCAACGACAAATAGTGTTTTATTAAACCTTCTCCTTTTGTACTGCTGCCGGTAAGGTTTTCATTAAAATCTTAAGATCTAACCAGAAGGAATGGTTTTGGGCATAGAAATTATCTAAACGCTTACGCTCCCGCTCAGACATATCTGCTTTACCTCTTCTACTTACTTGCCATAGACCTGTTAAGCCTGCTGGTCCGAGAAAACGCATGGTCCACTCGTTGGAAGTAAGCATTTCTGCTTCATATAAAGGCAGTGGCCGATTACCAACTAAAGACATATCGCCTTTTAATACATTCAGCAACTGAGGCAATTCATCAATACTATAAGTTCTAATGAATTGTCCGAATTTGGTTACACGAGGGTCATTCTTAAGTTTAACAAATACGCTCTTTTCTGCATCCTCACCTTTATATTGATTGAGCTCGCTGAAGTTATTCAGCTCGGCGCTTGCTCCTATTCGCATGGAACGGAACTTATAAAAATCGAACACACGGTAACCGGTGCCTACACGTTTACTTTTAAAAAACACCGGGCCTCTTGACTCTACAGCGATAATAGCAGCTACAACGAGAAATAGCGGAGACAAAACTAGCAAAGCTGATCCTGAAACTACGATATCAAATGCGCGTTTAAACGTTGGAATTTTGTAACTATAATCAATTTGGGAAAGATCTGCAAGTTGCGGTTTGATCAGCTTAAACTTAACCAGGAAAACAATCCGCTCACAAAGATCCTTTACTGGAATAGGTGAAATGTAAAGATCATTTACTTTGTGTTGCATGGCGAGCTTCCTCACCTCTTGCTTTTTTTCTTTTGATAGTAATACGATAACCAATCCTTTCAATAAAGCATTTGCTTTCAGCATTCGTACAAATTCAAAACACCTGAGTTCCTCATCTACTTCAAGTAGGATAACATCAGGCAAACTAAACAGCGATTGTTCTTTTAAATAACTTTCCAACGAATTGACATTTGATTCTGAATGAACCATGAAAGTCGAATTTAACTGTGGTAGCAGTTCATGTTCAAACGTTGGTGAAGAAATGAGTAATGCTATAGAATGTTGATTGTTCTGCATGTTGTAGTTAGTTTCCAATGGACTCATATTTTTTGAAAACATTTGAAATAGCTTCTTTTAGCTGCACAGGATTGAATGGTTTGGGTATATAGGCATCAAGTGTAAAAGACATTTGAGAAACTCGTTCTTCCAAATTAGTGGCTCCTGATAAAATTATACAGGGCGTATCTCTGTAGAAACCACTGATCTTTAAGTTATGAATAAATGAACTTCCATCAAAGTAGGGCATCTCCAAATCTGACAGTATGAGTGCAGGAGAATTCCCCTCCTCTAACCATGTAAGTGCTTCTACGCCACTGTTTTTTATCACCAGATCATAATCATTAGACAGAACAAAATTCAACAGCTTTAGTATGCTTACTTCATCATCCACAACTAATATTTGCTTCTTAGCCATTTGAAATTTTTATTAGTCTTTTAGGGAACCATTTAATACCTAACGAACATACGAAATATTTCAACAATTCGTTTTGATAATTTAGAAATCATGCACTTTTGGCAAAAAAATAGAGCCATTTATTTTACTAAATGACTCTATACGAGAAATAAGGTAATTGAAATTAGTTTTGGGGTTGAACTCTACCTGATTTTCTGTCTTTATCACGACCAATCAGATAACCTGCTCCTGCTCCTACAAGACCTCCTACAATAGCGCCCCTACCATGTTTTTTATCGATTAACGCGCCACCTATTGCTCCTGCTCCAGCTCCTATTACTGTACCTTTTGCAGCGGAACTCCATCCTTTTTTCTTAGTTGTAATTTGAGTTTCACTATAATGTCTCGGTGCGGGTGCAGCGTCATTACGCTCTGCAAGCAATAATGTGCGTTTTTCTTCTCTTACTCTCGCAACTTCTTTTACTCTTGCAGCAACTTTTTCGTCTTCTACTTTAAGTGCTTCTACTCTTCTAAAACTATCTAATTTTAAACTGTCTTTAACAGCAACAACAGCCTGTTGTTTAACTAACTCCTGCTCTTTTGCATTATTACTACATGCTGATAGCATGATTGCGATCCCTAATACTGAAAATATCTTTTTCATGGTTTTTAGTTTATTGTGTACTATTTATAGTATAGAAAAAATGATGCCAAACTTGCTATTTCCCATCTAATGGTGAATATGCTTTATGATTGCTATTGCCTGAAATCTGGTCATTGTCATTGTTATAGCCTCCAGACTGCTCTTCGGATGATTGATCGGCATCCAAACCTAAATTTAAACATTCGTCTATCTTAATTTCCGGATGCTTAATTAGGTTATCTTTTGTCCTTTGCTTTGCCATGATCGTTTCTTTACTTCATTAACAAACCAATTACTTATTGGTTTGGCTTAAAAAAAAGAAGGCCACCATAAATGGCAGCCTTCTTCAATCGATATTATTTTTTACTACTAGAACAATGAGAACTCAACCCTACGGTTTTGTTGACGTCCTTCTGCAGTTTTGTTAGAAGCTATAGGTTGGTTTGGACCATATCCTGTTGCTTCAATTCTTGATGCATTTGCTCCTTGTGAAACCAGGTATGCTTTAACCGATTCTGCTCTATCTTTAGATAAACGAAGATTTAAAGCCATTGAACCCGTGTTATCAGTGTGACCAGCTAATTTTAAGCTAAAGTTTTTCTCTACCAATAATGCAGCTACTCTGTTTAAAGTTGCGTAAGAAGTAGAACGAATAGTTGCTTTTCCTAAATCAAACTCCAAGTTTCTGATGGCTTCATCAACAACTTTACGGTCTGCTTCTGTAATTACAATCTTTTCTCTTATTACTTGAGCAGGTGCTTTTAATGGGCATCCAGATCCATCAACTACAGTTCCAGCAGTTGTACCAGCACATTTATCAAATTTATTAGCTACTCCATCTGCATCATCATCTCCCAATTCCTGGGCATATTTTGCAGCTGCTGCTTCTCTATCTCTTCTAGCTGCATCTTCTGATGCCGCCAACGCTCTTCTTAGTTCTGCACTTTCTGCTGCACTTGCTTCACGTAATGCTGCAATTGCACTATAGTTTTGCAATTGGGAAGTTCCTTTACGCCCTAAAGCAATTTCTACTCCTGCATGTGCATAAGAGAACCTGTCATTAGCTCCTCCAATTACACCATCAAAGTTTTGTGCTTTCATAAAGTTTACAGTATAACCAAGGTCAATGTTGATGCCTTTAGATACACCTAATTTAAAACCGGCACCAACTGGCACAAACCAGTTCTGCTGATATGGAGTGTTAGCTGCATTTACTGTAGCATTAGTGTTTGCGCTTGACGACATATATCCTGCACCTATCTTAGCGTAAGGTGAAAGGATATTCCTTTTTTGATTAAGACTTAAGTTAGCAACAGTAAAAACTCCTGTTACAGCTGCAGACCATTCAATCTTTGATGTAAATGTAGCAGAACTTCCTGGGGTTGCATTCGGTCTTCCACCTCTAACTTTACCTGCAAGAAAGTCTGCCTGTAAGCCGAATCCCGGAACAATTTGTTTCTTAATGTAACCTCCGTATCCCCATTCTTCATAAGGAGTACTAAAGTCACCATTAGTTCTGTTATTAAATGGTGTGTAATGGGTTAACATACCACCATTAAGTCCGATAGACCAAGTACGGAAATCCTTTTTTGAAAACCTGTCTGCTGAACTTACGCTATCTTGTTGCGCAAATAGTTGCGACGACAATCCAACCAGGGAAAGTAAAAGTGCCGCTTTTGTAAATTTTGATTTCATCATTTTTATAGTTAGATATTATCTATTCAGTATATGATCTGAACAAAATAGTATGAGTAATAATCCTGCCAAACGCGATTATCCAACTATTTAATAAAAATAATATCTAATTATCAACACTTTAGTGTTGTTTTATGAAATGAATTGAGAATTGATGTATCTAAAATTAGCTTATTTTACCTGTCTACTATTTACTACAATTGACCAAATACTAAAGCTCGAATACTTGTCCGCGTTCAGGAATACTAACTTCATATCCCTCTTCTACCAAAGCTTCTTTTAGCAACTTCATGCTGTTGATTTCTCCATGAACTAAGAATACCTGAGTAATCTTTTTTTGATCTTGTTGCTTAACGGTATTAACCAAATCATTATGATCTCCATGACCACTCAACAAATCTGTTTGTTTGATACTTGCATAAACCATAAGTTCACGATTCCTCAGTCTAACTATAGGATCTCCCCTCAAAAGTCTATTACCTAATGTTCCTTTTGCACAATAGCCTATAAATAATATAGTACAGTAGTAGTTTTGAATATTATAATACAAATGATCCTGTATCCTACCCCCTTCCAGCATTCCTGCTGAAGATATAATGATACATGGCTCGTGGTAATTGGAAACCGACAGACTCTCTTTTTTATCTTGAACATAAGTCAACTCATCAAACTCGAACTCATCTCCTTTCTTCTTATAAAACTCCTGAGATTCTTCATTCAGTAAAGATTGATGCTTGCGATAGATGTCGGTAGCAAAACTGGCCAGCGGACTATCCACAAATATTTTGACAGGCGGCAACAAACCTTCGCTAAAGATTTTATTTAAACTGTAAACTAGCGATTGGGTACGCCCAATACTAAAGGCAGGAATAATAAGTCTACCAGGAAATTTTACGCAAACCTCATTTATGGTTTCTACCAATTTATCCTGCAAGGTGACATCTGTAGTATGCACCCTGCCCCCATAAGTTGATTCTGTTACCAGGTAATCTACCTGAGGAATTTGACCTGGATTAACAAGCACGGGATAATTCTGCCTGCCAATATCTCCTGTAAAGGCAATTTTCTTTGTTCCAACTGCTTCTTTTACGGTTAGTACTACAGCTGCAGCGCCAAGTAAATGACCAACTGGAATAAATTCTACCGAAACTTGCTCGTTAATACGAAAGTCTTTATGAAATGCAATTGTCACAAAACGCTCCATGGTTTCCATTACATGCTTTTGCAGGTATAATGGTTGCGGACCGGAAGTTCTGCGGTGTTTCCCCTTGGCGTGTTTATGTTGTTTACTGATAAAAATATTTACTGAATCCAGTAGCAGCAATTCGGCTAAATCCGCTGTTGGTGGCGTAGAAAGAACCTGACCTTCAAAACCCAAACGTACCAAGGTAGGGAGATTGCCAGAATGATCTATATGTGCATGAGTGAGAATAACAAGATCTATTGATGTGGGATCGAAAGGAAAATATTGATTTTCTTCCTGAAAGGTTTCCTTTTCATAATCTAAGCCGCAGTCTATCAGAATTCTATAATCTTCAAGCTCCAGCAGGTGCATACTTCCTGTTACTTGCTGTGCTGCCCCCCAAATCGTTAATTTCATAGCTTGTATTGTCGTATTGTAAAGCAAGTTAATATTTTAATCACTAGCTCAATCTCATTTTACAACTTATCCGCAGTCAAAAAATCAGACCATTTGTTTACCAGATACTTATAATTAAGCTGCCCTGTTACCAGGTTACCGTTAATTTTCTTCCATTTAGTTAGTTCCTCTAAAAAATCCGGTTTTAGCATGCCGCTGATTTCCGACACCAATGTGTAAAATTCTTTTCTTGAAGGATGATCTGGCGAACAGGCATTAAAAGTGAAGCCATATGAACCTGTATTAATGACATGAAGGCTCAGGGCTACGCAATCATCCAAATGTAGAAGGTTAACGGGCGCAAGTCCGTTCGTAATGTCTTTCTTATCGGCAAAAAACTTAGCCAGGTTCCTACCCGGACCAATTAATCCACCAAACCGCAGCAAAGTAACTTTGAACCCATTATAGCTTTGGATAATTTGCTCTGCTGCTACAATCGCTTTGCCAGACTCAGTGTCTGGATTTAAAGGGTCTGATTCATCAACTTCTCTATTCACATCACCATAAACTGAAGTAGAACTGATCATTAGTACGTTTTTAATACCTGCCTCTTCTACAGTCGCTGCTATTCTTTTGATCTTTTGTGGATATTCACTTTGCAAGGCAGCACTTCTTTGTGGTGGCAACGAAATAATCAGGGTATCACATTTAAAGAATTCTGGATCGAACTGCTCCTGCTCTGCTCCAAAATTTACTATATACCCATTAATACCAGCTTCTTCCAGAGTATTTAGTTTATCTCTACTAGTCGTTGAACCTTTAACAACCTGACCTAAATCTACCAGTTTTTTGCCTAGTGCCATTCCGTACCAGCCGCAACCTAGTATACTAATTGTGTCGTTCATCAACAATTATTTATTTATTTTCCGCTGTCTTGGGAACAAAAAGCAATGATGCAATTACCGCCAGAATTAATACCCCACCAACAATAGAAAGAGATAATGGTGAGGAAATTTCATAAATCGGCGCAATCACCATTTTAATACCGATAAAAGATAAAATTACTGCTAAACCATATTTCAAAAGGCTAAACATATGTATAAAATTCGCCAGCAGGAAGTATAATGCCCTGAGTCCAAGTATTGCAAAAATATTAGAGGTATAAAGAATCAATGGATCATCTGGTGCAATCGCAAAAATAGCAGGTATAGAATCCACAGCAAATAATATGTCGGTAAATTCAATAACGGCAACTACTACCAATAATGGGGTGGCTATTTTAATACCATTCTCAATGGTGAAGAAGTTACCTCCATCAAATTCCTTACTAACTTTAAATAATTTATATATCAATCTCGCACCAGCACTTTTACTAAAATCCTTTTCTTCGTCTTCGTCATCACTATCAATTCCAGATTTTATTCCAGCATAGATTAGGAATAAACCGAATATCATCATTACAATATTAATGCGCACCAAATGGCCAAGCACCATCATTTCAGGCAGGTAAGTTAGGTCAATTAAGCCTACACCTGCAAAAATAAATATTGCTCTAAAAATTAATGCGCCAATAATCCCCCAAAACAAAACCTTGTGATGCAACTCTTTAGGGACATTAAAAAAGCCGAAGACCAGAATAAACACAAAAAGATTATCTACTGAAAGCGCCTTCTCAATCCAATATGCCGACTGAAATTGAGTGAATTTCTCAAAACCAGACACATAATAAATCACACCACTAAATGCCATGGATAGCGAGATCCAAACTGCTGACCATATCGCCGCTTCTTTACTACTTACCGCATGTACTTTCTTGTTAAATACACCAAGATCCAGCAGTAGCATCACAAACACCAATACGGCAAATCCAACTATTACTCCAGGGTGGTTGATTAAATTATTATCCATTTATATTTTTGTTCTACTCGTTTGTATCTTAATTTTTGTCTAAAAATGCTAAAAAAGATCGGTTTTAAGCATCGCTTTTAAAATATTGGCCTGAACATCGTAATTGTTAAGGTGATCCATAAAGTTGATATCAGATATTTTATGGTAGTTCTCTTTAAGCAGGGCTACGATCTCCAGCGGTATATTTGTTTTTAATACCGCAGCACTGCTAGACAGCGTATCGTTCTTATAAGAAAGCTCTTGTATGATCCTTCCCTTTTCAGACCGGTTATTTGTAAAGTTAATTCCCTCAAGTTCTTTCAGTTCACAGAAAAGGAAAAGGTTCCTGCTGGGAAAGAAAAGAAAGTATTTTTCTTGATCAAGAAACTGATAAACCTCAATAATTAGCTGCCCAGATTTCAAACCGCAATAAAATGCAGTGCGAAAATCATATTTACACAACTGACCCATCAGCTTCTTTTGTATACTTGCATGGGTATTGACGTACATGTCTTTAGGTGCGAAATCAATCAGCTGACCCAACTGAGCAGAACTGATGTCATAATAGAAGTCTCCCGCGTAGCGGGAACTAAAGGAGTTGATGTGGTTAGAAAAAGGAAATTCTTCTGTTTGATCTGAAAGCACCTGGAACAACTTCCTGAGCGACAAGTTAATCTTGAGCGACTGCTGCTGCTTATCCAGGTTAAAATTCTTCTCATTAAATATCGAGCTGCCCACTTTTTCAATCAACTCTTTGTTGAGGCTAACCTCGTCGTAAATCAGGCTAACATTCTTTTCATTATTTTTCTTGATCTTCTTTAAAAGCTCGATCAAGCTGGCTGTAAATTGAATATGGAAAATCTCCAGTTTATCAATGTCCAGATCTTCATTGTTCTCGAACATCTGGTGGATCACCTGGCTGCGTAAAAATATCTTATAAAGCGCTTCTTCTTCAAAGAACACAGAGAGCAGCTGTAATCGGCTGATCTCTGTGCGTGATGCCTTTAATATATTTGCACGGCGTTCATCCATCTGTTAAAATTAATTAACGCGGGTAACGTTCTTTTTCAGTTCTGTTTCAAGGGTTTTAAGTTCGCCATCCAGTACCCTTCTGCTTTGCGCGCCAGCTTCATGGATCTGTTTAACCTCATTCAAGGTTTCAATTAGCGATTGTGTAGTCATCTTCAAAGTCTCAATTGAAACTACTGTTTTCTCATTTTCCCTGGCTACATCGATGCTATTTTGTTTCAGCATATCTGCATTCTTCTGCAAAATGGTATTCGTAGTATCCGATATCTTTTTCTGCATTTCTACATTGGCCTTTTGCCTTTGTAGTGCCACAGCAAGTGTTAACTGGTTCTTCCACACAGGAATTGTGGTGGATACTATGGATTGTGCCTTTTCTGCAATCGAAGTATTGTTATTTTGAACCACACGAATCTGTGCAAGTGATTGGATCATAATAAATCTAACAATCTTCATATCAGCCAATCGTTTGTCCAGCCTGCTTAGAAAATCCCGCAAGTCGGCAATCTCATAATCCTGGTAATCTGCGGGTCTGCCTTCCATTTCGGCAAGCTTTAAGCCAAGTTCATTATACTTAAGCTGACCTGAAATAATCAATTCTTCCATATCATGAATATAGCCCACATTACTATCAAACATCGTTTGTAATGAGCTGTTGTCTTTTATGGAATTTAAGCGGCCTGCTTTAACTTTGTTTGTGATCTTATCAACGTTATTGATTACCACATCATATTTTTGAAAAAGCTTCTTAACATCAACAAACAAATTCTTTAAAAAAGGGATCTTAGAAAGAAAACCTTTAATGCCAGTTTGTTCTAGCTCACCAACATCAATATAATTTAACTCCGTTAACAATTCATTAATCAAACCACCTACTTCACCACTATTGTAAGTACGCACTGATGAAAGAAAATCATTACTATATTTCTCCATAGAGTTCTGTGCATCAGATCCATAGTTCAATATAGAATTAACATCAGAAGGTTCTAGTGATTTCCCGATCTCTTTGTATTTAGTTTCCTCTTCCGGAGTAATTACCGTAAGATTTACATTTCCGTCCTTATCCAGTTTAACCGGAGTAATGGATTGGGTTTCATTTTGGTTGGTTTCCATAGTTTTATTTTGATCAGGAATTAGATCTTACAGATAAGTTTGTGTTACAGTTTTAACAGTTTCTTCCAATTTTTTGTCCTTGGTTGGCTCGCCAATTGCGTTAAATTTCCACTCGTCATTCTTTTTATAAAACACACCCAGTACCATCGAAACATGACCAGCAAAACCTGATCCATTGGCAATGTCGTATGTTGCGAACACTTCATTTACACGTTTTGGAGTTCCCTCATAAATCCTGATGGATGCAAAGGGAATAGTACCAAAATCCTGACCTCTAAAGCTATTCAATACAAATGCAACATAGTTTACACTACTGCTTAACCTCGAAAAATCTAGGGTGATCACCTCATTATCAAGACCATCATCACCACCCATATCACCCGTCAAGTCATCACCGCTATGTTTTATAGCTCCATCTTTAGAACCAAGGTTCCCAAAATAGACTACTTCTGTTAAATTTTTTGCTTCGCCATACAATGCACAGCTGGCATCAAGATCTACCGCTTCTTTTGTTTTACCAAAGCCAAATAAACCCTTCTTTTCTATAGCACCCCAGTTGATGCCTACACAAATGTTCTGAAGTTTACTTCCGTTTGTTTTCTCCAGACTGATGCGCTGTCCTTTTTGAAGATTAATTGCCATAATGTCTTATTGATATTTGTTTAAATAATCCTGAAGGCCACCCTTCATACCTACCCCAACTGCCTCAAACTTCCATTTCCCTTCGCGCTTATAAATTCTGCCAAATTCTACAGCAGTTTCAATAGAAAAATCTTCTTCCAGTTCATATTTCAATAGCACTTCGTTGGTAACCGAATCAAAAATACGCACATAAGAATTTCTAACCTGTCCAAAATTCTGTCTCCTGCTTTCTGCCTCATGGATGGTTACCACAACGCAGATTTCAGAAACGCGACCATCAGTTTTCGTCAAATCAACTTTGATCTGTTCATCATCTCCATCCCCGTCTCCGGTAAGGTTATCTCCAGTATGCTCCACAGCACCATCCGGGGATTTTAGGTTATTATAGAATACCAGATGCTCGTCAGACACCAGTTTTTTATTTTGATCCAACATGAAAACGGATGCGTCTAAATCGAATGCACTTCCAGTAGTTGAACTATTGGTATCCCAACCCAAACCTATGGTAAATTTAGGTGCATCTATGTTTTCGCGTTGCCCCTTTTGTAAGTTAATGGCCATGTTATATTAATTTATAGTTTTTATTAATAATATAGTTTTTTAAAAAATCAAAGTTCTCGTTATAGCTCTCTATCAAATGATAACTATTACCCAGGGAGAGGTTATATAAATCCTGTGCAAATTCATCATTCTGGCGACCCAGAAAGATTTTAAAGCTATTGAAATCGCAATTTAATATATATTTAACAATCCTGGTATTAAAACAGAAATTACCACTTTCAATCACCGCATCCAGATCAAACACACTTTTAATGCAGTGGTAATTTAAAAAATTCTCTATCTTCGGATGTATCTCGCTGTTCACAAGTTCTGCAAAATAAAGCATAAAAATATTGTTTTTCAGGCCATACTCTTTAGCCATTTTAAGGATCATTTTTTCGTGACTTCCGGTAATCTTAATATCATCCAGAAAGAAGAGTACTTTATCCTTCAGGAAATCCTTATCAATATGAAAAGAATCATTTCCAATCAACTTTAACCGGTCTTCTGCATTCAATTCACCATAGTCTTCTTTGTAAGTAATGGTCCGGTGGATTTTTGCTTCTTGTACCACCAGTCGGTTATTTTCTGCAAGCCAGTGGTTTAACTGATACACAAAATAGTTCTTCATGGCAAATGTGGCAGTTGGAATAAAGCAATAAGGACTGGATATCACCACAATTTGCTCATTAAGATTACTATCTTCCATGAAATCCTTGATGAATCCATTTGCCAGGTCTTTTCCAAATGATTTCGCTACTAAATCATCGCCAAATTTAAATCTGCTGTAATCGTCGGCATCGAAGCCAAAATTATTAGGGTTATCTATTTTATGGAGGGAATAGGTATAAGGTATCATAAAATAAGTTGACTTATGGTGAGATGATTCGAATTGATGATCAATGTTTTGATGCCTAATTTTTCTGCGCCTTTATGATCGGCTTCCACATTATCGCCCACATGTATAATCTCATGAAGTTTAATTTCGCGGTGCTTTTGGCGATCAATTGAATCCAGCATCAGCTGGAAAAACTGAGGATTTGGTTTAGACATCCTTACTTCGTCAGAATAAAGTTGAAAGTCCAGTAGATCAGCAATCCCCAGCTGATCTAATATTTTACGAAGGGTTCTTCCTTTAATAAAGCCAGTATTGCTGAGCAAGCTTGTGGTACTAACGCCATTTTCCCGAATTTGCTTTAGCACATTTAAACTATTGGAACAGTAAACATCAGGTAAATGATCCAGAACGAGATCTTCCATATCCTGGTAAAGTTGATCTACGTCAACATCAGAAAATACGGTAGCAAAACCGTTAATGATACTGATTACCATGAGGTACATTTCTTCTGCATCAATATTCTTTCCGGTCTTTTCATTAATGCTGTTCACCATCAAATCAACTTTCCTGAATACTGCGGTAACCTCTTCTAGAGATTTATCCGTATAATTAAATTTGCTATGAAAATACCTGGCCCGCTCCTTTTTAAAGGTAGGATTAGACTTGATTAAGGTTAGCCAAAGGTCAAAAGAATAGTGTTTATAAACCGGCATTATTTGAGCGTGCTTTTTCAATTATTGAAATCTCATCTATAGAGAAACCATATTCTTTACGTGCAAGATTATATTTTTTCTGCGTGATATCCTACCTGGTCTAACAGCATAATCACTTCTTTTGGATTTAAAGGTTCTTCAGTTTCAATGCTAAGCATCCGGTCAGGATCTTGAAGATCCACTTTCCAGGTATCAATAGTGCCTAAAGCATCTAAATATGGAGTTACTGTTGCGATACATGCATCGCATTTAATGTTTGTTTTAAATTTGAAAGTATGCATAGTGTAAAGCTAACGATTTCAAATCCTATCTTTGTGCTAATGACAAATAAAAAGTATCTCTCACTGATCCTTGTACTAGGCTCTTTGACCGCTCTTGCCCCTTTTTCAATTGACATGTACCTGCCTGGCTTCCCTGCAATTGCGAAGGACCTTGACACCAGTGTTGCTAAAGTAGCGCTATCGCTTTCCAGTTTTTTTATTGGCATATCTGCCGGACAGCTGTTGTATGGCCCACTCCTGGATCGTTTTGGTAGAAAAAAACCATTGTACGCAGGTTTGGTAATTTACATTATTGCTTCTGCAGGCTGCATGTTTGCCAGTACAATAGATGCATTAATTACATTGAGATTTATACAAGCTATAGGTAGTTGTGCGGCAACTGTAGCGGCAGTGGCGATGGTTAGAGATCTTTTCCCAGTAAAAGACAGCGCAAAAGTATTTGCACTCCTGATGCTTGTGCTGGGAGTCTCACCTATGATCGCGCCAACACTAGGCGGTTACATCACTGCAACCTTCGGCTGGCACACCATCTTTCTTATTCTGCTGGGGATAGGGGTATTTAACCTGATTGGAAGTTGGCTATGGCTTCCAGAGGTTTATAAACCAGATACATCGATGTCTTTAAAACCTAAACCCATTTTAAAGAACTTCATTGCAGTAATCCGTGAGCCTCAGTTTTACACTTATGCCTTTACAGGAGCTTTTGCATTTGCAGGTCTCTTTGCTTACATATCAGGATCACCACTGCTTTTTATGGATATTTTTAAGGTTAATGAAGAAACTTATGGGTGGATATTTGCCCTGCTTTCCATAGGCTTTATCGGATCCAGTCAGGTAAACACCTTACTACTAAGGAAATTCAAAAGCGAACAAATTATTATTTACGCCATGATTGCACAGGTAATCACTATTGTTTTTTTCCTTATCGGTGGTATTAATGGTTGGTTTGGTTTAGCTACCACGATATTCCTGTTGTTTGAGTTTTTATGTTGCCTTGGATTTGTTAGTCCGAATGCTTCGGCCCTGACACTCGCCCCATTTTCTAAAAATGCCGGCAGTGCTTCTGCACTAATGGGTGCCATACAAATGGGTCTTGGCGCACTGGCATCTGTAGGTATCGGATTATTTGATGTAAAATCAATCGTGCCCATGCTGGTCATTATGACTACCTGCTCTATTATTGCCTGCGCGATATTATTGATTGGCGGAAGAAAAATAAAGCAACTTAATGTATTGAATAACGGCTAATCTAAATGTAGAATAATACTCGCTCAGATACTTTATCACAATGAGGGGTATTATTCTTTTATCATAAGTTCATAATCTCCCATAGCGGTATCAACATCAGTCATATCGCGCGATTCCGTTACATAAAAGGATGCTGGTTTGCCAATACCGGCACCAATCGACTCGCCGTGCGGTACATTTTTAAGCATAGTAAAAAAACTGACTTGCGGGTCATTGTATTTTACCTTTAATGCTACAAAATCTGCTGCTGATACTTGGTTCTTCTTTACTTTTTCATTAAGCTCGTCCTTTAAGCATAATGCAATTACCAGATATAACGGCTTAGTTAGCGGCCCACCGCCTATCATATAAAAATCCTCGTTATCCGGATGTGTGCCAAATTCTTGAAAACCAATGCGGTTTACAGTTACGCTCATTATTTTATGCGGACCATAACCGTCGAGAGGGGTGTACAATACTTTACACTTTGTTTCACCCTCCGGCACTTCAAGGTCATGGCTACCAGGCGATAAACGGATGATGAGTTTTTTATCTTCGAGGCGCTGCATTAACTCCGCTGTCATCTCAAAAGGCTCTAGCCACAAGACCTTCTTCGGGTTATTTTCTAACATTATTCTGATTTTATTAATGACTTTGATTGACTTTCGGCTTCCTTCTTCTCGTAAGATAACGTTAAAGCCGCGGCAATGGCCAGTACAATACCAATAGATTCGATTAAATTTAATGACTCGGATAAAAATATAATCGCTAAAACAATAGTAAATACCGGCTGCAATGAGCCGGCAATTGTGGTAACTTTAGATGCCTTGCCCTTTGCACTATAGGCAGCAAAGCTTGCCAGTACACCCAATCCATTTAACATGCCGGCAATAGTACCTAAGGCCAGTGTTTTACCTGAAAAATTCAACTGTACGTTGCCACTAATAAAGAATAAGATGGTAAGAACTGTAGAAGAAACGATAAAACTAATGTATGACCATTCTGCAGAAACATAATTGGTAGTCACTTTTTGTGCCGCGCTAAACAGGCCCCAGAACACGAGCGCTAACATAGAGTATATTAACCAGGTATTAAATCCAATAGTCTTAAAAAAAGCACCAGGGTCTTTGAAAAGAAGCATCTCGCCGGATAACATAACTACGGCCGGTATTGCCAAAAGAATACCGATGACATTAACTATATTTATTTTCTCTTTCATAAATAATATAGCTACAAAAATGGTCACCAATGGATAAAGGTTGGTAACCGGTATAACAATTGCTGCCAAACCGCCACTGCTAAAGGCCTTATATACTGCAATATTTCCGGCAATAGCCAGTAAGCCGGCTATCAACCCCCAAATTATACCTTTTACATCGGGCTTAACTCCCCAAACTTTTTTAAGAACGAACGGAAGCGTAAACAACATACCTATGGTAAAAAGAAAATGGTTGGTAAAAGGGTTAACGTTGTCTGATATCAGTTTGGCAACCACTCCCCATATTCCCCAGAATAATGCCGCAGTTATTGAGTAATAAATCCATGCGTTTTGTTTAAATTTCATGTTCGGTGATATTTGTAGGTGTTAATTCAATTAAATAAAGCCGCGCTGCCCAAAATACCCGCCTCTTCCTCTAATAAGGAGATTGTTAGCCTGGTAGCATATTTCTTGTAAGGGCCCAGCAAGCCGGGGTTATAAAGCTTGTCCAAATCGTTTTTTAACCCTTTAGCAAGGCCGCCGCCTAGTATGACAACATCAGGAGCATAAATATTAACATAGTTATCAATACCCGTTTTTAGATACCCTATTAAATTATTTACAAGCCGCCCTGCATCATTATTTATTGTACGCTCTTTAAAAATATTTTCTGCAGTGAGCGGTATTTTGCTATACCTGGTTTCCCACAATATGTTTTTAGCGGCAGCGCAAAGCCCTGTTCCTGAAACCAACGCCTCTAAGCAACCATGTCGGCCACAATAACAATCGGTTTGAGCATCAGTTATGCTGATGTGACCAGCCATGTGCGCATAGGGCTGCGGCTCGTTTAATTTACCGTCGGCAACAAAGCCAATTCCAAGCCCAGTACCCAATGTCATGACTAAAACACGATCATCATTTTTACCTGCGCCATATAACGCTTCGCCTAAAGCCACCACTCGTGCATCGTTATCCAATTTACATGGTATTTTAAACTTGTCCTCAATAATTTTTTTCATTGGATAGTCTTCCATAAAGTCGATAAATCCATACGTTGAATCAATCACCCCGTTAGCAAAAATAAATCCAGGTATACCCAAACCAATTCCTGTAATCGTCTTCTTGCTTTTAAAGGCGGTGGTTGTAAATTGGTCTACAGCTTCTTTAAGCTGGTTATAAAAACGATGCTCATCCTTAGTTTCGGTAGGATAAATGAGTGTCTGAATAACCTTACCGCTTAACAGGTCAACCAAACCCACCTTAGTGCGCGTACCGCCAATATCAATTCCTATAGTAAGGTTTTTATTCATAGATTTTTTTCTGCTCATTTACCCGAAAGGTTTTGATCTGCTGCGGTTTTAAATCTGTTCGTAACAACCCAGCTGATGGCCGGAGCTGTTGTATATTCGTTTCAATGTGGGTTGTTTGCCACGCATTCCTAATACCTCCTGCAGTGCTAATGGCGACCTTTGTATCAAATGAATTAAGATTCCATAACCTTACAATAGTTCCCTTGCCAATCCCTTCTTCGGCCGGCTTCACAGCCCATAACAAAACACCGGGATCACTTACTTGTAATAGTGAATAAGAAACCCCGGTTTCAACAGCATCTCCACCGCTCACCTGACCCGTGCTTAATGGATTTTGGGTATCTAGAGAAAATTTCATCGCATCAACGGCAGAAAATGATTTTTGATGAGTAGTAAGGGCGAAATGATAACGAAAGTGGTTTTGGCCGAACTGATTTTTGATCCCCAAAATGCCATTATCTTCTTTTTTTGTATCAATTCTTCCGCCGGCCAGGGCATTGAGTTGGGCAGATTTTGTCCAAAGCGAATCTACAGTACTTTGGCCCAGCTTAAAAAAGCTACAGTCCATATTAGCAAGTGTTACACCATAATGATTGTTGCTCAAGTCGGCAAAATGATTAAACGTTTGCCAATCGTAACGGGCATTTTGATCGGCATAATTACCGCCATCTTTCTCCTTTTTCACTGTAAGGATGGCGCCCACCTCTTCGTGGCGTGTAACCTGGTCTTTCAGATCAAAGGAAAAGGCCCATGATTTATTATCAGCGAAATTGGTATCAATGCTATTTTCAATATCAATCCGCCTACTATTAGCAAACAACGTTAATCTTACGGTATGTAAAACCGGCACAGTCGAGATAGCCTTCAAAGTAACAGAAACCGGTCCTGCGTTTTCTATCTGTAAGGTTTGCCCGTCATTTAAATCTGTTACACCAAGGTCGTTAAGGTATTTCCCATTTGTTAATTTAACCAACTGCTTATTGGATGCTTTCTTATCATAAATTTCTGTAATAACACCACTCCGTTTTAGACGAATCTTATAATAGGAATTACTGATATACTCGCCATTAACAACGGCAGCCGGAAGTTCGGGTAAAGGCTGGCGCTGATGCAATTCATAGATTTTGTAACCAACAGAGGGCACACCTGTTGCCAATATGCGGATGTATTTTTGATTATTTTTGACGATGAACTGGCTTTTAACCTCGGTATGAGTTGCCAGATCAATTACGTTTACCGACCCTGAACCGCTGAAAGCAAAATCTGCAAAATCACTTCTTGTCCAACCCAGCGGATTAAAAACAAAAAATCTTTGCAACTTACCTGCCTTCAGCTGTTTGCCTAGTGCGCTGATGGATTTGGCATACAAAGAATCTACATATCCGGTTATATTGTTTTTTAATTCAACCTGCCAAGCTGCTCTTGCTTTAGTGGGCACGGGGCCATCGGCTGTCCAGTTATGCTCCCAATACAGGCCGAGTGCGTCCCAGGCCAAATCTCTGGCAGCAAGCAATTCATGACCAAATGCTGCATCTTTTTTTGTAACGATGGCTGCCAAGGCTTCTGCTGACCGCAATTTTTCAACTGCTCGTCTTACCTCCGCTGTGGTTTCATTCATGGATGCGCAAAGCAAATCCCATTCATTGCCAAAACTGACTGATTGTTTAGGGATTACGGTATAAGAACGCTCAATATCCTGAAAAAAATCTTCTTCATTAGATACACGGACTACGGTTGCGAAATTAGTTTTGTTTTGTGCCGCCCTTATAAACGGGCCCGAAACGAAGGTCTGCAGGTCATCGTGTCCAAAACCAAAAGCCCCGGCGACATTATATGGATATTTAGACCCGGAAGAAACTGTATCACAAAATGCAAACAAGTTGTTTATCACGCCGCCAATCTGCTTGGCAGTGTCTGAAGCTGGCCCCTTGATTTGCACACGGCATTCTGCATAACCGCCAAAAGAGCCTTTTTGTGCATACCATTTTGTCAATACAGATTGACCATCCATACCCTGGGCCCGATATAACTGATATTTCCTATTTGTCATACTTTCTTGCGATAGCTGACTACCGTAGCCCCCTACGCTTTTCCAGCTATATTTAGCCCCAGACCCCGCCCATAAAGAAGCAAGGCCAAGCGGCAGGGTATTGTTTTCCATCGCCGATGCCATAGTAAATTTCAAATCATACCGACGCTCTAGCTGCCCTGCATAATACATACCTCTTATTACCGCTTCTGCAGACTGGGCACCATATGTATTAACCACGCAATTGAGCTGGCTGCTGATATGCCCGGAGCGAAGGGCTGCCATTAACTGATTAAATTGGCTTGGCGAGCGATACTTAGCGTATGTTTTTAGCCAATAACTACCGTCGCAATTGAATCGATCCTGATAATTATCCGGATCTTTTTCGGTTGCTTTGATCCGCGCAAGATGAAAGTCAAGCATTTTAACAAAGGCGGAGTCATATTGCTCAACGTTACCTTCCCACATATAATCGGTATGATCATCATTAGCGATATACAGGCGTTTAACTGTCTGGGCATTTGCAAACAGGATATGCAAAGGCGTTGTTATTAATAAGATCAGTAAAAATTTTCTAATGTTGATGTTAAATTTATTGGTATGCATATATTATGATAATAAACCTATTAAAGTACTTCTGTAACCTTGCCGCCAACTGTAAAAGTATCCTCGATCTTGAGATGTTGTGCAAGATAATATGCCAAAAAGTTGAAGGGTATAATGTTATGTATAACAGAATAATATTCTTCGGCTTCGGGTTCTTCAACTACAAAAACATTTGCACCCGAAGCTGATATTTTATCTAACAGCTTTATACTCCGCTCATATGAACTCCCTTTTGAAATGATCTGGATAACAATAGAGTTCTTAGCTGTTTCTTTAGGCCCATGATCATATTGCGCCATTGCAAGCCCGTGAAAATTAATCTTTGTACTTTCACTCAAAATTAACGCAGCCTGCAACGCCGTAGCGATATTAGGGCCACTCCCTGTGATATATATGCCGTGGATTGCCTGTTTATTAAGAATACTAAAAATTTCATCAGCCATTTTTTTTCCGTAAGATTCATAAGCATGAAATTTTCTGACCAACAGATCCACCGCCGACCCGGCAGGAAGCCCAAAACCCTTAAACAGCACCAACAAGGTATTTAAATAAGTTTTGGATGAGGAAAACTGTTCATCTCCGGCTTGTATAGAAATCACCTGTGCGACGTTATCGTTTGTAGCTAAAGGACTTTCTAGGTAATTGACAATGGCGGTATACTTTTGAAACCGCCCGCTGCACCATAGTGCTTCTGAGCTTCTACCAGACTGTGACAAAATTACTCCGTCTGTGAGCAAACCTACGCTTAAAGGATAATTATAAAACTCAGACGCCAGTTCTGGGTAAATATGGAGCCCCATAAACTTAAATGCAAGCGGAGCGAAATAAGAGGAACCCATCCCTAAATACGGGACGTTAAGTGGCAATTTATATTCGGGGCTTTCATTCCAAAAACCCAATGCTTTTTCAGGCATTTCACTTATCTCAAAATATTGTTGCATATAAATAATTTAGTGTGTTCTTTATGCTTTTCTATTAAAAAACATCTGTTTATGTTTATTGATTATTTACTTCACAAAATCGCTTTTCTCAATTTTGCTGGCCAGTTAGTCTACAGGCTTTTTATTCTTCCATAATTTAAAATCGTCCCAGTATATCTGTAGAGTACTATTATGTGATTTAACAAATGAAACCACCTCTTTTGACGTGTACAACTTCATAGGATTATATCCTGTTAAGCCATTCGGTTTAGGGTCATTGGTGTTTTGTGTGAAATTCTTCACATCAAATACTACCTGCTTTTTACCATCTTCTGGTGTAATTGCCATGTAAAATCGGCCGGTATTCTTATCTCCCTCTTTGAAATAATAATCCATCGTAAACCACTTACCAATAGGCACCTTCACGTTCATATCATCCGCTTTCCACACTTGTTTTTGGCCCGGGTTTTCAGCGTTTAAAATAAAATACAGGTCGTCCTCACCGGCAATGTGTTTACCAATACCTAATGTAACCCTGAAACCATATTTTTCTGTTGCAACCCACCATTCATTATTCCAAAACTCAGATATGGTAAGCCAATTTATTTTATCTGGATATTTACGGAGCAAGCTAAAGTCGTCAGTTAAAAAAACCTTTACAGATTGGTAAAACTCTTTATAACCGGGTCTTATGCTATAAATATCAGCTTGTACACGCGCCTTTTGCTGATGCTCACTGGCAAGCCAAGAATCGTTTAACCAAAAATGAAGCACATGATTCGACGGATTACCGGGTTCGGCAATAATATCAACATAGCGTTTACTGATGTCTCCACCTGTATATTCTATTCTAAAATCTGCGCTCTGCTCCTTTTCAAGATCATTGACCCAATCATTTTTTTTCCTTAGCGACATGTCTTTACCGACAATGTCACTATTATTCCCTACCGCGATAACTTTACTGCCATTTTCAAAACTGGACTGAAATATCAGTCCGGTAGTATTGCGTCTATTTACAAACCCGTTGTCAGACACATTTTTTTTAGTAGAGCAAGCGGCTAACAGGGCCAGGATGGTGATTGCGCATTTCTTAGCTATTACAGCCGATCGATAATTGATTAACATTCGATATTGATTTTATTAGTTACCTATGGTAAATATCAGCAAATATTATGGGATCAAAACCCAACTCGCCAAAAGACACCTACATAATTGGTATTATAACTTAAACTCCTAAGAAAGCCATTAAGAGTACATCGCCAAGAAAAAAAATCCAGGTCGGAGAGGATCTGGCATGATATACGAATGCATGATTAATAGTTCTGGTACTATTTTACTCCTTAAGCTACAAAGTTTATGAGCTCGATTTTATTTCGGCTGGTATCTGGCTTCGGCCTAGGTAGTACCTGCCTTCGTCCTGGGTAGTACCGTCGGTTATCAATTCGGTATCCGTTGGCTATCCGTTCGGTATCCTTGGTATATCCCAAGGACGAATATATAACCTTCGATGGCAATTTAACAAATATAAAATATACGAAGCCGGGAGCCTTATATACCAAATCCAGGATAGATAACCCACGCTTAGCTACATGCCCCTCTAAAAAAAAACCGCCTCATGATATGAGACGGCCTGTTTTAATTGATGTAAAATAACTATGAAATCACTTTACCCGAAAGGCTAAAGAGTGGGTACTTGGCTTTTAGCATTTCGAATGAACCAAACATCAAAACACCATATATTAAGGACCCATATACAAAGTTTAATTCAAATGGGATAGCTGCAACCAGGCAAGCCAAATAACCTGCTAAAGTAGGTTCATATAAACCAGGAATATACATTGCACTAATGTCTGATACGATCCAATGGATTAATATCATGACAACATTTGCCAATACAAAGTTTTGTACGTTTACTCTTTTTAACATTACTTTACCGATAAACACCATCAGTATAAAGGCGATGTAAGTCCAGTACCATCCGCCATAAAAGAATCCGTATCCCGATGTTTTTGCAATAAAAACATCACTTAATAATAAGATCAGCAAAGGAAAACCAAATGCTTTGATGTTATTATTGAAATAAGCCCCACCAAATAACGCTATGGCGCCTATTGCAGAAAAATTAGCGATGTCTTTAAAATTATCACTAAAAGGTGCAGCGACACGGATTATGCTGACCAGTATTATAATCAACAAAAGGATTAGTGTACGGGGGTTAAATTTTGACTCAGACATTTTTAATGATTTATTTGCAAAGTTATGTTATTTCTAGCTATTAAAAAATTGGTGCTATTTGATCAAACTTAAATCTGCAATACCGGTAACTTCAGTACTTAGCTCACCAAAAAAGGCTAGATCTGCCATAATACCGGTCTGCACTTTTATGAAATCAATACCTTTCAAGACAACTTTTCTACCGTCTTTGTCAATGGCATTGGCAATATCTACCTTATCACCACCTGCTTTGTTATCTGCATAACCAAATCCTAGCGCCGCAGACACACTACCTTTGATACCTGTAGATGGAAGTAAAGTTCCCGTCCTTGTAAATTCATTGGATGTTATCCACAATGGGTAATGGTTCAGCTTATGGAAGCTTTGCTTAACTACACCACTACCTCCCTTATTGTCTTTCCAGGCTACACTTAATGATGGTGGTGTTGGACGGGTATAGGTTACTGAATAATTACGGATATATCCTTCTTTACCAAACTCACTGCCGGTAAGCTCATACCAGGTATCATCAGGTTTTCCATTACCGTTCTCATCCTGCATTACCCATACAACCCCTGGCTCAGAGAAATTGGCAAAGGCATTACCATAAACGATGATGTCATCATCGTCTGCTTTATTAATTACAGTATGGTCAAAACCGTATACCACATAACCGCCAAATGCGCCTAGACAAACACCGGGTGTGGCCTGCTTACCAACAATGGAGCTTCCACTTAACTCATTACCCCAGGTGGCTTCATTCATAAATTGACCCGCAGCAGGAGCAAATTCGAATAGTGTGGTCACAAATCTATTGCTTGCGCTTGAAACTGGAATTTCAGGTACCGCAACCTGCAGTACATATTGAAATTTGAAAACGCCTGCAGTGTTTGTGGCTTTATAATCAATGGTGTAGGTGCCAGATTTTGGTGCGGTAAACTCCAATAAACCTGTATTGCTTTTTACTTCTCCATTTACCTTCCATTCCTGGTCTATTTGATTACCCAGTTTATTATCAGCTTTAAGTGTTATTTTCTCATTTACCTTTGCACTAATAGCAGCAGTTTCGTTAGCCATTTTTATTGATGGGGAAACCACTACTTCTTCGTTGTCTTTTTTACATGCACCGAAGAGTGTAATGGTAAGTATTGCAATAAGGATTTGATTTTTGACCGTCATGTTGTTGTTTATTTGTTATAGCTATAATTAAAAACTGCAGATTGTGGCGCAATTCCAGTAGCAAATTCGAACTTTTTAACCCCGTTTGCGGAGAAACAGAAAAACCTTCCGTCACCTGTATAATCAGTGGCGTCCGCTACATATACGTCGTTATTTAATGGATTTATTGTAACACCATAGATACTTGAAGGATTTGTTGTATCGGTAATAAAATTATTACCAATTAATCCGGTGCTGATATTAAAAGTCTTCAAAGTAGCAGGATAATCATTTCCAATAACATATCCAGCATTGCCATTTATTGCTATAGCAGCGAGAGAATAGTTATAGCTTTGAATTTTAGTATCTGTTAAACTGCTTAATTTGTCAAGTGATGGTGTCAAAGCCGGGTTTCCATATGCACCTTGAACAATTGTAAAAAGATCTCCGCTAGTTGCGGCAGCTACTCTTACAGGATTAAAGTTTACAGGAATATCTTTTATTTTTGTAAACGAATTCAAATCAACGACTGAAACGGACGAATTATTATCACTGATAAAAAATGGATGATTTGAATTGGCAACATAGAGCTTACCGTTTACAATAGCCAATCCTTCAAGAGCACCTCCTACTTTTAATCTTGATTCAATGATAAGTGTAGCTGTATCAATTTTACTTATGTAACCATCATAACTGGAAACATATGCTTTGTTCTTATAAAATTCAACAAAACGAGGAAAATAATCTGAAGTTCCATTATAAAAAGGAATTCTCTTTACAGATTTACCCGTCGCGATATTGATTACTTCTAAATAGGAATCACCTGAAACGTTATCAGCGCCCGTTACAGTACAATACATTTTGCTTCCGTATTGCTTTAAATTATTTGCATTACTTCCTAAATTAATCCCGTTTTGTTGTTTGAAATAGTCTTTTATGAAAGTCTTTTTGGTAATGTCATAATAGGTAAGTGAACTATTGTTTACGGTACCATAAGCCCCTTCGCACAATACATAAACCCCTTGTGTTGATGTTGGAACACGGTCTATTAACTCTTGTAATTTTTCCTTTTTGCACGCGCTAAATAACGCTGTGCCGATAAGCAGGGTTGCTGCAAGTTTACTGTAGTTTGTAACTGTTTTATTCATGTTGTTTAATTTATTTCTATTTATATACAAATGCGAATTGGGCGGGGATGTCTCCTGTTTCTACAGACCACCTTTTCTTGCCTGAAGCGTCAAAGCAATAAAGCCTTCCTGGTGTAACATAGTCTGAGGCGTCGGTAACGAAAACATCTTTGGTTATTGGGTGAACGGCAATTCCGTATGGCACTTTGATCTCTTTATCAGTACCATCTGTAATAAATTTTCTACTCAGCAATGTTTCATCTTTAACATTAAGCATCGAATAGCTAACCGTTGTTTTTCCCGTGGTACTATTAAATTCTGAACTATAGACATAAGCCAGATCTCCATCTATTACCAGGTTGTCAGCGGCAATATCAAATACCTTTTTTATCTGTGCAGTCTGGGTGTTAATTACGTAAAGTTTTGATGGGATATCCAAATAATCCCCTCTTGAGGTTACGTATAAGTCGCCATATTGATCTGCTTTTAGCCTATGCAAGTTAATCCCTGTTTCTATTCTGCTTGTCTCTTTTAAAGTAGTTAGATCAACCACTGAAATTGTGTGTTCGTAGTTGGATGGTGTGTAACCTCCTGAATTTGCAACGTATAGCTTATTACCAACTACAGCCATTTCTTCTGGCTGCCGACCTACTTCTACTCTTCGGGTTTCTTTTAAAGTTGCGGTATCAATTTCTGCTACAATACCATTGGGTGCATTAGGGTCGCCCACTTGTCCGAAGTAGGCACTCACATATGCCTTACCGTTACTAAAGGTAATGTATCGGCAATTTAGCAGATCGATCTGTTGAATGCGTTTTCCTGTCTTAACACTCATTACTTCTATCTTATTAGAGCCATTTACCACTACGTATAACTTTGAGCCATATATACCAATATCATTCCCTACGTCGCCTAATCCTTTGGTCACCTCTGGATTAATTTGGTTGTAAATATTCCTTCTAAAATTTCCTGTAGTAAAATCTACATAATCTATTGAGGCCTTATTCATGAACATATTGCCTTCATTAACCAGGTAAAGTCCCTTAATTGAGGCGGCTGGCTCTGCGGGGAATAGTGTTTTTACTACCTCTTCCGGGCTGGGCACTAAGTCTTTGCGACAAGCGCTTAATCCTATTGCAAAAACAAGTAAAAGATAAAATGACTGTACTTTAAAATTCATATTAGTAGGCTACATTTAAGGTGAAACGATAGGAACGTCCTGGCATTGGGAAGTTGGCGATCACGTCATAATATTGATTAAATAGGTTATTGACCTCTGCAGTTAATTTAACTTCGCTGCTGTTTAAATGAGAAGCGAAGCGCATAGAAATATCATGGGTATACCAGGGCTCCACATAGTTGGCCACAATATTTGCTTTTTGGTTGTACCGCTCTCCTGTATAAATAAAGCTGTAATTCAGCGACAGCTTATCTACAACCACACCGGCAACCAAAGAACCACTGTGCCTCGGAATATAAGGTAGCTGTCGCCGGTAGCTAACTGCAGCTATTGGCGTAACATCTTTTGCATCCTGGTAGGTATAATTTATTCCGCTAGTAAGCGTCACCTGGTTTGCTTGCCATGTAGTTTGGACATTAATATCCAACCCCTTGATGTTTACATTACCTATGTTCTCAATACTCCAGCGCTGTGCATTATTGCCGGGAACAGCTACAATCTTGTCTTTCACTTTATTAAAATAGACGTCTGACTGGATAGACAATTGCTTTATTGTCTTATCGAACGTTCGGATATAAGTCATTCCTACATCATACTGCCTCGAATACTCTGGCCGCAGGTATGTCCGTCCAAAATCAGTGTAATAAAGATCATTAAAAGTGGGCAATCTGTAGGCTGTCTTATAGAAAGACCTCAGTCTAAATTCTTTACCGGAAAATGGCTGCCATGAAAGCATAAATGCGGGAGTAACTTTTTGACTCCTACCTGCCGGACTTCCATCTTTAACATGGTCCTGGACCATAGTACCAACGAGATTACCTTGTAAATCTAACCGATTGAGGTTAATGTGTGTTGCAAATGCAGTCAAAAAAGTGTTCCTAATGGGATAAGGGAATCTGTAGATATTAGCATACAATTTATTGAACTGATAGTCTGTAGCAAGCGCTATTGTCCATATTTTACTGATGCTATATTGGTGTGCCAAGGAAATATAAGCCTCCTGCTGCTTGTAAGTATTATCGAGAAAACCGCTCAATGAAACACTTTCCGGATCTAAGTAACGGTTGTAGTCATAGCCTATTTTAGCCGTAGCAAGCAGGGTATATCTTTCGGATATTTGCTTTTGGTAGGTAGATTGCAAGAAAGCATTTTTATTCCATGCCCTTTGCAGATAATTAAACTTGTTGCTTACAATCGCTCCCGGCAAACCCATTTCGTCTGCATATAAATACACTCTTGCTGATAGTGCACTGCTGTCTTTCCATGTGCCTTTTAATCCCATTTCTAATCGCATACGTTCAACATCACCATTGTTTCTGGTGGCTGTGGTATCAAAAACACCATTGGTATACCTGAATTTATATCGGCCATTTGCCTTCGTGTATTCTGAACTGATACTTGTTGATATGGTTTGTGATAGTCTATTTTGTAGAAGTATGGATGGGTTAAAGAGACCAAATGATCCTGACTTTATGGAAGCACTGATGTTCATGTTCGTATCATCAGTAAAAACAGGGTCTTTAGCTTTTAGATAAATGGTACTAGCCGATGTAAATGCTTTGGCCGATTGGAATATAGTACTTTTCTGACCACTGTACAGCTCGATCTCATCAATATTATCGAGGGAAAACTTACCAAGGTCAACCTGTCCGTTTTGTGCATTACCAAGTTCCACTCCGTCGTAAAATACGCCGGTATGATTAGTACCCAAACTCCTTATGTCAATTGTTTTTAGGCCACCAATACCTCCGTAGTCTTTGATTTGCACACCGGAAAAGTATTTCATGGCATCGGCTACAGATAGGCTGTTCAATTTTTGCAAGTCATTGCCGGAAAGGATCTGCAGAGGAGTGGAAGAAGTTTGCCTTTTACCTATTTTCTTATACCTAATTGCTACTTCTTTCAGTTCAATCTTCTGTTTTACAGAATCAGTGCTTAGCTCCGGACTTGAATCCTGGGCGCTTAATTTTAATGGCATAAGGATGCCTGTCCACAAAATGGCTATAGAAAAACTAATGATACAATTAGCGCCAAATAAAACGCTGTTGTTTTTTGTCATTTTGTTGTGAGTTTATCAACCCACAGCAAACAGTTAGATCAAGGAAATGAAATACAATAAATAAGCACTCACTCCAAGCTTCAATCCCCGAAAGCTATGAAATCATCATGCAAATGGCAGGTCTTCTGACTTACTTCCGGTGATCCTGCCTTCCCCTTCCTGCGGAAAAGTGGCGTGATTTGAATACCGTTATGAAGCTTACAGCTGCGGGACAGTTACGGAGTTACACCGTATTCCCTTTTAATCCCGATGAAACACCAGGAACCAAAAGCGGTGCAAATGTATTCAATTTATGCGACTTTAAACTCATTTCATCATACCAATAGGTACAATAAACTAGTAATGAATACAATAACATAAATAATTTAACATATAAGGGATTGTTAATGATTCATCAACGATAATTCCTATTTTGTGGACTTCAAAATAGTTAGGTTTCTTTTGTTGACGTGGTGCCGTTTAAGGATGCTGTTTATAACAATGATAAGCAACAATATAAAGCTATCTGTTAACCTTTTAGAAAAGGACTGGCAAAACAATATACAAGTATGAATTACTGGGTAAACTTAAAAAAACCTGTTTTTGCTAATTTTATATTTAAATATTTAGCTTAAAATTTTAGGAAATTATTTACGTTTATTTGCATTGCACTTTTAACACTATTTAACACAAACAGTTTAACGTTTTTTTGATCTTTATACCCATGTTTAAAGAAATCCGTAATAAATATATTCGTTACATCACCATATTCATTTATTCTATAATAATTTTCTTTTGTGCACTACAGGTCAACTTCTTATGGCTATTTGGCTACTCTCCTTCTTATAATGATATAAAACTACCTACACAACGTGTTGGATCAGAACTTTACACATCCGATGGGAAACTGATTGGTCGCTATTATAAAGAGAATCGCACCCCAGTAAATTTTGAAGAAATAACCCCAAGCGTTATAAATGCACTAGTTGCCACCGAGGATGTTCGTTTTTACAAGCACATGGGGATAGATTTCCGCTCCTTATTATCCAGCGGAATATCTACTGCCACAGGCGATAAACGGGGTGCCAGCACGATTACCCAGCAACTTGCCAAAAACCTTTACCGCACACGCTACAATAAGTCACAGGGTTTTTTAAGTCGCATACCCGTAGTGCGTACTATTGTTGCAAAACTGAAAGAATGGTCTACCGCTGTTAAGCTGGAATCTAATTATTCCAAGAACGATATCATAACCATGTACCTGAATACTGTTTCATTTGGTAACAATGCCTATGGAATTAAGACAGCTTCCCGTACCTATTTCGATAAAGAACCTGCTGATTTGGATGTACCTGAATCTGCTTTACTTGTAGGTATGCTAAAGGGAACAACTACATACAACCCCATTAAAAACCCTGAAAAGGCTTTGGAACGGAGAAATGTAGCGCTGTCTCAGATGAACAAATACAACTACATCAATGCTGCGCAACTTGATACTTTTAAGAATACTCCTATTACCTTAAAACAAGGAAGAGTGGATGCAGGGAGCGACGGTGATTCTTATTTGAGGGCCGCAGTAGATAAATACCTGGAAAAATGGTGTACAGATAACAATTATGACCTTTATGAGGATGGGTTAAAAATATATACCACCATTGATTCTAAACTGCAAAAATATGCTGAAGAAGCTGTGGCCGATCAGATGAAATCTTTGCAGCGCAGGTTCTATAGTGTTTGGGGCAATGAAGACCCATGGCAAGATTCTGAAAAGAAAAAAGTAGACTACCCAAACAGGGCTAAGAAGAATCTGCCAATTTACACGCTATTGGAGAAAAAGTTTAAAGACCATCCTGATTCTGTCGAAGCTTATTTCAACAAGAAAAAGAAGATGAAGATTTTTACCTGGAAGGGTGATAGAGATACCTTATTCTCTACAATGGACTCTATCCGTTATTACGGAAAGATCTTGAATACAGGAATGATGACACTGGATCCATTTAGTGGAAAGGTAAAAGTGTGGGTTGGTGGAATCGATCACAAATTCTTTAAATACGACCATGTTAACCAATCTAAACGTCAGGCTGGGTCTACATTTAAACCTTTTGCTTATCTGGCCGCACTTGAAAAGGGAATGAGTCCTTGTACCACATTTGTAGATAAACCTGTTCGAATTCCTTATCAGGAAAATGGGAAAACTGCATACTGGGAGCCTAAAAATGCCGATTGGAATAACAGTTACCGTGAAATGTCTCTTCGCTGGGCCATGGCTAAATCTGTAAATACAATAACTGCTCAGGTTACTGAAGCAGTAGGGCCAGAAAATGTAGTAAAATGGGCGCATAGTTGTGGAATAGATAGTCACCTTGCAGTTGTTCCTTCCGTAAGTTTGGGCCCCAATGATGTATCGGTTTATGAGATGGTGAAAGCTTACGGTACATTCTTAAACGGTGGAATGAAGACCGATCCTATCTTGGTAGAGAAGATCACAGACTTGGATGATAACATCATTGAAGAATTTAAAGCGAAGGCAACTCGCGTTCTTTCTGAGGAGATGTCATGGCTTATGCTTTATATGTTTAGAGGCGGCAT
This sequence comes from Pedobacter sp. UYP24, assembly GCF_054057295.1. NCBI lineage: Bacteria > Pseudomonadati > Bacteroidota > Sphingobacteriia > Sphingobacteriales > Sphingobacteriaceae > Pedobacter > Pedobacter sp. UYP24. The sequence goes on from NZ_JBSRZD010000002.1 coordinate 395,989, forward strand.
GGATGAACCCGGCGGCACGTCTCGCGCACTATGGGAATGGGATCTTTGGAAAAAGAACAACCAGATTGGCGGAAAAACAGGTACCTCCTCTGATTATGTTGATGCTTGGTATATGGGTATTACAAAAGATTTGGTTACCGGTGTATGGGTTGGGTGTGATGAGAGAACGGCACATTTTAAAAATGGCGAAACCGGCGAAGGATCAAGAACCGCATTACCCATCTTTGCTAAGTTTATGGAAAAGGTTTATAAAGACCCCAATACGGGCTATACCATGGGGCCTTTTCCTAAGGCAAAAGTTAAGATCACGGTAGACATCAATTGTCCTAGTCCAGAGTATGCCGTTGATACTACATCTACAGATAGTCTGGCTGTGGATTCTACTGTATTTGAGGTGCCACCTCTTGAGGATCAGCAAACCATCCCTAAAGAAGAAGTTCAGCCGCAAAAACCTGAAGAAAATAAACCAGTAGAACCTGTTAAACAACCAGTGCCCGAAGCACAGCTGACTAAGAAAGAGGAACGCGAACTAAAACGCAAACAACGCCAGGAAGAGAAAGAAAAGAAGAAAAATGGTGAGTAGTAATGACTGTTCTGCAGGATTTTACGTAGATTTAATACGCTATAAAATAACTAAATATGATAATGACCTCTAAGTTCATGAGAAGATTTATTCCAATACTGATCCTTATATTTATATCTGTGGTTTCCGTTCAAGCTCAGTATTTTGGTCAGAATAAGGTGCGGTACAAGAATGAGAAATTTAAAGTGCTACAAACTCCTCATTTTGAGATCTACTATTATCTAAAGAATGAAAAGTTAGTTAGAAAACTAGCTGAAGATGCAGAAACATGGTATAAAATGCATCAAGAAGTTTTCAGGGATACTTTTTTAAGAAAAAATCCAATTATCCTTTATAGTAATCATCCTGATTTTCAGCAAACCACTGCATTGCAGGGCGAAATTGGAATAGGTACTGGTGGTGTTACAGAAGCCCTTAAGAATAGGGTTATCATGCCGGTAATGGAGCTTAACAATCAGACAAGACATGTATTGGGACATGAGTTAGTTCACGCCTTTCAATACCATATTTTACTAGAAAAAGATTCTGTTCGTATGGAGAACATCGGGCAGATTCCACTATGGATGATTGAGGGTATGGCAGAGTACTTATCCGTTGGTAAAACTGATGCATTTACTTCTATGTGGATGCGGGATGCCATGCTAAACAGAGACATCCCTTCTCTAAAAGACCTTACCAATTCAAACAAATATTTCCCCTATCGTTATGGACAGGCATTCTGGACTTTTGTGGGTTCCGTATACGGTGATACAACTATTGTTCCTTTATTTAAGGCAACAGCTAGGTTTGGTTATGAAAATGGCTTGAAATATACTTTTGGTTACGACGACAATACTTTATCAGGTTTATGGAAAAATGCTATTGAATCTCATTATCGTCCGATGTTAAAGGCAGATAGTTCACAGGTTAAAATTAGTGGCACCAAAATCGTAGATAATAAGAATGCCGGCAATATGAACGTTGCGCCTTCGATTAGTCCAGATGGCCAGTATCTCGCATTTCTTTCTGAAAAAGACCTTTTCGGCATTGATCTATTCCTTGCTGAGGCAAAGACAGGTAAAATTATTAGAAAACTAAGCAGTCAAATCTCCAATTCGCATATAGACGACTTTAACTTCTTAGAATCTGCAGGAACATGGTCGCCAGACAGTAAGCAATTTGCATTTAGTATTTTCAGCAAGGGTAAAAATGAGTTAATGATCATCGACGTAGCCAGTGGTAAACAATTGCTGAGTACTGATATGGGCCATGTTGAACAGTTCGGGAACTTAACATGGTCTCCAAATGGACAGGACATTGCATTTTCAGGAATGATAGAAGGTCAAAGTGATATTTTCTCTTATAACCTGAAAGACAAAAAAATAACACAGATAACTAATGATAATTTTTCAGACTATGCTCCGAATTATTCTAAAGACGGAAAGCTCATCGCTTTCTCTACGGATAGGGTATCTAGACTTAAAAATGGAACAAATGCAGTTCATCCAATCAACCTGAGCATATACAATATTGAAACTAAATCCATTTCAGATGTGCCAGTTTTTCCTGGTGCGAATAACCTGAATGCTCAGTTTTCTGGGGATAGTAAATCTTTATTTTTCTTATCTAACCGCGATGGATTCAGAAACTTATACCAATACAATTTGGCTGATAACTCAGTCAAGCAATTAACAGATTACTTTACAGGAATAAGCGGTATAACTGAGTTCTCCCCTGCCCTAACAGTTTCTAACAACGATGATATAATTTATAGTTATTACAGGTCTCAACGCTATACCCTCTATAACTCCGCTGTTAGCAATTTCAGATCTAAACCAGTAGACGCCAATGCTGTTAATTTTGATGCTGCGATTTTACCTCCAAAAGAGAGTACAGGTGTTGATGTGGTAAATTCCAATCTTGGTAATTTTGAAAGGTTTGAAAAAACCAGTGCAGATTCTATGCGCCTCGTACCTTACCGACCAAAATTTACTTTAGACTATTTGGCAAATAGTGGCGTAGGTGTCTCTACCAGTCGCTTTGGAACAGGAGTTCAAGGTGGTGTTGTTGGTATGTTTAGTGATATTCTTGGGAGGAACCAAATTATCGCAAATCTTTCCGTAAACGGAGAAATTTATGACTTTGGTGGCTTAATAGGTTATATTAACCAGCAAAAAAGAATTAACTGGGGAATTGCGCTTTCGCATCTCCCATACGTTACTGGTTATAGGGAAATTGTTGCAGATCAACTAAGTTATACAGATGGAACCAAGGTGGATGTAATTAACGACAGGACCAATTTGATTAGAACTTTTGAAGATCAGATTCAACTTTTCGGCTCTTATCCTTTCAATAAAGTACATCGATTTGAAGCCGGTGGTGCGCTTTCTTATTATAGTTATCGTGTAGACCGCATAAGTAATTATTATGATTATAATGGGCGCTACATCACTTCAGAAAAGAAAAAGATAAACACGAAAGATGCGACTACTGAATTTCGTACGCCGTTAAACGCTTTCAATATTTTTCAGGTGAATGCTTCATTTGTGGGCGACAATTCCATTAGTGGAATGACCTCACCTCTTGACGGTTTCCGTTATAGGATTGGAGCTGAGCAATATTTTGGAGATTATAAGTTCTCTGCAGTTACTGTAGATGCAAGAAAATATGTTCGTTTGAAACCAATAACGCTTGCCGCTAGAACCTATAATTATCTTCGAATTGGTAAGGATGGTGAAAATCTTTATCCACTTTATGTAGGATACCCATACTTTATTCGTGGTTATGAGGCAAATTCCCTTTACAATAGCAATTCCGGGTCGGGCTTTAACATCAATCAGTTATCTGGTAGTAAGATAGCAGTATTTAACTTTGAAGTGAGATTGCCTTTTACAGGGCCTAAAAAGCTAGCTCAAATCCCTTCTAAGTTCTTATTCAGTGACCTTAATTTGTTTTTTGATGCAGGATTAGCATGGAGTCAGGGATCAAAAGTTGTATTTAAAAGTCAGCCAACCTACAATACTGTAAACGTAAAGGATGAGAGTGGTAACGACGTTTTGGATAGCGGTGGAAATCCAGTAACTACACAATCAACTAATGAACGTGTACCAGCAATGAGCGTTGGTATATCACTGAGGGTAAATGTATTTGGTTATTTTGTAATAGAGCCTTATTACGCAATTCCATTTCAGCGTAAGGATGTTAAAGCAGGGGTATTTGGATTGACCTTTGCACCGGGTTGGTAAAATGCAAGATTAAGACATGATGGTAAAAGGCAAGTTAACTTGGTTAACAAGCTTTTTTGCCGACATGATGTGTTCAAAATCTAATCCTATCGTTAGGTCTATCCAGTCAGGATTGCAAGACCTTACTACACGTTCTTTTTGGGTTCTGGTATAACGGCTAATGAGTTTGAACCTACTTAATGCCTGTGCTTCAGTTTTAAATTCTTCAAAGTAAACCAAACGTGTTAGCTGCTGTCCACTATCGAAAAAAAGACAAGGCATCTGTTTGTAAAAATCTAAAGTCTTGATTAAATCAGAGCTCATACCAACGTGTAAGCTTGTGCGGTTCCTATCGGTAACAATGTAAACGAATTTCTTCATAGCCATTAGCAGTTATATGTGATAAACTAATTAAATTAGTTACTTATTGGATATTTAAATAAATATTACTAACTTTATTGGCACAATAATACTAACTATTTTAGTAAAAACAAATTTATTTTAAACTTTTATTTTATGTCAAATATTTCCTCCAATCTAAAGTACTTAAGAAAGAAAAAAGGCCATACACAGCAGCAATTCGCTGATGCCATGCAAATTAAAAGATCATTGATCGGTGCTTATGAAGAAGACAGGGCAGAGCCTAAATATGACTTACTAAAAAGAATAGCAGAATATTTCGACTTAACTATTGATGAATTCATCAATGAAAACATCAACGACACTTGGAAACCTAAACCTAAAAGCCAGGGCTCCAATCTTCGCATCCTAAGCATTACCGTTGACAAAGACGATAATGAAAATATTGAAATGGTTCCTGTTAAAGCGAGTGCGGGTTATTTGAATGGTTTTTCAGATCCTCAGTATGTACAGGACCTTCCAAAATTTCAACTACCCCTACCTTTCTTAAAGAATGGCACTTTCAGAGCTTTTGAAATAATCGGAGATTCTATGCTCCCTATTCAATCAGGCAGTATTATACTTGGTGAATACCTTGATAACTGGAATGACATTAAAGCAGGCGAAACTTATGTGATCATTAGCAAGAATGAGGGTGTTGTTTATAAAAGGGCAGGCAATCGTTTTAAAGAAAATAAAGAGCTTAAGCTAATCTCAGATAATAAGGTTTATGATTCCTATACAGTCTCGTCTGATGATATACTAGAAATATGGAAAGCAAAAGCTTATATATCTTCTATACTTCCTGACCCAATGCCTGAGCCAACTATTGAAACCTTGACCACCATGATGTCTCAGATGCAGAAATCTATCTCACAGCTTAATAAAAATTAAACTGCTTTCGTATGAACACAGCTGAAAAGTTCATAAAGCTAAAATTAGATGAACGTATAGAGAATGGTTCAATCAGGAAACTATCTACAAGCATACTACCATTAGATTTTTGCTCAAACGATTACCTTGGTTTTGCAAGATCCGATGAATTGAAGCAACACATTAATAATACACTACAAAGTTTTGCTGTTCATCAAAATGGATCAGGAGGCTCTAGGCTATTAAGCGGCAATCATCATTTTACCGAAGAAACAGAGCATTTAATCGCCCAATTTCATAATGCGGAAAGTGGCCTGATCTTCAATTCAGGCTATGATGCCAATATTGGTTTATTGTCTAGCATCGCTCAACGTGGCGACACGATAATCACTGACGAGTTTATTCATGCCAGCTTAATAGATGGCGCGAGACTAACTTATGCGAACCGTTTTACTTTTCGGCACAATGATACTATACAATTAGAAGCTAAGCTAAAGGTAGCTAAAGGGAATATTTATGTAGTCATTGAAAGTGTATATTCTATGGATGGCGACATTGCTCCTCTAAATGAAATCGTTCGGCTTTGTAAATTCTACCATGCAAATCTTATTGTAGATGAAGCTCATGCGCTAGGTATTATCGGTAACTACGGAAAAGGTTTAGTGCCATCCTTAGGCTTGGAAAAACAAGTCTTCGCAAGAATAATAACGTTTGGCAAGGCTCTTGGTTGCCATGGTGCAATTGTATTGGGCAGCATTAACCTTCGCCAATACCTCATAAACTTCGCAAGGTCTTTTATCTATACCACCGCCGCACCTCTACATAACATCGTAGCTATAAAATGCGCGTATCAGCGATTAACTGAAACTAATTATCTACCACTTATATTCGATAAGATCGCACTATACAACCAACAAATAAATGAGCATAACCTTTCCGAAAAAACGCCAACAGAAAGCACTATTAAAACTTTCCTATTCAACAGTAATAAACACGCCAAAGCTGCTGCAAACACCCTACAGAACAAAGGATATGACATTAGGGCAATCTTAAGTCCCACTGTACCTGAAGGCAAGGAACGCCTTAGAATTTGTTTACATTTGTTCAATTCAGATCAGCACATCATTGATTTGGTAAAAGAACTAAAAAACCTACAATAAACATGTCTAGCAAATACTTTGTTACAGGAATTGGAACAGGAATCGGCAAAACTATAGTCAGCGCAATTATTACCCAAAAACTTAAGGCAGACTATTGGAAGCCTATTCAGTCGGGAGATTTGGATCAAAGTGATAGTTTGATGGTCAGCAACCTGGTAAGTAATACTAAAACTAAAATCCATGAGGAAAGATTTCGGCTATCCCTTCCATTATCCCCTCATTTATCAGCAAAAATTGACGGTGTTGACCTTAAAATAGCCGACTTCCAAATTCCTATTACAGAAAATAACATCGTTATCGAAGGTGCAGGCGGTTTGATGGTACCGCTTAATGACAAAGAGCTGATGCTGGATTTAATAAAGGCACTAAACACAAAGGTGATAGTAGTTTCTAAAAATTATTTAGGAAGCATCAACCATACCTTACTTACTATTCAGATTCTAAAGTTCAACCAAATACCTGTAGAAGGAATTATATTCAATGGTGAAGAGAATTCGCATACCGAGCAATACATTGAACAGTATAGCAAACTTCCAATACTTGGTAGAATTCCTGAACTTACTAACCTAAATCAAGATACTATTAATAGCGCTGGCCGCTTTTTAAATCTAAATATCAGTCAATAAAAAAAGGGAAGCATAAACTTCCCTTTTCTTATTCACAATTTCTGATATTTATTTTACTGCATCAATTACCGCTTTAAAAGCGTCTGGATGGTTCATTGCTAAATCAGCTAAAACTTTACGGTTTAAACCGATATTTTTAGTGGCAAGCTTACCAATTAATTGAGAGTAAGATATACCGTGCTGACGTGCTCCTGCATTAATACGCTGAATCCACAATCCACGAAATTCTCTTTTCTTAACTTTACGGTCACGGTATGCATATTGCAAACCTTTTTCTACCGTATTTTTAGCAATGGTGAAAACCTTGCTTCTTGATCCCCAATAGCCTTTGGCTAAATTAAGAACTTTTTTCCTTCTTCTTCTCGAAGCTACTGCGTTTACCGAACGTGGCATGTTTTAATTGTTTTTGATAAAAGGTGTTGCGTATCACAGCAAACTTACTACCTGTTACCTGGTTAAAAATTTAATTATTTACCGATTGCAAGCATACGTTTAACGTTGCCCGTGTCAGCTGCTGACACCATTGAGGTGTGACCTAAATTACGCTTACGTTTAGTAGACATCTTTGTTAAAATGTGACTTTTGTATGCGTTCTTTCTAGCGATTTTACCTGTTCCAGTAAGCGAAAAACGCTTTTTAGCACTGGAATTGGTTTTCATTTTTGGCATAACCTTGTTTATTTATTTAATTTATTACTATTTCTTAACAACTTTCGGCGCAAGCGTTAAAAACATGCGCTTTCCTTCTAATTTAGGCAACAACTCTACCTTACCTATATCTTCAAGTGCTTGAGCAAATTTAAGTAACAAGATCTCGCCTTGCTCCTTATAAACAATTGCCCTTCCCTTAAAATGAACATAAGCCCTCACCTTCTCACCGTTTTCCAGGAAACTAACTGCATGTTTTAGTTTAAACTGAAAATCATGATCATTTGTATTAGGACCGAATCTAATCTCTTTAATAACAGTTTGCTTCGCATTGGACTTAATCTCCTTTTGCTTTTTCTTTTGCTCGTAAACAAACTTACTGTAGTCTATTATCCTGCAAACAGGAGGAACAGCATTTGGTGATATTTCAACCAGATCAAGTTCCAATTCATCGGCAAGGGTTAAAGCTTTTGCCAAAGGATAAATCCCCGGTTCAACATTATCACCAGCCAACCTTACCTCTTGGGCTCTGATAAACTGATTAATATTATGTTCTGCTTCTTTCTTCTTAAAAGGAGGACGTGGTCCCCTATTAAATCCTGGTCTGCCTAATGCCAAATTTGTATCCTGTTAAACTGTTATTTCTTTAATTAATAATTCACTAAATTCTTGCAACGTCATTGATCCTAAATCCCCCTCACCATGCTTTCTTACAGACAATTGACCATCGGCCATTTCTTTCTCACCTATAATCAGCATATAAGGAATTTTTTTAACCTCTGCGTCCCTAATCTTCCTTCCAATTTTCTCATCTCGAAAGTCAATCAGCCCGCGAATATCGGAATTATTTAGTTCATCTGAAACTTTTTTCGCATAATCTTCATACTTCTCAGAGATTGGAAGAATAATAAACTGCTCTGGCGACAACCATAAAGGGAAGTTACCGGCGCAATGTTCTATCAGTACTGCAATAAATCTTTCTAAAGATCCAAACGGAGCCCTATGAATCATTACCGGTCTGTGCTTCTGATTGTCACTTCCTGTGTATTCCAGTTCAAAGCGCTCAGGCAGGTTATAATCAACTTGAATCGTTCCAAGCTGCCATTTTCTACCCAAAGCATCTTTAACCATAAAGTCTAGCTTCGGACCGTAAAATGCGGCCTCACCATACTCTACAATGGTTGGTAACCCTTTTTCGGCAGCTGCTTCAATAATTGCTGATTCTGCTAAAAGCCAATTTTCATCACTTCCAATATATTTTGAGCTTTTCTCTTTATCTCTCAAAGACACCTGAGCAGTGTAATTATCAAAGCCCAGCGATTTGAAAACATATAGTACCAAGTCAATAACTTTTTTAAACTCCTCTTTAACCTGATCTGGTCGGCAGAATAAATGTGCATCATCCTGAGTAAAACCCCTTACTCTTGTCAATCCATGCAACTCACCGCTTTGTTCATAACGGTATACCGTTCCAAATTCAGCAAAGCGCAAAGGAAGATCTTTATAAGACCTTGGTTTAACTTTATAGATCTCGCAGTGATGCGGGCAATTCATTGGTTTAAGAAAAAATTCCTCTCCTTCTTGTGGAGTCTTTATCGGCTGAAAGCTATCCTTACCATACTTCTCATAGTGTCCAGAGGTAATGTATAAATTCTTATGTCCGATATGAGGAGTTATTACCTGCTCATAACCAGCTTTTCCTTGAGCCTTTGTTAAAAACTGCACCAGACGTTCACGCAAGGCAGCCCCTTTAGGCAACCAAAGTGGTAAGCCCATACCTACTTTCTCAGAGAAAGCAAACAATTCCAGTTCTTTACCAAGCTTCCTGTGATCTCTTTTTTTAGCTTCTTCAATCATATGAAGATACTCAGTCAACTCACTTGCCTTAGGGAAAGTAACACCATAAATACGTGTTAGCTGTTTTCTAGTCTCATCTCCTCTCCAGTATGCACCGGCAACATTCATCAGCTTTACAGCCTTGATGAAACCAGTGTTAGGGATATGGGGGCCGCGACACAAGTCAGTAAATTCACCCTGACTGTAGAACGTAATTTTACCATCTTCCAGACCTTCTAAAAGGTCTAATTTATACTCATCTCCTTTTTCATTGAAATATGCTATCGCATCTGATTTGGATACAGCCTTACGCTCAAATAATTCCTTCTTTTTGGCCAATTCCAGCATCTTAGTCTCAATTGCCTTGAAGTCGTCAGAAGAGAATTCTCGTTCGCCAAAATCTACATCGTAGTAAAACCCAGTCTCTATTGCTGGCCCAATACCGAACTTAGTACCAGGATATAAAGCTTCGAGAGCTTCAGCCATAATGTGAGCTGATGAATGCCAGAAAGTCGATTTACCTGCAGTATCATTCCAGGTTAACAACTTAACAGAAGAATCCGAATCAATTGGTCTTGAAGAATCCCATACCTCACCGTTAACTTCAGCGGCCAAAACATTTCGGGCCAGGCCCTCTGATATGGATAATGCAATTTGATGGGCAGTTGTGCCCTTTTCATACTGACGACTGGAGCCGTCAGGTAATGTAATATTAATCATCTACAACTATGATTTAAGAGTTAAAAAAATTATAATAAGATCACCTACAATGTGATCATCAATCCAAAGTTAACTAATATTCTGTACTTTCCAGCCAGCCATTTGCTAGCACATCTGCTAAGTGCATGGTTTTTAGGGGTATATTGTTCTTATCGATATACCCTTGTATATGCATTAAACAAGATAGATCTGTTGAGATAACGTATTCAGCTCCCTGCTCAAGTGCATTATTTACTTTTTGTTCTGCCATAGCCGATGAGATCGAGTCGAATTTAACGGCAAATGTGCCACCAAAACCACAGCACATATCTGTATCCCTCATTTCTACCATTTCCAAGCCATGAACTTTAGACAGCAACAATCTTGGTTCTTCCTTAATCTTACATTCGCGCAATCCGCTGCAGGAATCATGGTAAACAGCTTTCCCTTCAAGCTCCGCTCCAAAATAATCCTTCTTAAGAACATTAACCAGAAAATCCGATAACTCGAAAATATTACCCTGAATATTTCTGCATTTGTTATGAACAATCGTATTGGTAAATAAATCGTTAAAACCATTTTTTACCATTCCAACACATGACGCAGATGGTGCTACAATATAATCCGTTTCTGAAAAATCACTCAGAAATTTATTCCCAGTTTCTTTAGCCTGTTCCCAGTAACCAGCATTATAAGCGGGCTGTCCGCAACAAGTCTGCTCTGTATTATAAAAAACCTCACAGCCAGCCTTTTCAAGCAACTTTATTGTGTTAAATGCGGTTTCAGGATATAATTGATCAACAAAACATGGTACAAATAATTCTACTCTCATCTAATCTTCACTAATTTCTTTTCAACACCTCTAAGCAGCAGCAAAAATATCAATCCAATTATAAAAAACCCAGCTAAAATAACAATTGAATTGCGCATGTTGCCTGTCAATTCTTCAATCAGGGCAAAAGTAAACAAACCTATCACTATTGCTAGTTTTTCTGTAACATCATAAAAACTGAAGAATGAAGCAGAATCTGCAGTATCTTCAGGCAAATATTTGGAGTAAGTAGATCTGGATAAAGACTGGATACCACCCATAATCAAACCAACAAGTGCAGCTAAACCATAAAATTGGAACTCGTTAACCACAAAATAGCCACAAACACAAGCTATTATCCAAACAATAACAACGTACACAAGAACTTTAATGTTTCCCACCCTTTTTGCGAAATAAGACATCGCCATGGCTCCAAGAATAGCCACCAACTGAATAATTAGGATTACCGCAATTAATTTTGCCGTTCCCAGGTGCAATGTCTTCTCTCCAAAACCAGCCGCTGCAAGCATAATAGTTTGTACGGCCATAGAGTAAAAGAAAAATGCCAGCAGATAAAGTTTCATAAACTTCATACTTTTCAATTGCTTCCATACTTTAGCCAGTTCCTGAAAACCGCTTTTAGCTACGCTTTTACCTTCTCCCTTAAAATTCGGACTTCCTTTAGGTAAACTCTTAAAAGGAATCTGTGCAAAAGCGATCCACCATACCCCTACCAGTAAAAAAGAGAGACGAGCTGGAAATGATGCATCTGTGATGCCAAATAATTCTGGCTTCAAAACAAACACAAAGCAGATCAGTTGTAAAACTACACTACCAACATAACCATAAGCATAACCCTTGGCGCTAACAGTATCCTGGTTTTCTGGGCTGGCTATCTCTGGAAGATAAGAATTATTAAATAAAACACCTCCAATATAACCCATTGCTGCAATTACAAAGCAAATGATACCCCATTCCAGCGTTTCCAATTTAAAAAAGTACAATCCTATACACGCTATACCACCTACGTAAGTAAAGCCTTTCATAAATATCTTCTTATTCCCTCTATAGTCTGCAATAGATGATAATATAGGAAGGGCAATGGCCATTAATAAATAAGCAAATGACAAGGCATAATTAGACAATGCTGTATTGGTAAATGTTTTACCAAAAAAAACTACCTGATCACCATGTTCCTTTGTCGTAGTAATAATTGTATAGTAAGCAGGAAATATGGTAGAGGTAATAACCAGGTTGTAAGCAGAATTAGCCCAATCAAAGAAAGCCCATGACCTTATAATCTTTTTATCGTTCTTCATTGGTTAATTAACTTTCTCTAATTTAGCAGCACCGGTTTTCTTTTCATCTATACTGCTTGGGCTACCTTTATAATAGATTTCGCTGGACCCTTCGGTCTTAACTTTCAATTCGTTAAGCACATTGATGTTCGCTTTACCTGTTCCGGTGATGTGGATATCATAAACACCTGATGTAAAATCAAATGCTTCAACTTCGGCAGATCCTGTGGTTGTCAGTTTATGGGTTCCGGCTTGTCCGGATAATTTCAATTTCCCAACACCATCTATGGTTGTAATCAGGTTTGCTGCATTCAGCGTTATTGAAGCATTACTTGCCCCTGCTAAACCAAGCGAAACATCTTTGGCATATATAGCACCCTCACTTCTTATATCTACTGCTCCTGCCGCGCTTAATTTTTTTAATTCACCTATGCCTGCATAGATCACAATAGAATCAGTTCCACAATACTGGCCCTTCTTCATGCTCAAAGTTAGTTCAGACCCACTTACATTAGCTTTAATGTAATCCATTAAATTAGAATCAGCCTCAATTTTAATGGCGTAGGTGCTGTCTTGTTTTAGAACCAGCTTAATGGCCCCACTTACATCAATCTCATTAAAAGGCTTTACCGTAAGTGCTTTAGCAATATGATGACCTGAATCTTCGATACATCCTGAAGAACAACCTGCCAGTAAAACTGGGATGAAAAGTACAATGGCGAATATTTTTTTCATAGATTAAAGGTAATAATTTTTACTGTCTGTTTTAATTTTCCCTGCATCAAGCAGCACTCTTATTCTGTCTAAACGTTCCTGCTCTGTTCCTGCGGCAATTTGCGTAACCAGATCATCAAGCGCGTATGGCTGCGTTTGTAGTAATGTTGCTATTTCAAAATCAATCCGATCTTCCAGTTGTTCATAGTCATCAGCCTTTTTTTCTGCCAAACAGACATCGCATACACCACATTTCTCTGATCCGGCCTCATCAAAATAACTCAATAACTGAATGCTTCTACATTCATTATTTGCAGCATAGGCCAAAACTGCCTTGATTTGATCGGCCTGTACTTTCTTTCTCAACTCAATATATTTGGTATCAATGTCAAGATGTAGAAGGTCAACTCTCGCTCGTAAATATTGTATTTGGGGCTGATCTGTTTGCGGAAGATAGGATAACAAACCTTGTTCCTCAAAAAAGTTCAGGTGTCTTACCACATCCTTAAAAGACATGCTCGTTTTCTTCGCAATATCTGATTCCTGTATTTTAACATAAACATCAAATGCACCGCCATAAGAGCGAAGTATGGCTTTAATTAACTTATCATAACCAGCATTCTCAATCTGGAAACGATATACATCTTCATGTCCGACAAGAAACATAACCCTCGACTGCAGAAAAATATTCTCAGATAAGGTTAGATATCCATCATGTTCTAAAAACTTAAGCGCAGCCATCGCTTTAACAACACCAATATTAAATCGTTTACAAAAATCAGCAAGATCGAAATCAAAGTTCAATCCCTCCCCTGCATTATAAGCAAGTTGAAAAAAGCTTCCTAAATCATGGTAAACCTTTTTTATTTCCTCAACAGAGGGAAAGCTGTTGCTGTACTTGGCTTCCAGTGCCAGCTGATCAGATTTATTAGCCAGCAATACCGCATAAGACTTATTGCCGTCCCTACCAGCCCTGCCAGCTTCCTGGTAATAGGCCTCCAGACTTTCCGGCAGATCCAAATGCACCACAAAACGAACATCAGCTTTATCGATACCCATACCAAAGGCATTCGTAGCCACCATTACTTGTATTTTATTAGCCATCCAGTCAGCCTGCTTGGTAAACCGTTCGTCCCTTTCTATCCCCGCATGATAAAAATCGGCGGCTATTCCATTTCGTTTTAAAAACAAGGCCACTTCAGATGTTTCCCTTCTATTCCGAACGTACACCAGTCCGCTCCCCTTAACATTTTTAACAACCTTTATTAGCCTTCTATATTTGTCCTCGTCAGTAAGCACTACATAACTTAAATTTTTACGCGCAAAGCTTTTCACAAATACTTTTACCTCTTTGAGCTGCAGCTTATCTGCAATATCGTCTCTAACCCTTCTGGTAGCAGTGGCTGTAAGTGCCAAAATTGGCACATCAGGATGTATCTCCCTGAGCTCATTAATCTTTAAGTAAGGGGGCCTGAAATCATAGCCCCATTGAGATACACAGTGCGCCTCATCAACCGCAATTAGGTTTACATTCATGTAAGATATCCTTACCCTCACCAACTCAGAAAGTAGACGTTCGGGCGAAAGGTATAAAAACTTGATCTTTCCGTATACACAATTATCTAACAGGATATCAATTTCTCGCTTGCCCATACCGGAATAAATGGCTACTGCTTCAATTCCTTTGGCCTTTAGGTGCTCAACCTGATCCTTCATTAAAGCAATAAGTGGTGATACCACGATACAGATCCCTTCCTTAGCCAGGGCTGGTAATTGGAAACAAAGTGACTTACCTCCACCTGTAGGCATTAGGGCCAATGTATCGTTTCCATTTAATACTGAATGAATAATTTCATCCTGAAGTGGCCTGAAATTATCAAATCCCCAATAACGTTTTAATAGTTCGGCTTCATTCATAAACTGGTAGCGCCCAAAACTATAAAAATGAACCGATATTATTGTAAATTGCAGGCCGATAACTAACTTATTTATATGAGAAAATTTTTACTGTTAGCAGCACTTTTTTTATCTCAAATCTCTTTTGCTCAGGAAAAAATCTGGGATGTAGAAAAATATAAAGGACCTACCAAAAGCTTTACTATTAATACGGATGAGGGAACATGGATGAACCTTGACGTTAGTGCCGATGGAAAGGACATCGTATTCGATCTGCTTGGCGATATCTACACGATGCCTATTACGGGTGGAAACGCTACGCTTTTGAGTGGAGGTATTGCATTTGATGTACAGCCACGATTTAGTCCAAACGGTAAATACATATCATACACCAGCGATAAAAGCGGTGCTGATAATATCTGGATTATGAACCGGGATGGCTCCAATAAAAAACAGATTACCAAAGAAACCTTCCGTCTGCTAAATAATGCAACCTGGATGCCTAAGAGCGACTATATAATTGCCCGCAAGCATTTCACTGGTACGCGCTCCCTTGGCGCTGGAGAGATGTGGATGTACAGTATCTACGGCGGTAGTGGTGTACAGCTTACTCAAAGAAAAAATGACCAACAAGATGCAGGTGAACCGAATGTATCTCCTGATGGCAAGTATCTTTATTTTAGTGAAGATGTTTCTCCAGGCCCAAATTTCGAATATAGCAAGGACCCAAATGGCATGATCTATGCCATTAGACAGCTTGACCTGACCACTGGAAAACTAAACAACCTAATTGCTCAGGCTGGGGGTGCCGCTCGCCCCCAAATCTCCCCTGATGGCAAATTAATGGCTTATGTAAAACGGGTAAGGCTAAAATCGGTATTGTATGTTCAAAATATCGCTACCGCCGAAGAATGGCCTTTAACTGAAGACCTTTCCCACGATCAGCAAGAAACCTGGGCTATCTTTGGCGTTTATCCGAATTTTGCATGGACTCCAGACAATCTCAATATCGTTTTCTACGCAAAAGGCAAGATCAAAAAAATTGAACTGGCCTCTATGGTTACTGCAGATATACCTTTCAGCGTAAGCAGTAAACAGACCATACAAGAATCGCTTCATTTCCCCCACCAGGTATTTGAACAAGAATTTACTTCTAAAATGATCAGGCAGCTTACTACTTCTCCAGATGGAAAATTCGTGGTGTTCAACGCAGCAGGCTTATTATATAAAAAAGAATTACCTAACGGTAAACCTGAGCGCGTTACGGCAGGATTCGACTTTGAATTTGAACCGGATATTAGTCCGGATGGTAAATCTGTCATCTATTCGGCCTGGAGTGATGAGTTTAAAGGTGCCATAAAAAAAGCCGATCTTAAAACAGGAAAAACGGTAACACTTACAGACGAAAAAGGATTTTATTACTCTCCTTCTTATTCTTCTAAAGGAGATAGAATTGTATTTAGAAAGGGGTCTGGAAACGATGTTTTAGGATATACATATGGAAGAGGAACGGGTATTTTCACGATGTCTGCCAATGGTGGTGCTAAAACACTAATATCAGAAAACGGGATTAAACCTCAGTTTAATTCAGATGATAGCCGTATTTATTTCCAGGGAAATGAGGATGGGAAAAAGGCTTTTAAAAGCATGGACCTGAACGGTGGGGACCAGCGCACCCACTATACCTCCACCTATGCGACACAGTTTTGCCCAAGTCCGGATGGCAAGTGGATGGCATTTACTGAACTATTCAATGTATATATAACCCCAATGATTTCTGCAGGAACTGCGTTAGACTTATCTTCCGGCAACAGTTCTATCCCTTTAACTAGAGTTACAAAGGATGCCGGCACTTACCTGCATTGGAGTGGCGATAGCAATAAACTTTTCTGGACACTTGGCGAACAGTATTTCAGCAGAGAAATAAAGAACACTTTTAACTTTATTGAAGGTGCGCCGCAAAACATCCCGGCTCCAGACAGTACTGGAATTGCCATGGGCCTGACCCTTAAAACAGATGTACCAACTGGGTTAACGGCTTTAAAGGGTGCTCGTATCATTACCATGAAAGGTGATGATGTAATTGAAGAAGGAACGATCTTAATAGAAAACAATAAGATAATATCGGTTGGAAAGGCATCAGAGCTTATCATACCTACAAGTGCCAGGGTGATAGACGTTACCGGCAAAACGATTATGCCAGGTATGGTCGATGTTCATGCCCACTTGCGGACTAGTCCGGATGGTATTTCCCCGCAGCAGGACTGGTCTTACATGGCCAATCTCGCCTTTGGCGTAACTACATCTCATGACCCTTCCAGTAATACGGAAATGGTGTTTAGTCAATCGGAAATGATTAAAGCCGGCCGTATGGTTGGCCCGCGCCTATACTCTACCGGTTCCATATTATACGGTGCAGATGGCGACTTCAAGGTAGTTATCAACAGCCTGGACGATGCCCTATCTCATTTACGTCGCCTAAAAGCAGTTGGCGCATTTTCTGTTAAATCTTATAATCAGCCACGCAGGGATCAACGCCAGCAGATACTAGAAGCTGCAAGAATTCTTAAAATGGAAGTTGTACCAGAAGGGGGTTCTACATTTTTCACCAACATGAACATGGTTGCAGACGGCCATACAGGTATCGAGCATAGCATCCCTGTTGCTCCTGTGTATAAAGATGTGGTGTCATTCTGGAACAAGACAAATGTTGCCTACACACCAACCCTTATTGTAAGCTACGGAAGTCAGTGGGGAGAAAACTATTGGTACGATCGCACAAACGTTTGGGAAAACGAAAGATTGATGGCCTTTACCCCCCGCTCAATCATTGATTCCCGCTCAAGGCGAAGAACTACTTCAGAGTATGGAGATTATGGCCATATAGAAGTATCAAAAGCAGTCAAGCAAATTGCAGACGGCGGCACAAAAGTAAATCTTGGTGCTCATGGGCAAATACAAGGTCTTGGTGCACACTGGGAGCTTTGGATGCTGGTACAGGGTGGGATGACTTCTCTGCAGGCCATTAGAGCAGCTACCTTAAACGGCGCAACTTACCTTGGCATGAACAAAGAGATCGGCTCTTTGGAGGCCGGTAAACTGGCCGATTTAGTTATTATGGATGCTAATCCACTAGAGGACATCAGAAACTCTGAGAAAATTAAATATGTAATGATCAATGGCCGCCTATACGATAGCTTATCGATGAATGAAATTGGTGGTCGCGAAAAGCTAAGAGGCAAACTATGGTTTGAAAGCGGTAAAGGGATGATCTATAATTTTCCGGCTGGTGAATCTGAGACTTGGACCTATACCATTCCTCATTGCGATTAGCCATTTAAAATCATATCTTCTTTCATCTTAGCATAATCGGCTTCCCAAACATCCATTTTATCTGCAACTGGAATTGGATTAAGTATTTTCGGCAATCCATCCTTTGTAGCTTCGTATCGTTTTAACATTTCGATTATTAAAATTCCACCGTATCTTGATAATATCGAGCCTAGTGATTAAATCGAGCCTACGGGGTTAGACATACCTTCGTTCTTTAAGACAACATGTTATTTGGAAAACCAATAGCAATTTACGTATGCAAACGCTTAAAAGAGCACTAACAAAAAGAGACAAAATATGCTACTTTTTGACAAGAGATCTAACAAGGTGCCAACGGGGAGACTAGCTAACTCTAGCTTTTGTCAAGAATGTCATGAAAAAGAGATTTAAGCAAAAGAGCTAAAATTGATACAATCAATACGAAACCAAATATTCTGATCGATCTATAAAGACGTTTCTTTTCAAAACCGTACTTACGATTGTTATTCACAATTATAATTCCCGTAAAAAGGGCCGATGCGAAAAAAATTATCATATTATTGCTCATTGCATTCTAAAGTTACGGCAATTTCCTCTGGTTCCTATATTATACTGATGAGACCGATCAAATTTCATCTAGACATCTGAGTCCGCTACAGTCTTGGAGTTGAGATTCATACAGGCAAACCCAGACAATTACATCTGTTTAGCTAACTTGTGGAACTATAAAGGCAGCTTCCCGGACCTTTGGTTCATGGAACCGTTAAACAATCGGCTTTCTGCCTCTTTACGAAACACCAGTTTGGTAAAGAGTACTAAGAGTATCTTATGGACAGGAAAAATTTGATGCTAGGTACCAAAGCACCAGAGTTTGTACAAAACGATATGTCAGTAAACCCTATCAGCCTTTCCTCCTTTAAGGACAAATATGTATTGTTTAATTCTGGGCATCTTGGTGTGGCCCCTGCAAACCAGAAAGCTTTAAACTTGGAAAATTTTAATGATATAAAGGTAATAATTTTAGTATCTTAGGAATATCACTAGGCGCTGCTCCTATTACACTCGTTTAAAAATAAGGAGCAGGTAATCTAACCGTTCACAGTTGTCTGGAATTGCAACAATAAAATGGACACTCAGTTAAGCTGCAATATTTTGTTTATTTAATTTTTTACCAAATTCCTCTGGGGACAAATATCCGAGCGCTGAGTGCTGCCTTTTACGGTTGTACCAAGTCTCTATGTATTCAAAAACAACGATTGCTGCCTGCTCTTTGTGAGTGAACTTGTGCTGATATACGCACTCAGCTTTAAGTGTCTTAAAGAAGCTTTCAGCTACGGCGTTGTCCCAACAATTTCCTTTTCTGCTCATGCTTCTGATGATTAGTGGATTGTTTTCCAGCACAGACCTGAACTCATTGCAGGCATACTGTATTCCACGATCAGAATGAAAGATCAGTTCCTGAGTGATTGGCCTTGTCTTTTGTGCCATTTTGAATGCAGGTATCACCGTGTCCATTGCTTTCATAGTAACACTTAATGCCCAACCTATTATTTTTCTATCACCAAGATCAATAACCGTGGTCAGGTATAACCAGCCTTGCCGGGTCTTGATATAGGTAATATCAGTACCCATACTGCACCCAGCACACCTGGTTTAAAATCACGGTCCAGTATATTTTCCGGTACGGGAAATTTGTGTGTAGAATCTTTAGTTACCTTGAATTTTTTCTTCACAATACTCCTTAGTTTTGCCTTTGTCATCATCCTGGCCACTCTGACCCTTGATACTTTGATATTCTTTTTATGGAGTTCACGTGTAATCCGGGGACTGCCATAAGTCTTTTTACTGTTTACGAATGCTTCAAGTATTGCTATGTCAAGCTTCTGGTTTTCAACACTTCTGTTAGAAGGAACACCCTTCATCCAGGCGTAATAACCACCTCTGCTTACTCTAAATACTGAACACATCTTCTCGACTGGAAATAATTCTGTATGACCCTTTATGAACCTGAATATTTGTTGTCGCTCTTGGAGAAGATGCCCACAGCCTTTTTTAGTATGTCGCGCTCCATTTGTGTATCACGCAATTCTTTTCTTAGCCTTGCAAGCTCCTGTTCGGTTTCACTCAATATAACCTTCCCATTTCCAGGAAAGCTACTCCCTTGTTTTGCTGAATATTCTTTCCTCCAGCGGTATAATATTTGAGGCGTAATATCTAATTCCTTGGCTAAGGCCGGTAGATCAGATCTTGTGTTGCTCAGTTCAACGCTCATTAGCTTAAACTCCTTCGGATACGACTTTCTTTCTCGTGACATAATTTCTGTTAAGATATAATAAAACCCTTAACTGAGTGTCCAATCAAAGGTAGCAACTCCAGTCTGGCAAAAATAGAAATCTTGGTTTTTTGAGACTGACTCCACCCTTTATATTTTTAATTATTCCCTCGTTTTTTAAGATGTACTCATTAATTAGAATGTACCACCTTTACGGAAAAAAGAGAATTTCGCTTTTGAGACAATTCTTGGCTTGTGCCTGGTCCTTGTATCCTCCGTTATTCCACCGTTTTTTAATAAATTAAATTTTAAACAGTGAACTTGGTATTAGATAACACAGGACAAAAATTCTAACTTGAAATTCCTTTACAGAATTATTGAATCAAAAGAATTAATACCGTTGATATAACAATTCCTAAAACAAGTACTATCTTCCATTTTGGAAGTCGATTTATTGCAGGGGTATTTATAACAATACCCAAAACAACCATAATAAAGATAACTAGGGCTAATAGCAAAAGCACAGATTGACTCATTTTTCTTTGATTATTAAGCAATATAACGATAATGTATCAGAAACTAAATAATTATGGTGAATGTTACGATCAATCTATAACCACAAGGACGTAGTATAATATCATTATTCCCTCCTTATTAGATAATTTTTCTTGAGCATAAACCGATGCCTTTAAACAAATCAAACCTATCTCATTTAAGCTTAGAATATTTTTTCTCTTTTTGCCGATTATCATAAACCCATTCCATTAATCAAAATGTTTTTTCTATTTTTGATAATGAGTTTTTGATAATAAAAATAACATGAAAATAGGCTACGCAAGAGTAAGTACTGCAGACCAAAATTTAGATCTTCAATTCAATGCGCTGACAGATTATGCATCTACGAAAATATACTAGGAAAAGATTTCGGGAAAAAATACAGACAGACCCGAACTAAAAAATCTTTTGACGACGCTTCGTATGGGTGATCAGGTAGTCGTTTGGAAATTGGATCGTCTTGGACGTTCTCTTCGTGACCTGGTAGATCTGGTCGCGGTGTTCGATGAAAAAGGAGTTAATTTCGTTAGCCTGCATGATCACATTGATACTACAACGGCTACAGGTAGATTTACATTTAATATTTTTGCTTCATTAGCGGAGTTTGAAAGGGAAATTATCAGGGAACGTACTAAAGCGGGGCTTGTTGCAGCAAGAGCTAGAGGTAAAAAGGGAGGCCGTCCTTCAGGCTTATCCCCTGAAAAGCTTCAGTTGGCAATGACTGCTTTGGATCTTCATGATACTGGCAAATATTCAATTTTAGAAATATCTAAAAGGCTACAGATACCAATCGCCACCTGTTACCGATACATTAAAATTGTAAAAGAGATCAAGGTTTAAGCAATCTTAAAAAACGAAGCTTAATTTTGGGAATTAAGGTATAGGCTGCACTTTTATAGTATGTCGACCGCTTTCCTTCTTCTCTTTTAGCTGTAGATCTAATGGATCAAGTACGGCAAAGAAAAATACTATCTCATTTAAAAAAGGAAGTTAAAATTGCCCCCAATCCAAATCTACTTCTTCAACTTCCTTACTCTTATTCTTTGCTTCCATTGCTTGAATAAACTTAACCATAGAGGTAATATTACTGAATATCAGAACGCTTTCATCATAATTTAGTATTTGATTATCGTGTGCATAACTCCGATTATTACGGATGTCGTTAAAAGCATCCATAATTTGAAAACTAAATTGCACTATTTTCTCTGCCATTGCAGATTCTAGAAAACCCTTTTCCCTAATGGCTTTTATATATTTCCCAAACAGCGCGTTAACCGTTTCATCCTTAGTTAATGTAATCTTGTGAAGTTCACAAAGTTCCTTCAGGAACTTGATTGTGTAGGTGTGTAACCTGTCGAGCGCAGCTTCGGGCTCATTTTTTTCTATACTCTCTCGTATCAGTTTCGCTAGTGAATGAAAGTCTTTATCTTCGTTTGTAGCCTGGATGGCGTCGATATGTTCAATAACATTTCCGCCACTTATTAGACGGTCAAAGATTTTGGTATACAAGCTATAATAATTAAGGTCTCTTAATTTACCTTGTTGGTTATTGAAATTAACCAATTCTTCAAACATAGCTTTTAGCAAAAGTCCAACTGTATAGTCTGATTCTAGTTCAATAAATTTGAGTAAACGTTGCCCCTTTGATCCTGAGTTGTTCTCTGAATATTTCGGATCATCAGCATTCATTCCAGTGACATCGTATATGAAATCGCTAAAGCTAGGGTTTGAAAAGTTAAGAACATACCCAGCCTGAACAAGGTTATCCTTAATGATTTTCTTTTCCTGGTACGACAAGTTTGCCATGCGCAAATATACAAATAGTTATATACTCAAGCAATTACTCAAATTAGTCTTAAAGCGACTTCAAGCTTTAATGTCTTACACGAAGTATGGCAAAGAGACGAAAAGCTTTTTAGAAACTAAACTTATTGTTTCAGAGTAATCCATCACTCAGTCTCAGAAAAGGAATGAATCAATCCTAATTTTTTTCTTTTAGCTGTAAATCTAAGCGTATTAATTACGGCAAAGAGAAAAGTCTCTAAGAAAACGAGGGAATAATGAGAATATTTTTTTTTTTAAAGGCCCTGTTCTAGAAAAATAGATTCGACTAGCTACTCGTTATAGCTTCGAAAGGATTGCTTTGTATGGTTTATTTGTCATAGTTTGTTATTATTTCTTCCATATTATCCCAAATTTTTAATAGGGTATTTATATTCTCTGAAGCCCTTTTATAATCATTTTTTCCTTCAGAAGTCAGGTCATATTTATTCTGATTCTTAGTCACCAATCTATTTTTTGATAACCAATTAAGTGAGGATTGTATTTCTTGATGCGTTGGCACTGCATGATTAATTCCATCGGCAATCATAGAAATACCGCGGAAATCCGTTGGTGCAGTTTTTGAAGCGATAGCTACTGCCAAATAGATCCAAGAAATTGTTCTTTCCTCTTTCAAATTTTGAAGTGTGTAAATTTTAATTTTTTTTGGGACCCTATTTCTATGAATGAAACCTGAGATTTTCTTATCAGGTGCTAACTGGTTATATCTGTTTTTGATATATGGTCGCGCCCCATCTCCAGGGGAAAAATCAGTTTTTAAATATTCAACATCTTTTTCGTCCAATTTATTTACCGTCCCATCTTCCTCAACATAAACATATTCAAACCCCGTTTCTTTTGGTCTTAATGGGATGAAGTATCTTAAATAAACAAAAAGAGCAACAATCGCTATAAAGATTAAAGTACAGATTATGATATTGCTTGTTGTCATTTTTTTTGCTTTACAAATGTATATGCGTTATAGTATAGTGCAAGGGTTCCATTTCAATTCACCAAATCTATCATTAGATTTCAATTGTTGAAAATATCCGAGAGCTTTTATCAAACTAATGTGCTTAGTCATCTATAAAAACTAAAGTTGATACTAAGGTCAATTTATTCAAAAGAAGCAAAGGTTTACAAAGATGGTACATTATCAAAAAACGGTGGAATAATGGATGATACAAGGATCAGGCACAGGCTAGGAATTGTCTCAAAAGCGAAGATTCGCTTTTTGCGTTGACGCTGGTACAGGCTAATTAATGAGTACCATCTTTACAAAAGAAGGTATTATTGATAAATTGAATTTACAACGGTTTATTCATTGGAATTCCAATAAGCTACCACTACTTTAACGAACTTTAACCTCAAAGGCTTTTTTAAGTTAACTCTGATTGTCTATTTTTATCACTATTATCCACATAAGGTTTATGAAACATTTATACATATTGCTATGTCTATTATTGACGCATCAGATGATATTTGCGCAGCAATATATTAGTGACAGTAAAACTGGTTGCAAAGTATGGGACGCGGCTTATGCTTCAGATCATAGTATTTCCTGGGAAGGGAAATGTAAAAACGGATTAGCTACTGGAAATGGGGAGTTAACCCGGTTTGTTAAAGGTATTCAAGTTGTACGGTATAAAGGCGGGATGAATAAAGGAGTTCAAAACGGTTATGGTACTTCCCATTTTAACAATGGCGCCAGTAAAAAGGGATATTTTATTGATGGGGAGATAGTAGGACTGGACAGCGTTTACTTACGAAAACTAAAAAAAAATCAAATCAAGCTCGTAGATAGCACCCATATATTTGACAATTTTCTTCCTGACAAATCTCTATTTTACTATACACTCTCTCCAAAGGCAGCAGTAAATGGTGCGTTGGTGCTATTGCCAAGCACTTGGGAAAGACCAGAGAGCGTATTAAATAACAATAAAAAATTATGTCAACTCGCTTCAGACGATGGATTAATCATTATTGTGCCTTCAACCAATATGCACATTTGCCTGGATCAACCAGTTATCGTTTTTTTAAATAAAGTATTTGCTGATGCGATTTCGCGCTACCAGATCCCCAAAAACAAATTTGTAATAGGCGGCTATTCTTTGGGCGGTATTGTAAGCTTACGTTATGCGGAGCTAGCCTATGAAGATAACAAATCAACTGCAATTGTTCCTAGAGCAGTATATAGCGTAGATGGCCCGGTAGACTTTGCTAATATGTATGATCAGTTTGAAAGAGAGGTTGAAAAGAATGTATCGGCAACGGCGGTTAATGAAGCAAAATACTACCTAGACGGAATGCAAAAATATTTTGGTGGCTCTCCTTCGCAACATCCTGAAAAATATATCTATTACTCGATTTACTCCCGCTCCGAAAAGCAGGGAGGAAATGCAAAGTATTTGAAATCTGTCCCATTACGAATCTATTCAGATCCTGATGTGGATTGGGCGATAAAAAACAGGCAACGTGATCTATATGACATGAATGCACCGGATCAAACAGCATTAATTATTGAGCTAAATTTACAAGGCAACAAACAAGCAGAATTCATTAATGCATTGGGCAAAGGGTACCGTTTAGATGGTACAAGGCATCCACATTCCTGGAGTTTAGTTGATCCAGACAACTGTCTAGCTTGGATTAACAAAAGTTTGAAATAATATTTATCATTAAACGGTGTAATAATGATAATGCCTTTAGATTTTCTTGTAGGATAAACGGCAAGATACCGCTAAAGAAAAAAAGGCAAAACATTCATAAAGTTCACATCATGTAACACCACTGTCGAAGGTACACGTCAGGATAATACCAATATAGCTCCATTCCTCACAGGGGTGTTATAGCACTCAAACCACTTTTACAGGTACTTTGGAGGGGAAAAGGGTACCTCTAGTGCTCCAAGATACCTAGTAGCCTGCACGAAAGGCGCTCTAAGCGATGTAGGTGCTATGGTAAATATTAGAGAAATAATTATACCATTGTCTTGGAATCCTTCGCTGTTTAAAGGCAGCTCAAATGTAGATTAGTCGTGGTTTCATCTTGCATGAGGCACCTTGAGCTACAAAACCCGCGGCTAAAGCGCAAATAACGCATAAGTAAACCCGGAATGAAAGTGGATTTGGACAACTCAAAACTTGCCACCATTATTATCGGCAGCTGCAAAGATTTAATACGATGAGCAGGCGTTATTGAAATCGCCGATGTTCGATATTCTGCTACAAACCAACCTCTTTTGGCAACGAAATACAGTTAAAATTCTGAAAACTATATAGGTTAACTCAAGCGCTAATTATAGTACTTAAACAAGCGATAAATTCGGTACACAATGAGCCTTTTTAGGGATATCAAAAATGTGACCAAAGCACTGTAAATCAATGAGTTTAATTCGAGAAAATCCATTAATTTATTTGGAAATTCATACTATTTTACCTACCTTTGTACTTATAGTTAAACGAGCTTTTAATAAGCTTCAATGGTGCCAATTTATAGGGGATTCCGAACAATTGGTTTACATCTGGAATACCCTGCCAATGCTGATCAGCTAAAAATAATAGGCGTTGTTCCGGTTTCAATTTTTTAATTAGTCGACTAGTTAAATTTAAACTGCATGCTGCGATAGCAGGCAGCAATAGTTCCTTGACGTATTAAAAGCCGCTAAGGCTTTGCAGTAAAATCGTTTTTACAAAATATCTGGCACCTACCTTTCTCTTAAAAGGCTTACTAATTTGTTATAGGTTGGTTAGTCCTTGGTTAGTGGTTGATTAGTCCTTGATAGGTCCTCGATAAGTCCACAGACTAATCAAGGACTAATGTAGCACCTATCAACGCACAGTCAATTATTACCCAAGAAAGAATACGCCGCGAACGCACCTCAATAGATCACAAAAAAATAAAAGAAATTAAAATTAGATATTTTGTGCAATAACGAAGCCGCTTGCCCAGGCCCATTGAAAATTATACCCTCCAAGCCAACCGGTAACATCAACACATTCCCCGCCAAAATAAAGTCCGGGAATCCGTTTACATTCCATTGTTTTTGAAGACAGTTCATTGGTATCGATCCCGCCGCGCATCACTTCAGCTTTATCATAACCCTTGTCCCCTGCGGGCTTCACTTTAAATAGATGGATAACTTCCGATATATGATCAAGCTCAGCACGAGTGAGTGAGGCTACAGTCTTATCGGTCGGTAAAAATTTACTCAAAGCTTCAGTAAATTTCTTTGCGTAATGTCGGTTAAGCACAGTACTCAACATATTTTTACCATTGGTACTGCGCTCATCTTCTATAAGCTGTAAAATATCTTTCCCCGGAAGCAGATCTATATTAAAAACTTCTCCGGGTTTCCAATAAGAGGAAATTTGCAGAATTGCAGGACCACTTAAACCCCAATGTGTAAATAAAATATTTTCTTCAAATGAGATGCGATCGTTGCTCACCTGGCAAAATACCGTATTGCCAGAGAGTTGAGTGTACCACTCTTCGTCTTTGCCCGTAATGGTTAACGGCACTAAGGCTGGTGCAGTTTCTATGATATTTAGTTGTTGCTTTCGTGCAAAACGCAGGGCGAAGTCCGTTGCTCCCATTTTAGGAATTGGTAAACCACCTGTAGCGATTACCAGCTTTGGGGCCTTTAACATCTTAGTTTTTCCTTGAATCTGAAATTGCACCTGAAAAGCATCAGCTAAAATCTCAATATCAGATACCTCTGTATTGCACATTATTTGCTGACCTAAATCTTCACATAAATTTGTAAAAACCTCCACAACGTCTTTAGCATTTTTGCCATCTGGAAAAAGCTGTCCGAGTGTTTTCTCTTTACCTTCAATCCCGTAGGTTTCAAAAAAACTAATGGTATCTTCCACAGTCCATTGTTTGAAAGCAGATTTGAGGAAGTGTCTATTGTTGGAGATAAACTGTTCATCTGTTGCCATCAGATTAGTGTAGTTGCACCTGCCGCCACCTGAGATGAGAATTTTAGCACCAGGCTTATCACCTTTCTCCAGTAAAATTACCTTTTTACCAAGATAACCGGCCTGTACTGCACACATCAATCCACAAGCCCCGGCACCAATAATTATAGCATCTGCATCCATCAATCCGTTAATATTGTTATTTTTGTGCAAAATAAGCATAACTTTTTCATATAGATATGGCAAAACAAATAAGCGATTTAAAATTAGGAATACTGGGTGGTGGACAATTAGGCCGTATGTTGATTCAGGAGGCTATTAATTACAATCTCAATACTTTAGTTTTAGATCCAGATCCAGATGCTCCATGTAAACATATCGCCAATTATTTTGAATGCGGATCGATCACTGACTTTGATACTGTTTACAATTTTGGCAAAAAAGCCGATATCATCACCATTGAAATAGAGAAAGTAAATATTGAAGCACTAGATCAACTAGAGAAAGAAGGTAAACAGGTTTATCCGCAGGCTAGGGTAATTAGACTGATCCAGGATAAGGGTGTTCAAAAACAATTTTTTAAAGAAAATGACATTCCTACTGCCCCCTTTCAATTGGTAAATACAAAGGAAGACATCCGCAACAGTAATTTTTCTTTCCCCTATATACTAAAACAGCGCAAAGATGGTTACGATGGCAAAGGAGTATTGAAGATGAATAATATTGCCGATATTGACCAGGCTTTTGATGCACCATGTCTTATTGAAGAATTGATAGATTTTGAAAAGGAAATTGCTGTAATCGTATCCAGAAATTCAAAAGGAGAAGTAAAAACCTTCCCAATGGTTGAAATGGAATTCAATGCAGAAGCAAACTTGGTTGAGTTTCTGATCTCTCCTTCTACTTATCCCGAAGCTATTCAAGAAAAAGCAGAAGAAATAGCAAAACAAATCGCTTCATGTTTAAACATTACCGGCTTACTGGCCGTAGAAATGTTTATCACCAAAAGTGGAGAGATTCTGGTTAATGAACTGGCGCCCAGACCTCATAACAGCGGTCACCATACGATTGAGGGTAATTATGTTTCTCAGTTTGAGCAACATTTGCGTTCAATATTTAACTTGCCTCTGGGCGATACCAGAGCTATTAACAATGCCGTTATGATCAATTTATTGGGTGAAAAAGGACATAATGGTGTAGCTAAGTATGCCGGACTGGAAAAGGTAATGGCCATTGATGGCGTTTACGTTCATCTCTATGGTAAGAAATATACCAAGCCATTCCGCAAAATGGGCCACATCACTGTAGTTGATCAGAACAGGGAAAGTGCTATTGAAAAAGCAAACTATATTAAAAACACCTTAAAAGTTATATCATAATGGCTATAAAAGTTGGCATTATCATGGGCAGCAAGTCTGACCTACCCGTTATGCAGGATGCTGCAGATATTTTTAAAGATTTTGGTGTTGAGTTCGAGATGACTGTAGTCTCCGCCCACCGTACTCCTGAAAGGATGTTTGATTATGCAAAGAAAGCTGCTTCACGCGGTTTAAAGGTAATTATTGCTGGTGCGGGTGGCGCAGCCCACCTTCCGGGCATGGTAGCATCTATTACAGTCCTACCGGTAATTGGTGTACCTGTAAAGTCGTCAAATTCTATTGATGGATGGGATTCCATTCTTTCGATCCTTCAAATGCCAAATGGCATTCCTGTTGCTACTGTAGCATTAAATGCAGCTAAAAACGCAGGTTTACTTGCAGTACAAATTTTATCAACGGCAGATTCGTCTCTTGCAGATAAAATGCAAGCTTACAAAGATGATTTGCGCAAAAAAGTGGAAGAAACCGCAGCTGAACTCGAAGGTTAATAGCTGGGTTTTAGTTTAAACTTGGGTTTTGAGGAAAGTTACTAACGTGGGCATACTTTGGCCCAAGATTGATAATCACTTCTCTCCAAACCTCCTCTTCATTTGATGAGAATACCACATCGGGATGGTATTGATTGGACACGATCCAGGTATTTTCCTGAATTTCATTGTGGAGCTGTTCTTTCCCCCAGCCGGAATATCCAATGAAGAACTTGATTTCACTGGGGTCAATGCTATTGTTATTGATCAACACTTTTAGCGCTTCGAAATTACCTCCCCAATAAATTCCCTTGGCTATTTCCTGTCCGTCATTTATTTTATCATAGCATCTGTGTATAAAATGCACCGTATCCGTTGCTACCGGTCCGCCTATATATACTGGAAAATCGGCATTTGGCATTTCGGGTATGAGATCTTTAAGTAACAAAACACCCGGATGGTTGAGTATAAAACCAACTGTGCCTTCTTCCTCAAAATCGCTGATTAAAATAACTGAGCGTTTAAAATTTGGATCCATTAAGAATGGCTCTGATATTAACAATTTACCCAATGATGGTTCCAGTTGGCTTAACATGTTAAGAATTTAAGATTGAAATTAAATAAAGTAACCCTATTTTTGTTTATGGAGCTTACTAAAGAAAACTTACAAAACTTACGCCAAGATTACCGCGCTGCATCGCTCTCTGAGGCGGATGTTGATGGAAATCCTATTTTTCAGTTTAAAAAGTGGTTCTCTGAAGCGGTGGATTCGCACCTGTTTGAGCCTAACGTAATGACGCTGGCAACGGCCGACCATTATGGCAAGCCTTCTGCGAGAATTGTACTACTTAAGGGTTTTGATGAGGATGGCTTTGTATTCTTTACCAATTATGAAAGTAAAAAGGGCAAAGAATTACTGGAAAATCCACAAGCTGCAATCGTATTTTTTTGGGCAGAACTGGAACGTCAGGTGCGCATTGAGGGTATAGTAAGCAAAGTAGCCGACGAAGTTTCTTTAGATTATTTTCATTCGCGGCCAAAAGGCAGTCAGATTGGCGCCATAGCCTCTCCACAAAGCAGTGTGATTGCAGACCGCTCTGTTCTCGAAAAGAAAGTTGAAGATCTTATTATTGAATATGCAGATCAAGAAATACCAAGACCTGCCAATTGGGGCGGATATTTATTAGAACCGACCCTTATTGAGTTTTGGCAGGGAAGGAGCAGTAGGCTGCACGATAGAATTGTGTATCAACTGGTGGATGGCACCTGGGAAATCAATAGATTAGCACCTTAAACTTATTATCATGAAAATTGCTGTTATAGGTTCAGGAACTATGGGAAACGGTATTGCCCATACTTTTGCACAGTTTGGATATCAGGTAAATTTGATAGATGTTAACCAGATTGCTTTAGAAAAGGCTTTGAATATGATAGCCAAAAATCTGGACAGGCAGGTAGCCAAAGGCACCATTACAGAAAGTGATAAGGCAATAACTTTACAACATATCACTATATCGGCAGATCTTAAAATCGGCGTAGCCGAGGCAGACCTGGTTGTGGAAGCTGCTACGGAAAGTCTGGAACTGAAATTAAAAATCTTTAAAGACCTGGATAGTTTCGCTAAGCCTGATGCGATACTCGCGAGTAACACTTCTTCAATTTCTATTACTAAAATTGCCTCAGTTACGAATCGGGGTGATAAAGTTATTGGAATGCATTTTATGAACCCTGTTCCTATTATGAAATTAGTAGAGGTAATAAGGGGATATGCTACTAGTGATGATGTGACAGCGGCAGTGATGAGCCTGGCAAAAAAACTGGAAAAGGTTCCTGTTGAAGTGAATGATTATCCGGGATTTGTTGCCAATAGAATCTTAATGCCCATGATCAATGAAGCGATTTACACCTTATATGAAAACGTGGCAGGTGTTCTGGAAATTGATACCGTAATGAAACTTGGAATGGCTCATCCTATGGGACCGTTACAACTGGCAGATTTTATCGGACTTGATGTTTGTCTGGCGATTTTGCAGGTATTACATGACGGTTTTGGGAACCCAAAATATGCGCCCTGTCCGCTGTTGGTAAATATGGTTACGGCAGGCAAAAAAGGAGTAAAAACGGGAGAAGGATTTTACGACTATAGTGCCGGAATTAAAGATGCTGTTGTAGCTGCCAAGTTTTTATAATTGTAATTTTTAACAGTACTTTTGGAAGAATGAACGAAAATCTTGATCCATCATCAGAAAGCTTATCTCCCATTGAAAGAGACATAGAGAAAGTGCTTAGGCCGCAGGCTTTCGAAGACTTTACTGGTCAAGAAAAGGTGATGGAGAACTTAAAGATTTTTGTTCAGGCAGCCAAACTGAGAGGTGAACCACTGGATCACGTTTTACTCCATGGCCCTCCTGGACTGGGTAAAACTACGCTCTCCTATATTATTGCCAATGAGATGAATGTTGGCATAAAAGTAACTTCAGGACCAGTGCTGGACAAACCAGGGGATCTTGCGGGTTTACTCACAAATTTGGATACAGGAGATATACTTTTTATCGACGAGATACACAGGCTTAGTCCGCTGGTTGAAGAATATTTGTACTCTGCAATGGAGGATTTTAAGATAGATATTATGCTGGAAAGTGGCCCCAATGCCCGTTCTGTACAGATAACGCTTAATCCTTTTACATTAGTAGGTGCTACAACAAGATCAGGACTATTAACGGCTCCGCTTAGGGCTAGATTTGGGATCAATTCCAGACTCGCATATTACGATGCAAAGTTACTAACTACTATAGTTTTACGTTCCTCTCAAATTTTGAAGACGCCAATTACTGATGAAGGTGCATATGAGATTGCAAGAAGATCGAGAGGAACACCAAGAATTGCAAATGCATTACTAAGACGCACCAGGGATTTTGCGCAAATAAAAGGAACTGGAGAAATAGATACGGAGATTGCTCGCTATGCACTCAATGCGCTTAATGTTGATGAACATGGCCTAGATGAGATGGATAACAAGATTCTAATTACCATAATAGATAAATTTAAGGGTGGTCCCGTTGGTTTAAAAACTATTGCAACCGCCGTTGGAGATGATGAAGGAACAATTGAAGAAGTATACGAACCCTTCCTAATACAGGAAGGATTCTTAATGCGCACATCAAGGGGAAGGGAAGCTACCGAAGCCGCATATAAGCATCTGAAAAGAAATTATCCCACCCAAACTGGCAAGCTATTTTAGTTATCCAGGCAAAGGATGATTATTTTCTTATGATAAACCAATAAACCAACAGAATTAGTACGATGAGGTTGTATTAAATGTTTTGTTCCTAAAGTTTATCTTTGCAATAGAGATCATGAATAAGCAGCACTACAGCAAACTAATTAAAGATGAAGCACAAAGACTTGGCTTTATGCAATGCGGTATCGCAAAGGCTGATTTTTTAGAAGAAGAAGCACCTCGACTGGAACAATGGCTTAAAAATAGTTACCATGGCAAAATGGCTTACATGGAGAACAATTTTGACAAAAGGCTGGATCCTAGGTTGTTGGTTGATGGCGCAAAATCTGTTATTTCTCTAAGTCTCAATTACTTTCCAAATGAAATACAATCAGACCCAGATACACCTAAGATTTCTAAATATGCTTATGGCAATGACTATCATTTAGTGATTAAAGATAAACTTTTCCAACTGCTGGCGTTTATTGAACAGGAAATTGGTGAGGTAGCTGGCCGAGCATTTGTTGACTCTGCTCCCGTTTTAGACAGGGCATGGGCAAAGCGATCTGGTCTGGGTTGGATTGGCAAGAATAGCAATCTGATTAACAAGAAGAGTGGATCATTCTTTTTTCTAGCAGAACTGATTATTGATTTAGAATTGGAATATGATTCTCCCTTTTTTTCAGACCATTGTGGCACTTGCACTAAATGTATAGACTCATGCCCAACCGATGCAATCCTATCTCCAGCCGTAATAGATGCCACGAAATGTATTTCTTATCTGACTATTGAACTAAAAGAAGAAATACCAGAACAATTTAACGACAAGATGGACAACTGGATGTTTGGCTGCGATATATGCCAGGATGTTTGTCCCTGGAATAAGTTTTCAGTACCGCATCAAGTCCCTGAATTTGAGCCCAATGATTCATTAATTAAAATGAAAAGGAAAGATTGGGAAGATATAACAGAAGACGTATTTAGCAGAATATTTAAAAACTCTGCAGTAAAACGGACAAAATTTAAAGGCCTTACCAGGAATATAGATTTTATAAAGAAGGTTTAAAACTATAAGGTAAATGTATTGTCTGATTTGTCCTTATCAGGTGTATGAGGATCGCCCATAACAATCTTGATCAACTTTTTATCTGTTACTAGATTAATCTGAATGGTCAGATCACCTTTTTCCCAGACACCAATATTGCGATGTAATTTTTCAGTTGATCCATCAGCGAAAGAAAAATTAAGATCTATGGGGAGGGGCTTATTACTTTTATTCTGTATAGTAATTTGATAACCAGCAACTGTTTTAATTGTTGCCGTGATGCCCATATCTGTAATACCATCATCAAAAAACCAGCGCTTCCAGAACCAGTTGAGATTTTTACCAGAACCTTCATTCATGCTATAAAAAAAATCATAAGGGATAGGGTGCTTACCCTGCCATTGATCAATATAGTGATGAAGTGCTTTATGGAATAAATCGTCACCCAGATAATCCCACACATATAAATAGCCCATACCGGGTTTAGGATATGGATTTGTAAAAGTTGCTGCACCTTTGAGATCAGTGGTAAAAGTCATAATAGGCGTATCCTCCTTTTTACCGGAAGATGAAGCAGTTTGCTGCACTCCATAGGTATCCACCATGTTGGTATCTATACGTGGTCCGTTCAACCATTCGCCAATGGTTGCCCAGCCTTCGTCCATCCATGAATATTTGGTTTCATTGATCCCCATATAAAAAGGAAACATGGTATGGAATATTTCATGTACAGTTAGTGTTATTGCATCTTCCCTATTTTTAACTGGATTATCATTAACCATCATTGGATATTCCATTTGATCTAAACCGTCAAAAACTGTAATATGAGGATAAGGAAATGGCCATTTCGGAAAATCATAACTCATGGCATGAACAGATTTTTTAGCAAAATCAATCACATCATAATAATCCTTATGAGCGGGATTAAATGCTGCGTCAACACGTGTTCTCCTCCCCGATTTAGCGTCTACAATAAGGCTAGTTGATTTCCATAGGTAATGATTACTAGTCGCAAATACAAAATCTGTCACGTTTCTTGCATGAAACTTAAATACGTTCTGCGATTTTCCTGAGGTCACTAAATTTTGCTCCAAGTCTTCAGCGGTAATAACATTTACAACAGCGTCGGATTTTTCAGCTTGCAGAAGTCGGTCGTATATTTTGGGCTGTAGTACTACACTTCCGTTTAAAAGATCACCAGTTGCCCATACCATGTAGTTTTTTGGAACAGAGATTTCCGCAGTAAAATCACAAAAATCATTATAGAACTCCTCTTCCCCCGTGTAAGGATATTTATTCCAACCATCCACATCATCGTATACTGCTATGCGAGGGAAAAAGTAAGCAATAAAGTGAGCGCCTTTATCTACTTCTCCAGTTCTGAGATGAGAGCCTTTGTTTAAAGTATAGGAATAGTTTAATGAGACTTTTAAAGACTTACCTGGGGCTAGAGGCTGTACGTCCAGGTACATATTAGTTCCTTCAATTGTGTAATTGGAAGATTCGTAAACCCTACCCGATATTTTTAAAGAGGTAATTGATACACCATCGCCAAGATCTGCTGCTGCAATCTTACTTTTCTTAATTGCAGATTTAGTGTACAAATTTGGATATAGCTTAAACCAGATTTGCTTTAGTGTATCAGGACTATGATTTTCATAAACTATTTCCTCCGTTCCCTTAACGAGGCGAGTATTGGGATTAAAATCTGTTTTTAATATATAGCTAGCTTTATTTTGCCAATAATTTTTACCAGGTTTTCCAGAAACATCGCGAGTTTGATTCTTATAGGCTGGCTGCATTGATTGCAACATTGGAAGTTCCTGCGCTAAAAGTTGGCAACTAAAAAGAACTAAACCTAAAACTCCAAGGTATCTTTTCATTTAAGATCTCTATAAATAAAATACTATTTGCCGAATTTCATCTTTAACTGATCCAACATATCATTGGTAACGGCAGCGGCAGGTTTCTCTTTTTTAGGTAAGAAATGCGGCCTCGGTTGATTATTTACCGGAACAGCCTTATTCACATCAACAGGAACATCAGCCTGAGGATCTGCAACAGCTTTTTGTTTTTCATTCTGCTGCTTTAGCAATTTGTTTTGTTCCTTTTTTTTGTTCCAGCGTTCCCATACCTCGGTCAGCTTCTTTTTAGTGTACAAAGGAAAATCTCCTTGTTTCATCCAGGCATAATAGCTTGGCTCCAGGTCAAAAACCTGCTCTACGGTTTTACCTTTGTGCTTTCCGAAATTGAATATTTCCTGGTCCTGTTCATTAAAT
Source organism: Pedobacter sp. UYP24 (assembly GCF_054057295.1). Classification (NCBI taxonomy): domain Bacteria; kingdom Pseudomonadati; phylum Bacteroidota; class Sphingobacteriia; order Sphingobacteriales; family Sphingobacteriaceae; genus Pedobacter; species Pedobacter sp. UYP24. The sequence goes on from NZ_JBSRZD010000002.1 coordinate 432,006, forward strand.
ACCATTCTTCCGGCAAAATCTACCGGCTTATTCATATTGGTAAACAGATGAAGCGCATCTACGCTATTCTGGACTGGTTTACTAATATTGCCTTGCTTATCTTCAAAATCTACATCCTGGTAACGCTCCAATTGTGCAAGTAAAACATGGTAAGTTGCGGTAATATCTGCTTCTGCAGAGTGCGCATTGATGATGTCTTTATCGCAATAAAACTTATAAGCAGCACGTAAAGTACGCTGTTCCATTTGATGGAAAATGTTTTGAACATCAACAAATTTCCTATCATTCATATTAAAATCTACTCCCACTCTCAAGAACTCTTCAAGTATAACAGGTATATCAAACCTGTTGGAGTTATATCCCGCCAAATCTGCATCACCAATAAAATCTGCAATATCCTGCGCTACCATTTTAAACGTAGGTTCGTTAGCTATGTGCTCATCATAAATTCCATGTATCAGCGAAGACTGCAAAGGAATTGGCATTTCAGGATTAATCCTTAAGGTTTTAATAACCTCAGTACCATCAGGCATCGCCTTAAGAATTGCGATCTCAACTATCCTGTCAGCACCAACGTTAACACCAGTTGTTTCAAGATCAAAAAAAGCGAGAGGACGTATTAAATTTAATTTCATATTTAGGATTTTGTAGCCTTTCAAAAGTCGTAAAAATGATTCATTAATCATTAAATATGTTTTTTTATTTCAATACAAGAGTTATCTTGCGACAAGCAAACTTATAGTTAACCTCTATATGAAAAACTTTAATGCATCATTACAAAGTGGGCCTTATCTACAAAAATGCTTTGTGAGGAAATGTCTCTTACTAATTGTCTGCATTTTTATACTGGATAACGCCCAGGCTCAAAATATGCCAGAGCTAAATACTGACTTGATATCGTCTAATTTAAAGCAACGTGCTAACGCAGTGGTAAGAAGCGAAGTGACTATGGTAGATATGAGGGCGCCGGATAACGTTATATTAACGGTTAAGCAGGTAATTACAGTACTAAATAAAAATGCGGACAGGGCTGTGACTTTGGCTTTAAATTATGATAAAAATACAATTATTAAGAGTGTAAAGGGACAAATTCTAAATCCCTCAGGCGAACAAATGGGAAAATTTACACTCAGTAATTTCATCGACCAAAGTGCAGTGAGTGATTTCTCTTTATATGAAGACTCCAGAGTTAAATATTACACACCAAATATCAACTCCTATCCTTATACAATTGTCTATGACTATGAAATAAGATTTAAACAAAATCTGAATATCCCAGTGTGGTATGCTACACCAGACTTAAATGTTGCCGTGGAAAAAAGCACTTACACTTTTATAAACAGAAGTGACGACAGTGTTAGAATAAAACAATACAACTATAAAGGACAGCCAAAAATTGTTGAAAAGAATAAAGTAATAAGTCGGACCTGGGAAATTACAAACATCGCTGCATTGCGTACTGAACCATATGCCAGACAAAAAGATTATCTAACCTATGTGAAGATTGCACCAGAGAAGTTTACATATTATGGTCATTCAGGAACCTATAAGAATTGGGGAGAGCTTGGGAAATGGATATATGACGATTTAATTAAAGACCGGCAACAGCTCAGCGAAAAAACAGTTCAGCAAATTAGAAACCTGGTTAACGACGCGGCAAGCGAGAAAGAAAAAGTAAAAAGAATTTACAAATACGTTCAAAAGAAGACGAGATACATCAGTGTACAAGTGGGTATTGGTGGGTATCAGCCTTTTCCGGCTTCAGATGTTGACCAGTTATCTTATGGAGATTGTAAAGCATTAGTTAACTATGTTCAGAGTCTATTAAAGGCGGCCGATATAAACAGCTATTATTGCATAGTTAATGCCGGGGAGATTAAACAAAGCTTAGATCCCGAATTTGCCAGCATGGACCAGGCAAACCATATTATTTTATGTGTTCCACTTAAAAATGACACCACATGGCTGGAATGCACAAGTCAGGATATTCCTTTCGGTTATCTTGGTTCATTTACGGACGACAGACTGGTTCTTGCCTGTACCCCAGATGGAGGAAAATTGCTTAGAACACCTATTTTAAGTACTGAGAATAATCAACTTAATAGAGTTGCAGAATTAAGATTGAATAATGAGGGTAATATAACCGGTTCACTTAAAACCACTTTTTCAGGCTCCCAGTATGAGAACTATCAAGGCTTAATTAATAAACCATATACGGAACAAATTAAATTATTAAAAGACGAATACGACATCGACAACATAAATTTTACTGATTTAAAGTTGATACAGATTAAAGACGAAAAGCCAATTACAACTGAATCTGTTAGTTTCACGATTCAAAAATACGCGTCACAATCAAACAACCATGTTTATTTGTTCCCAAATGTTTTCAATAAGATATCATCTATTCCAGAACTGAGAGGTAGACAGTCGCCAATATATATAAACCGTGGATTTACAGATGAGGATATTTTAATTTACCAGCTTCCAGAAAGTTACAAGATCGAATTGAAACCTGAGAATAGAGAAGTTAGCTCTATTTTTGGTTCATATCATGTCTCCATTGAAATTAAGGACAAGAATTTAATATACAAGAGAAAAATGGTTTTAAAGAGCGGCCTATATCCTGCCTCAAATTATGAAGATTTAGCCAACTTTATTAATACAATTAGCGGGGCAGATAATAGTAAAATTATATTTAAAACAGACTAACTTAAAAATATAATCCCCAAAGTAATTCCAATGATCATGATTAAATACATCAAGATTTCTGTTGTAGCAAACCTCTTATACTTTGACCAAAAAGACCTACCTTTTTCTTCCATTTCACAAATATCGCAAAATAACCTATCAAAAAGTATGATAACCTCTGCTTTAATGAAACTAACTTAATCTATTTTTCGCTTCCCATGAGACATTTTTTTTCAGCATTACTAGTAATATTATTCTTTTCTTCTGAACCAATAGCTGCTCAGGACTTTGAATTTGGCAAAATAACAAGTGAAGATATTTCCTTGTCAAATAAGAAACTAGATAGCAATGCTAACGCAATGGTAATAAAGGAATACGGAACTGCCTTCATCAATTATTCCATGAGCACCTATTTTGTTGATTATTATTACCATGTTAAAATTAAGATTTTTAACAAAAATGGCTTCAATAAGGGCAATATAGAGATCCCATTAAGTTTTCATACAGATTTGGACGATGAAGTGAAGGAATTAAAGGCAGTTACCTTTACCAATGTAAACGGAGTAATAACAAAAATAGAATTGAACAAGAGCAATGTTTTTACTGACAAGGTTAATAAATATTATAAGCTAATGAAGTTTACCATGCCTAATTTGGGTGAGGGAAGTATTATTGAATACAGCTATAAAATGGCGATACCAAGAATTCAAAACTTTCATAGTTGGGATTTTCAATCTGACATACCTAAACTTCATAGTGAATACCAGGCCCGTATACCTGCCATGTTTGATTATAATGCGTCGCTAAGGGGTGGCAGGAAATTAACTTCTCAAACAAATGTTTTAGAAAAGGGATGTTTTATGATTGGCACAACAGGAATGGATTGTTCTAAGATTACCTACATCATGAAAGATGTTCCGGCTTTATTAGAAGAAGATTATATGACATCTCCATCTAACTATAGAGCGTCAATACGTTATGAACTGGCTGTTTATGAGACACCATTAGGAGAAAAAATCAACCTTAGAAAAGACTGGTCTGACATTGAAAAAGAATTAAATGTTGAAAAATCATTTGGAGCGCAAATAAGAAAACAGGATATATTTAAAGACCTACTTCCGGGAATTATCGGTAACTCAGCCGACGAACTTAGTAAAGCGAAAGCCATTTACTACTATATCAGTAAAAACATCAAAGCAAATGGTTTTAACGGCATATATAGTATGTCTACAATTAAGACTGCCTTAGAACATCATACAGGAAATATTGGCGATATAAACCTTGCTTTAATTGCTGGGCTCAAAGCTGCCGGCCTAGATGCAGAAGCTGTTCTAATATCTACAAGGGATAACGGCATTGTAAACGAACTTTTTCCTGTATTGAACAATTATAATTACTTAATTGTAAAACTTAATATAGGAGATGAGGTATATCTGCTAGATGGTTCTGATCCTTACCTTCCCTTTGGTCTGATACCATTATACTGTATTAATGGAAAGGCGAGAGTTATTGGTCAGAAAAAATCATACTGGTATGATGTTAAAGCAAATCAAAGAAAATCTACAATTTATCAGCTTACTGGCGAAATAAATCAGGAAGGAAAGTTAGAGGGTAGTCTAGTCATCTACTCATTAGGCTATGACGCACTAAATAAAAGGAAAGAAATACTTTCTGCCAGTTCAATAGAAGATTACGTTGAAAAATTAGATGAACGAATGACCCAGATTACCATTCTAAACCATAAGATTGATAATATAGATTCACTCGATAATTCATTAATCGAAACCTACGAAATTTCCATGAAGTTGTTTGAGGGGGCCAAAGTAGAACAACTCTTTTTTAATCCCTATTTCATAAGTCACATCACGAAAAACCCATTCAATTTAAACGAAAGATCTTACCCTGTAGATTTTGGGACTACAAGTAGTGAAAAAGTAATAATGAGAATAAAATTACCTGAAAAATTTGAGCTGGCAGAAAAGCCAAAAAACACAAGTGTATCTATGGAAGAAAATGGTGGAAAATATAGTTGTATAGCATCGTTTGAGAACAACACACTAGAATTTAACCAAAGTCTGCAATTTGGAAGGTCGGTTTACCTATCTGAGGAATACCTTGCATTGAAAGAATTTTTTAACCACATCATCCAATCGCAAAAATCAGATTTGATATTTAAGAAGCGCAAATAGCTAATTTTTAAAAATTCCAGCCTTAACCATAGCCTTTTGATATACAGGTAAATTCAAATCATCTACTACCACTCCTCTAGTGGTTGATGCATGAACAAAATAATTGTTATTGAGAAATACGCCAACGTGATCCACCTCTTTACCCCCAAAGGAAAAGAAAATAAGATCTCCTTCTTTTAGTTGCCCCAGACTCTTCTCCTTAATGGTCTCTGCCTGGTCTCTTGATCTGCGGGGCAAATCAACTCCATAAATATCTCTCTCCAACAAAAGTGCAAAACCTGAGCAGTCAATACCAGATTTATCCAGGCCACCAAGGCGGTATTTAACACCCGCCCAATCCGTAATAAAACGATATAAATTTTTAGTTTTAAGATTTGCCATTGCATTTGCAATATTTGCGGCAGAGGCAGTGGTATGAATAGCAGGCCTTCTGGAACTACAGGCAGACACGATGACCAACATTAGAAATAAGACAGGTAGTCGGCATGTTCTTGTTAAAGAATGGTTCATAGGCTTACTGTTTAATAATCCGTTGGATCTCGTCAAGTTTAATCAATGCTTCAACAGGCGTAAGTATATTTACATCTAGGTTATTAATGGAGTCTCTGATCTTCACCAAAACTGGATCTTCTACTGCAAACATTTGCAATTGGTAAGCTTGGTTTTGAACTTTTTTAATGCTATCCTTAATACTCTGACCCTCGGTTCTGTCAATCTCCAGTTTCTTTAAAATCTCGTTGGCACGGTTGATAAGCTTTGGAGGCATGCCAGCCATTTTTGCCACATGAATACCAAAACTATGCTCACTTCCACCAGGCACAAGCTTTCTTAAAAAGACCACTCGATTACCAACTTCTTTAATAGAAACATTGAAATTTTTAATACGTCCCATTGTATTAGCCAATTCATTGAGCTCGTGATAATGGGTAGCAAACAGGGTTTTAGGTTTGGCCGTTGGGTGCTGGTGGAGGAATTCTGCAATGGCCCAGGCAATAGAAATACCATCGTATGTACTGGTACCTCGACCGATCTCATCTAAAAGAATTAAGCTATTATCTGATATATTATTCAGAATACTTGCTGTTTCATTCATCTCTACCATAAAGGTACTTTCACCCGATGAAAGGTTATCTGACGCACCTACTCTGGTAAATATTTTATCAACCAAGCCGATGGATGCCGTTTTTGCAGGCACAAAACAGCCCATTTGAGCCATTAGGACAATTAAGCCTGTTTGCCTTAGTATAGCTGATTTACCTGACATGTTTGGCCCGGTAATGATGATAATCTGCTGGTTTTCGTTATCCAAAAATACATCATTGGTAATATACTCCTCACCTATTGGCAAACGCCGCTCTATAACAGGGTGTCTTCCTCCTTTAATATCCAGAGTTTTAAGGTTGTTAACTTCCGGTTTTATATAATGATTTTTAATAGCCAGCTGTGCAAAACATAACAATACATCCAACTGTGCTATTAAGAAAGCATTGAGTTGAATTTGTTTGATATAGGCAGAAACTTGATACATTAACTCATTGTATAACCTAATTTCAATAACCTGAATTTTCTCTTCTGCTCCAAGTATCTGCTCCTCATATTCTTTTAATTCAGGAGTAATATATCTTTCTGCACTAACCAGTGTTTGCTTTCTAATCCAATCTGCAGGAACTTTATCTTTATGCGTGTGTGTCACCTCCAGATAGTAACCAAAAACATTGTTAAATGCTACTTTCAGGGAGGGTATACCTGTGGATGCGGCTTCACGCTTTTGGATTTCTACTAAATAATCCTTACCGCCAAAAGCAATTTTACGGAGGCGGTCCAGATCCTCATCTATACCGTCTGCTATAACGTTTCCTTTTATTAACAAAGCTGGTGGGTCTTGCTGCAGTTCTCTTTCTAGCTTTTCCCGAATGGTTAAACAAGGATTAAGCTGGTCAGCAAGCACTGTTAGAAAAGGATTTTTCGTATCCTCTGCTAATTTTTTAACCGACTCTATATGATATAGTGCCTTCTTCAACTGACTAAGTTCACGGGGACCAACTTTCTGAAGACCAACTTTAGATATGAGCCTTTCCAGATCACCTATCTGCTTAATGTGGCTTAAAAAACCATCCAATAGCTCTTCTTCCTTAACAAGATACTCTACCATCCCTAATCGCTCTTTTATTGGCTTCAACTCCTTCAAAGGCATAATGATCCATTTATAGAGCAAACGGGCACCCATTGGGGTTGAGGTTTGATCTAGAACCTGAAATAGAGTAATGGCATTATCGTGAGGAGAGCTAACCAGTTCCAGGTTACGGATGGTAAACCTATCCAACCATACATAGGTATCTTCTTCCAACCTTGCAATCGAGCTGATGTGTTTAAGGTTGCGGTGCTCTGTATCATTTAAGTAATGTAAAACCACGCCCGCAGCAACAATTCCAGTTTGCAATTTATCTACACCGAAACCTTTTAAAGAATTGACCTCAAAATGCTTAATTAGAATCTCATTTGCATAATCATTTGTAAAAGCCCAGTCGTCCAAATGAAAGGTATAAAACTTGTCGCCAAATTGCTCAACAAACTCTTTGCGTTTACTTTTCTGATAAACCACTTCATTTGGTTTAAAACCCTGAAGCAGCTTATCGATGTACTCTGCATCCCCTTGGGCAACGAGGAACTCCCCTGTTGAGATGTCTACGAAAGAAACGCCAACAACATTTTTATCAAAATAAACGGCTGCCAGATAGTTATTGGACTTCTGGCTAAGAATATTATCGCTATACGCTACACCCGGAGTGACTAACTCTGTGACACCTCTTTTAACTATGGTTTTGGTAGCTTTTGGATCTTCCAGCTGATCGCAGATGGCAACACGCTGCCCAGCGCGGACAAGCTTGGAAAGATAAATATCTAGAGAATGATGTGGGAATCCTGCCAGCTCTAATGCACCATTTGGGCCAGTACCCCTCCTTGTCAGCACAATTCCCAAAATTTGCGAAGTTTTTATCGCATCTTCTCCAAAAGTTTCATAAAAATCACCAACTCTAAATAACAACAATGCGCCAGGATACTTTGCCTTGATGACATTGTATTGCTGCATTAAGGGTGTTTCCTTATAAGTATCTTTAGCCAAAGTATATCTGTTTACAAAATCGTAAATATACTACCTTGATCTGTAGGCTTTATGATTTGTGGAAAAGTTAAAAATTGTGAATAGGTCTAAAGTTTTGAAATGTACGACAAAAACAGCTGTAATGCCTCCTTCTTTTTATCAGTAAGTTCGAAATCTAGCTTATTAAACAGATAATCTTCCAAATCAAAACCTTGGTATACTGGCAGTTCTTTTAGTAATTCTTTGCGATAAGATAGCCCTAGTGCCAATGCTTTGTTAAACTCTGATATGAATTCATCAGGAATTGTCCTATTGGCAACCCATGCGGCATATACGAAAGGAAGACCAGTAAAATTCATCCATTCTTCACCCATATCATATGCAAAACTGTAGGAATCCTTTTTACCAAAAGTACGGTCTCCAATCAAAACGATTGCATCAGTTAACGTATCAATATCCGTAATATAATCAACATCATTTTGCCAGTAGAATTTCAGAAGAACTTTGGCCAGATTATTAGACGTTCGGGAATGACTGTCCAGCCTTAGTGTCTTAATTTCATGGACAGGCACATTGCTAAAAATAAAAACAGAATTAACGGCACCGACAGAGCCTATACAATAACTGGCAACAATATTTGCATTAGGAACGTTAGGTATTGCAGCAACGGGAATCAGACCTATATCCACTTGACCATCAATCAATTTCGCAGCACAATCAGAAGGGATATCCAAACTCAGTTCTATTTTACTGGCAATATCCGAATGTGATATACCATAAATGAAAGGCTTGGTGTTGGTGTAAGCAACAGCAGAAATTTTAAACTTATCCAAAAGAATTATTTTAAATGATCGGTGTTGTTGAATTCTACAATTTGAAAAAGACCATTTATAAAATTGACTTTGTAAAGCGTTGTATTGAGGTGAGGGAAATCGCCCATTTCTGACAATGGCTTATTAGTTAAAAGACATAACAGCAATCGCATTGCCCGCCCGTGCATACAAACTAACAACAGCTTTTCATCAGCTTTGCTGGAAATGATATCTATAGCTTCTTTAAGCCTTAAAAGGACTTGATTCGGGCTTTCACCGCCTTCAAAAGAAGCATCGTAATCTCCGCCCTGCCACTTGTCCATTATATTCTTGAAAGCAGTAATGGCATTTGCATCGTTGGGTTTTCCTTCCCAAATGCCCCATGCCAACTCATCCAAACCGGCCAGTTGTTCCCATGGGATACCAGCGTCAATAAAACCTTTAACGGTTTGATGTGTGCGAACCAGCTTAGAGGTGTATACCTTATCAAAAAGAACGTCTTTGTACTTGGCATAAAATGACTCAGCCTGTGTTCTACCCGCATCGTTTAAATCACTGTTAATACCCCTACCCTGTACTATTCCCTGTTTATTTAAATCTGTTTCACCATGCCTGATGATGTATATTTGTTTATCCATTTAGTTAATAACCGGCAACTTATAAAATTGAGGCTTTATGTCCTCATCAAAAACAACATCAGTAAAATCTGTTACCACATTGTATAAAGTATCACGTTCAATTGGCTTACGCCTCACTTGTTTAATCAGTGCAACAAGCTCCTTGGTACTCATCGCAGGATTTTGTTCTTCAGCTCCAGCCATCGAATAAATCTTGGTGGTATCGTCCAGCGTACCGTCTATGTCATCGACACCAAAATTTAAAGAAAGCTGTGCAGTTTGCCTGCTAATCATTGCCCAGTAAGCCTTGATATGGTCAAAATTATCCAGGTAAATGCGCGATATTGCATAATTTCGAAGATCTTCTATAACTGAGACCTCTGAAACATTTTCCATCTGGTTATTTTGATTCCTGAATTTAAGCGGTATAAACGTTTGAAAACCTCCTGTACGATCTTGAAGTTGGCGTAGCTGCTCCATATGATCTACCCGATGCTCAAACTTTTCGATGTGCCCATAAAGCATGGTGGCATTAGAACGCATTCCCAATTTATGCCACTCCTCATGAATTTGAAGCCATTGTTCTCCTGTGCATTTATCTTTTGCAATAACCTCTCGTACCTCAGGATGAAATATCTCTGCCCCGCCACCAGGAATAGATTCCAATCCTGCCTCTTTCATTAATCTCATACCAGTGGCATAATCAATTTTGGCTTTCTTAAAAATATAGTGGTACTCAACCGGAGTTAATGCCTTTACGTGTAATTCAGGGCGGTGTTTTTTTATCGCTGAAAATAACGTCGAATAAAATGCCACATCGTATTGCGGCAAAACTCCCCCTACAATGTGAACTTCTGTAACAGGATCTCCATCATATTTCCTCACTACGTCAAGCATTTCCTCAAGCGTTAATGCCCACCCTTCATCCTTTTGTTTAATTAAACGGGAATAGGAACAAAACTTACAATCGTATACACAAAGGTTGGTTGGTTCAAGATGAAAGTTCTTATTGAAATAAGTCTTATCGCCGTGTCTCTGCTCTCTTATGTAGTTCGCCAGAGTACCCAAATAACCGAGTTCTGCACTTTGATATAGATAAACTCCTTCGTTAAATGTAATTCTTTGCTGGCTTAATACTTTCTGCGCAATTAATCTATGTTGCTCAGGTATATCCTGATCAGTGATAATTACCGCTAATTTTGAAGTAGTTTCCATTAGTTATTGATATGGAACAAAAGTAAGATAAAAACGACTAACATAGTTCTATACCAAAAAAAAGGCGCCTTATAGACGCCCTCTTTACTTAAATTTTACATTAGCTTACTTTACTGCTTTTGTAAAGTTCAATACGATGTAAGCAGGAGATGTACCGTATTCTACAGGAGATTTAATTACAAGATTGTCCCCGTTCCCTGATGAAAGCATTAGACGATAGCCTGTTGTTACATTTTTAGCTTTATCCCCTTCAAAAATCTTTTTAAACTGGAAAGTTTGATCTGATGGAGAAGCTGACCAGTAAATAGACTGTGTTTTGGCTACACATTTACCACCACCAGGCAATGTGTATGTCCCATTACCACTATTTGTTAGGCTCCATGTACTTCCGATAAAACAAGTGTAAGATCCTTCATCAAACAAAGATTTTACGGCAGATTGAGGCACCCCTTCAAATGTAATGTCATTTAAAACCCAGTTACCGGTAATCTTACCTCTTGATACGTTGGTACTGGCTGCTCCCTTGGGTGAGCAACTTTGTAAAACCATCAATGAACTACATAAAATGGCTGCTATTAGGAATATTCTTTTCATATGAATGTTATTTTGCTATTCAATTACATAAATCTTGCCAAAACTTAAACGTAATATTCTATACCTTTATCATTACTTTATTTTAAACACAAATTTTAGCATTTAACATCTATATAATGAAGACTGAAACTCTAGCTATACACGCCGGAAACCTATTTAAAGCGAGCACAAATGATGTAATAAAACCGATCAGCTTGTCAACTACGTTTTTAAGAGATGAGGATGGTGGCTATTCTGGTGGACATGTTTACAGCAGGGTTAGTAATCCAAACAGATCGAATCTTGAGAAAACTCTTGCTGAATTGGAAAAGGGTGTGGATGCTTGTGCATTTTCTTCAGGCAACACGGCTGGCATGAGTCTTTTTCAAGCATTAAAGCCAGGCAGTCATATTATCGCACCCGACGATATGTACTGGGGATTTAAGAAACAATTGCAATCTATTTTTGCAGAAACACTGGAGTTCGATTTTATAGATCAAACAAATTTAGAGCTGATCAAATCTTATATTAAGCTTAATACTGTTTTAATTTGGACTGAGACCCCATCAAACCCGTTACTTAAAATAACAGATATTGAAGCTATTGCTGCAATTGCAAATGAAAACAATTTGGTATTGGCATGCGACAGTACGTTTGCTTCTCCATGCCTCCAAAATCCAATATTACTAGGTGCAGATATTGTAATGCATTCATCAACAAAATACATTGGAGGGCATAGCGATGTTTTAGGGGGTGTATTAATTACAGCCAAACAAGATGATCTGTGGCAGGCAGTACGCAATGTACAACAGATTGGCGGCGCTGTTCCCTCACCTTTCGATTGCTTTTTATTATTAAGAAGCATTAAAACCATGCCCTACCGAATGCGAGCACATAGTGAAAATGGGTTTGCGCTCGCTGAGTTTTTGGAAGCACATGATGCAGTGGAAAAAGTCTTTTATCCCGGCTTACCTTCTCACCCACAATACGAGATTGCAAGAAAACAGATGACTGCTTTCGGCGGAATGCTTTCCATTCTGGTTAAAGGTGGTGCTGATGAAGCCCGACGCGTAGTGAATGCCGTTAAAATATTTTCCCAGGCAACCAGCTTAGGGGGAGTGGAGAGCTTGATAGAACACCGTGCATCGGTAGAAGGGCCGGATACCAAAACCCCACAGAATTTAATTCGGATATCAGTAGGCCTGGAGCATATTGACGATCTAATTATGGATATTGACCAAGCTTTGCAGCAATAAACAGTGTAAATCTGTATAGATTAAGCTCGTGTTAAATAAATTATATTTTTAAAAATCAATTAGTTACAAAATATTCAGAATTATATTTTGGTTTTTGCAAACTACCCCATTACATTTGTACTAATATCTAGCGATAGCTAGAAAAGTCAATCCTATTTTACAGGTTTGATTTATAAAGAAGTGGCGAGAGACAGGCTCTATGACCCACTGGCAACCCTCCCAAAATGGAGAAGGTGCCAATTCCTGACCGAGAAGCATGGTGCTTATTGGAAAGATAAATTGGAACGAAATGAAAAATGAAAAATTCTCACCAGAGCAAATGAATTTTTTTATACCTCAGTGCGTATTGTGTATGTGCTGTTGCATATTATAATTTATAAATCTTCCATTTGCATTTCTCTATTCATTAGGAAGGCCCATAAAAAGGGTACGGAAAATATTGCGCTCCTCGGCGGGGTAAAATTCAGTTCTATCAATTCATTTAAATAAGAAAACATGTCAACTTCCTATAAATTCGAAACATTACAATTACATGCAGGTCAGGAAATCGATCCTACAACAGGATCAAGGGCGGTTCCTATTTACCAAACTACTTCATTTGGATTTAAAAATTCTGAGCACGGTGCAAACCTGTTTGCATTAAAAGAATTTGGAAATATTTACACACGCATCATGAATCCAACTACTGATGTGTTTGAAAAAAGGGTTGCTGCCTTAGAAGGAGGTGTTGCCGCTCTGGCGGTTGGCTCAGGACAAGCAGCCCAGTTTATTGCTTTAAACAACATTTTACAGGCTGGGGATAATTTTGTCTCTTCTTCTCATCTTTACGGGGGTTCTTACAATCAATTTAAAGTTGCCTTTAAACGCCTGGGAATAGAGGTAAGATTTGCCAACGGCGATGATGAGGACGATTTCGAAAGAAAGATAGATGCCAACACAAAGGCCATTTATTTGGAAACTATTGGAAACCCTGCTTTTAGCGTTGTTGATTTCGAAAAATTAGCCGCAATTGCCAATAAGCATGATCTGCCATTGATTGTAGACAATACTTTCGGCGCTGCAGGATACTTGTTTAGACCATTGGAACATGGTGCCCACATCGTTGTTCAATCCGCCACAAAATGGATTGGTGGACACGGAACCAGTATTGGTGGAGTAATTGTTGACGGCGGAAATTACAATTGGGGTAATGGAAAATTCCCTCAATTCAGTGAACCTTCTGAAGGTTACCACGGACTAGTTTTTAGTGATGTTTTTGGAGCCGCTGGGCCATTCGGCAATATCCAGTTCATCATTCGTGCAAGAGTTGAGGGATTAAGAGATTTTGGTCCTGCCATTTCACCATTTAATTCCTTTCAATTAATTCAGGGTCTGGAAACATTATCACTCAGAGTTCAGCGCCATGTAGATAATTCTTTGGAATTGGCCAAATGGCTGGAAGACCATGAGGCAGTAAAAAAAGTTAACTATCCGGGATTAAAAAGCAGTCCATATCATGAGAATGCCAAAAAATATCTTAAAAATGGATTTGGCGCAGTGTTGTCATTTGAACTAAACGGCGATCTCGAAAATGCTACCAAGCTGGTAGACAGCCTTAAGCTGATCAGCCACCTCGCAAACATGGGTGATGCGAAAACGCTGATTATCCAACCAGCGGCTACTACGCATCAGCAACTAAGTGCATCTGAACAATTAGCTGCTGGCGTAACTCCAAGTTTACTGAGAATATCTGTCGGAATTGAACATATAGATGACATCAAGGCTGATCTTGAACAGGCATTTGCCGCTATTTTTCACTAATATCCATTATCCCAATTAATTGAATGAGTACTATTTCTACCTATTTCCACAATGATATTTTCGAATTTGAAAGCGGCAAAACACTTGCAGGCCTTCAAATAGCTTATCAGACTTGGGGTAAATTAAATGCAGATAAGGACAACGTAATTTGGGTATGCCATGCTTTAACAGCTAATGCTGACGTATTAGACTGGTGGAAAGGTCTTTTTGGAGAGAATGATTTATTTAATCCAGCCGAACACTATATAATTTGTGCCAATGTATTGGGATCACATTATGGTACCAGCAATCCTTTGAGTACTAACGCGACTACTGGTTTACCTCACTATCTTGCTTTTCCGGAATTTACCATAAGAGACCTTGTGGCAGCTCACCGTTTGTTGGCCGTACACCTGGAAATTAAGAATATCAAAGTATTGATTGGTGGTTCATTAGGTGGCCAGCAGGCACTTGAATGGTCAATCATTGAAAATAGCAGAATAGAAAATTTAATATTACTAGCAACCAATGCTGTTCATTCACCCTGGGGCATCGCTTTCAATGAGAGTCAGCGTTTGGCAATTTCAACAGATAGGACTTTTTATTCACAACAACCCAAAGGGGGATTAAAAGGTCTTAAAACTGCCAGAAGTATCGCGCTTCTTTCCTATAGAACCTACGAAGCTTATGCTACGACCCAATTGGAAAGTGTGAATGAAAAGACAATGAATTTCAGAGCATCTTCATATCAAAACTATCAGGGCGAAAAGCTTTGCAATCGATTTAATGCTTATAGCTACTGGTTCTTAACAAAAGCTATGGATAGCCATAATGTAGGTAGGGGAAGAAAGAGTGTCAATGATGCATTAAAACTGGTAAATGCGAATACCCTGGTAATTGGGATTGAGAATGACGTGCTGTTTCCGCTCTCAGAGCAGGATTTTATAGGCAAGACCATTCAAAATGCTTCATTTAAGAGTATCATGTCTTCTTACGGGCATGATGGCTTTTTGATTGAAACAGATATGTTAACCAACATCATTGGCAATTTTCTAAAAGAAACTTCCAATAAAAAAATAATTAAACTACATAAAACAGCATAACACGTAGATGAGCAAAAAACTTAAAATAGGTCTGTTTGGTTTTGGGGTAGTTGGACAAGGATTGCATGATATCATTCGTGGCCAGGACCTCAACCTTGAAATCGTCAAGATCGCTATTAAGAATCCGGAAAAAACGAGGTCTCTTGATGCGCAGCTGTTTACCACGGATCACAACGAGATACTTGACAATCCCGAGATCAACACCATTGTGGAACTAATAGATGATGCCGCTGTCGCTTTCAACATTGTAAAGAAAGCATTAACAACTGGAAAGAACGTTGTATCTGCCAATAAGAAAATGATTGCTACACACCTGAGTGAACTGGTGGCCTTGCAAGAAGAGTATGGATCATCGTTGCTTTACGAAGGCGCAGTGTGTGGAAGTATCCCAATTATCAGAAATCTGGAAGAATACTACGACAATGAGTTGTTACATGGCATTAGCGGAATATTTAATGGTTCTTCCAATTATATTTTATCGAAAATATTTAATGAGAACCTGGAATACGGCCTAGCGCTTAAACAAGCTCAGGATCTGGGCTTCGCTGAAAGCAATCCAATACTTGATGTTGGAGGCTATGACCCGAAATTTAAACTGGCAATTGCAACAGCGCATGCTTACGGTCTTTTTATTGATCCTGATAAGATATTGAATATTGGAATACAGAATCTGAATGAAAATGACATCAGGTACGCAAGGGAAAAAAACTTTAAAATTAAATTAGTTCCCACAGCCAGAAAAATAAGCACCAAGCAAGTGGTTACTTATGTACTTCCAAAATTTGTAAAAGCTGATGATTTTCTCTTCAACGTAGAAAATGAATACAATGGAGTAACAGTACAGGCTGCGTTTGCAGACAAGCAGTTTTTCTTCGGAAAAGGTGCAGGTGGACATCCAACGGGAGCCGCGGTGCTTTCAGATATAGCTGCTTTAAGATATGACTATCGCTATGAGTATAAAAAATATCACCAGCAAAATGGGCTAATCCATACAGATAATGTCAACATTGAAGTTTACTTACGTTATGAGCATGAATACACGTTAGAAAAGCTAAAAATTGATCAAATCGTGGAACGCTTTTCAAGAAATGATTATAAATATGTAATTGGAAATGTAAGTTTGAAAAACCTACTTGCAAACCGGGAGTTGCTTGAACAAAAAGACGTGTTCATAGCACATACAGGAAGATATACTTATACAGAACATCAGATTAACGTGATTTCTGAAGAAGAGGTATTATTTAATTAGTTGTTTTTGTTTTGATAGCAAGCGGGTCTCAAATTGAGGCCCGCTTCATTTTACATATATCTATATTAGATTTCCCTGTTGATATCCCAATTCTCCAGATAATCTGCCACTCTTTTTACAAATGATCCACCCAGCGCCCCATCTACAACCCTATGATCATAAGATAAGGAAAGAAACATCATGTGTCTGATGGCAATCACATCTCCAAATTCTGTTTCCAAAACAGCAGGCTTCTTTTTAATGGCCCCTACAGCGAGTATGGCTACCTGAGGTTGGTTAATTATGGGTGTACCCATAATATTTCCAAACGAACCGACATTTGTTAAGGTAAAAGTTCCATTTTGGGTTTCATCTGGCTTTAATTTTGAATTCCTGGCGCGACTTGCAAGATCGTTAACTGACTTTGTTAAACCAACAAGGTTAAATTGATCTGCATTCCTAATAACAGGAACAATTAAGTTCCCGTTTGGAAGCGCAGCTGCCATACCAATATTTATGTCCCGCTTTTTAATAATTTGAGTTCCATTTACTGATACATTGATCATTGGAAAATCCCGGATAGCCTTAGCAACAGCCTCAATAAAAATAGGCGTAAAAGTGATCTTTTCATTTTCACGTTTCTCAAAAACTGTTTTTACCTTATCCCTCCACAGTACCATGTTGGTAACGTCAGCTTCTACAAATGATGTCACATGTGGCGATGTATTTACACTCATTACCATATGTTCAGAAATAAGTTTACGCATCCTATCCATTTCTATAATCTCATCTTCCCCACCAACATTGATTAAAGGTTTAGCTGTCACCGACTCAATTTTTTCAACAGGCCTGTTTAAAGTATTTACGGACGGGGCCTCTATTGAGTTTGGTGTCCCATTATTTTTAGAGATATGATTTAAAAGATCATCTTTAGTAAGGCGACCTTCCGCCCCGGTTCCGGATATTTTATCTAACTCGGCAACTGATATCTTTTCCTGGGTAGCGATATTTTTAACTAGCGGAGAATAAAAGCGATCGGATACAGGTAGCTGTTCAATACCAGGTATATTAGCCGATACCACACTTGCTTGTTGAATAAACTGAAACGGTTCAATAACATCAGGCTTCAATGTATCATCACCGCCTTCTGTTTCAATAATTGCAATTACATCACCAACCTGTGCCACATCATCCTCTTTAAATAATTGTTTAACAAGCTTTCCAGCAACAGGAGAAGGAACTTCAGAATCTACCTTATCCGTAGCGATCTCTAAAACAGTATCATCAAGTTTGATTTGATCTCCAACCTGCTTAGTCCATTTTATAACAGTCGCTTCCGCAACACTTTCCCCCATTTTAGGTAACAATAATTCGTAATGAGCCATTTTTTATTCTATAATTGGTGTTGGATGCAAAAGTAAAGTATTTTGAAGACTTAAACCTCATCGGCTTTAAGTTCATTAAGCAGCATCATCAAGGCTGACGAAGCAGACCGTTCAATATTTTGCATGCGCTTGTTGCCAAATTTAAACTCCTTTGCAATAGTTCTGCTTTTGCCAGCTACTGCAATCCATACAGTACCAACAGTCTTGCCCGGCATTTCGCCACCTGGCCCTGCTATACCAGTTACCGCAATTGCATAGTCAGTCTTAAATCTACTTAATGCTCCTTTAACCATTTCGGTTACAGTTTGTTCACTTACTGCTCCATAGTTTTCAATTGTCTTTAAAGATACGCCCAGACTAGATTCCTTTAACTCATTAGCATAAACTATTGCACCGCCTTTATAAACAGCTGATGAACCCGGATGCTTTGTAATCAGGTGAGCAATGTAACCTCCTGTGCAGCTTTCTGCAGTGGAAAGCGTTAAGCCTTTAGCTTCCATTACATTTAAAACGGCCTTTTCTAAAGCAATATCATCTTCTATAACTACATAAGGCTTGATCAGGGAAATGATCTTTTGTGCATACAATTCTACCTCCTGCTTCAATAACGCTTCATTTTCCCCTGTTCCGCTTAACCTTAATCTAACTTGGCCTAGCTTAGGAAGATAGGCTAATTTGATATACTCGGGTAAGCCATCTTCTACTGGTTCAATCTCAGCTGCCAAAAAAGACTCTCCAATATTAGCAGTCAAAATTGTTTTATGCACTATATAAGGGAGTTTTAATATTTTTTTTAATCTTGGAAGTATCTCTTCTTCCATCAGGTACATCATCTCAAAAGGTACACCAGGCATAGAAATGATGATATTATCATTTTGCTCAAACCACATGCAGGGAGCTGTACCATTTTTATTTTGTATAACGATACAACCGTTGGGCACATCAGCTTGCTTCCTATTGGATTCAATCATTGGTCTGCCCAGTCGTCCAAAAATTCCTTCAATATGCACTAAGGTTTCTTCGTCTCGTCTAAAGCCCATATTAAAATATTTAGCCAATGTAGTCTTGGTAATATCGTCTTTAGTCGGACCTAAACCACCAGTTATAAAAATTACCCTGGCACGCTTTTCTGCATACCCGAGTGCTTCTATAATGTGATTTGCATCATCAGAAACGGAAGTAATCTGCTTTACTTTTAGACCAATCAAGTTTAGCTGTTGGGCCATCCAGGCTGAATTTGTATCAACGATCTGGCCGATCAGGATCTCATCGCCGATGGTAATTATTTCTGCTAGCATATAAGTTATTAGAAACGGGTATAGTAATTTTTTCTCTTGCTTAGTTTTAAGTCCTGCAAAACCGCTGCCTTAACCTTAATGTCAACAGAATAGAATTGGTAGGCACCAAAAGGAATCCAGCTAACACTCATATCCCAGCAATGGAGGTCGCGGTAAATTGCTAATGAAGTCTGTGAAAAAGTACTAGCTTTGAAATCCCATCCAGAGTTAAACTGTACCTTCCAATTCCTGGTAATATTTGCATCGCCATTGAAGTTTAAGGTATTAGTAACACTGCTGGTTGTACCAGTGCGGTCGGTTGAATAATTAAAAGTGTAGCCAAAGGCGAAATTCCAGGGAATATTAAAGTCTACAAAGGCATTAGGATCTCTGCTTACCTTTGCCAGATCATCAGATTGCTCTTTAGTCATGGCACCTTTCTTAGTAAGATCGGTCCGAAGATCAGCTTCATTCAGATTCTTTCTTTTGAGGGCTTCTGGATTCAGGCTATAATCAAAGGAGAATCCAAAGCTGGTAAGCCTTGGTAGTTTACCATTTTGCCAGGTATACTTATCTTCCAAAAACCTGATAGGCAAACCATTTGGCCCTTTTACTACTTTATTATTTAAATCGAGACTATCCCTAACCTGATATGGATCTAAGGTTCCATAATAGTTGATCCCTAATTTATCCGTGAATTGAGACCTTCCATTAAAACCCAGTGTGGAAAGCTTGTAGCTCTTTGCCAGCAAATTGTAACTTCCACTAATTCCAAGCCCCTGTATAATTGGTAATTTCTTTTCTCCCTTACCTGTGGTATCTTTAGGAGATACAATTTTTGCCTCAACTGTATTGTCTACTCCAAATGAAATTGTAGCATTCCTACCTAAACCAGGCCCTCCATAAGCTGACCCTTCAAAAATTGAGTAAAGGATAGGTTTTCCATCAGGCCCAAGGGCTGAACTTCCGTCTGAATATTTTGCTTGCTTATAATATCCGCGTTTAAGGTCAGAAAAATCGGGGGTATATGTCAAACTAGCCCTAGGTGTCATCACATGCCTTAATGCTTTAAAATTCCCGAACTTAGTGAATTGAGCGGTACTGTAAATCTTTGTAGAAAGACCCATACCTACATTATATTCACCATTCCTTTTAAAACCAGGTATCGTATCAGTAATAACAACATCAGAACTATTTACAACCCTTAAATAGGTTTTCTCAATAGATTGAAAATACCAGCGTTCCTGATAAGAGGTATTTGCAGTAAAATTAAAGAAAAGAGCAGTAAAAGCCAAACTAACCGGTATTTGATGATTAATCCCATTCTTAAATTTCTTCAAGCTCTCCCGTTTAAACAATAAATCTTCCCTTGAGGTAATGGTATTACTTGCCTGCATAGAATAACCTACAGTTAGTTTTTGATACCATTTTTGTTCTCCCAATCTACTTTTAGAATCAAAAGGACTAAAAGTGGGAACTGATAAACTTATGTTAGGCAAAGTCAAACTCACAGAGCGCGTTTCCGTTTCCTGATAGCCGGAAAAATCTGTACCCAAGGTTATTCCATTATCGAAAACGCGCCCGTAGGCAATACTTGATCTTAAAGTGTTTTTTGCGAACTGATTAACATCGTAGCTGCTGCCTCCCGCCGTATTCTGATTGTAGGAACTTGTTCCCGCATCAACCAATGCCGAAAGAGTTGTACCCGGCTTAGCATTTGCATTCTGACTGTGCGTCCATTGTATGTTAAAATCCTTTTTTGGTGAGTATGCAGGCGTACCTTCCAGACCGTACCTGGCATTTGAATAACGTAGGTTAACGTTACCTGTATACTTATATCTTTTTACGTAATTGGAAAGCAATGAAGCGTCATAAGATCCACGGGTATATATCGTACCCGTCATTTTAGCATCCCAATAATCATTCAATCCCAAATAATAACCTCCATCACGCAGAAAAAATCCCCTGGTGTAATCTTCTCCCGGACTAGGAAGAATAAATCCAGACGTCTTTTTATTTGGCTTTGGGAAAAATGCAAATGGAAGTCCCAGAGGCAATGGGATATCTTCAATCTTTAAATAAACAGGTCCGGTAATAATTTGGTGCTCAGTTACAATACCTTTGGTGATATAAATACCAAAGTGCGGATGCGGCAAATTACAAGTACTATAGGTTTGACCTTTACTATGTATTTCGTCATCAGGTTGCTTCTTGGCTTTACCTCCTGAAAAGAACCCTCCCTCCTGCTCGGTAAAAACACCAAATATGTTACCTGCACCAGTTTTAATATTATAACGTAGAGAATCTGCCTTAGAGGTACCCTGACCTTCCATTTTCAATATAGGTCTACCAACATATTTCCCTTTGGAGTTGGTTCTGCCACGGGCAAAAACAAGGTTCGACTTTGTATTAAATTCGATATAGTCTGCATCTAGCTCAAAACCCTGATATATCACCCTGGCTTCCCCATATAGGTAAACAATATCTTTTTCTTTATTAACTCGGGTAGAATCTTTCGCTTTATATTCAACCTTTTCTGATGCTATCGTATCTTTTGGCTTACTTTGTGCGTTACTTGTTTGTGGTCTTGGCAGTATTGGTGTTTGCGTTTGCCTTCTTATACGATTACTTGGGTCTTGGCGGGCAGCAAATTTAGAACGAGCAGATACATTATTACCGGTAGAAACCAATAATAAAACTAAGTTCAAAAAAATGATATTCAGTAAAAGTTTCAAATTCGTGTGTGAATGTTATTTTTGCATTTGTGTTTAATCCAAAACGTTCAAAATTAATGAAAAATATACCATTGCTCAGGCCAAATGTAATTTTGATAGTATTTATTTCCATACTGATCAATACTATATCTAGTTATCAAGCCTTTACGCAAGAATATAAAATAAAAACTATTGTAATAGATGCCGGTCACGGCGGTCGTGACGGTAGCACCAGAGGCTTGTATTCCACAGAAAAAGACGTCGCCTTGAAGACGGCCCTTCATCTTGGCGCAGCTATTGAGGCTAACCTCAAAGATGTGAAAGTAATTTACACCCGCTCAGACGATACTTTTATCCCTCTTTATGAGCGCATTGCGATTGCCAACAATGCTAAGGCTGATCTTTTTATCTCCATACACTGTAATGATATGCCGCTTATAAGATCTACAGTTGTAACAGGCTACAAAAGGAACAGCAAAGGTAAAAAGATACCAAAAACTAGCAGTGTATACAGAAAAAGCACAAGCACCAGAGGTGTAGAAACATTTGTTTCTGGTATGGGCAGGGTAAACGAGCAGGACGAAGCAATAAAAAGAGAGAATGCTTCTATATTCCTGGAAGATAACTACAAGGAAAATTATGAAGGTTTTGACCCTAACAATCCTGAAAACTTTATCATCCTTTCCTTAATGAAAAATACTTTTAGAGCTCAAAGCTTAAGACTAGCTAAGTTAGTTCAAGATCAATATATCAATAATGGACGTATTGACCGGGGTGTTCAGGAAAAAAGCCTCGCTGTGTTAGCTCGCGCTGGAATGCCCGCTATTCTTACTGAGATTGGTTTTATCAGCAACCCTGAAGAAGAGAACTATATGAATTCGGAAGCAGGACAAAATGAAATCATAAACTGTTTATTAGAAGCTATTAAAAACTATAAAAAAGTTATAGAAGGATAATTGATTGTGGCATGATTAAAATAAAGAGCGTATTTCCAATCTTATTTATTCTAGTAACATTCCCATTTTTTTCATTCTCGCAAGGCTATAAGGTCCGCACTATAGTAATAGATGCTGGTCATGGAGGCAATAAACCCGGAGCACGCGGAAGCATTTCCCTTGAAAAAAATGTAGCACTGGAAGTTGCACTAAGGCTTGGGAAAAAGTTTGAGAAGGATATGCCTGAATTAAAAATACTCTATACCCGAAAAACGGATGTAGATGTTGACTTTTATAAAAGAGCAGCCCTGGCCAATGAAAATAATGCCGATATTTTCATTTCAATACATTGCAACTCCATGCCAGACAACAGGGTAATAACTGGTTACACCAAAACAAAAAGCGGCAAAAAAATCCCTCAATATGCATTTACTAAAAATAAAACAACAAGGGGCACTGAGACTTTTGTCGCCGGCTCCCACCGTTTGAACGAGCAGGATGCCGCAATAAGAGAAAACGAGGACATTAAACTGGAAAAGAACTACAAACAGAATTATAATGGTTATGATCCAAACGATCCCGAAACATTTATTATACTATCTTTGTTTAAGAATGTGTTCCGGGATAAAAGTTTGAAATTGGCGCGTCTTATACAGAAAAATTATACCAATGACAACAACCGGGTTAACAGAGGGGTTAAGGAACAAGGCCTGTTGATCCTTCAGAGGTGCGGAATGCCTGCAATTCTTACTGAGATTGGATTTATTTCCAATCCCGATGAAGAGCAGTATTTAAACTCTGAAAACGGTCAGGATGAAATTGTGAACTCCATTTTTAAAGCTATAAAAAGCTATAGACAAGAAACTGAAACAAATTAGAATGAAGATTGCAAACGAAACCAAAGTAGGCATTTTAGCTGCCTTTTCTATCGCCCTTTTAATCATTGGGTATAACTTTTTGAAAGGTAACGCCATATTTTCCAGCGAGACAATTCTATATGCAAAGTATTCGCATGTTGACGGTTTAGGCGTTTCAAAGCCGGTTCTTATTAATGGCTTTCAAATAGGTCGTGTAGATAAATTACAACTTCAGCCGGATGGATCTATTGTTGCCACACTTAAAATAAAAGGCAAATATGAGATCCCTAAAAATAGCATTGCAAAACTAGAAAGTACTGACCTTTTGGGAAGTAAAGCAATTGTAATGGCACTAGGAACAGGGAGTAATTTTGCTCAGGACGGTGATACCTTAAATGCAAATGTTGCCAAAGGTCTTTTGGAGACAGTAGAGCCGGTACAGAAAAAAGCCGAATTAATTATCGCTAAGATGGATTCCATCCTAACAAGTGTTAATACCATCCTAAATCCAAACTTCCAAAAGAACGTGGACAAGAGCTTTAATAGCATAGCATCTACCCTGGCATCATTAGAAGCTACTTCTAAGAAAGTAGATAATCTTGTTGGATCAGAAGGCTCAAGAATCTCCTCGATCCTATCCAATGTAGAAGCCATTTCCAACAATTTAAAACAAAACAATCAAAAGATCAATTCTATACTAAATAACGTTAGCACCATCACAGACCAGGTAGCAGCCGCTAACTTTAAAAAAACGATCGATAACGCCAATAAAGCCGTAGCAGATCTTCAAACAATTGTATCTAAAGTTAACAACGGCCAGGGCACGCTTGGTCAATTGGTAAATGACACCAAGATGTACGACAACCTCAACAATGCATCTAAAAATCTTGATAACTTAATGATCGATTTAAAAGAAAACCCTAAACGTTACGTACACTTCTCCGTATTTGGTGGAGGTAACAAGAAAGACAAATAGTTAGATTTCGTAGGTAATGCCTTCCAGGGCAAGTTCAGTATTTTCAAACAGGGTTCTGGCCTCTTCCAGCAAAGGAAGAAGTGCCTTGTAACGAGAAGAAAAGTGACCAATTAGCAGTTTCTTCGCATGTGTAATTTGAGCAACCTGAGCGGCCTGTAAAGCAGTAGTATGATGAGTTTGATTTGCTCTGTCCAACATTTCATTTAAAAATGTCGCTTCGTGGTAAAGTAGATCACAATTTTGAATACTATTAAAATACCGATCGTCAAATAAAGTATCAGAACAATAAGCATATACTTTTGGTTGAGTTGGATCGGTTGTATAATCTTTGTTTAATATCACTTTCCCGCCTGGCAGATTAAGATCTGCACCTCTTTTTAATAACGGATAGTATTCAATTCCTATATTTTCTTCCTCAAGCTTTTCAACAATGAGCTTACGCATCCTGGGCTTTTGGCTAAACTTAAAACCTGTACAGGGTATCCGGTGATTGAGCACAACAGTTTCAACCCTCAGATCGGCATTTTCATAAATTAATACCGATTCAATTGCTTCAATAGCAGTAAATTCAATTGGATACCTTAAAACTGTTTCTGAGTGTTTAAACTGCAAAGCCAATATTTCCTGCAAAGCGTAAGGCGCAAATATCTTAATCGGTTTAATCCTACCATTTAAATGCAAACTAGACAGTAAACCTATCAAGCCAAAATAATGGTCGCCATGCAAATGGCTAATAAAAATGTAATCTATTTTATTTGCTTTAAAACCAAATCTGATCAGTTGCTGCTGAGTACCCTCTCCACAATCAATCAGGTAAAACTTCTCATTGCAGTTGAGTAATTGAGAGGTAGGATTTCTATTGTAAACCGGGGTTGCAGAACTGCTACCCAGTATCGTAACCTCAAGCTTCATTTAATCCCTCTCTACTCCACCCAACAGTTCTTTCTCTATCTCGTCCATAAAGATCAGATCGGTGGCCTCATCCACCTTTGAAACAATAGTAAGCGATTGGTCCAGACTAGACATTTCCAATATCTTAGCTAGCACCGAATTTATACCTGTAACGATAAAAAGACCATTTGCGTTCTTACAAAGTCTGTTACCTACCAGTAAACTACTCAGATCCTGAGAGTCTTCACATTGCTTTACCGATGAAAGATCAAGCACAATATTACAGTACCCTTCTGCATTCAATAATATAAATTCAGATTTAAGCTTAGGGGTATTATCATTGGTAAATTTTGACTCCTTAAGCTTTATAACAACGTATTTTTCGTGTTTGTCTACTGAAAATTTCATAATATCAAGTATTAGTTATGAAAGCGAAAGTAACGAATTAATCACGTTAATAACGTTATTCTCTATTCTCTTTAAAACATCGGCAGACTCGTTTTTAACAAACTTGTCACCCGTAATCTGTTCATAAAGCTCAATATAACGTTCTGATATTGACTCCACTCTTACTTTATCCATAACCGGAACTGCCTGCCCGTCTTTACCCTGAAAACCGTTCTCAATCAACCATTTTCTAACAAATTCCTTAGACAATTGCTTTTGAGGTTCATCTGCATCCTGTCTTTCTTCATATCCATCGGCATAGAAATACCTAGAAGAATCTGGGGTATGTATCTCGTCAATCAAATAGATATCCTCACCAACCTTACCAAATTCATACTTGGTGTCAACTAGTATTAAACCTCGCTCAGCAGCCATTTCTGTCCCTCTTTTAAACAAAGCCTGGGTATAGTTTTCAAGCTGAGTATAATCAAGGATGGAAACTATCCCTTTCGCCATAATATCTTCCTTTGAAATATCCTCATCATGACCAATAGAAGCCTTTGTTGTTGGCGTTATAATCGGTTCAGGTAGCTTATCATTTTCTTTTAAGCCATCTGGTAAGGAAACACCACAAACGCTTCTTCGTCCTGCGCTGTACTCTCTCCAGGCATGTCCTGCAAGATATCCTCTGATCACCATCTCTACCTTAAAAGGCTCGCAAATCCTACCAATGGTCACCATCTCATCTGGAACATCCAAAACCCAGTTAGGCACGATATCTTTGGTGGAAGCCAGGAACTTAGCTGCAATCTGATTCAACACCTGTCCTTTAAATGGAATAGCTACGGGCAAAACCACATCAAATGCAGAGATCCTGTCTGTAACTACCATGGCCATATACTGGTCATTAATGGTGTATACATCCCTTACTTTACCTTTATAAAAATTAGATTGCTTGGGAAAGCTAAAATGTGTTTCTTTTATCGCTGTCATGTTAGTAGCAAAAGTTTTAATATTATATTATTGTATATCTCCGTAGGCCTTCAATATCCTTTTTACCAGTTTATGTCTCACCACATCTTCTCCGGTAAGGTAAATGATTTCGATGCCTGGTATATCGTCCAGTATCCGTAAGGCATTGTGCAGGCCAGACATTTGTTTTCTGGGAAGATCTATCTGGGTAACATCGCCGGTTATAATCATCTTTGCTGAAGGCCCCATTCTGGTCAGAAACATTTTTAACTGTAAATCGGTTGAATTTTGCGCCTCATCCAAAATCACATAACAATTATCTAAAGTCCTTCCACGCATAAATGCCAGCGGTGCAATTTCAATAGTCCTGTTTTCAATGTATAGCTTCAACTTTTCAGCAGGAATCATATCATCTAGTGCGTCATATAATGGGCGCAAATAAGGGTCCACCTTTTCTTTAAGGTCTCCCGGAAGAAAGCCAAGATTCTCACCGGCCTCAACAGCTGGTCGAGTTAAAATGATTCTTTTTATTTCTTTGTTTTTTAAGGCACGTACAGCAAGCGCAACTGCTGTATAGGTTTTACCCGTACCAGCCGGACCAATGGCAAATAAAACATCATTCTTAGTAATGCTATCCACCATTCTGCGTTGATTGGCTGTGCGGGCTTTAATCATCAATCCGTTTGTACCGAATACGATAACTTCACCACCCCCCCCCTGTCCTGCAGGCTTATCTGCAGTCCCAACATCCGCAACAGTCTTCGCCTTTTTGGCACTCAATATATCTTCTACATCATTGGCCGTAAGCGCACTATATTTTTCCAGGTGATTGGTAATCTGGTTGTATCTGTGTTCGAATAAACTAAGCTCCTGTTCCTCGCCAAGTACCTTAACCTCATTACCCCTTGCTACAATCTTCAATTTTGGAAAAGCATTTTTAATGATCTCGTAATGCTCGTTGTTAGCACCCCAAAATTGTACCGGATCTACCGATTCTAATGTTAGTTTTAGTTCGTTCAAAATATTGTTTTTTTTAAGAAGAGTATATTTTGATATAAAAGTTGAATATTTGTAAGCGGCTGACCGCATACGCAAGATTAAGAATAAATATTCAATTTTTAATGGCCATTATTACATTAACAACAGATTTAGGCTCGAAAGATTTCTATCAGGCTGCCCTTAAAGGCAGTATCCTGACCATTTTACCTACAGCCAACATTGTTGATGTAACACACGAAGTACCATCCTTTAATATCTCTTATGCTGCATTTGTATTAAAGAATGTCTATCCGTATTTTCCCAAAGGCACCGTACACCTGATTGGCATTGATTCTGTATTTAGTGAGCGTACTAAATACCTGGCTTTGAAATACAAAGATCATTTCTTTGTAGGTGCTGATAATGGAATCTTTTCCCTGCTTTTTGATGGTGAGCCGGAAGAAATTGTTGAACTTAATATCATGCAAGACCTGAAGTACCTTCATTTCCCGCTTGTGGATATTTTTGTCAAGGCTGCAGTTCATCTTTCTAAAGGTGCGAAATTAAAGGAGATAGGCGTACCTACTGAAAGTGTAGAACAACGTATGCTCCTCAACCCAGTTATAGAAAGAGACATCATCCGCGGAAGCGTGATCTACATCGATACGTTCTGTAATGTAATCACTAACATTACCAAAGATCTCTTTACCAAAATACAACGTAACAGAGATTTCACTCTGTACTTTAGAAAAAGCGAAACCATTACCCAGCTAAGCTGGCATTATAATGAAGTCCAGGAAGGCGAAAAGCTTTGTTTATTTGGTATCAGCAACCATCTTGAAATTGCGATTAACAAGGGCAAAGCAAGTGGATTGCTTGGATTACACCTCAATGATATTATTCGTGTGGAGTTTCATCCTTAAGGCATAGTGTTTGCTAGCTTCACTGCAGAATAAATCTAACAAAACTACAATGCCTTTAAAATCTCTAATATTATTCTTATTTCTCGCATTTGCGCTTCATGCAAATGCAATAACAATGCAAACAGACACCAGTGCTTATCAAACACAGCGCTTAAAAGTAAATGTCTTACTGAACCAACGCAGCATTAAATTCGGACAGTATGACCAAAGCCTCAGTTCAAGAACCGGCATATTTGGTCTTCAAACCAAAGGGGACATCATGAAATCAAATGAAATATTGAGGCAGATTGTATTGAACGACAATAATATTTTTAAGGAACTAAAAATCCTGATGGACTATAAGGATCAAGAAGTTAAAGCGGCTAAAAATACTGCTTCAACGGTAAATAGCAGAATGCTGAATTATATGCAGTCCATTAAAAAACTGCAGGATCAGAATGAAAGGCTAACTAAAGAAACTTCAAGTTCTACTATAGGCGGACTATCAAATATCATTATTATTTTACTAATTCTAGCCCTTGCTGGAATCTACTTTTTCTTTCAAAATAAGCTAAAGCATTCTAAATCCGTGCAATAAAAAAAGCGTATTCATTATGCCTTACACCAGCAGAATGAATACGCGCTAAATTTTACTATTATTTAGTGAAATGGTCTATAATCAGATTGGCAAGCTCAGTTCCAATTCTTTCCTGTGCTTCATTAGTAGCTGCGCCAATATGCGGCGTTAAAGAGATTTTAGGGTGTTGTAAAATTGCAGCCAATGGGGTTGGCTCATTGTCAAACACATCTAAACCTGCAAAAGCAAGCTTTCCACTATCAAGAGCAGCAATTAAAGCCTCTTCGTCAATCGTTCCGCCTCTTGAACAGTTCACAACACCAACTCCGTTCTTCATTTTAGCAAACTCGGCTGCGCCCAGAATAGGCCTATCAGAAAAAGGAGTATGCAAACTAAAGAAATCACTATTGCTGATCACCTCATCAAGAGAAACAGTTTTAACAGGAATATCAACCTTTATTCCTCCCTGAAGATTTAAAGTCAGGTTACCTTCAAAAGGATAAAGGTCATAAGCCAAAACATTCATTCCTAAACTCAAAGCTACAGTAGCGGTTTCTCTACCAATTCTACCAAACCCAATTATACCTATCGTTTTACCTCTAAGTTCAATTCCTTTAGCATAAGCTTTTTTAAGTGCATTAAATTTAGTTGCACCTTCAACAGGCATTTTCCTATTAGAATCCTGCAAAAATCTAACTCCTGTAAACAGGTGTGCAAAAACCAATTCTGCAACAGACAAAGATGATGCTGCAGGTGTATTTACCACAACAACACCCTTACTGCGGGCATAATCAACATCAATATTATCCATTCCTACACCACCCCTACCAATCAATTTGATATTTGGGCATTGGTCTATGGTTTCTTTACGAAGCTGAGTTGCACTTCTTACAGTGATCGCATCATAATTTTGTAGTGCTTCTACTAGTTTATCCTGAGGCACAGTCTCTGTATCCACAACAAAACCAGCCTGCTCTAATAAAGCTTTACCGATAGGATCTATCCCATCGTTTGCGAGTATCTTAATCATCAATTTATTTATTATTGGTGTTTTTCAGCAAAAATCTGCATTAATTCAATTAAGGCATGCACACTTGTTATAGGAAGTGCGTTGTATACAGAAGCCCTAAAGCCACCTACACTTCTATGTCCTTTAATACCTTCTATACCATTCTCTTCTGCATATTTTAAGAAAGGCTTTTCAAGCTCAGGATTCTCCATCACAAAACAGATGTTCATCTTAGACCTGTCTTCAACAGCACAAGTACCCCTAAATAATGGGTTCCTGTCAATCTCTGCATAAAGTGCGCGCGCCTTAGCAATATTTTCCTTCTCAATCTCAGCAACACCGCCCTTGGCTTTTAACCAGCGAAGGTTAAGCATTGCAGTATAAATTGAAAATACAGGAGGTGTATTGTACATAGATCCACCGTCAATCTGTACCTTATAATCTAGCATGGAAGGAATCTTTCTTCCACTCTTACCAAGGATTTCATCTTTAACGATGACAACAGTTAAACCTGCCGGACCAATGTTTTTCTGTGCACCTGCATAGATAAGATCAAATTGACTCACGTCAATTACCCTGCTCATAATATCGGACGACATATCGCAAACTACTGGTATTGAAGTTTTAGGAAGGTTAAAAATCTCCGTTCCATAAATGGTATTGTTGGATGTAAAATGGAAATAAGCACTATCCTCCGGGATAGTAAAGTCCTTAGGAATGAATGTAAAGTTATCGCTCTTGGAGGATGCTACAACATTTGCTTTCCCAAAAAAGGCAACTTCCTTAATTGCTTTATTTGCCCAAACACCTGTTTCCAGGTAACTCGCAGTCTGCCCTTCGGGCAATAAGTTCATAGGAACCATTGCAAATTGCAAACTTGCACCGCCTTGAAGTAAAAGAACAGAATAACCTTCTGGTACATTCATTAGTTCTTTAATTAATCTGGTAGTTTCTTCAACCACCTGCTCAAACTCTGGCGTACGGTGCGAAATTTCTAAAATGGATAAGCCGTCCTTAAAATCTAAAACTGCTTGTGATGCTTGTTTAAATACTTCCTGTGGTAAAATACAGGGGCCTGCGCCAAAATTATGTCTCATTTTAACTATTTGTTTATTAGCGGTAAATGTAACAGTTTTATATTATTTATCATTTGGAATTCTTGAACTTTATAATCAACTTAACGTTCAATTGTCTACCTGTAAGGTAATTTGGGATGGCATATTGTACGTTATTAATGTCCTTTAACCACAGATATGAGACGGTATTATCTATGTTTAGCAAATTAAATACTTCTGCATGTAAAGAAAACGAACTAAAATATTTATCAAGAAACTTTGCCCTACGCTTCACAGCATCATCCAAAAAGTCTTTGGAGAAACCTATGTCAATCCGCTTATACGAGGGGATACTGAAATCATCTGAATACCTTTGTAACAATGGAGCACCAACAGGTAGCCTTGAGCCATATAACATATTCAGGTGCACTTTGTAAGTCGGACTGTTCAACAGCCTGTCCTGAAAATATACAGAGAAATTAACCCGTTGATCTGTAGGCCGCTTTTGGTAACCAATACCGTCGCCCATAATGTCTTGATTGGATTTCATCAGGGAGATCCTAAAATAAGACAACAGGTCTTTAACAAACTCTCCGCCTATACTAAAATCTGCACCATAAGTATACCCCTTCGCCAAATCGTTGGCCAAATATTTTATCCGCACATTATCCATCATGTAGGGAATTAACCGATCCTGATATTTAAAATAAGCCTCTGAAGTAAACTTAAGTCGCGTACCCAACCCATCAAATGCATAATCAATTCCAAAGGAGGTATTGTAAGAACGTTGCGCTTTTTGCATTTTATTCAACGTGCCATCAAAGGCCCTGATACTTCTATAGTCTGGTGCTTGCTGATATACACCTGCAGTAAACCGGATGATCTTATTATTGCTCAATGGCCTGTACGCCAAAAGGAGCCGGGGACTTAACAACAATTCTTGGCTCAAACTATTGTAACTTGTCCTTACGCCCAATTGCAAGTCTGAATTTGCACTCACGGCGTAGCTATCCTGAATGTAGGCAGTCAGGTAATTAATCGATAAATTGTTTTCTACGCTTATGGCATTGTCTTGATAAAAGTTCTTAATCCCTTCTATAATATAACCGGCAGAGTCTATCAGGCTGTACTCATTTAAGTTGTCTACGTAATTTTTATGTTCAAAACGTCCTCCTAAGGAGAAGGTATGGTTGCTATAAACCTGATCCACTTTAATGCTAGAGCTGAAACTTTTTGAGGCAAGACTATTTCTTGCATAATTCATATAGCCACCGAGCCCGCGGTTAGTGCGGATGATCCCAAAATTTCCTCCC
Organism: Pedobacter sp. UYP24; assembly: GCF_054057295.1. Taxonomy (NCBI): domain Bacteria; kingdom Pseudomonadati; phylum Bacteroidota; class Sphingobacteriia; order Sphingobacteriales; family Sphingobacteriaceae; genus Pedobacter; species Pedobacter sp. UYP24. The sequence continues at coordinate 464,800 of NZ_JBSRZD010000002.1, forward strand.
GAAAAGCTGTTGTTTAGCTCATCAAAAACGTACTGTCCCTCTATATCAATTTTCTCACTTTCCAGAATGCTGAAATAACTGTTGATCCATTTGATAACCAAATTGGATTTTGGGAAATAGGTAGCTGTAACCGCAGCTCCGGCAGTATTATAATCATCAATCTCCTTACCGCTATATTCTGTTTGTAAACGCAGGTGAGTACTTAAGGTGCCAAACTGGGTTTCCCTGCTCTCAGGGAGTAATTTGAATACCCCGCTATTGATACTTCCCAAAAAACTGAGGCTAAACTTGTCCGACAAGCTTTGGGAAAACACCAATTGAAAGTCCTTAAAGTTTGGCGTATAACTTCCTTTATTGTCCTGCGTATTTAAAATGCTGCCATTATTTTTGTATCGGATACCGGCTAAAAGATAATTATTTGCCCCAACGATTCTGGAACTGACAGATCCGCCCATCAACCCGATGTTAATGAGTTGCTGACTGCTATCAGGCCTATCGTACTTGACATCCAAAACGGAAGAGAGCTTGTCGCCATACCTGGATTCAAAGCCCCCGGCAGAGAACTTGGCGGAGCTTAACAAATCACTGTTGATAAAACTTAAGCCCTCCTGCTGTCCGTTCCTGATCAATACAGGTCTGCTAATCTCCACATCGTTTACATACATCAGGTTCTCGTCAAAGTTCCCGCCCCTTACGCTATATTGAGAACTCAATTCGTTATTGGTAGATACCCCTGGAAGCGTTTTCAATATCACCTCGAAATTTCCTGATACCGATGGCATGGAGGCAACTTCATTAACATTGATCAGGATACTATTGCTGAGCTGATTTTGCTTATTGGTAATGGTAACTTGTTCCAACTCGTTAATGTTGACCCCCATTACAATATTTTGAACTATCCTGCCTGCTTTATCTCTATTCACCTCAATCAAAATTGGCCGGTAACCAAGCAAGGCGTACTTAAGCGTAAAGGAAGTAGCTGTGGAATATATACTGTAATTGCCTTTATCGTCTGAAGTACTAAGCTGACTTTGCCCCAAAACCGTTATGGTAACCTTAGGTAAAGCAACATGTAAACTATCGGTTACCAAGCCTGTAACTTTTACCAATGGCTGTGCACTTACATAAGTAAGACCAAACAAAAGCGCCAATAGTAACAAGCGTAATTTAAGCATTGGCTTAAGTTGTGGTCAATATTCTGGCATCATGGTTTTTTAACTGGGCAATCATTTCCAAAGGAGATGGCGCAGCAAATACTGCATTACCGGCTACAAAGACATCTGCCCCTGCCCTAACTAATTCTCCAATATTGGTTAATCCAACACCACCGTCAACCTCTATCAATAATTCAGGGTTAATCAAAGCAGCTAAAGCTTTCAATTCTCTTACTTTGTTTAATGTATTGGGAATAAATTGCTGACCACCAAAGCCGGGATTAACGGACATGATCAACACCATATCTAAATCAATCAATATATCATTTAGCAACAAAACCGGCGTATGTGGATTTAAGGCTACGCATGCTTTACATCCCGCAGCATGAATATTTTGAACAATCCGGTGCAGGTGGGTACAAGCTTCATAATGCACAGTAATAACTGAAGCACCAGCTTCTGCAAAACGTTCAATGTATAATTCTGGCTTAACAATCATCAAATGTACATCCAGTGGCTTTTTTGCATGGGCTTTTAAAGCTACCATTACTGGAAAACCAAACGAGATATTGGGTACAAAAGTACCATCCATAATATCTACGTGAAACCAATCTGCCTCACTCGCGTTGATCATCTCAATATCGCGCTGCAGATTACCAAAATCAGCAGAAAGAACAGAAGGAGCTATTAAGTGTTTCATGACAGGTATTTTTTTCTATGTTATTGTGCAAGTAAATATAATTTATTAAACCCGCTTTAAATAAAAAACCCCGCAAAATGCGGGGTTTTTTATGTTTGGAAACCCTAATAAATCAGTTAAGGGCCTAATTTGCAGCAGGTGTATTTTCTGGTCTTGGTGGACGAGGCAATAATGCTTTTCTGGAAAGCTTCATTTTACCTTGTTTATCTATATCCAAAAGTTTAACCTGAATTTTATCACCTTCTTTAAGTACGCCATCCATAGTTTCTAAACGTTCCCATGCAATCTCAGAGATGTGCAATAGTCCGTCTTTACCTGGCATGATCTCTACAAATGCACCAAATGGCATAATAGATTTCACTTTACCATCATAAGTAGCACCTATATCCGGTTTAGCAGCAATTGCGTTGATACGCGTAACCGCAGCATCAATAGCAGCTTTATTATCAGCAAAGATCTCAACGATACCCTTGTTCCCAACCTCTTCAATAGAGATAGATGCACCAGTTTCACGTTGCATTTCTTGAATGATTTTACCGCCGGGCCCGATTACTGCACCAATAAATTCTTTATCAATACTTAATGATACAATGCGAGGCGCATGGTCTTTGTAATCTTCACGAGGCGCAGCCATCGTTTTCTTCATCTCACCTAAGATGTGTAAACGCGCTTCCTTAGCCTGGATAAGTGCATTGGTAAGCACTTCCCATTTCAAACCGTTAATTTTTAAGTCCATCTGACAAGCAACAATACCTTTTTCAGTACCTGTTACCTTAAAGTCCATATCTCCTAAATGATCTTCATCACCTAAAATATCTGAAAGGATTGCATATTTACCAGTTTTCTCATCAGTAATCAATCCCATTGCAATACCCGAAACCGGAGCTTTGATTTTGATACCTGCATCCATAAGTGCTAACGTACCCGCACAAACAGTTGCCATTGATGAAGATCCGTTTGATTCTAAAATATCAGAAACAATACGGATGGTATAAGGATTCTCTTCTAAACCAGGTAATACTTTCTTTAATGAACGCATTGCCAGGTTACCATGACCAATCTCACGGCGACCAGCTCCCCTATTCGGACGAACCTCTCCAGTGGAGAAACCAGGGAAATTATAGTGTAGTAAGAATTTGTTATAACCATTAACGAAAGCACCGTCAATCATCTGCTCATCATCTTTAGAACCTAAAGTAACAGTGGTTAGAGACTGAGTTTCACCTCGTGTAAATACTGCAGAACCGTGAGCTGAAGGCAAATAACCTACTTCACTCCAGATAGGACGTACCGTACGCACATCACGACCGTCTAAACGAATTCCTTCATCTAAAACAAGGTTACGGATGGCATCATATTGCACATCGTGGAAATATTTCTTAGAAAGGAAACCAGTTACATCATCAATACCTTCGCCTAAACTAGCAATGAAGTCCATCAATATCGCACCAAATGCATCACCACGCTCACCTTTACTGGTGTTACTTTTAGCAATTGCATATACTTTATCATAAGTAGCAGCATAAACCTTCTCTTTCAATTCAGGATTACTGTCTTCATGAGAATAAGTACGTTTCACTGTTTTACCAACCAATTCAGCCAGTTCTTTTTGTGCCTGAACCTGGATAACGATTGCTTTGTGTGCAAACTCAATCGCCTCAACCATTTCAGTTTCAGAGATCTCATCACATTCACCTTCAACCATTACAATGTCCTTTTCAGTACCTGCTACTAAAAACTCCATGTCGGCACGTTCTAAATCGCTCACATAAGGATTGATCACAAACTTACCATCAATTCTTGCAACACGAACTTCTGATATTGGCCCGTTAAAAGGAATATCAGAAACTGCAATAGCAGCCGAAGCAGCTAAACCAGCCAAACAGTCTGGCATTATATTTTTATCAGAAGAGATCAACGAGATCATTACCTGAGTATCAGAGTGATAATCTTCAGGGAACATCGGGCGTAAAGCGCGGTCTACCAAACGAGAGATCAATACCTCATAATCTGATAATCTTGCCTCGCGACGAAGGAAACCACCTGGAATACGGCCTGCGGCAGCATATTTCTCTTGGTAATCAACTGATAGTGGTAAAAAATCAACACCTGATTTTGCACCTACACTAGAAACAACAGTCGCCAAAAGCATGGTATCACCCATTCTAACTACTACAGAACCGTCAGCTTGTTTAGCCAACTTACCTGTTTCAATTTCAATTGTTCTTCCATCGCCTAGATCGAACGATTTTTTTATTACATTCATTTAAAATTTGTTGTGGTGTGTTTTCCTCTTTCTACACACCGGATTTATATATATTATTTTACTTTTCAAAGTAAAAAAGCCATCCCTAAAGAATGGCTTTTCTTGATATAAGTACGCTTATTTGCTGTCTTTTCTACCAACCGGCTTAATGATATCCCTTAAACCAAGGTTTTTGATGATGGCACGATAACGCTCAATATCTTTCTTAAATAGATAAGCCAAAATACCGCGGCGTTTACCTACTAATTTTTGTAGTGATAACTGGGTAGAGAAATCTTTACGATTTTTCTTTAAGTGTTCTGTTAAGTGCGCAATACGATATGTAAATAACGCTACCTGACCTTCTGCAGAACCCGTGTTAGTTTCTACTTCGCCGTGTTTTTGGAAGATTTCGGCTTTCTTTTCTTTACTTAAATACATTCTTGAATGATACTAAAGTGTTTATGGATTAATTAATTAGTGCAAAGATACTGTAAGTTTTAAAGATTAACAACACTGTATAGAACTGAATTTTATTTTAAGTTTGTAAGGATAACTCCCCTATTTTATGGAAAAGACCCAGTACAGCATATTTGAAAGTGAACTAAAGGTAAGGCCTGATGATATTGACATGTTTAACCATGTCCACAACAGCAAATATTTCGATTATGTACTTGCCGCCCGCTACGATCAAATGGCCCAGTTTTACAAAATGCCAATGGAATCGTTTTTAAACAGTGGCTTTGGCTGGGTAGTTCGCACTGCGCTGGTTGATTTTAAACGCCCGCTGAAACTTGGTGATGTGATTGCCATCCGCACAGGCATCTTAACCATCAACGAAAAGGGTTGCCGGGTTCAATTTGAAATTGAAAACAAACGAACCGGAAAGATAGCCGCAGACGGCTGGTTCGATTATGTGATGATAGACACCGCTACCGGCAAAGGCTCAAAAGTTAACGAAGAAATGATTCTCGCTTACAGCATTTAGGCTTTTAGCTACTGATATTCCGTCCCATTAAATTTGGTGTCCAGCCAATTGAGGTGACCGGTTAAGAAATCTTTCACATAACTTACTTCAGCAGCATAAGATCCGGCAATTTGCACCTCCCGATATACCTTGGTATTCAATATGTTCCATCTGGTAAAATTCCTTACTTGCGATACTGATAGTTTCTTTTCCAATAACGTTACTGCAGCAGGTAGATTTTGCATTTTAGGTTTCAGTTCATTCCACCTGAACCTGATCCTTTTTCGGAAAGCCGGGTCCTCCATTAGTCTTTGAATCCACATTTTAGGATCGAAACCAGCATTGAACATAAGCTTGTTGATGTTATTACCAAGGCGATCATCATTATTTGCACAGATATCAAAATCCCATACCGGGCCGGTATAAATTTTATCGTCGTTTGCTTTCTTATACATATAAGTACTCCAAAAGGTATCCGGATTGCCCATCACTTCATTTACGATATAATAGTTCACATAAGAATCAACATCAAAATACTTTCTATATCCGTTAACTGGATCAGTAAAGTTGGCAGCAAAAAGTGCATTTTCAAATTTTTGTACATGCCCTGTAATATACTCCTTTTGCACCGGTGTAATCTTCTCATCAGGGTATTTTATGGTAATGGGCATATTGTGCTGTGTACGGAAATACACGGGCTCACCATTTGCAAACCCATCCTCTTCTAACAAATACCCCCCATCTTCAACATCTACCTGGCTTTTACCTTCTTTAACCTGCTCGGTTATTAAATAATTACCATCATAACTGCCATTAAGATATATTTCCACAAACCTGGAACTTGGGGTAAAGGTGAGTCCTGAATTCCTAGAAGCCATTAAGGCAAGCTCATTGCGCATGAGGGACTTATCTGCATAATTAGCCAGAAGCACCCAATTCTTACTTTCGGACATGCCTAACAATCCGGCTTTTTTATCCAGCTTGATGCGGTAAGGCTTTTTAGGCATTCCCCAGGTGGAGTTACCCCTCCCTTTTATTTCCGTTTTACCATCAAAAACGGTCTCTTTAAAATTGCTAACGATCTTTATAGAACCAGTTACATAAACGTCTTTGCTATTAATTGCTGCGCCATTGGTATTAATATAAAATGCTGAGATGCCATTATCGCTCAGCTTTACCACATATTTTTTTGTGCTGTTATCTTCCGCAGTTACCTCATACGTTACCAACTTGGTAAAATCATTTACGGTCACATTTGTTACCTGATCTACAGCACCTACGACTATCTTTGACCCTTCGTAAGTAAATTCCGGTATTAATGCGCTCACATCGGTTCCGGCAAAAGCGCTCGCAAACACAGTATCACCAACTATTTCGCCCCTAACATCATTGACTAAAATTGGGTTTTTACTCGCCTTAAAAAGTAAAGTTTTGAGTTGTTTATCTGTCTTCAGTACAACCGGCTCAGGTATGATCGGTTCCTTTTTATCTTTTTTACAAGACACGCACACAGAAAAAACAAGCAAAATGCAGCAGAGATTATACCCTTTGTTGATCATATCCTTAAATATTTGGCTATCCAATGTAGCTAATATTTAATAAAATACAAATCCTTAAGGATCGTTATTAAAAGCTGCAAATAAATTAATAAAAATTAAGTTCAAGTAGTTACCTTTCATTATAAAATGGACATTAAACAACAAAACGCTTCGGGCACCTTCTCAAAATTATTTGAAATCATAAAACAATCCCTAAATGGTGCAGAACTTGATTTCACACAAGGCAGCATCCGCAGGGCAGTAATATTACTTGCCATCCCTATGATGCTGGAAATGGCAATGGAATCAGTCTTCGCGTTGGTAGATCTCTATTTCGTGGGTCACCTACCCAATAGCAGTGTAGCCATTCAAACTGTTGGGTTAACAGAATCGGTTCTTACCATCATTTATTCTTTAGCTATCGGGATGAGTATGGCAGCGACAGCGGTTGTGGCCAGAAGAATTGGCGAAAAAAACCCCACAAGAGCCGCTAAGGCAGGAATGCAGGCAATAATAGTAGCTATAGGGATTAACCTTATCCTTAGTTTAATTGCCTTTATCTATGCTCCAGACATCTTACTTTTAATGGGTGCCTCTGCACAAGCAGCCACAGAGGGTGTAATTTTTACCCGCATTATGATGGGCGGGAGTACAGTAATCGTGCTATTATTTCTAATCAACGGCATATTTAGAGGTGCAGGAAATGCAGCGATTGCGATGAAAAGTTTATGGATCGCAAATATCACCAATATCATTCTTTGTCCGATTTTCATCAATGGATTTGGACCCATACCTGCCTTTGGGTTAACGGGTGCGGCCATTGCAACAACCATCGGCAGAACCACAGGAGTGTTGTATCAGGTTTATCATTTGTATTCTGGCAAAGGATTGCTACAAATAAAGATCTCCTATTTCAAGCCGCAATGGGATCAGATCAAGGCCTTATTAAAAATAGCGACTCCTGGAATATTTCAATTTATAATTGCCTCCTGTAGCTGGATATTCCTCGCTCAGCTAGTGGCCACCACAGGTGGCGACCATGGATCTGCAGGGTATCAAACGGCACTTAGGTTAATGATGTTTTTTATGCTGCCGGCCTGGGGTATGAGTAATGCGGCAGCAACATTGGTTGGGCAGAATTTAGGTGCAAATAAGCTAGACCGTGCTGAAGCATCTGTATGGAAAACAGCAAAATATGTAGCCATTTACATGGGGATAGTTACTGCGTTAACCTTTGCATTTAGTCAATATTTTATCGCTTTTTTTACAAACGACCCTATAATTATTGAGGTGGCAAAAAAGGCTTTGCACATTATGAGTGCCGGCTATATCTTTTATGGCATCGGCATGGTGATGATTAGCACATTTAATGGTGCGGGCGATACCTGGACACCTACTAAAGTGAATTTATTTGGGTTTTGGCTATTTCAGATACCACTAGCATATGTATTGGCAAAGCACTTCAATTTAGGCCCTGAAGGAGTTTTTATTGCAATTCCTGTGGCAGAGCTGGGAATATCATTTGCAGGAATTATTTTATTTCGGCGCGGTAAATGGAAAACAATTAAGGTTTAGTAACCGCAGGTTTAATGCCAGGAACAAACTTTAACCCTGGAGTGAGCCAATGCAAGAGCATCACCCTGGAGTAGCGGTAATTTACAGGAGAAAATAAAACTACGCCAACCGCCAAAATACCTACATAAGCCCAGAGGTTCTCATACGTTAAAGCAACTCCAAATACGTAGGCTCCAATGCCTATAGCAATCATTTCTGTAACATTCATTCCATAGCTGATAAACATAGCTACATAAAAAAATCCCGGTTCCCGCTCAAAACGCAGGTTGCAATACCCACAATATTCGTTGGTAATCTGCCCTTTAAAAGAATAGATGGGACCTGAAAAAATAGCTCCGGTTCTGCATCTTGGGCATTTACATTGAACTATTGCTTGTAATTTCGATATATCTTTCATAACAATTGCTGTACTACTATCCTGGACTATCATGGTACAAAAATACAGCTAACTTATTTTCTATTTTATGATCCAGATCATACTTTGAAGTTTTTTAATCTAATTTGTATGTGGTGTTATTGCTTAACAATTTTGCCTTTTATCAATTTAAAAGAACTGCTACCAGATAATTTTTTAATTAACCTGATTACTGTTTCTACCCGCAAACCGCTCATGTCTGCCATCTGCTGGCGTGTTATTTTTAGTTCTGCACCCGCTTCAAGATCTTTTAAAAGGTACGTAAGTAAGGTATTTACACGATGATCGGCATGTTCATTGGCCAGTTCTTCCAACATCATGGACTTATAGAACAATCTGTTACTCAAAGTTTGGATAAGGCTTAAGCTAAAGTCGCTATCCGATTTCAGGAAATTAAAGAAGTCGTCCTTATAAACCGGAATGATCTCTGCGTCTTGAATCGCAATGGTATGGGCGAGATAAGGTTTGTTCAGGATCAGTGCTGGTTCTCCAAAATATTCATTCGTTCTAAAAATACCTTGTATAAATTCATCCCCCACGCTGTTTACGGTGACCATCTTTACCTTTCCCGACTTAATAAAATAAACCGCGACAGGCAAACTTTCAGGATGATAAATCACCTCCCCTTTGCGGTATTTCCTTATTTTGAACTGATGTTCTGTTAAGTATTTAATATTCATAACCAATGCACTACCCAAGATGACACAAGTTAAGTATCACATTGAAAAAATACCATTAATTGGGTATTTTTTCAATGCTATCTTTAATTAACTTTACATAAACCAAATACAACTAAAAATACAATTATGAAGACGAATTTCAGTAACTCATTGAAAGTATTGACTTTAATAGGATTTACTTTTTGCGCCAAAGTATCCATTGCACAAGATAGCGGATCAGGTACAGTTTTTAAAAATCAGGTTAAAATGAATGTTGCCGCATTGATTTTAAAGAATTTTTCTTTCCAGTATCAGCGTGCAGTTGCCAGTAAAATTGCCGTTGGATTAAGCGTGCGATTTGCACCAGAATCCACCCTACCTTTTCAGGGACAAATAGAAAGCTTAGTGAATGATGCCCAGGCTTACAAAAGGATCAGGAATTTTAAGACTGGTAACTTTGCTATAACGCCAGAGGTGAGATTCTATCTCGGCAAGCAAGCATTTAAAGGATTTTACCTTGCCCCTTTCGCCAGTTTTTCAAACTTTAATGCTTCAGGACCTTACTTGTTTCAAAGCTCTCAGGGAGATTTAGAGATACCACTAAGCGGTAATATTAAAACTGTTACAGGAGGTTTATACATAGGGTCTGAGTTCAATCTGGCCAAAAGAATTGGGCTAGATGTTTTCATCGGACCAAACTATGGATCTTTGATGGGAACTATAGCCGGCACAAAAACATTGAGCAATGACGAGCAAAATGGCTTAAGGAATGGCTTGAACGATTTGGGGAAAATCCCGATGATCAATACCAAATATACTGTTGATGGAAACGGCGCCAGTGTTGACCTTGATGGCAACTTCCCAGGTTTAAGGGGCGGTATCAGTGTATCCTATAAGTTTTAATTAAAAGAAAACGGTTAGCCTATCGTTTCCTTAATTAGCTTGGTATAAAAATCATTCAGTTTCATATCCATAGCAGCCACCTGCTGGGGTATGAAACTTGTAGCTGTTTGGCCTGGTATGGTATTGATTTCAATAAAATAGAAGTCGCCTTCATCGCCAGACAGGATAAAATCTATCCGCACTACTCCCCTGCAGTTCAATTTTAGGTATACCGCTTCGGCGATTGCCGCAACACGATTCCTGGTTTCCGACCTGATCTCTGCCGGTGTGGTTTCAATGGCAACTCCAGGTGTATATTTAGCTTCAAAATCAAAGAACTCTTTAGCAGTTGTCACTTCTGTGGAAGGCAATACGGTTATCTTACCATCCAGTTTAACTACCCCTATGGTAAACTCCCGACCAGATATAAACTCTTCAATCAATATCTGACTATCTTCCTCAAATGCCTTATCCACTGCCATTTCAAGATCATCTGCAAGGTTTACCTTGCTCATTCCTATACTACTACCGCCATTATTTGGCTTAACAAAATATGGAAGCTTTAAATCTGCTTTGATTTTTTCGAGATCAAAAGGCGTCTCTTTAAATATCTGGACAGATTTGGCGGTATGCAGATGCTGGATATCCTGAACTATAGCTTTAGTATACCCTTTATTCATGGTAATGGCAGAAGTGAGGGCATCACAAGTAGTATACGGAAGACCAATCATGTCAAAATACCCTTGTAGCTTCCCATCCTCACCAGGAGAACCGTGAATAGCTATAAATACCCCATCGAACTTTATTTTTCTGCCGCTTATGTGGAGCGAAAAATCATTACGATCTACCTCGATCTTTACTGAATCTGCTGGTTCATAAAACCAACCCTGTTGTGTTAACATGATCTTATAAACATCAAACTTATCATGATCCAGGTTATGAGCAATGGTAGCTGCACTTTTTACTGACACAACCCACTCTCCAGTAGTGCCGCCAGTTAATAATGCTATCGTTTTTTTCATATCGACAAATATAAATTAGTTGGCGCAGATGTTATTTTAATTCCATTAAAATATTTTTTTAGTCTAAATTTGAGCCTTACACCTTGAGAAAACAAAATACGATGGCCAAATTCATATCCTATCTTAAAACAAAATCCTTCAGGTCAAATCTAATAGCGGCAGTAATTACTGTTGCAGTGATTTTATTTGTTGCGTTTTTTAGTTTAAGATATTATACCAAACACGGCCAGGGGCTAAATGTACCTGTGTTAAAAGGCCTGGCATTTACAGAGGCAGTGAGCAAACTGGAAGCACTGGGTTTACGCTATGAGGTTGATTCTGTTTACATTATGGATACCCCTCCGGGCACGATAATAGACCAGGATCCAAATGCCAATACCTATGTAAAAGATAACCGTACAATTTATCTTACGGTTAGCATGAATAAGGCACCTGATGTAAAATTTCCTGATATTGAATCTAAACCGTTTAGTCAGGCGCGTGCCATTATAGAAAGTTTTGGGCTGAAACTTGGCGATACCACCTATAAATCTGATGTGGCCAGGGATGTGGTTTTACAGGTTTCCTTTGGCGGACAGCCCATCACTGTAGGTCAGGTAATTCCAAAAGGATCAAAAATAGATTTACTACTTGGAGACGGAAAAGGAAATGAAGAGGTTGAAATCCCTACCCTTATCGGGCTAACAAAGGACGAAGCTCTTTTTGCCTTGAGAAACGGCGCGATGCTCAACCTGGGAATGGTTACCTGGGAGGGTGTGATTACAGATTCAGCGGAGGCAGTTATTGTAAAACAAGAACCATTTGCTACAGACTCTGTTACGAAAGTTAAAATCGGCACACCTGTAAACATTACTTTATCAAACAAAAAATAATTACGCGCATATTTTATGGCAGAAGAGCAAAACAAAAGCAAGACTTCAAAAGGGAAAGTAATACTTGCCTTGCTAATGGCAATTTTAGTGGTTGGCGGATACTACGGCATGAAATTCTATTCCGTTTATTTTTCGCCAAACACAACAGGTAAAGAAAAGTACTTATATGTTAGAACAGGTTACAACATGGACGACCTGATCAAAGAGCTTGAATTGAAAGACATGCTAATAGATGTAGGAACATTTAAGCAGGCTTCTGCTAAAATGGGACTTTCTAATTCTTTAAAGCCAGGAAGATACGGCATTAAGAAAGGAATGAATAACCGCAGCCTGATTAACATGCTAAAGGCGGGAAACCAGGATGCTGTAAAACTGAAGTTCCATAACATCAGGAAGAAAGACAGTTTCGCCGGCTACCTGTCCAAAAGTTTAGAACCAGATTCACTTACATTTCTTAACCTGTTGGATTCAGCTGCGCTGATTGAAAAGTACGGATTTAACAAGGAGAACAGCTATGTCATGTTTATCCCTAACACTTATGAGATGTACTGGAATACATCAGCACCCGAGTTTTTTGAGCGGATGCATAAGGAATATGATAAATTTTGGAATGCTGAAAGGAAAGCCAAGGCTGCTGCCTTAAACCTTAACCCGATACAAGTCTCCATACTTGCCTCTATTGTTGATGCTGAGGCCCTATACGACAAAGAAATGCCCATCATTGCAGGATTATATCTTAATCGCTTAAACAAGGGAATTTTGCTTCAGGCAGATCCTACCGTAATTTTTGCCAATGGCGATTTTACTGTTAAAAGAGTAACCAATTCACTTTTAAGTGTTTCCTCTCCATACAACACCTATAAATATGCCGGTTTACCCCCTGGGCCCATTATGATGCCAAGCATAAATGCCATTGACGCTGTGTTGAATAAGAACAACAATAACTATATTTATATGTGCGCCAAAGAAGATTTTTCTGGCTACCATAATTTTGCTGTTACTGTTCAGGAGCATGAAAAGAATGCAAAGAAGTACAGAGAGGCGCTAAACAAGAGAAACATCTTTAAATAGCATGTATACAAGCAGCACAAAAATAAGGGTACGGTATGGCGAGACCGATCAGATGGGCTATATGTATTATGGCAATTATGCACAATACTATGAAGTTGGGCGGGTAGAAATGCTTAGAAGTTTAGGGATGGATTATGCCGCCATGGAAGCGAGTGGCATTATGCTCCCTGTATTGGAGCTGAACTGTAAATTTATCAAACCTGCGCTTTACGACCAGGAAATTACCGTAAAAACAACTGTAGCACAACTACCTAGTATAAGGATACACTTTAATTACGAGCTTTTTAATGCGGATGAAGAGTTAATCAACATTGGAAATACGAACTTGGTATTTGTTGACATGGCAAAGAACAAACCATGCTTACCTCCTGCAGAATTTATGGAAAAGCTAAAGCAATGGTTTTAATACGATAGTATGAATTGGGTACACAAACAACTCTTAAAGATAAAGCTATACGCGTTATTTATTGACTGGACAAAGGTTTGTATACTTCCCGGATTTAGTCCCCTACCGCTTTATACCGTTGCCACATTTTTTTTTAAAGAGATAGGGAAAGACTCGCTTGTGAACAAGGCTTCCTCCCTTGCCTACAATTTTATGCTGGCCATTTTTCCGGGTATTATCTTTTTGTTTACCCTAATTCCTTTTATACCCAAATGGGGTGGTATGAATTTCCAAAACAAGCTGATGGAACTTATCATTCTGATACTACCACAAGATGCCTACGGAGCTTTTAAAACGACACTGGAAGAGATTGTATTGAAGCAGAATGGGGGTTTACTTTCTTTTGGTTTTATCCTTGCCCTTTTCTTTTCTACCAATGGTGTTCATAATTTGATGATGGCATTTAACAAATCATCTTTAATTATTGAAACCAGAACTTGGTTTAAACAGCGACTTATTGCAATTGTGCTAACTATAATAATTACACTTTCTGTGATCGTTTGCATTATAGCAATGACCGTAGGTGAATTTGCATTGAATTACCTGAATTCAGAATTGAATATTAAAGATGGCCTGATCACCTTTGTAATACAATTAAGTAGATGGGCTTTATTGGGCACATTATATTTTGTAGCCATTTCAATTTTGTATCGCTACGGGCCAGCTCATGCTAAAAAATGGCGTTTCTTTAGTGCAGGATCATGGCTGGCAACAATTCTTGCCTTTTTAACCATCTGGGGCTTCTCATTTTACATCAATAACTTCAGCTCTTACAACAAAATTTACGGATCTATTGGAACTTTAATTGTTATTATGATCTGGTTGTACCTTAATTCGTTGATATTATTGGTAGGTTTTGAGCTCAATGCAAGTGTAGATTTGTCTAAGCGTAGTGTGAAAATCATCAAGCCAAACTTCAATTTGTTTAAAAAACCTGCTCCTGCAGAAGATAAGTTAGCGCACTAATAAAAATTTTCTAGCTCTGTTTTAAGTCTTTAACAACATTTTGTTAAAAAATCCATTACATTATTTGCAGAATAAAGGAGTATTTGTACTTTTGCGCCGGAGAGTTGGCAGAGTGGTCGATTGCGGCAGTCTTGAAAACTGTTGACTTGTTAAAGGGTCCGCGGGTTCGAATCCCCCACTCTCCGCACGTTTGTTTTAAGCAAACACAAAAAACAGCCCTTAGATTAATTTCTAGGGGCTTTTTCATTAAACACGAATATTTGTAGTGTAATTAGTAGTGCAAATTTGGATCAATGCCAAATGTTGTCGATTAGAAATACTTTTTTCTTTTTAGTCATAAGGTTGAGTTAACCTGTATAGGAAGAATTCTACATTTTTCAATCCTCTACACTGAGTTCTGAAAGCCTTTATTTTAGCGTTAAAGATTCTGCTGATGCATTTGTAGATCTGTTGTCAAAGTAGTTCAGTTTAGTTTGGCAATGATTTTGGATTGACCTTGAGGTGGTATTGAATGTTGTTCAGAATTGTTCACCCAAATATCTAAACATCTCTATCGTATTAACACAAATTATTCCAAATGGAGAACAAACATCTGGGATTTTAACTTTACTTTTTCTATTTGGCTCACTTGTTTCATGAGTAACTATTCTACTACCATTCGCAATGGAATAAGCAACTAATCATGCATATTTGTTCAATCAGCTGCTGCACGCATTTAAAGGACACTGGTTACTTACTATTCCGTTAAAAAGATAGACAAAATAAGTTTGCAAATAGTTGAACATAAGGTGCGTCAATGAATACAACCCAAATAAATTGTTCCAAAAGTACCGCTGGCCCAATCAACCAAATCAGTATCGCAGGTTTCAGATATGAAAAGACCGGCTTTACCGACAGTCATAACTGCATCCACAAACTCATCCCCGGTTTGTGGCTTGTTACTGCCTTCATTAAAAATGCAATACCTTAATGTGCCAAACATCTCAAAACTAAGTTCCATTTCCATGTCGGGGTCGTACCCGGAATTTCCACCAGCTTTTACCATTTTATTTATTAGCCCCATCGCTGATTTGAGTTGGATCGAAGCCATGTGAGCAATCAAATCTGCCAATTGAATACCCCTAATATGTCTTGAATCCTGTTCGGCGTAGAGTTTGGCGTCTTCGAATTTTAAGGCATTAAACATCGTATTGGCAACATTCAAGGACGAGAACATCCCTTGGTCCATAAAAATCGAAACAGATGTGCCAACCTGTGGGTTCACTTTAACAAACTGGTCGATCGCAAGTAGGCATTCCTGACCTACGTTCTCTCGCTTATCTCTTGGCAATACAACAATACCATACCTACAGCTCTGCTGGACTAATCCCTTTAGTTCCGATCTAAATTCAGCAAGTTCAGGTTGTTTTGAATAGTTAGCGGAACTTTTATATTCAAATTCATCGGGATCAAGTCCGCATGATTTCATTAAATCAACTAATTCCTGTTCAATTTCAGCAGAAGCATAAACGCAAGCACATAAAATAAATCCGGCGTGATCATGCACACTATCATCCACATAAAAATTTCCCATTATTGGTAGGTCTATATTGTTTGTAAAATTTGATTTTTGTAATATTAACTAAAGTTAATTAATTAAAAATCAGACAACCAACATCATAATTCATCTAGTAGAGTGTCTCAGAAATTCTCTACTAGGTAGTAACTCATTTATGATCTTCGGGTCTATCGTTGTCTAGTTGAATTGATTATTGGTTTATATGTCCTGCACAGAAAAAACTCTAGTTTCTGGGTCAAATCGGCCTTGTAGGGGTATGTTCTGGGTGAATACACCGAGCCAACACCCATCAGACACCGAGAACACAGCCATCAAACAGCCATTTTTCCTTATTCCATACCGAACAAAGCTCAATTCTGGATCCCGTTTACCTTGTACCTGGCTTCGTATATCTTACATCCATTAAAGGCACATCGACGGTTATTTAATCATCTTTTAGATATACCAAGGATGACGAACGGATATCGAACCGATACCGAATGGATAACCGACGTACGAAGCCGTACCGAAGGCAGGACGAAGCCAGGCCGAAGCCAGACACTTTATGAAACAAAAAAACCAGATATAAGGCGATCTACCTTAACTACCCTCCTGTAAATTTTCTGGTTATTCCCAGCCTCTTTATTTTTGAGTTGAGCGTGGTGGAAGGTACGCCCAGCAATTCTGCAGCGCCTCCAGGACCAGAAATCCGACCGTTGCACTTTTTAAGCACGCTTATTATATATTCTCTTTCGTTATCATCTATAGATTTTATCCTGTCGTCGGTATTGGAAGTGCCAGTCTCAGTTTTAACCAATGGCAGATGTATCCTTTCAATCACATTTCCACGGGTAAGCAGAACGTTGCGCTCAATCAGATGCTCAAGTTCCCGCACGTTGCCAGGCCAGTTATATGCAGAAAGGTCATTCAATGCCTGCGGAGATAGGGCGAGCTCTTTTTTCCCAACACGGTCCGCATACTTGAGCAGGAAAAACTCGGCGAGTTCGGCGATGTCTTCCTTGCGGTCTCTGAGTGCCGGGAGTACGATAGGAAAGATATTCAGGCGATAATACAAGTCTAGCCGGAACCTTCCCGCAGCCACCTCCTTTTCCAGATTGCAGTTGGTCGCGGCAATGATCCGCACATTGATTTTAACAGCTTCCTTTCCGCCCAACCTTTCTACTTCTTTTTCCTGCAATACCCTCAATAATTTGGATTGCGATTTTAAAGGCATTTCTCCTATTTCATCCAGGAAAATAGTGCCCCCAGACGCCTGTTCAAATTTACCCGTCCTGCGATCTGAAGCCCCGGTAAAAGCACCTTTTTCATGTCCGAAAAGTTCTGATTCTACCAGTTGTACCGGCAAAGCTGCACAATTAACTACGATAAAAGGCTTGTTGCTGCGGGCTGAGAGGGCTTGGATTGGTTTGGCAAATCTCTCTTTACCGGTCCCACTTTCTCCAAGTAGCAGTACAGAGGTTTCGGTTGGACCCACCAGTGATAGATGATCGAGGGCGGTTAGCAGAAGATGACTGCTGCCGGTAATACCTTCAAATCCATTTTTTGACAGCTCTGGTTAATAAGCCGGCGGGTTATGGGCTAAGTCAGGAAGATTTTTTATCCTGAACCTTACTTGCTCCACCGCGACAGGCATGGATCGCTGCAGCCTGCTAACCAGGTTAAGGTGACTTTTAACATAAACATTGCTTTTACGGCTGTAAAAAGAAAACATAAATCCAGGTCTATCTGGTACATTTAAGTACATGACCAGATTTGATTTCATGTTTGTAATTTCTTGTTGACAAAGGTTAGGGTCAGCAAAAAATGTGTCATTGTGTTGAGTAGGATTCTCTACTTCGCCAACTCCACCTAAACGACCACCGCGAATTGACCGGGAAACAATTTCCGGCAACGGCTGTTCTACCAGCAACTTCCTTAGAAGTCAATCAAATATTAACGAGAAAATTATGGCACATTTAGAAGTAGAACCAAAACCTTCAAGACCTTGGTGGGTCTGGTTATTGATTGTCTTACTGGTATTTTTGTTGGCCGGCATGCTGATCAGAAAATGTAGTGCAGATGGCGATACCAGCGCCCGTGATTCCATACCAACTGATACGAGTATGGTGATCGCGAAAACAACTCCGGACTGGAACAGTATTGATTTCAACTCAGCAGCTCAAACTGATGCTGACATTACTGACAGTGAGATCCAGACACGTAATGGCGGCAGTTACACCATTTACATGCTTGGGGAGAACATCCTATTTCCAACTGCGGGAAATGACCTAAGCGAGAAGGGCATCCAAAAATTACAGATGATTGCTGATGTACTGAACAAGCGTTTCCCGGAGGCAAGCATTGGGGTGTTCGGCAGTACCGACTCTACCGGCCCGGCGGATGAAAACAAAGAACTTGGACGCGAGCGTGCCACGGTAGTTAGAAACTGGCTTGCTGAGCACGAGAAAGTTGCTACAGATAACATCACTGTTCAGTCTCTGGGAGAAACGAAGCCAGTCGCAACCAATGAAACCAAATCGGGCAGGCAACAGAACCGCAATGTCTCCATTGTAGTTTTCCCTAAACAATAATTTTAAATCTAATATCATGGAACAAAACACATACAGATACCTGCAGGAACTCAGTGGCAGCGACTTTCAAATTGTTGATGAGGAACCCAATATTATTGGATGGGAGGTTAAGAACGAAAGCGGAACTTATATCGGCGAAGTAGAAGAGCTCTTATTCGATCCGCAAACCCGCGCCGTGCGCTATTTGGTAGTTGACCTGAAAAACAACGGCATGAACCTCGAACAAAAGAAAGTGATGATCCCTTTGGGGATCGCCCATCTGCATACTAGTAATGATGAAGTGGTATTGCCAGGTCTGCACCTGGATCAGTACAATGCACTTCCGGCCTATTACAAAGATCAGATCGGCCCTGAACTGGAAGTCCAAATCCGTTCAATTATTGGAAGTCCGGCCGCGCTAAGGATCGAGGAAACCATTACAGAATTTGATCAGACCCATTTTTACAATCATCATCACTTTGACAGAGGACGATTCTATAGCCGTGGAGGTATCCCTAAGCAAAGTATTGACCAACAAGATCATGAAAAATAATATGGAAAATAAAGCAACTAAGATCAGTGCCGACCTGCAAAAGTTCATTGAGAAATATGAACCCAATAAATTTAAGCTCATGGCTAAAGGCATTGAAATCCGCGGAATGAATGACATCCACAGGAGCATCACTTCAGCAAAAGAGCTGATTCAAAGAATGAAGCTTAAACTCACAGTAGTGCATACTGCCGATATGACCAGTTATGGGGGCTTTGAAGTCAACAATCTGCCCGCGGCATAACTAAAAATTCCGCACGTTAATCAGCTATTCACTTAGCAAAAACGCTACAGATGAAAAATGCATCTAAGCTTGTTGCTAATTGGCGTAATCGCGGTTATTGCGCCTTGGTTCATCACGCCCAGGATGTTTTACGAATCGATTATAATAATTCCTAAACCCTTTTTTTTAATAGAGCAGTTGCGAATAATTCAATCATACTAGGTGGTTGATACATGGTTGGAACATGGTTGGAACATAGTTGGAACATAGTTGGTACATCCACAGATGTAGCAACCATGTACTAACCATGTATTAACCACGTTTCATATAGCTTCTGAATATAAACTTGATCATTACAGAATTATTTGATTATTAGTAAAAGTTACGCTACTGCAGGTCGACTTCTTAAGTGCTCAAATCGCTTTCATCTTATGTGCTATGAAATAACAAATCACCTACTTTAGAAAAGGTTATTATTAACGGTAATAGAAAGAATGCTATATTTATTATTAATAAAAACCTCTTATGCTCCAAGTTCAATGCCCAAACTGTGAAAGTTATAATACCAAACACGTAACTCATAAATTTCGCTTAAGCTGTATAGTTATCATAATCATACTTCTGCTGATATCTTTTTCATTGGTATTATTTACTTCCGTCTATGTATTTGGTATCTTGGCATCAATAGTTTGTATTTTTGGGATATTATATAATGCATGTATGTATACGTTCTCCAAAAAGAACTACGCGAGATGTTACGACTGTAATAATCGTTGGAAGTTTTAAATCCAATTACTTGCCATGGTTACAACGACTACCCGACCCTACTACCTTTTATTTTATGAATTCAGCTAGCTTCCAAATTATTTTTAGCCTGCCGACATCCTTTATCTAACCATATTCCTTAGTTAATATCACCCAATTCATAAATCCAAAAAATTGTCAAATCACCAGTTACTATTCCATTATTGGCTCGAAATTCATCGTCATCCAGCTGGAAATCTAAAAATTAAATAACATTAGTGTCAATCTTTTTTAAAGTTCAGAAAGCATAGCGATTATCTGGTTTTTTACAACGATATTGCTACAGGTAATTAGTCTGGGGGAAGATAATGTTAGAACGCGTTAGTGAAAAAGAAAAAGCTGAACAGACTAACCTTCGTTTTGATTACGAAGTATATAAGTTTTTGCTTAAATGGGTGCATAAGCATCAGGATAAAACGTTATTACAGTTTGATCAGTCATTGAATGAATACGTGGTAAATGATGCCTTACGGGATTTTTTTTTAAACACAGAACATCCAATTCAGCAATTATTAAAACATCGTTTTATTGCCCGTCATTTGGGCAGGCGTTCCAAAAGAGTTTATTTTGATCCCATCACTGGTGATCCGCTACTTGCATTAACGGAGCAGCGAATTTATAACCTCGCCCGACGGATGGATAGTGAAAATATGCATATCCCATTCCGCTCAGTTCAACCTAACAAGCAAACCGACGCTGGAGATACTGCAGAAATCAATACCTATCCTTTAGAATCAGAAGAAATCCGTTATAACAGTGGCAACCACTTTACAAGCCGCCCTGCCAATGGAAATGTATTTGATGAAAATAGTAAACGTTGCAGATTAAAATCAATTGGTTCTTTACATGTGCTTTTTAAACGCGGATTTCTGGAAGATCGATTGCAAGACGTAAAAATACTTACCGCTGCATTACATGAGACTGGAGAAACGAATCCTCAATTCTTTTTAATTTATAGTAGGCATTCTCCAGAGGAAGGGCATTTTGGCGTATCTCTGTTAATGATGGACCCGGCAATCCCCAATTTTCCAAAGCGCATTCTGGTTTGCGATACGCTACTTAAGGAATTGCCGCATCACCCCCGCTGGTGGAATCACTTTATTAATGAATACACCAATGTATTTGGTTGCGCAGTGGCAGAGACCATTGAAGACCTTTCTCATCCACTTCAAAAAGTTAACATTAAAGGGGATAATCCATATCGACACGACTGGGATTGTCCCTATTACGCAGCTAGCATGGCAGATGCTCTCGCAGGATTAGTAAAAAGCAAACCTAATCTGTTGTTAAACGGAAAGGCAAATGATATTCACAATGCGATGAAAGATTTTATGCCGCATTACTACAAGCCCAACCGGGACATTAAAGACAGAAAAGGAATACAAAAGGCCAATCTTTTGAGGCGCTGGAAAAGCGGTCGCGAGGTAATTCACATGCTCGTTTCAGTTCAGCACATCAATTTTTACTGGTCCCAACAAGCCTGATTTTCTTAAGCCAGAATCTTTTCCGGGGCCCGATATTGTCCAGGTTTTACGCTTAGATTCAGGTTGTCCGGCATCATAAACAAGTCGGTTAAACCAGGTACTTGTAACCGCTACAGTTAGTGTATTCTTACCCTGTTTTACCAATTCTTTTAAGCTGACGCGATAAGGCGGCGCCCAAAGCTTCCTTAGTGCCTTGCCGTTTAAGGATACTTCCGCAGCCATATCAACGTTACCTAAATCTAATAGGTATTCCTTCCCAGCACTGAGATTATCGATATCAAACGTAGTAGTGTAGGATGCCGTTCCTGAAAATGACTTCCCCTCGGCTGAGATATCCAAATCCTTCCATGCTTTCAATTCTGTTAACGACAAGGCATCAGTCACGCCCCAACCTGCTGGAAAAGTGAGGATCCATGGGCTTGTAATCGCTATTGATTTAACTACTTTAGGTACATTAAGCAAAGCTGGCTTACCGCCATTTTTACGAAAAACGATAAAGCAGGAGGAAGATTTAACAAGATCAATTTCTACAAAGGTGCGGTTACCCACACGGCGACTTGAGACCACTCTGGACGTTCCGGTAACGGGATCCCATAATTCCACTGTTCCGCTGCTTCTAAAATTAAGTTCACCTGTAAAACCTTTCCCGCGCGGAGCGCTCACAAAATACCAATCGGCACCCTCAATCTGCCTGTGCGCCCATAGCGCATCTCCACCTAAAACATCAGGTGCTATCTTTAATGTAGTTATTGCCTCATCTATTGTAAGGCCTGATATCATGCTGCCTTTGCAAATCTTTCTAATTCCTTTGACGGTAGCAGCCCCCCAAATATTTTTGACAGCCGCATCAAAGCGCATTTTAGCCGCATCACCGCCGGTGAGGGTTGCCAATCCTATAGGCGCCTCTCCGACAATCGTAGCACCTTCGCGCAGCAAAGCATGTAATTTTTCTAATGTTTCTGGTAGCATATGCGGCGCATCTGGCAACCACAATAACCTGTAACTAATTCCTTCAGGAGTAACAAGCAGACCATTTTCTACCCTAAGTCTATTCAACAATACATCAGGATTGCAATAGTCGTATTTAAACCCTACCGGAAAAGGAGCATTCTGATTGGGTTTATGGTCTATCTCGTCGCCCAGGTACCAAAGCACGTCAGAAACCGGCCTACCTCTTTCCTGCATATAAGTACAGCGCGATAAGTAGTCTGTAAAATCAGGCATATAATTCCACCAGGTTTGTCCCCTTATAAAAGGGGTGCCAATTCCCGCTCCGAACGATGTACCAGGAGCAATAAAAGGCTCTTGTGGGTTAAGGGTATAGGTATGAAAGACAAAATGCGAAACCCCCTGTATGCTGTTCACATTGGCGACTTCTTTGAGCATATCAAGGTGTTCATCCCAGGATAGGTTCATAGAAGTAAATGCTTCCGTAGCAACTCGGGGCTTACCATACATCCGCGCTGCAGATGCCGTAGGTTTTATCGGTTTAAAATTTAAAGACCCTACAAATCCATCGCTCATCGGCTCCCAAAATTCACACATCGGTACATCTGCATATTTAAAATATTCCATTATATCAGCAGGAAAAACATCTCCTGCGGCCGTTTCATAGGTTACATATAACCCATTTTGATGGGCTTTTGAAGACATCTCACCATAATAGTTATGGGTCATCAGGTCATTAATCGTTTTACGCCAATCTGTTAAAAATCGGGAGGTAGTTTGGTGATCTTTAATGACGTAGCCGAGTAGTGCAGGTAGCCAGTTACGAAGGTCATATTTAGCAAAACGCTTAAACTCTTGTTCCATCGCTGGTGTCCAGCTCTGTGTATGACACTCCCAACTATCAATCAGCATCCCATTCAACAATCCTCCGGCAAGAGGGCCATTAGCGCCTGACAAACGGCCTATATAACCTGCAAAATGCGCGTCTGCGCCAGACTTAGCAAATTTATCTGCCTCCCAGCCTGTGCCTTCTATAGGCGCAGGACCATTTTGCTTACCTGAATTAACATGACCCAGGCGCAATATCGTCCATTTGCCTTTAGGTGCTTGCCAGGTCAATTTACCATCCTTATCCATTTTTCCAGAAAGATCAATGATTTGGTCTGTCTTTAGGAATGCCTCTGGCGATTGCACAGGATGCTGACCCGCACGTTCTAGACTGCGTAAAGTCCAGCCCGCTTCTGACTCCCAGCTATTCTTCCTTGCTGCAGAGAATAGCCTGAGCGACGATAAAGCCATATCATATTTATTAATTACAGTAATACGATATTTCTTTACGCCGGCAATTTCAGAACAGGCAAAAGTAATCGGCCTATCATCCTGCCAGTTGGATTGTGGCATATCTGCGGTTAGTATCTCTTTTATTTTACCATCTGGCAAAATAGCTTGTATCGCAATCTTAATTCCGGGTTCATAACTTTGGCCATGGTTAAAAGCTTGTACACTTGAAAACTCCAGGCTCCGTACCGGCACATCATTGGTAAACGTAACCTCTATCCAATTTGGCTGATCTGCAGTGGCAGGCGATAAGTGCAAAGATTCTTTGGCCTCACCAGCAAAATAAGGTCCCCATTTAAAACTGGTGTTGCTTTTTATAGATGCTGGAACAAGTGGTTTACCCGTATCGCCAATTGGGGTGGGAAAAGCCAACACCGTTATGTCATGGTAGTCGCGCCATGATTCAGTATGGGGCTCAGGAACAGGCAGTGTCTGATTGATCATCTTACCTCCTGTGATATCCGTACGGTTCCAAATCAGGTTACGCATGGCGTTTTCAGGTTCAATCCAGGGGCCACCAGATGTTGCCCAACCGGGACAATTGTTCATTGTAAACCGAATACCCAAACGGCGGCATTCCTGTGCAGTATGTTTTACAGCATCGTCCCAACTTGGACTAAGACTGGCTATTTGTGGTTGTACACCAGGCCATGGCCCACCAAATTGTCCATGAAAAAGCTGGATACCAGAAAAGCCTGCCTTTGCTACTGCTTCCAAATCCCTGGTAATTCCTGCTTTAGATACGTTGCCACCAATATAATGAAACCAGGTTTCGGGGTGGTATACTTTTGGGGGATGGAGAAAAGATACTTCATCATATTTACCAAAAGGACGGTTAAGTTCTTGTTTTGAAGGGAGAAAAGGAACCTTGGAAACTTGTGCGCTTAAAGAAGTGACAAAAACGACTAACATCATTAACAAAAACAATCCGGAAAAACGCGTACTATTCATTTCAGTTCTACATTTGGTTTATCGACAATATAGGTCGCTTGATTTACTAAACTGTTATGTACCATCATGTTTAACTATTTTTACAAAAGAATTTTCTTGTAGCGCTGTTTCAGTACTTAATATTGGAATAAAAATATAGATTTGCGTATTAACCTGATATGTTAGAAAAAATAAGCGCCCTCACCTTCTTATTGATTTGCTTCAATATTGCCAATTTACTGGCCCAAAACAACCGTAAGATCTCGGGATCAGTACTAGATTCCACTAAAACAGGAATCGAAAATGTTAAGGTATTGCTAATTGCTGGTAAAGATACTTTAAGTACTGAAACAGACAGTTATGGAGATTTTCGATTTTCAAAGGTAACCACCAATAGCTTTTCCATTCTGATAAGCGCTTTTGGATACATTGATCTGAAAGCGAATTTTTCCTTTAGTGAAAAAGAAAAGCATAAAAAACTGGGTTCATTTATCTTGAAAATATCAAGTGAAATGTTAAAGGAAGTAGAGATTACAGGAAAACCTAATCCTATAAAGTTCATGAAAGACACAGTGGAATATAATGCCGGTGCGTTTCAGGTAAATGAAGGTGATAATATGGCAGATCTACTAAGACAATTTCCGGGGATAGAAATTGACAAAGACTATAATACTACCACCATGGGCAAAAGCATGAAGGTAATCAAGGTAAACGGAAAGGAATTTTTCACTAGTGATATCAAAGATTTTATCGGAAAACTTCCCGCTGGTATCGTTTCAAAAATGCAGATAATTGATGATTTTGGTGATGAAGCAAATTTTACGGGAATTAAAATAGGAGAACCCAGGAAGATCCTTAATATCATAACCAAACCTGGAATGGACAATGGCGCGTTTGGAAACATTACTGGCACTGCCGGAACGAATAATATGATTGGCAGCCGCTTGGATATGAAACGTTGGGAAAAAAGCAAACAAAGCGCACTTGCATTAGGCGGCAACACTTCAAATAATGGTGTAGGTACTAACAATAAGATTGACGTAAATGCAAATCATAGCGACAAAATAAATGAGTTTATGGATGCCAGAGTTGGTTACAACTTTAATAACGATGGAAATGCTTTTTCAAAAGAGCAGGTAACGGAATCGCTAAATCCAGAAGAAAAATTTATTAACAATTCACAAAACCAGGGCAATAGCAATGTTTACAACCACAGACTGTCTGCCAGCACCAACTATAATAATAAAAAGGTATTTATACAAGGCAGTTTTGTTGGTGGCTTCACTAAATCAAGCAACGAGAATAACTCCCTTAATAACCAATACGGCATTTTGAGGCAAGACTTAAAGAGCAGAAACAGCTCCAGCAGTTCCTCGCCAAATTTCGGTGGCAACATGTCGTTTTCAAAAAAACTAAAGAACAATAAAAATTCCTTTTCAGGACACAGTTCGTTTTCATTATACAATAGATTCTCAGATCAGAATATCAGCAACAATACAATATATTACAACAAAAACAATGGCGCTTTACTAAAAGATTCGTTGTTGAAGAGAGATTTGAGCAGCAAAACATCGAACAAGAATTTATCATTTGGGTTCAATTACAGCTTGGGTTTAAAAAAGCCTAAAGACACCATAGCAAGACAAAGTTTGAATTTCTCTTATAATGTCTCGACAGGAAATGCAAGAAATGAGGTTTCAACATTTGTATTCAACAACAAAAACAATATCAGTTCATTTGTAGACTCACTAAGCACAGCCTTTAGTACCATAACACTCAACCAATCTTTTGGCACCAATTACAACTACGAATCCAACAAGGGAAGATATAATATTGGGTTAAATACAAGTTCCAACTTGCTCAACAATCAGGATCTAAGATCAAACCAAAACATAAAAACTTATAATCTAAATTTTTCGCCAAGTATAAACTACAGTAAAAACCTATCTCCAGGGAAAACCATATCGTTGTATTATCAAGTATATGCAAACAACCCAGGTATCTCACAGCTGCAATCCATTCATAATGCTCAAAATTTACAGAATATTATCATAGGAAATCCAAATCTCAAAGCATCACTGAACCATAATCTCAGTACAAACTTTAATATTGCTCAATTAAAAACTGGCAGATCATTACAACTGGGACTAAACTCTTCTTTAATACAAAGAGAGATCGTGAGCAATATATCGTTACTACCAGACACGTTAAACAGTCTTAAGCAAATTACGAGGTATGAAAACGTAAATGGCAACTATCAGGTTAATGGCAACTACCAGTTTTACATACCCCTCAAAAAAAATCAATATTCGATTTCGTATTCAGGTACAATGGGCTTTTCTAGTCGACCAGTTATCTTTAACAATGAAAAGTTATTTGGAAAAGGACTTAATTTCTCACAACAATTGCAGGGTAATTTTACAACAAAAAAAATTACTTTATATGCTCAGACAAGCTATTCTATAACCAATAAAAACAACTTAAATTCATTGTATGAGACATCATTCCAACCTCTCGTTATAGGCCAGATTTCTTCAATTACTTTTTTCAGAACCACCACCTTCGGTAACTATCTTAATGGAGATTTTAGATTTAAAAATTCATCATTCTCAACAAATATCTCCTATAATTTAAATAGAAATAGTGCAACTACAGATCAGCCCATTATAAATACCAGTAACTTAGATCTAAATGCAAGCGGTCGCGTGACCATAAAAAAAACCTACTACGTCAACTTTCGCATGTCAAAAAGCATCAATTATGGTTATGTATTGGCCAATACAAATCCATTTATTATCAATATTGGAATGGAGAAGAGATTTTTGAAAGATAAGTCTATGAGTTTGAGTATTTCGGGAAATGATTTATTAGCCCAGGGTAACAACACATACAGAATGGTTTCTGGGAATACCATTACCGATAGCCGCAGCAATCAGTTAACGCGGGTGTACTCTTTAAATTTGAGCTACAATTTATCCAAATTTGGTGGTAGAAATTTCAGAGTTGATCCAGATTAACGTTGCTATTAGGCTACTGCTCAATTGAACTTACCCAGTTTTCAGTTTCTCTGTCTTTTACAGGAGTTTTGGAGGCTAAAATTCTCAACACACCCCCATTCATAATGTCTTCTTGTGTAAGATAATTGCGTTTCAATAACTTCCCATTCAGATAAACACTTTCCATAAACTTATTTTGGAGACTAAAATTATCTACCTCAATTTTGAAAGTCTTGTTTTTAGGTAATTGATAAACAACAGATTTGAATAAAGGAACATTCAGGTAATATATTGGCCAGCCTACACACGCTGGAGAAAACCCGCTCGCCGTAAATACATACCAGGCAGACATGGCGCCTGCGTCATCATCCATGGTTCTTAAGTAAGCTTCTGGCTGATTTTGGTAGATCCTACCGATGTTAGATCCAATACCCCTGCTATTGTCGTTGAAATAATTCTGTATTACGGTGTCTGCGGCGAAACGATGCATCCAGTCTTGAGATTTCCAGGACTCTTTGCTCATGTTATACATTAGCGGAACTTGTAGGTCTGGCTCATTGGCATGGTTATACAAATCGCGCTCAAAGAATTCATCCAATTTGTTCACATAAGCTGCTTCGCCTCCATTTAGGGCAATTAAACCCTTAACATCATAAGGCACAAACCATCTGTATTGCCAAATGGTTCCCTGGTAAAGCCCTCTTGCCTGCATCTGGTCAACATCCCTCCTACTCATATCGCTAAAATCCTTTTGCCAGTAGGTTTTATATTCTAATGCCTTTTTTCTGTACTTTGCAGCCTGCTCTTTGTTTTTTAAAATGTCATAAATCTCAGACATGGCCCAGGCATCATAACTAGATTCCAATGCTTTATCTGGCGCTTTATAATCCAGCCGCTCAACCTCACTCATTAACGAATCGGCAATTTTTTTAAAGTCTACCTTATAGCCCTTGCGGTAAGCATCTAGCAAAACTACAATGGCATGTTCAGACCTAACGGTATTTGAAGGCTCTGTTTGGGTAGCATAATCCTTTTTGCCAGAATTGTAAAGATCCGCAAGTGAGGTAATCATTCCAGCATATTTATCTGGGGTAACTAATGACAAAAGCGGCAACTGGGTACGGTAATTGTCCCAAATGGCCCAACCATTATACCGCACGTCTTTGCTTTTTTCCAGCACTCCTTTTGTTGACCGGTATTGCCCGTCTGGCTCAGAAATCATATATGGCGACTGCATGGTTCGGTATAACAGCGAATAAAATAGTTTAGCATTATCTATATCCCCTTCAACAGCAACCTTTCCAAGCAATGCATTCCAATCTGCAGTAGTCTGATTTTTTAATTGATCGAAATTATCTTTGTTTATGGATGCCTTGGCAGCTTCAAGACTAACTGCTGAAACTGCTATGTTCAATTCGGCAGCAGTAGCATCATCACTCAGTGCAAT
Organism: Pedobacter sp. UYP24; assembly: GCF_054057295.1. Taxonomy (NCBI): domain Bacteria; kingdom Pseudomonadati; phylum Bacteroidota; class Sphingobacteriia; order Sphingobacteriales; family Sphingobacteriaceae; genus Pedobacter; species Pedobacter sp. UYP24. The sequence goes on from NZ_JBSRZD010000002.1 coordinate 494,138, forward strand.
ATCCAGCTTGTGATTGGCCTGATCCTGCCAAATATGCTCGCCTGTTAGCTCCAGATAATAAAAAATCCTATATTTCCCTACACCACAGGTAGTTTTTGCGTCTATCCAGCCGCTAACCGAGCCTTTAGAAATCTTGTGCTCTTCTGCAATAAAACCACCAGAAAATGCGTGTGAAAGGTCAAGATAGAAACCTTTTTTACCTTTTGGAAATTGATAAACATGCTTTCCTGCATTTTTAAGGACAGTTAGTTTTGCGCTTATCTGATTGTCAAAGCCTACCGCGTAATAACCTGGACCGGCTTTTTCAGACACCTTTATTAAGGTAGACTTTGCAGGATCATCACCAAGAAAAGGTTTAATTAAAAGGAGTCCGCCGCTACCTGTACAGCCTACCCCTTCAAAACGGGTATGGGTAAATCCATCAAACTTTTTAGCCAGGTACTCATAGCCCATGTGGGTTGTAGGGTAGGTTTGCGGACCAATACTCAACATACCAAAAGGATAAGATGCAGCTGGCGACATCTGTCCGTGGTCTCCTGAAGATCCAAGAAACACATTTACCAAATTTGCCGGCTTGCCTGTTAATGAAGTATAGTTTTCCTGTTGTGCAATAACAGTTGTGCTAGTTAATGCAAATACGAGACATGCTAATGCTAAAATTCCTTTCATTATTTGTTTTTAGAGCTACCAGATGCGGAAAGCTGATTAAGTTTCTGCCTGATGTATTGCCCGGCCGGAGTTAAGTTTTTTGCAGACCAATTACCACCAACTGGTGCCCCGGGATTCAATAAAGCTGTCGTCTCTTTCTTATCAGTAACATTCCAATTGGCCCAGCTTAACTGCTGCCTTTCCATCCAATCCAACCATTTATTTGTTTTATCAAGATCGAAAATACCATTACCGTTTGATTCTCCCACCCCCCATTCTGTAACAAAAAGCGGAAGCTTGGCAGCAATAGCACTTTCTGCTTTGCGCATCAGTTTTTCCTGGTGATTGGGATCAGAGGCATAAAAATGAAAAGAGTAAGCAATATTATTAAAGCCCGTTATCGGATCTTTAGCGGTAATATCCACATCCTGATCCCAAACAGGACTACCCACAATAATTAAGTTTTTACTGTCATATTTTCTGATGGCTTCAATTACTGGAATTGCATAACTCTTAATGCTACTCCATGAAATGCGCTCAGGCTCATTAAAAACTTCATAGATTACATTAGGCTTTCCTGCGTACTTTTTAGCAATTGCAGCAAAAAACTGAACCGCCCTTTCCTGATGCTGATTGGCATGATGATCATGCCAATCTACAATAACGTAAATACCATTCTTTATTGCAGCATCTACAGCTGCGGTAATTAATGTAATCTGACCTGCTGAATCTAATAAATAGCCATGTTCGGGTTCCACTGCCATAGAAAGACGAATAACATTAGATTTGAAATCATTAACCAACCATTTGAACACATTATTATTATAGTACTTTCTACCTCCCCAAATACTCCAGGACATACTGATGCCACGCAATTGCGGCGCCTTTCCATTGAAGTCTACTACTACCCCATTAACTACTTGCAGCTGCCCATGCTGCACAACTGCATTTGATTGTGCATTGGCAAACACACAACCAAGAAATAATACCATAAGTAAATAAAGCTGTTTCATATTATTTAAGTTTCTTACTTCCACTGATGTTATATCGTAAACCAAAAGCCTGCTGACTATCTACTACCCCTTCAACAAAATGGAACGAAAGGTCAAGAATACCTTCTACGTTTTTAAATAGGATTGGTCGCCAGGTCAGGTCTGTTCTGTTGTAAACTTTTGCGGTATAAAAACGATCCCCAAAACGGATATGATGTCCTTCTCCATTGTAATAAGAATTGATAATCCCAAAGCGATGATAAGCTACATGAAACTCTAACAGTAAGCCTTTAGGCGTATTCCAACCACTTACAGAACGTAGACGTTCAAAAGACATGAGTCCACCTGCATTTATGGTTAAGGAATCCAAGCCGGTTTTACCCGTAAGATCCACTCCTGCTTTGATGGCCAGCGCACCATTGTCTTCAATATGATCGCCCACAATATTTACAGCCGGACCGGCATTGTGCAACATCATGGCATAATGGGATACAAAGAATACTCCACTTTTATAATTGCCCGAAAGTCCGAAAAGAAAATTCTCGCGGGCTGTAGCCGTTTGCCTGCTGGTCCAATCTATCCATACCGTTTGGCGCCAATGTTCATGCTCATATTTAACCAACATCCCCTCCACATTTGGCCGGTAATAATTCAATGTATCGGTTAAAATGGCTCGCGGATAATCGCTAAGTAGTTTATACCTCGGAAAAGCACCCATATAAAGATTCCAGTTTTGCTTAGTGAACTGGTAATAAACAACAGGGTCAATTTTATTGGTAAAATTTGGTGATCCAAATTCATGCAAAGCATTAAAACCTACCCGAATTCTGTGGGTACTATCAATCGACAACCCAATTTCCGGCGAAAGTCTGATGCCAAAAATAGTCTGAGGGTAGCGGTTAGATTTACCATACTCCCTATTATCAGCAAAAGAATGTAAGTTTAATGCACCCTCTAACTCCTGCGAAAACAGGAAATTGCTGGCACCAAGTATCAATGTAATAGTTAACAGGAATTTTATCTTCATAGAATGATGTTTAATGGCCTAAATATATGGCTTTTTGACGTATTGGAAATTTATTACAGGATCAATTTATAATTGCTTAAAAATAAGGATTAATTAGCCTATCTCGTTCTAAAAACCTTATCCCAGATATCAGATGTAACACCGTACTTTTTTGATGAATCATCATAATGATGAAGCATGTGCTGTTGCTTTAACTTCTTCCAGAAACCATTTTTAAACTGGACATGATGCAGCATATAGTGCGTCATGTCATAAAATAAATAGCCGAGCAGGAAGCCTGCGAAGAACCCATCCAGCATCAAAGATGTCAAAACCAAATTAAAAAGAATATAGAACATCAATGCAAGTGGGATACTTGCAGACGGCGGCATCACCAGCCTTTGTGCATCGTTTGGATAATCATGATGCACGCCGTGGAAAATAAAATGAATTCTCTTACCCCAATTTGTACTGGGATAAAAATGAAATATAAATCGGTGCATTATGTATTCAGTAAGCGTCCAAATAAATAGCCCTGCAAGTAAATAACCAGAGAAAATAATGGCTCCATTTTGCGCTAACGATTGCCAGCAAAAGAATATAATGACGGGTATAAAAACGATCAATGGCACAAAATAAGGCACCTTGGATAATCCTTCAAGCAGCGGACTTTTAAACATTCTTACAGACTCCTGAGAATTGGAAATAAAATTCTTCCTCATCGCTTTAGTTTTAAATTCAACGAAAGCTCAAAAATAAGGGTTTTATCTATCTTCTTTTATGATCAGTATGTCAATTTCTTAATCTATGTTAAGATTAATCGGGTTTACACCACCTACTTTTGTAGTAAATTAAAAAACAAGAGACATGGCTCAATCAATATTACATACCGCATCAAGCAGAGATCAATCTGATCATGGATGGCTTAAAAGCTTTCACACTTTTAGTTTCGGCGGAAATTATAACCCTGAACGCATCCAATTTGGTGCACTAAGGGTTTTGAACGACGACTGGGTAAGTGGTGGCGGAGGCTTCGGAGAGCATCCGCATGACAATATGGAAATTATATCCATCCCTCTGGCAGGTTCCTTACAGCATGAAGACAGCATGGGTAATGTTGCATTGATTGAATCTGGAGAGATCCAGATCATGAGCGCAGGTACAGGCATCTACCACAAAGAATTTAACAAAAATGGCGATGATCCAGTGCAGTTCCTACAGATTTGGTTATTTCCAAACCAAAGAAATGTAATACCAAGATACCAACAGAAACGGTACGAGGAATTACTTAAACCCAATCAATTTGCGCAAATATTATCACCAAACCCAGATGATGAAGGAGTATGGATTTATCAGGATGCATGGTTCTATATGGGTAAATTTGATAAATTAACCCAAACAGAATTTACATTTAAAAACACGGATAACGGCCTCTATGTATTTGTCCTAAAAGGCAACGCAACGGTAAATGAACAAACATTGAATGAACGGGATGGGTATGGAATCTGGGAAACAGAACGTATATTTATACAAGCTGTTGAAGGCAGCCAAATTTTGCTAATGGAAGTTCCGATGAAATATTAAAATGGAAAAAACAGAAATTCTTATCGTTTGCACCCATGAAGAAATCCTTAAAACAATTGCAAGGCTCATTAACTCAAATCCTCAAATGAATGCCACAGCTGCTGTATCACAAGAACAGGCCATCACACTATTCAGCTCAGGTTCCTTTGATTTGGTACTTATTGGTGCTGGATTAACTAATGAAGAAGAAACAGACTTAATCGCTAAAGTAGAAAGCTCAAGGGCAAAAGTACCGGTAATATCACATTATGGAGGTGGAAGCGGTCTTTTATTTACAGAGATTTACCAGGCACTTGGCAAATAAAACGTATCAAATCTGTTACTTGCTTATAGATAAATAATATATTAACTTTAAATCGGTTTATTTTAGCATCCCCCCAAATGGAACGATGCTTAGGGAGCTTGGGTGGTTCCGGCTCCCTTACTAAAAAAAGAACGGCTGCTTTGCAATTGCGAAGCAGCCGTTCTTTTTGCTTTAAAAATAATTTATTTTTTATTCCAATCGTAATTAAGCATCTTGATAAAAAACCCACCAACAACACTTCTTGCCTGGAATCCTACCATTTTTCCCGTTGTGGTTTCGTGCCAATCACTCAATGGCACACGCGAAGTAGTTTCAGTTGCATATTTATATACAGGGTCAATTAATGCCTGGAAATCTGCTTTGTTGTCAGCCAGTACTGATGTCCACAAAATCCAGTCAGATTTTGAATAGGTTTTGCGACTATCCAAAGGCAACCCAAAACTGTTTTGCTTAGTTAAATAATACTTTATCTCCTTTGCATAAACCTCTTTAGGAAATAAATTTAAACCAAGCAACTTATCCCATACCAGGTTATATTTCTGACTCCAGGTTCCTTTTTTATCAAAAGTTAACGCGTAATGATCACCATCATCAGCCATAGTCATCCATTTCAAAGCCATTTCTTTGGCCATGGTAGTATACTTTTTTGCTTCTGCAGTTTCACCAAGATTTTCGGCCAGCATGCCATAGGTACCCAGAGCTACAATAGCCTTAACAGATAAATTAGAGTTTCTGGCCAGGTGACCTGCAAAATCATCAGTACACAATTGGTTGCCCGGATCAAATCCTTCGCGACTCAAATATTCCGCCCAAACACCAAGTGTTTTCCAGTGTTTTCTGGCATATTCTGCATTTCCTTCCGCCTTTGCTATGGCTCCGGTAAGGATAATCATATTACCAGATTCTTCTACAGGCATGTCCTCGCCATACGTCTGACCATTAGCCAGTGGATAAGTACCCAAATCATGAGCCGCAAATGGCTTAGCCCACTTTCCGCTTTCACTATAAGCATAAATCCCATTCAACAAACCCTTAACCAGGTCTGGATTGTAGGCTAAAAACAAAGGTGCAGAAGGATAAGTAACGTCTACGGTATAAATTGAACCATTACTAAAGTTTTCTTTAGACATAAAAAGTAAGTCTCCAGATGGGCTTTTTACCAACTTATGCGCGGCAATAGATTGTCTATAACCTAAAACACAAAGCTTTGCGTACTTTTCGCCGCCTGCAGCCAAAGCATTTTTATACATAACAGCATCAAATGCATTTACCCTCTGGATCACTTTGCTGTAATCTGTATTTGCATTTATCAGTTCGCTAGCAAAAGTTTTGCTGCCATCGCTATTCCAATACGCCTTTAAATTCTGTCCGAAGTATTGAACAGCTTCCTGATCGTCATAACCAAGCATAATAAATTGTTGATGCTCTGCTGCTCCAATCTTGCCGAAGTTCAATACAGTACTTAAAGAAAGTTTAGTACCAGTCTGCGAAGTTGGTCTTGCAATTTTTAAGCCTTTCGTAAATTCAACAATGGCATTCTTTTGAGGAAGAATATATTGAACTGCCTTGTTATTCAACGAAGTAGCAACATACATATATCCCCAATCTATCCTTAGGTCATCCCCTTTTTTCTTCAATATAGGTTGCTCGGTAGTGCCTGCTTTAAGAATGGCAAGCGGACCAGTATTTGCTACGTCGGCTTTTACCTCTTGACCAGCTGTATTTGTGGCAATATTAGTAGAAGCGTTAAAAAGAACTTCAACACTATGAATTTTCTTATCGTTAGACCTTACTTTGTAAGTAATATAAGATATGGGTCTGGAAACCATATGAAGATCATCCAGCAACAAAGGCGAAGTGAATGTTAGGGCCAAATCGACGCCACCAGATTTAAACTCATACTTTGTTTGAGTTGCAGTGACATCCACACTCTTCTGCTGAGCAGCAGCTACTGGATTTCTATCAACCATTTTTGTTACCAGGCCGGCATCCAACCACGCACCACCTGCTGTATTGGCAATATGAATTGCCAGTATATTATTTTCCTTTTTCAAACCCTTTAAAACAGCTGCTTTAATAGGTACATAAATAAACTTGTTATTTGTCCAGCCTTCTGCAATGTAAATCAAGCTCCCATTCAAATAAACTTCAACATTGTCATCGTGGCTTAACTTCAAGGCCAGGTCATTTAACAAAGGATTTGCCAAATCAAATGATCTTCTTACCCAAAGGTCCTTAGTTTTCCATTCTGTTTTAGCAAATGTAGAAAGATCGCCGAAAGGAGCTGCACCCGTTTTCCAGGCACCAGCCGTGTAATCAGCAGATTTCCAATCTCCTGATGGAGCACTTTCTGTATAACTAAAATTGTAATCTTTATCATCTGAAGCTGGTAAAACAGCTGTAAAGCTCTGCTCCGTATCTCCCAGAAAACGGTATGATTTACCATCAACTTTAATTATACCAAGAAGGGATTGTTCTGTACCAGTCCAATGTTTGGTAACAGATTCATTCAATTTATCTGTATTAGACCAAATACTAAAATAAGCATCATGCGTTATTAATGGATAAGAAGGAGCTTTATTTTCTTGCGCAAAGGCGTAAGTGCTAAGCATAATTGCAAAAAGAAATAAGATTTTTGTTTTAATCATTTGTGGTTTAAGGATTGAAATTAACAGCTTTAAGAATTAATAGTTCACTAAAAACCCAGCTGCTTTGAGGCGGCTGGGTTTAAGCTTTTTAAAGAAATATAATTTATTTGTCTTGTCTGTATAACTTAACTTGGTAAAGTTTAAAGTTCTGTTCATTCTGCTGGAAGGTAGCTACGAAACCAAAGGTAACAGTTCTTTGCTCTGCCAGATTAAATGCCGTAGTATACGTAATTGGAGATCCTGGCGTTCCGCTGCTATTACTACCTGATATTTTAGTCCAACCCAGTACATTCGGATCCGTTTCAACGTTATTTGCATCAGGCAAACTAGTAGCCTTAGAAACAGCATTGTATAACTTATCCTTTACACTAAAGTCATGGAACCCTATTTGATAAAAATACTGTCCAGCAGGCAGCGGCGCTAAGGAAGTTTGTTGAATTTTTCCATCCACAATTTCGAATTCTCCACCACCCCATTTTTCCATAGACATCGTATTGCCTTCCCATTGATCCCAACTACCCATATTGCCTTCACGCTGTTTAACTGCAGCATTTACATTCCAGTCAGCCACTATACCCCATCTGCCACCTACACGTTGAGCAGCAATAAATGGAGGCCCATCATTAGCATTTGCATTTCCAGTATTCTTCAGGAATTGCTTAGTAACATCTTCCAGGGTTCCATTTGAGGAAACCAATTTCTTTACGTTTGCCTGCGCCCCGTTTTTAGTAGTCAACACTACCTTTGCGGTAAAGAGCTTACCAACTGCATAAGCCTTTGTTGGCTCAAGTTCTGTAGAAGTGGTACCATCACCAAAATCCCATTTCGCAGACTTAAGTTCCGCAGTAGTACTAATCTTGAATTTTACCGTATTGAGTGTTCCATTGGGCAAAGCAACTATTTTTGCCACTTTATCTGCCTGAATATCAACAATAATTAATTTTTTACCCTTGGCACCATCAAGAGACGTTGCAGTTAACACCACCTCATATTTACCATCTCTTGGAAACATGTGATTTGGAGAAACTTCGGTCGATAAACTATCATCACCAAATCGCCATTCTAAAGACTTGTAATTGGTTGACTTGTTATTGAAATCGAAGGTAAAAGGATCTGTTTTCGGTACGAATTCAAAATCTACAAATGGAAGTTTTGATGATACCGTACTTTCTACCGGTAAAATACGGTCTTTTTCGCAAGCTGCGAAACTCGCTGCGCAAAGTAAAAATAAAATCGGTTTAAGGATTTTTTTCATGGAGGAGAAATTTATATTTGGTTTAGATTAATAGTCCGCCCACCCTACTGTAGAGAACTAATATCTAAATATATGGATTATTATATTTAGCAACAAAAAAAAATGTAACAATTTTGTTGCTACTCCTGCTTCCTCGTAAATTCAATATTCCAAAGAGCGCGCTTACACCTACTATTATGCACATCGGTCATTTGTCATTATATAAATCGATTAGGTAAAAAATATTTTTTACCTAATCGATTTATATATTTTATTCTATTGTTATCTAAACAATCTGATCTCCGAAGCCTGGAAGTTATTTTCATTCCATGTTGCAGAAATTTTCCAGCGATAGAATACAAATGGTTTTGGATTGGCAATCGTGAAGTAGGATAACTGCTTGAACTTATTTCCGCTTAAAGTGTAAAGACTACTGGTCAATGTTCTTGAATCAAGTACAGTCCAGCTAACATCATCGTCAGAACCTTCTAGCGTCCATGTTTTTGGATCTCTTCCATCAGAGTCATTCGCATTTCCTATCGCATAAATTTTAACCGTTTGGGAAGAAGGAAACTGGAATTTAAAAGTTAATGGCAATGGGGGACCGCCTAAAAATATCTTAGTTTCAAGATCATTATCTACTAGTTTGGCTGCATTTTCATTGGTATTTCCATTGTCAGTTGAACCAACAAATGAAAGTGCACTGCTTGTAATATTATCGGCAATACCTTCTGTAGTAACATACTTATCCAGCACGATTACTGAGCCCTTATTCGTAGTAATCGTTACAGTAAAGTTGTTAAATGATCCTGATTCGTATTTTCTTGTCGGCGATAAGGCATCAGAAGTCACTCCTGGATCAATATCTTTAAATGTCCACTTAGCAGAAGCAATTTTCGCTTTACTGGTTAAGTTAAATTTTACTTCATTTTCAACACCTGTCTTTGTTGCAGTAACTTTTACAACACTATCAGGAATAATTTTAATGTCCACAAGCTTTTCTGTACTATTCTCTTCACCAGTGAAGGCTTTCAAATCAGCCTGAAAATTACCTGTAGTTAAGTAAACATGCGATGGGGATTCTGCAGTAGAAAGAGAATCATCTCCAAAGCGCCACTCCAGTCTTTTAAAACCAGTTGATTTGTTAACAAAATTAAAGGTGAACGGATCATCTCCGGGCACAACATCATAATTTACCGTAGGAAGTTTTTCAGATACAGTTTGGTCTTCTACCCGTATCTGATCCTTCTCGCAGGAAGTCATTACTGCTGTAATGAACAGCAATAGCATTGGTGCAAATATTTTTTTCATTTTCCTTGGGGGGATATTATGTTTAATAATAATGCGAAAATAGCAAATATTGCTCCATAAGCTAACTCTAACCTAGATGTAGCTAAGTTTTTACAATAATTCAAGCGATAGAAAGCCCACTTTTATTGTAATAATTATAGGAGCTCCTATAGCAATAGCAGAGCTCAAATAAAATGATATAAAACTTCAAATGGTATAGGACTTTTCAAAAAAAAATGTCACCTTGAGGGAGTACTCCATAAAACAACCAAATAAACCATCCATGAACGGACAGCCAAATGTGTCAACCTACCTTATGCGCAAACCAGCTTCAATAAATTTAAAATTACCCTTAAAGAATATTTGCAATACTGTCTTAAGTTTTCTTTGTCTAACATGCTTATTTTCATGTACACATAAAGGCGAGAAAGATTCCAATCATGCGTTACAGAAGCCCCTATTTGTACTACTTGATTCTTCGCGCACTAATATTTTATTTAATAATGTTGTGAAGGAAGACTTTAACAACAATACAGGTGGATTTTATCAGGGGTTTTATAGTGGCGGCGGTGTGGCAGCGGGCGATCTGAATAATGATGGTATAGATGAAATTTACTTTTCTGGAAATATGACCGGAAATAAATTGTATCGGAATAAGGGCAATATGAAGTTCGAAGACATTACAGACATAGCGGGTGTAGGAGGAAGAGCAAATAGTTGGAAAAATGGGGTGAATATGGTAGACGTAAATGGCGATGGATTACTCGACATATACGTTTGCTATGCGGGCAGGCAAGCAGGACCAGAAACAAGAAATCAACTATTTATTAATCAGGGAGTAAATGCAGCCGGGATACCTACGTTTCTTGATGAGGCCGCAAAATATGGTTTAGATGACCCATCCTATAGTACGCAATCTGTATTTTTTGATTTCGATAAGGATGGTGACCTAGATCTTCTTTTAATTGATGACAATGTGAAGGTGCTCAGCAATCTGGACGACATGACCATTAAAGAATTAAAAAAGCAAGAAGATCCGCTTGCCAGGTCAAAGTTGTTTAGAAATGACAACGGCCACTTTAAAGATGTTAGTAAAATGGCTGGATTAGATATGTCTACCCTATCTTACAGTCTTGCTGGTGGCGTTGCAGATATTAATGGTGATGGGTGGCCAGACATCTATTTATCCAACGACTATGCCATACCTGATCGAATGTATATCAATAATGGAGATGGGACATTTACAGATCAGGCGCAAAAAATGCTGGATCACATGTCGCTCTTTGCTATGGGAAATACGATTACAGATGTGAATAACGACGGACTTCCCGACATATTTACACTTGATATGCTTCCAGAAGACAATAGGCGTCAGAAATTGCTTGCTGGTCTGGATAATTACGAAGTCTATAATATAAATCTTCGAAATGGTTTCTTTTATCAGTATCAGCGCAATATGCTGCAAATCAATAATGGAGATGGAACCTTCAGTGAAGTTGGTCAGCTTGCCGGCATTTCAAATACCGACTGGAGTTGGGCACCATTGTTTGCAGATTACGACAATGATGGCTGGAAAGATTTATTTATCACCAACGGATTTATGCGCGACTTTACCAACATGGATGTGCTTAAATACAATGAACAGTACATGATGAGCAAAAATGGCGATATTTCGCCAACAGATTTAGTGTCCATGTTAAAAAAGGTACCATCCTCTAACGTAAAGAATTATATATTCAAAAATGAAGGAAACTCTACTTTTAAAAATAAAGGTGTTGATTGGGGAATAAATATTCCATCCAATAGTAATGGTGCAGCTTACAGTGACCTGGATAACGATGGTGATCTGGATCTTATTGTGAATAACATGAATAGAGCACCTTTTATTTATGAAAACAAGAGTGATTCCTTATCAAATTATCTGAAAATTAAGTTGAAAGGCTCTGGTAAAAATACTGATGGTCTAGGTGCGTTAATTACTCTTTTTAATAAAGGAAAACAGCAGTGCATTGAACAGATGCCATCTAAAGGATATTTATCAAGCGTTTCGCAAAACATTCATTTCGGTCTGGGTAAAGAAAAGATGGTTGATTCATTACGAATCATTTGGCCAAGTGGAAAGAAGCAGGTCATTACAAATGTAACCTCTAACAGGCAGTTGTTAGTCTCAGAAAAAGATGCTAAAGAAACCTATAATAGACCCCAAAAAGAAAAAGGATTATTTACAGAGATCAACTCACCTCTAGCATACGCACAGGTAAAAAATGAAATCAATGATTTTAAACGTCAGCCATTACTGGTTAATTCCCTTTCCTTTGACGGACCATGCATGGCTAAGGCAGATGTCAATGGCGATGGACTAGAAGACGTTTTTGTTGGCGGAGATGTTAACAAGGCCGGAGCTCTATTTATTCAACAGCGGAGTGGAAAATTCATTAAAGATGAGCATCCATTTTTAGCAGATGCAATGAGTGAAGATACGGAGGCGGTATTCTTTGACGCAAATGGAGACGGCTACCAGGATCTTTATGTAGTTAGTGGAGGTTATGGAAACTTTAAAGATGGTGACCCTCTCTTTGAGGATCGTCTTTACCTAAATGATGGAAAAGGCAAACTTACTAAATCTTTAAATGCAGTGCCAGAAATGCATGTGAGCAAGAGCTGCGCTAAGGTGGGTGATTTTAATGGAGATGGAAAACCAGATATATTTGTTGGAAGCCGTGTGATGCCTGGAAAATACCCGGAAGCACCAAAAAGCTTCCTATTGATAAATGACGGAAAAGGTCATTTTACAAATCAAATTAACAGAATAGCTCCTGATTTGGAATATATTGGAATGGTTACAGATGCAGCCGTATTAGATTTAAATGGCGACAAAAAAGATGACCTTATTTTAATAGGTGATTGGATGCCCATTAGTATTTATATAAATGAAGCTGGGAAACTAAAAAATAGGACAAAGAAATATTTCGAAAGGGACTATACCGGATGGTGGAATACCTTAAAAGTGGAAGATATGAATGGCGATGGAAAACCTGACTTAATCATTGGCAACCTGGGGTTAAATAGTCAATGTCACGCAAGTGAAAAAGAATCGGCCGAGCTGGTATATAAAGACTTTGATGATAATGGAGCAATAGACCCTATTCTATGTTTACCAATTATGGGGAAAAGCTATCCGTACCTAACAAGAGATGAGTTATTGGATCAATTGAGTGTTATGAGGCAACGTTTCCCTAGTTACACAAGTTTTGCTGATGCGGGATTGAACCAAATTTTCACTCCAGAAGAGCTCAAAGGTGCCAAAGTATTAAAAGCTAACTATTTAAAAACAGCTTATTTCGAGAATACTGGAAATGGAAAATTTAAAGAAAAACAGCTACCCATAGAAGCGCAATTTGCCCCAGTATTTACCATCACCTGCTTTGATGCAAACAATGACGGCAATAAGGATATATTACTGTGCGGAAATATCAATCAGTCGCGTATCCGGTTTGGAAAATATGATGCAAACCACGGCGTATTGCTAGCTGGTGATGGTAGAGGTTCTTTTAAAAATGTTACAAGAACCGGCCTTAACCTTAAGGGTGATGTAAGGAGTGTAATAAAGATAAACAACACCTTGTTATTTGGCATTAATCAACAAAAGATGAGGGCCTTTAAATTCGGGAGATAATTAACAGCATAATCAAATAAAAAAAAGGCGCCAGATTTGTAGTTCTGACGCCTTTTTCTCTATTTGTTAATTCTATCTAAACAATCTGATTTCAGATGCCTGGAAATTAGCACTTCCAGAATTTTTTGTGATGTTCCACCTATAAAATATAAAAGGCTTTGGATCAGAAATGGTGAAATAAGTCAATTGTTTATATTTATTTCCAGAAAGTGCATATAAGGTTGTTGTTAAAGACCTGGAGTCAACAATAGTCCAACTTTTCTCATCGTTTGAACCTTCAATAGTCCAAATTTTAGGATCTCTAGTTTCCGTGTCATTAGCATTTCCGATTGCATAAATCTTAACTGTTTGCGCCGAAGCAAACTTAAATTGAAAGATGATCGGAAAAGGAGGTCCACCTAAATATATTTTGGTCTCCACATTGTTGTCAACTAACTTAGCTGCGTTTTCATTGGTATTGCTATTGTCCCTTGAAGCAGTAAAGCCAATATTGTTTTGCGTAATGTTCTCTGCAAGACCTTCTGGAGTAACAAATTTACTTAAGTTTATAACAGACCCTTTTACTGTAGTAATCTTAACACTGAAAGAATTAAACGATCCGGCATTATAAGTTCTAATCGGCGATAGTTCTAAAGATTTTACTGCAGGAGTAACATCATTGAACATCCACTCAATAGATTTGATAGTTGCCTTTACATCAGCACTAAATTTTACCTGATTGGCTACACCCGTTTTTACGGCAGTAATTTTACCAACACTATCTGGTATAATGTTAATGTCAGTAAGTTTGCGTGTTACCGCACCGTCAGCTGAAAATGCTTTCAAATCTACCTGAAACTTACCTGTAGACAAATAAACATGCTTGGGATTATCCAAAAGTGATAAACTATCATCTCCAAATCTCCACTCTAACTTGGAATAATTTTTAGAGTTGTTTTTAAATTCGAATGAAAATGCATCATCTCCCTTTATAACATCATAACTGGAAAATGGATTTACAAGGGTGCCTGTATCTTCTATCTGTACAGGCTGGTCTTTTTCGCAGGAGGCTAATGCTCCCGCGAAAAATAACAGCGCTAATGGCTTAACTAATTTCTTCATGATATTGTGGTTTGGTTTATTTTAGTTTTGAGCTATATCTAGCTCTTCCTGGTGAAGATCCATCCACGTACATCGTAGCTCGGATCAATCATCAAGAATTTGAATATATGTCTCCCAGCAGGAAGTTGAACAGTAATGTAATTAGGTTGCTGATCTCCCCATTTTCCTGGAGTTGCTTTAGCAAATTTTTCACCAGAAATATCTATGTCATCAATAAATATTTTATATTTCCCGTTGTCACCGTTAGCACCGATTATAGAGTTCAGTTCGTAAGTACCGGCAGCTTCTACCTTTATTGTATATGTCAAATACTCACCATTATTTGTCCAGCCAACAACACTACGTGGATTATAATCACCAACGTCAACTTTGTCCGGTGCGCGGAAATCAGTACCATCTTTATTGTTGTCATCATGATAAGCAACACCTTCTCCACCCAAATCATAAAGGGCAGCATAAATAATTGGTGATGCTTGTCCAATATTTCCTGATATTACAAAAGGAGTACCATTGTACGGTCTGAAATAATCTGAATCAAAAACAACAACAATTGATTTCTTTTCAGTCTGACCAGCTACCTGGAATCTAGAGGGATTAGTAAGTTTTAAGCCAATTGCAAATTTCTTACCTTTTTGAGCAAGTATAGGGTTAACATTATTATTGATAGTCAACACTGCTGTATTCTTATTGTCAGCAAAAGTAACCTTGCCAATAGAATAATCACCCGCTCCTAATAAAACCGTGTTGGTCAAAGTACCATTATTGATCAAGGTGGTAACTGTATCAGGGAATGCGACAACATCAACCGTAAAAGCAGTTCCTGCAACGCCAGAGAGCGATAGCGGGATATTAAAGGTCATACCTTGAGAACTAAAAGCATAAGTTTTAGCTTGTATGCCAATCAAATCACCGGCAGTAGGTAATGCATACTGTGCATTGGTAGCACCTGCAAAAGATACATAGTGCACATCACCTGCAGCAATGGCTTCAGCAGTTTTGATGACCACTATAGCGGCAGACTTTCCAGACTCCAATGAATTACCTTTAGCTGGGTTGTTTAGCTTAACTGCAAGTGCAATGCTTTTTCCATATTTCTGTTCCAAAAAAGAACGACTTACTATTAAATTGAAAGTTGTACTGCTTACACCAATTGGCACATTAAGTACAGTAGGAATAGAATATACAGATGAAACAAGTGGCAACGTTCCTGGTGCCAAAGTACCTGCGGTAATCAATTGAGCAACAGTATCAACACTAGAGGAAAGTTGCACAGTGAATGCCCTGGTAGTTGGACCAGAAAAATTTACAGTTACAGGAATAGTAATTTCGGCACCCGTTAACGTAAAGTTACTACCTGTTCCAATCTCCATTTTTGCCGGCAATGAAATCCCAACATTCGCAAATGACTCAGTAGACAAGACATCAGCAAGCTTTTCCTTCGCACAGGAGGCTGTGAAAAGCGCAATCACTGCCAGAAGGCCTAACCGCGAGTAAGTAAAAATTTTTTTCATGTTTATTTTATTTATAGTAGGTAGTGTATGTAAACAAATATTTAGGAGGCTTGCAATATATACAAGCCTCCTGTATAAATTAATTAGTTAGAAATCCAAACCTTACCATCTAATCCCCATGCATCCTGGCGGGCAATATTAAACCAGCTAATAATCTGTGCAGGTAAATCAGAGTTTTTAGGAACTAAAGTACCTAAAGTGCCTATAGAAGGAGAACATAATAAATCTGAGAAAGATTCCCATGAATAGGTTCCTTGCAAAGTAAAATCTGCACCGAATGGACCACCTATATCTTTCATCGTTTTTCCAGTACCTTCATTTAATGGCCAATATCCCACAAGATAATCGTAGTAAGGATGACTTGAATCCATAGTAGGATCACAAGAATACTGCTTAATTACAGATTCAGGTAAAGCTGCTCTCCAGATTTTAAGTTCAGCCAGGTTGATATTGATACTACCAAAGTCACCATCACTTTCACCAGGACTATAACCCACACGCATCGGTGCGTTGTTGTCAAAATTTGGTTGACCAGTTAGTTTTACTTCTACGTTTACAGGCGCTGAAGGTGAGCCACCTGGACCAGCCCAGTCACGGTTACTACTAGCTTGACCATTTGTTACACCTTTTACACCGTCTGTATACATTCTCACATATCTTGCCCCATCAGCTTTTTTCTCAACCGTAAAGGTCAAATCATGCCAGGTATCACCACCAAAATCCAAACCGCCAATTTCCGTTCCAGTGTCAAAATTAGTACCACCTTGAGCAAATAAGCGCCATCCGTTATAGAATAAACACATATCCCAACCTGGATTATCATTACCCCATCCTGCCTGATTACGTTTTCCTAAGATGGAAGGCCATTGGTAAAAATAATCACCTTTTCCTGTATTTCTAGGTTTACCCTTTTTAATTTTAACCGAAACAGTAAAATCTTTATCTCCGAAATTAAAGTTAGGAGATAGCACACTATTTACCAAGCCTTGTGTTTTATCAGGATCACCTTTATAACGAACAGCAGCCCCAGAAAATGAGTTACCCAAGAAAGGCTTACCGATAAAGGTATTTTTGAACGCAGGGTTAGAAATCACTGTAAATACATTCGCATTCGTATTGCTAAATACAGTTTTATCATCCTGATTGGCAGGTAAAGTAAATTTACCACCTCTGTTCGAAGTAACGATAATCAACCAGTTTTCTTTCGCATAAGTAGGACGCGCTTTTACAGCTGATAATAACTCACCTACTTTGGCATCAAAAGCATTGATCGCAGCCTTGTAAGGTGCAAATGAATTGTCAAAGCCTGAAGCTTTACCAGCGATTTCTACACCTGAAAACTGACCCAACACCAATGAAGCAGTATCGGTTTTCAAGAAATCAACCATTCTTGATTTTACTGCATCATCATTTGCCAATGCTTCCGAAACATCTGCACCACCAGTTAACTGTGTTTTAAACACAGTAGAGGCAGCAAACGTTGCTATACGTATCTTTGGATTGACCGATTTGATGCGTTGAAAAATTGCAGGATACTGTGCCAAACGATTGCCGGTAAAGTCTTCTGAAACGACACCGTGCTTCTCTTTCTTTACACCTGTAATCATATCTGCCCAGTTGGTCGCATCAATTTTACTCGTGTCAGCCAATCCGTTCCATGTATAGATGGAATTTCCTATTAGTGACTTAATATTTACACTTTCTGCATCTCTCACAGAAGTACCTCTCGCACCATCAGCAATGATGTACAATACTTTAGGTACTTTAAAGTCTACACCAGTGTTTACTGGCGGTGCACCTGGAATCACTTTATCAAATTCACTTTTACACGAGGCACCAAGTGCCAGCACAAAGAGAGATGCACCAATAAAGGATTGGTATTTGAAATTTTTCATACTCTTTAGTTTATTTTTCAATTGGTTAGTTTTAAACTGATCTCTCATTATTACTCTATTGTTACCCTAATGATATTGGCGTAAGGCCTACTATCAAACATGTAGAAACTACCCATCAAAAGCAGGGCACGCTTTCCATCCTCTGATTGCATTTCCAAAATATCATTAAGTTTTTGTGCAGAACCTAAAACGTTACCAATAGTATTATAACCTTCTGCCAGTTCTCCTAATTTATTTACCATCAGGAAGCCAGTTCTCTGAACACCATCATAGGTCTTAAAGTCACCAGTTACCACAGATAAACCATCCGAAAGTTGTTTAACATAATATGGCTGACCACCAATAAACAATTTAGGTTTGAATGCAACATCAACAGAGCCATCATAATTCAATTGCACCATATTAATTGCAGAAACTCCGTTAAAAGTTTTAAATCTACCTACAACAACATATTTATTGGTCGTCGCATTAAAGCTCACGGAAGAAATGTTATCATCTGCTCCTGCACCACCGGGATTAAAAGTAGGATCAATCGTACCATCTGCATTTAATCTAACTATCCTGCCAACAGTAGCATCATCAAATTTTGGAAACTCACCATAGCACAATAATTTTCCATCAGTATGCATCAAAGAGAATAATCTTCCACTACCCCCTGGCAAACTTTTACCAAGTATTCCTTTATAACCAGGCGCATTTGGCAAAAATCTCCATGTTTTATCCAAAGTACCATTCGCATTGAAACGCACCAACTGACGAACATCAACACTATCAATCACCGTACTGTCTTTGTATTTATAGCTAGATTGATCGTAACGGCGAGACAAATAATAGTTAAAATCACCTGTAGCAATCAATTTGCCGTTAAAAGTATACAAACTGCGAATTACCCTGTCAACTCCACCGTTAAATGGCGAAACATATTTGGTTTTTTTCAGGTAGGTATCTACACCAATGGTATCAATTACACCAGTACTGTTAATCTGGGTAATATTACTAATCTCTCCGCCTCTTTGCGCGTATCCGCTAAAGTCTCCCGCTATGTAGTATTTCCCATTCAGTATTGCCATGTCATACAAAGCGCCGTTTGCACCAGCACCAGATTGTAATGTACGGTCCCATGTTCCGTCTTTTAAAATCCTCACTATTCTTCTAATTGGCTTAACATTACCCTTATTGTCATAATTTTGGAAATCTCCCAACAACATGATATTGTTATCAGGAAGCCTATATGCTTTTATTACGGTATTGTCAGCACCATTTACATTTTTCCAGGTTGGATCAACTTTTACCTTACCAGTAACCGTAAATATTGGACCAAACACCAACTGACCATTCACCTGGAAGGCGGTAACACCTGAACTTGCCCTTGGTGGTACTTTAACAGTAATTCCTGCTTCACTTACAGAAACAATCTCTGCCTTTTCTCCATTAAAAAGAAAAAGGAGGTCCTTTTCCAATGGTTTAAGTCCTGTTGCTGCTATGGTAACTACTGTACCTACCTCACCAATAGCAGGAACTGGAACTTGCTGGGCGTTAGTAACAATACCTAGCGGAGCTTTACCACCAAGGTAAGGATTCTCAAACGTTTTTGAGCTGTTCTTACATCCGCCAATCAGCAGGCCAGCTAACACAACTACTAAACTGGTATATTTAAATTTCATAATGCTTACTTTAATTTATTTACATTAATACTTTGATCAGACCTATTAAAATAATAGAATCTGATCCAATTCTTTATCGGTTTAAAATAACCTCTCTTGCAAAATCATCATTAAAACCAAAGGTATTAGCACCACTGGATGTGAAGCTCTCTCCTATAAGAGGTAAAAGATAAATAGCCAATGCATGAACTACCCCATTTTTTGGTTGAATATCGGACGAAGCAATTGCCGCCGGGATAAAATTACCAGGGTTTGCAGGATCCGGAATGTAAGAGATGGACAATTGACGAAACCCATTATAGGAAACACCAGCGGCAGAATTGTAAACCACACCTATATTAGCAAGGTCATTATTATAGCCAAGATAGAATCCGCCAGGATATAACGGTTTTAAATTAAAATCCAACTGAGGATAGTCTTTCAATACAAATTTACCTTTAAATATATAACGCATTAAATACTTTTTCCAGGTAGCTGAAGGAACATCCGCTAAAGTCTTGATGGTATCCTTACGTGCATCAAATAATCTTTGGTTTAATCCGCCCCTAGTTTCAAAAACAGAACCATTTACAATACCTATCGTCCTTCTGATTACCTCATCTGTAGGCGCAAAGAAAGTGATCTCCTCATTCGTGAACACATCTTCCATGCCAGCCAGTTTCACGATCTGTGCAATGGAATCGAATTTAGAATTGGATTGCAGGTATTGTAAAACACTTCCATTAAACTGTGCCTTTGCAGGACCACCATCAATGAAGTACTTGTCTTTAGAGCAAGAAGACACCACCATGATCAGTGCTACTGAACATATTGCAAGTGGTGTAAAATATCTTTTTATAAACTTTTTCATTTAATAATTTCAATTAGATTAAAGACCTGTACCTATCCAATATGAATTCAAAGTCATATACGGATTATTACTTAAAGCGGATGCATCAACTGGCCAAGCCCATCCACCTCTGTTAAATTTATCAGCAGTTAATGGATTGTCTGTATAGAGCTTGTTCAAAATCCTTTTGGTACGAACAAGATCATAATAATGGCTACCCTCTCCAAGTAATTCTTTAGAGCGTTCCCAGAAGATCGCATCCTTAATGTTTCCATCATTGGCACCTGCAGGATAAAGTACCGCTTTCGATCTTTGACGAACAATATTTAATGCCTCACCAGCTTCTGTATTCATTCCCAATTCCGCCAATGCTTCTGCTCTCAGTAGTATTGCATCAGAATACCTCATAATCAAATAAGTATTATCCGGATTAATATCCAAGTTTGGATTGTTCGCATCAACGAAAGTATTCACTGCAAATTTCTTCAACTGAAATGTTTCCGCATTTTGATCAAAGGGAGCGGTAAACCAGGTACTCAAACGATCATCCTGAAGATCCGGATACATTTTCTTCATATATTCATCTGTGAAAACTGAGAAACTATAACGGTGGGTATATTCCGGAACTTTATATGGAAAGTGAATAAAAGCATCTCCAAATGGCGAATAAGCATTCGCCTGTGCAAAAGGATTATTCAAATCCACATTGTAGTTCAATGTTCTGAATAACTCGAACAAACTTTCTTCAGAACGACCCTTTGCCACTGTAGACCATTCTGTCATTGGCAACAATCGGAAAGCATTACTCTTAATGATTTCATCACCCAAAGCAGCCGTTTCTGTATAATTTCTAGTCTTATTTGCAGGATCAAAACCAGCATTCCACATGTACATGTTCATCAAGAGACCAATAGCAGCTCCACGAGTTGCCCTTACACCTCTTAAAGATGGATCGTTCATTATTAATGGAAGATCATTCTTTGGTGCTTTCAAATCGTCTATACACTTGTTGATTACAGAAACCATATTCTCTCTTGGAAGCGCATCTTTTTCATAAGGTGTAGTATAATAAACTACATCTCCATACAACCTAACCATTTGAAAATAACACAGGCAACGGATAAATTTAGCCTCAGCAATGTATCTTTTAGTTTGCTCATCTGTTAAAGCAGGAATTCCTTCTTCCAGCTTACTCACTAAAATATTTGCTGCCTGGATAATTACATAATAAGGTTTCCAAATGGTTAAATCACGGAAATTGTATCCACGCCACTCACGAGTATTATCAATTGCCTCTAACAAAAGACGATCGTTAACTGTAGTTGTAGGAATAGTTTGTTTCGCAAGACTACCCTGGGCATCAGGAGTTTTCCTGGTATGACCACCAATTCTTCCAGAGCCTGCTCTTCCTTCACCCCCAAGGGCCGCAGGAATTACCTCACCCGACCTGAATTCACCGGTTGCACCGGCAAATGAGGTGGCTGTATATTTATCAAACAGCTTACCGTACATATCACTGATGTTACTTTCGATATCATCAGCACTTTTATAGAAGTTATTTCCTGTCAACTTATCAATTGGCGTTATACTCAGGAACTTCTTACAACTGTATTGCGAAGCGCTTACCACAATTAATAAGCAAATAATAATTTTTTTCATGTCTTATGTTTTTCGTGACTTCAATTAAAATGTTACGTTAAAACCTAGTGTAAATGTTCTTGGGTTAGGATAACCACTCGACAAATCTTTACCCAAACTGGTTACGTTCTCTGGGTTAGGTCCAGAATATGGAGAGAAAGTAATCAAGTTAGCAGAAGAAATGTAAGTACGGATACCATTTAAACCTACACGTTTAGCAGCTTTCTTAGTCAAACTATAAGCCAGCGTTGCCTGGTTAACTTTGAAATAACTACCATTCTCTTGCCATAAGGTCTGCTCGTATCTAAAGTTACCCATATAAGCCTCATGTGCATAATCAAATGCATTGGCATACCTTGCATTGGCATCACCAGGTCCTGTCCATATATTTAAACGATCAGCTGGTGGAACAGAATTGGTTCCAAAAGGATCGCTAAGTAATAACAAACGTTTTGACAATGCGTTGTTCAGTACAGAACGTTTAGCAGTAAATGATGCGTAAAAATTCAAAGAGAATTGTCCGTATTGAAAAGTATTAGTAAAACCACCGGTTATTAAAGGTTGTGTATTACCTGATACTTGCCTGTCCCTATTATCAATCACATAATCACCGTTAGCATCAAAGAACCTTGCGTCTCCACCCTGATAAGAGCCTAAAGTAGAATTACTAAAAAAAGACCTTAATCTTAAACCAGTAACCGGATCTACAGGAACATCTGAAGTACTTCCAAATACACCCTGATTAATATACAAATAATTTGACAATGAGTTTCTACCCACTCTGTTTGCGATAAACTGAAGTGTATTATCTTGAACTCTTAAATCAATGTACTGACCATTGTACTGTGCAGGCAATCTTAATAAAATATCCTGATTCCATGCACCATTTAATGAGATGGTCCATTGCAATTTACTTTCTTTAGATAAAGGACGACTCGTTAGTGACAACTCGTAACCATAATTGGCCAATGCTACACCATTACTTTGATAAACACCGAAGCCCAATGTGGTATTCAAATCATTTTTAAATAATTCATTGTCAACTTTCTTATAATAGGTATCAAAAATTACATCTAATTTACCATCAAATATTCCCATATCAAAACCAAAGTTGTACTGAATTACATTTTTAGCTTTCAAATAAGGATTTGGTATTTGATCTGTATTTATACCTACACGTGGAGAATTGTTATAAAATCCTGTTGGATCATAAGCTCCGTAGATATCTGTCAAACTTCCGTTTGGATAGATGTTTTGTCCTGCTGTTAACCTAAAATCACCATAAGATAACCATTTGGAATTTTTAAACCAGTTTTCTTTCTGAAAGTTCCATTTTAAACCTATTGAAGGGTTTCTTGAATAGGGATCCAATTGACCTGCAGCAGATGAACCATCAATACGGTAAGTCATGTCGATTACATATTTCTTCTTGTAATCGTAAGTAAACGCTGCTGCAATGGCGGCAGTTTTCAAATCGTAGAAACTGGTTAATATACCACCACCTCTTGAGAAGTAACCATCATATCCTAATGGACCTTCAAACTGATCGTTAGGAGATCTTTCCAGGCGGGTGATCCCAATTTGATTCTTTCTGATGTATAACTCACTAAATAAGTTGACGAAAAAATTGTGTTCTTCTTTAATAGACTTTACAAACGAAAGGCTATTCCTATTGTACAATTGTGAGCTATAACCGCTGTAATTGTACACTTGTGCAAACTGGCTATTTGCCGCTGCAGGAAGGAACGTATCTTTAGTTTCTGTAGTATAGTCATAATTGGCAGTAGTACTTGCACTTAATCCAGGAAGCAATTCATAGCTCGCATCCATTTGTGCATTGATGTTCCTTGGACCAGCACTTTCTCTAATCTTTAAAGTAGTCAACACATCACTGGTAGCTAGCAAGAATGAAGGGCCAGGAATTAGTGATGACCTGTTTGCGCTATTATCTACAACCTTTTGCAGCACACCAGTACCAGAACCAGATTTAACCTTACCCAATGAACCTCTTAATGATCCGTAAAAACGCAACCTGGTAGTTGGTTTAAACTCCATGTTCATATTTAAACTATAACGTTCAAAACCCGTGTTTTGAATGATACCATTTTGTGAATAATAACCAACGTTGGTCTTGTAGTTAAATTTTGTATCACCACCATCTAAAGCCACGTTATGTGTAGTATTGAATCTATTGCTATAAAAGATGTCTTGCCAATCTGTTGAATTGTTCCAGAATGCATTTAAACTATCTGAAAGAAATGGCGTGTTTGAAATTAGATATTTATCCTGGAATTTACCATAACGTTCAATTTGCGCAATTTTAAAGTTACGCTCATTGCTACCGCCATAAGTTTCACGCAGTTTAGGAACAGTAGAAACGAAATAGTTAGAAGTATAAACTACTCTTGGAATTTCTGACTGACCACGAACAGTCTGAATCAGGATAACACCATAAGCACCCCTTGAACCATATAGAGCAGTTGCTGTTGCATCTTTCAAAACCTCGATGCTCGCAATGTCTTCCTGAGGAATCAGTGAAAGCGGACTCACACCTGGACCCTGTTGGTCAAAACCAAACTCAGAAGCTTTATCTGCATCCATAGGTACACCATCAATTACGTATAAAGGTGATGTTGGCTGTAAAAACGCATTTTCACCAGTACCAGTTACTGAAATGGTAGAAAGACCACGAATATTGGTACTACCACGCATACCTGGAGCACCTGTGTTATTCTGGATATTCAAACCAGCAACCTTACCTTGTAATAATTGTTCAACGTTACCAACCGGAACATCTTGAACTTCTTTACCAGATACGATATAAGATGAACCTGTTGTAGTTTCACGTGTTCTTTTTACATAACCCCGAATTACTACTTCATCTTTTAGATCATTTCTCGTTTCTCTTAAAGTTACATTAATAATAAGCTTACCTGGAGTTACTTTAATAGATTGTGTATCGTAACTGATATAAGCAAAAACCAAAGTAGCACCTTCATCCACAGTTGCAGAATAACCACCATTTGCATTTACAGTACCAACTACCTTAAGTGGCGATCCAGTTGAAACGTACGCTCCAACCATCGGCTCCTTCGTGGCCGCATCAGTTACGGTTCCCCTAACGGTAACCTTTTTAGTTTGCGCTATCAAATCCACGCACATAAAAATGCAACTGAAAAAAATTGATAGCAAAATAATTTGTTTTCTCATTGTATTAATTTTTTATCATTAGGATTTAATCGTTCTCAAATTTCGGGTTAACTGTTTTGAAGTGGAATACAATCTCCCAATCTCCCTTTTCAAAGATCTTGAAATTGGTAGAGATCTTTCCGGTCTCCCTTACGTTACCAAAGCCTAGTCTTGAATAACTAAATTCTACATAAGCCTGGTCGCCACCTGTGGTGGCATTAATTCCACCAGCTGTATAGATACTCGGTATTCTAGCCAATGGAATTGGATAAGCTACATCGTACTTTACATAGGTTTTAGTCATATTCTTATTAAATCCATGAACCAACTGATCCCATTTTGTATCACCAAATTTAGCAGGATCAATAGCTACAGAATCTTTATCCAGGAACTTAAATCTTAATGAACTTCCATTTGCATCATCACCGGTGTACTTTCTGATGTACATATATACCAAACCAGTATTTGGATCTTGCGGACCATTAAAAGGAGTATTGGTTAAAGCACCTCTGATCCCTGAAATTGAAGGATAATTATGAACTAATGCCTTTCCTCCAGGAGTAGTAGTATTCGGTTTACCAGTAGTGGTATTGTAATCATTACTTGGCTCATATGGAACATCTATTTCTGGTGTTACTGAAAGATTTTTAATAATTCTTGAACCACCAGAATTGGTAATTCTCACATCAAAATACCTTATATTCTGAGGGTAAACGACCGAATCCCTTGGTGCAATGTCAGCTTTTGTAGCCGTATACCACATCACAAAATCTCCTGAACTTCTAAGTTCTACCATCGGACGATCTTCCAGATGTCTTTTTGCTTCGATTTCAGCAATACTCGTTTCTTTTCCAGTATATTCTGAATTCCAAACCAACGTTGGTTTAACCTTCAACATATCGCTGGCATCTCTACCATCACCGAACCTTGGATTAACAATCTCAAAAGTCATTGGAAAGCTGGAATTGTCGGCATTGAAAACATTAATGTTAATGTTAGTCCTACCTAACCTCGGATGAAAGTCTTTAGTAGTGAAGTCTGCCCTGGTGCTTAGATAATCCCGCTCATCAGGCAGGTTAAAAATCTTCCTGCAACCGGAGAAAGCAACAACTACTGTTAACAGTATCAAAGCCTTATATTTAATTGCGTTTTGCATAATAATCTTTTTGTTTTAAATCTCTCACTTGTTAATTAAAGGTCCTTTTATTGTTGATAATTCAACGACCATTCTGCCATTTGAAAAAGTCCATCACCATGATTACTTAGGATAGTAAGCCTATAATAACCATAAGCCACCGTATTTTTGAAACTAAAAATCTTAGTTTCAAAATAAGATGAGAAATCAATATCCTGACGTGTATCAAGCGGTACATAGGTTACTCCATCCAACGAACCTTCCAATTTCCAGCTTTTAGGATCTCTTCCATGCGCATCATTTGCTGAAGTTAATGTATATACATTGGCTATACTAGGGCCTTTAAATAGTTTGTAAGTAATTACTGTAGGTGCATTATTTCCATCCGTAAAACGAGCAATAAACTTAGTTAACACGTTATTATCAAATAACTTATCAATACGCTCTCCACTAGAAACCCCACCATCTTGATAATCGTTATTGAACTTAACACTATAAGGAGTGGTTGGTGGTTTTGGAATTGCCGAATTGTATGCCGCTATATCCAGCAAGGTCAAATTTGTTGGCGGCGGAACCAATGTTAAACGCCTAACAAATTCATCAAAACCGAATACGTGATCTGCTCTTAACAAGTGAATGATACCATTCTTGCTTTTGATGTTAACTGATGTGGTTGTCGTTTTCGACCAGTTTGGCACAAATACGCTTCTTTTAGTATTGGCGAATTCAATAACTTCTGAACCACCATTTTGCCATCCTTGTGCATCAGCATATAAACGCTGTCCATGCATAGGGTATGAGCTACGAACACTAGTAATGGTCTGTCCATCTCCTACTGAGAAATCTGATGATAAGAATTCTTTTCTGATGATGTACCTGCTGGTCATGGTATCAATATGCGCTAAATCAGCAGCCGCTTTAAGCTGGTCTTTAGCTAAAAGTGCCTTGCCAGATACGATGTCCTTCAAATAAACTGAAGGTTTACCCTGGGTTCTGCGAATTTCATTTAAGTTTTTAATGGCAATCTGAAAACTAAGATTAGAAGGTGCAAATAACGTAACAGTACTATCAGTCAATGTTGTTTGCAATCCTAACTTATCCACTAAAAATATTAATGAATCATAAACACCTGGTTTACTCTTTAAATATTCATATGTATTTAGTGAAGTAGTGTTGTTAACCGGTTCCGAATTTTTGTAGGTGTCCTCGGTTTTACATCCTACCTGAAACATTAGTGCAGATAACATTCCTGCAGCTAAAAATCTTCCGTAAAAATTTGATCTTTTCATGTCTATCTTTCCTTAATTACTTCCAATATGCGTTTTGAACCAATAGCGGGTTCTGATTGATAAGTTCACGAGAAATAGGCCAGTAAATTCCACCTGTATTGATCAGGTTCATGAACTTGGCATTGTTCTGTTTAATCTTATTGTATCTAACCTGATCATAGAAGTGCATTCCCTCTCCCATAAACTCCTTTTGTCTTTCTAAGAATATCGCGTCAAGTACAGGTCCGTTCTTAATAGGATTATATGCTATATAAGTACTTGAACTTTCGTTTAACTGTCCTTTATTATCTACGTTATACCTTAACTGTCTAACCGTATTTAAGTCATTGATCGCATTGGTAGTTTCTCCTAAAGCTGCATAAGCTTCAGCTCTCAGTAACGTAATGTCTTCCAATCTGGTCACTACAATAGAACTAGAATAGATTCTGAAGGTAGGGTCTGTAGAACCATCCTGCATTACTTTAATTTTACTAAAGATTGGATATCTACCCAAGAAGTTGGTAAAATAGGCTACGGAGTGCGTAGTACCAGTAGTATCAATGTTAAACCTGCCATCATTTGTTTCCTTGAAAATGTTAAGGATTGAATCCTTTGGTACAAACATATCCGGAATGGCTTTATTAACTACAGGCTCAGCAAGCGCCAATGATTCCATATTACCCACAAAGGTAGCATCCTGGTGACCGAAAATAAATCCAAAAGCCAATAAGTGCTCATTCCGTTTGTCATAGAAAAATCCATTTCTTTGCGTAAGGAAATTTGTAGAAGTATAGCCCATACCTGCCTTACCCCGGTCAGTGATTACGATATTTGCATATTTAATTACGTCCGTATATTTTCCCTGCCATGCAGAAACGCTACTCAACATACCATATGCAGTAAGTTTTCTAATCAACGCGCCATCCCACCTAAATCTATTTTCATTATAGTAGTCGCCAGGCTGCTGAATATCACCTACACTGTAACGGTATGGAAGTACCTGCGCAGCTGCTAACATTTCAGCTTGCACAAACTCAAGGATTGCATCTTTGCTTGATCTTGGGCGGTTCTCAAAAGAACCATCACGTGATGATGTAATAAAAGGAACATCACCCCAGATCCTAATCATGTAAAAATAAGCATAGGCTCTTAAAAACCGAACCTGTGCTACATCTACTTCCATATTGTTTTGGGTATATCTCGCGTCATTGGCTTTTACTTCAGGAATACGCTCCAAAAAGATATTAGCAGCATTGATGATCGCATAAAACCTGGTCCAGTTAGAAAGTTGATTCACTACCGGATAAGATGCATTTAAATCATTATTGATGATCGCTTTAAGATCTTGACGAATAGGGCTTTGAAAATTCCCCATACGTGCATCCCCATAAATCCAGTGGCCATTATTATCAGCCAACGCTGCTCTGGTTAATCCATACACACCCATGAGTGCCGCCCTGGAATCCTCTAGGGTATTCCAAAAGTTCGCTTCATTTACCACGCGGGTCGAGCTGATGTTGAGTGCTTTCTTACAACTTCCTGCAAGAAGGGCAACAAAGACAAGACTCAGCAAAATTATTTTTTTCATTTTCTCAATTTTAAATGGTACTCAATATTATTTGTCTACGTTCAGGAATTAAAAGTCCATTTTCACACCGATCGTGTACGTTCTTGGAATTTGCATTCCATAACCCGTATCGTAACCAGTAAAACCAGCCAGTTCAGGATCTTGTCCTGTATAGTTGGTCAATGTGAACACATTGTTCACGCTGCCATAAACATAAAACCTTTCAACATTTGGAGATTTCTTTTTGAACATACTGGTCAAATCGTAACCTACAGAAACTGTACGTAATTTTATAAATGATGCTTTTTCTAAGAAAAGATCTTGATTAACCTGGTAAGGTGAAACTGAACTCCAAGGATTGTAGATCGGATATTTTGAATAATCTCCTCTTTTTTCCCAGAAGGTAATTTCTCTCACTGAATTGATGCTGTTCAAACCTTCACGGTTTACAAAGTCAAACCTGTTGGCCATTTCCTGATTGATTAAATCGCGACCCAAGTTATAGTAGAAATTAAGACTTAAAGTCCAGTTCTTGTAACCGAAATCGTTTTTCCATCCACCTGAAACAACTGGTAATGCATGACCTTTTAATGTCCTATCGGCATCAGTAATGGCGTTATCACCATTTACATCTAACCATTTTGGATCACCTGCTTTTAAAGTAATGCCATTATAAGCCATTTTTCCACCTGCTCCATTAGAAGGAACTTCAGCATCAGAATTATATATACCTTGATTAGTCAATACCCAATAACTATCTACACCTTCACCAACTTTAAGTTGTCTGTCGCCAAGCACAATTTGATTTAAACCACCAGGTAATGCAGTAAGCTTATTTTTATTGTAGTTAACATTAATGGCTGAAGTCCAGGAAATAGTTTTTGTTTTAGGCATAATATCTGCGCTCAACACCAAATCAACTCCAGTATTGCGAATCGCCATACCATTTTTTATGATATTGGTATAACCGTATTCTGCAGCAGATGGCACACCCAATAACATGTTTTTATCATGTTTATAATAACCATCGATACTTGCATGAACACGATCATTCAAAAATGATGCATCTAAACCAAGATTAGCCTGATCTGTGTAAGCCCAGTCAAGACCGTAACCTACTCCACCCGCTGTATATGGACGAGTTAAAGAAGCGATACCGTTATATCCAGGAGCAATTAAGTTACCGGTAAAGCCGATGTAAGCAGTATATTGAGGGCCTTGAGCATAATTATCAAAATTCTCATATCTACCCATTCTACCTACGCTAGCACGTAAATTTAATTCAGAAAAGGTATCATCATTAGCAAAAAACTCCTTTTTCATATCCCATCCCGCTGAAATTACAGGAGAGTAGAACCAGCGACTGGTTGGTTGCTGATTTGAAGAAGCATCTGCGCGCAATAAAGCAGAAAAATTATATTTGTCTTTGTAGCTATAATCTGCTTTACCATAGAATGAAAGCTGGTTATTCTTGGTTCTGTCCAAGAATTTGTAAACCAGTTCTCTCCTAAATACGAAAGGCTCCAAGTAATCATTATTACCGTTTGCATCCTTATGATTTGGGTCAGATTGTAAAAGATTCAATTTGATAAAATCATTTGATCCTTTATAAGCATAAGCATAGCTATATCTATAGGTATCATATTGAATAGTATTACCAACACTGAAGTTAAATTTACTATCCTCATTCAAATCATAATCATAAGTGGCGATGTTGTCAACAGTTGCACGCTGATTGTAACCAAAATAATTAGAAGCAAAATTGGTAGTTTGTAATAAAGTACGTGCGTAGAAAATATCACGGTAACCTTCAAAATAGTCTAAACCTAAAGTAGTTACAAACTTGAATTTACCTAAGTCAATACCAACTTTTGCATAACCTTCAATAACATTGGACCTATTATTGTCAAATCCCTTATTGAATTGGCCAAGATACTGTGCGTACTTGTCTTTGTTCGGCGCAATAGGAGAACTTAAATCAGGAATATAGTTTACAGTAGCTAAGCGGTCACGTACATTTCTGTTGCGATCACGCTGAAGTCTGTTGGCATTAACCATTGCACTAAAAGTTAACCATTGAACAGGTTTCATGTTGATAATGAACCTTGTATCGTAACGATCTGCTTTAGTATCATCTGCAATACCACCACTACGAAGATTACCTACAGAAAAACGGAAATTAGCACGATCTGTACCGCCAGAGATGGCTGCGTTAATACCATACTGAAGTTGGCTTCCGTAATAATTATCTGTCCAGTTGGATTTACCGTAGAAATCATTGTTTAATGAATCACTTAAATACAATGGATATACATCATTGTCGCCATAAGCTCCATTTGCAGTATATTTATTGTAGAACTGTCTCCTGAAATCATTTTCGAACTTACCATTAACAGTAGTTACTGCTTGTGGAGTTGCCACACCAACATAACTATCGAAAGTGATTCTTCTTTTTGATGTCGGATCATTGGTAGTTAAAACAATAACTCCGTTTGCTCCTTTAGGACCATATATAGCTGTAGCATTTAATCCGGTCAAAACCTGAACGGATTTAATGTTTGCCATATTAATATTAGTTAGTGGATTAATTGCAGGACCGATCCTGTCAAATTTGAATTGCTGTATATCAAATGCAAAAGGATGCTCGCCAATAAGAGGAACACCATCTAATACAACAAGCGGCTGAGTTTGGAAAACTTCACGTTGTGACAACAACGGTTGTGAAGTTCCGTGGATAAACATGTTTTGAACCGTACCAGGCTCACTAGTTGGTTCAGTTGTATACAAACCAGCAGCCTCACCTTTTAAATATTGTTGCAGGGAGATCGCCGGAAATAACGACAGCTTCTTAGGATCCAGGTTACTGCCTTTGGATTCAAGCTTCTTCGCAATAGTTTTTGCAGCTTGCTTGATACCAACAGCAGCAGTATCCATTTTAGCGGTGTCCGACTTAGCCGTATCCGTCCGTTGGAAGCTTCGCACTAACGAGAAATGATTCGAAACACAGGCAGACCTAGCCGTATTACCGAAGGAGTATGTTGTTGTACACAGCACACCCAGAAAAGTTATAGTTGCAATAATGCGCATAACAGATAATTAAGTATTAACTGATTAAAAAACTGTTTATTGATTGTTTGACGTAATGGAAATATCGTAAACGACTAAAAATAACTCCTAGCCCCGGGAAATTTAAGGCTTGAAACTATTTGCGATTATTTAAGATATAGATTAAATCGTTTTAGCTTGTTAGGACTATAATTTATTAGTCATACGCAAAGCAGACTCAGCCAAGGCCGTTCTATTGTGCTTCTGATAATGATTGTAGTGCTGAAGTGAGACTTCACTCCCTGAATTTTTTGTAAAAGTTCGATTCATAGCTTGGTTTATAAAAATATATACTTGGTTTGTTAAATAGCCGATCATTCGTGCGAAATCAGATATTCCCTTAACAATGATACGAAAGAATAATCTAATTGCAAATATTTTATCCGATTTTTTTTTAACAAAATTTAACAGCCAAATCATTTCAACCCTTTTATTCCTTTAAGATCTAATTTTGATCTAAAAACTATACAACTCTAGAATTAATGACTGATAACCTGACTTTTATAGCGCACACTTCCTAAACTACTGTTACTTAACAGTAATTATTCCACATTATACAAAAATTACTTACCCTGTAATCGGACTAAAATTTGTTATTTTGAAATGTAATAACAACAGGCCATTTTACAAAACAACAATATGCCAGTTAACCCTAAAAAAAAGAGCAGCAACATTCTATCCATAGATATTGGCGGCACAAGCGTTAAAGCTTGTATTCTAACTGAAGAAGGCGAACTTCTTACTGATTTCAAAAAAATACCCACACCAAAGAAATCCACTCCTGAAAACATCATAGCGATTATTAAAGAACTCGTGTCTTCATTCGAAGATGATTTTGATAGGGTATCTGTAGGTTTTCCAGGATACGTAAAAAAGGGTGTAGTGGAAACCGCGCCAAACCTTGCTAAAAACAAATGGGCAAACATAGATCTTGCCCAACAGATCAGCAACCTGCTCCATCTTCCTGTCCGTTTAATTAATGATGCGGACCAGCAGGCATTGGGTATTGTTGAAGGTAAGGGATTTGAAATCGTATTCACCGTAGGAACCGGCTTCGGTACAGCACTTACGTATGACGGAGAACTCCTGCCCCACCTGGAGCTGGCCCACCTGCCCATCACCAGAAAAAAAGATTACGATGCCTATATAGGTACTGCAGCGTTCGACAAGATAGGTGAAGAAAAGTGGAATGAACGCCTTCAGCGCATCATTGAAATCTACAAAACTGTGTTCAATTATGACACCTTATATATAGGTGGCGGGAATTCCAAGCACATTAGCTTTGAACTAGAGCACAACATTCACCTGGTAACCAATAAGGACGGCATTAAAGGTGGTGCTAAGCTATGGCAGGCAGCAGAAAAATATCATGTATATACTATTCATCCTGATAAAAAATAAATAATGACTGATAAATACACCTTAGGAATGATTGGCCTTGGAACAATGGGCCGCAATTTGTTGCTCAACATGGCAGATCATGGTTTTCGGGTTACCGGATACGATAAGGATCCTAAAATGTTGAAAAAACTTGCTGAAGATGGTGCGGAACACCAGCTAAAAGGTTTTGAAGATTTAAATGATTTTATTAAAAGTCTGGAACTACCCAGAAGGATTATGCTGCTGGTACCCGCAGGTGCGATAGTCGACAGCGTCATCAACGAACTTGTTCCTTTATTAGATAAAGGCGACATGATTATTGATAGCGGTAATTCGCATTTTACGGATACGAGTCGCAGGGCTAAAGACCTTTCTGATCAAGGCATCCATTTCTTTGGAATGGGAATCTCCGGTGGTGAAGAAGGTGCACGTTTTGGACCAAGTATGATGCCTGGTGGCGACAAAGATGCCTACTTATCTGTAAAACCCATATTGGAAGCGGTTTCTGCCAAAGTTAACGGCGATCCATGCGTTGCCTATATTGGGCCCGGTGCTTCCGGCCATTTTGTAAAGATGGTACATAATGGTATTGAGTATGCCATGATGCAAATCCTTGCAGAAACTTACGATTTGCTGAAGAATGGATTGAAATACAATAATGAACAAATCTTTAGCCTGTTCGACAAGTGGAACAATGGCCGTTTGAAATCATTTTTGTTAGAAGTTACTAAAGACATTTTCAAAGTTAAAGATGAAAAAACCGGCGGAATGCTTATTGACTACATCAAAGACGAAGCGAAATCTAAAGGTACCGGCAAATGGACTACTCAGGTTTCTGTTGATTTGCAATTGCCTATACCTACCATAAATGAAGCAGTTAGCACCAGGGATTTATCTAAATTCAAATCATTAAGGGTAAATCTTGCAGATGCACTGCCACATCAGGCAATAACGATTGAAGATGCCGCTGCTTTTGAAGTTCAACTAGAACAAGCTTTGTATTTTGCAATGATAACCTCTTATGCCCAGGGATTACATTTACTGGAACAGGCTTCTACAGAATTCAAATATGAGCTTAACCTAAAAGAGATTTCTCAGATTTGGAGAGGCGGATGCATCATCAGAGCGGAACTATTGGAGGATATTTTTCAGGCTTATACAAAACAGCCTAAGCTGCCTCATTTATTTAGTGATCCTGGTATACAAAGTAAATTGAAAGACATTATTGTCGGTAGCAGACAAGTAATTATAGCTGCGATACAGAGTGGTATTGCTGTTCCTTGTTATGCCTCTGCAATAACTTATTTTGATTCTTTAAGAACTGCAAATTCACCCCTCAATTTAACCCAAGCGCAGCGAGACTTTTTCGGCGCACATACATTTGAACGTATTGATGAAGAAGGCATTTTCCATGCCAACTGGAATACAAATAATTAGCATTACAAAACTCAACAGATGAAAACTAGCATCAGTCTAAATCCCACAATAATTGTAATTTTTGGAGGTACAGGCGATTTAAATTTACGCAAATTAGCTCCGGCGCTTTATAATCTTTATGCAGATGGCTACATGCCAGAAAACTATGCCATAATAGGTACTGCAAGAAAGCCACTTAACGACGAAAAATTCCGCACAGCACTTATGGATGCGGTAAACAGTTTCTCCAGATCTGGTAAAGTAAAGGAGGATAAATGGTCTAAATTTGCGGAGCATCTTCATTACACTCCAGTAGATGTAGAGGCCCCGGAAACCTTTGGTAACCTTAAGAAAAACATTGAGAAATTCCAGAAAGAGTTTGGCCCAAAAACACAGGTACTTTATTACCTGGCTGTTGCCCCTAACTTGTTCCCTTTAATTGCACAATGTATTTCAAAATATGAAATGGCCGGCAATGAAGATAACTGTAGAATAGTTATTGAAAAACCTTTCGGTCGCGATTTACAAACAGCAAAAGATCTGAATTGCATACTGACCAGCATCTTTACTGAAAAACAAATCTACCGCATCGATCATTATCTGGGTAAAGAAACGGTTCAAAACATCATGGCTTTCCGCTTCGCCAACTCCTTCCTGGAACCGCTTTGGAACAGAACTTATATTGACCACATTCAGATTTCTGTTACCGAACAACTTGGTGTTGGAGATAGAGGAGGTTACTATGAGAGTGCGGGTGCATTAAGAGATATGATCCAAAACCATTTACTACAGCTGCTATGCTTAATTGGAATGGAAACGCCAGTAAATTTTGATGCAGACGAGATCCGAAACAAGAAAGTTGATGTACTAAAAGCCATGAGGCCATTTAGTTCTGAAGATATTCGTTTTAGCACCGTTCGCGGCCAATACACAAAAGGCTGGGTAGAAGGAAAAGAAGTTCCTGGTTACCGTCACGAAACTGGCGTAGATCCTGACTCCAATACAGAAACTTTTGCAGCCATAAAGTTTTTTGTAGACAATTGGAGGTGGCAGGGTGTTCCGTTTTATGTGAGAACGGGGAAACGATTATTTCAAACCTCATCTTTAATTACCATACAATTTAAAGACGTTCCGCACCATATTTTTCCGGCAGGTGTTTCAGAAAATTGGCAGCAAAACAGGCTAATCATCAGTATACAACCAGAAATGAGCATTCGTTTACAAGTACAGGGTAAAAGACCAGGATTAGATATGGTGCTAAACCCTGTTGATATGGTTTTTGATTACAAAGGGACGTATAGTACGGAGACTCCAGAAGCTTATGAAACCTTGTTACTGGATGTGATGACCGGAGATCAAACGCAGTTTATGCGCGCCGATCAGGTGGAAACTGCATGGGAACTATTAATGCCTGTGGTGAATGCCTGGGAGAATAAAAAATCTTTAAGTTTTCCAAATTATACAGCAGATTCATGGGGACCTGAAGACGCTGAGGCATTAATTGCACGTGATGGATTTCATTGGTTTACTTTACCATTAAATAAAGAATAAATGAACCTCCTGATCTACCATAATGAGCCAGAATTATTTAAAGATCTGGCAGATTACATTGTCAACATTGCCAGGGAATCCATCCTTGACAAAGACAGGTTTAATTTTGTTTTAACGGGCGGAAACTCTCCTAAAAAATTATATGAGCTACTGGCCACCACCTATAAGGATGAGCTAGACTGGACTAAAGTTTTCTTTTTCTTTGGAGACGAGCGGAACGTTCCGCAAAATCATGAAAGTTATAATGGCTTGATGGCTAAGAACAGCATTTTAGACCCTTTAAAAATTGCGGAAGATCATATTTTTTATGTCAACACTGCTCTGGAGCCAGAACGTGCCGCAATAGAATATACTAAAGCTATAGTAGATCATTTTAAGGGTTCAGACCTGTCTTTTGATTTAATTCTTTTAGGAATGGGTGATGATGCACATACAGCATCGTTATTTCCGGGCACACGAATTCTGGAAAATCATCAGGTAGAGGTTGATGCAGTTTTCGTGGATAAATTGGACACCTATCGCATCAGCTTTACGGCATCACTGATCAACAAAGCCAGGAACATTGCCTTCCTCGTTTTCGGAGAAGCCAAAGCCGTGGCCATCAAACATGTTTTGGATGATCAAACAAAAAATACATCCCTGTATCCTTCGCAACTCATCGCTCCGGTTAGCGGTAATATCACTTGGTTTATTGACAACCAGGCAGCCAGTTTGCTAGACAGTTAGAAATACGATAAATCTCAAACAAATCCCCACTTTATTCGTAAGGTGGGGATTTTTTTTGCGTTGACTATTCGTTACCTAGAATAGGTACCAAACTCTATACTCCTTCCCTAAAAATACTGATAAACAACTAGTAAATAACTGATAAAAAACAGGGTTGGAATATCCTTGCATTATCCTTGGAATATCCTTGAGCTATCCTTTCGATATCCTATTAGATATTGCAAGGATATTGCAACCATAACGGAAGGATAATATAAATAAGTTGTTTATCAGTTATTTACTAGTTATTTATAAGCTGTTATTAGGACTGTGTAGCGATTTCGTGCCACAGCATACCCCTGCCCAACCTATTTGTGATAGAAAGAGAAATGTTATTTAGACTATAAAAATGGCAATGGAGGATTTGGCTAAACCACTATGCGCTCGGTAACCAACGTATTGTTTTCCTGATTAACACCACGAAGTTCCACATACTTAACATTGGGTAGCCAAAAAGTACCGCCCTCTATCCTTACAAAGATGCGGTCCAGCAATAGCTTCTTCTTATTGATAGTTACATAAACATGATACTTTTTATCGTCGGCTGACTTAACAAGATACAATGCAAGCTTTTTATGGGATACAAATCTCAATTCGAACTGGTCTTTACCAAGCATTTTAGATTCTACGCCATAGGCGAATTTGCGTTGTACAAAAGAAAGATCCTTTTTCTCTCCACCATCGCCATAACGAATCCAATAGGCCAATATCGGCTCATCTTTATCCACCTCACCCGCTTTATCAATGTTGAGTGCATAAATGAGTGTATTCAAATTTGGATCCCTTTGTAGGTAGAACAATTGATTGGAAACACCCTGTGGCACAGGAAACTTTAAAGGTGATGGATTGCTTTTATCAGCCTGACTAAAAGTTAGAGACACCATGGATGTCATGAAAAGTCCGATCATAAGGACTCTGTTTAAAATTACAGTAATCATGGGCCAAAGGTAATAAGTTGAGACAAAAATTAAGATATTAAAAATAATACTGACAATTCAACTACCATGTTTGTTAAATAATTTATGCTTTATGGGGTTTAATTGCTATGTTCAATGTTAAATGACAATACCCAAAGAAGAGATCATCATTATTGGTGGCGGCCTTGCCGGATTGGTCTGCGCTATAGACCTGCTTCAGAGAGGAAAGTCGGTTATGCTAATTGAAAAAACGGTTTACCCGCAGCATAAAGTATGTGGCGAGTTTATTTCAAATGAGGTACGCTCCTACCTGGATTCATTGGCTATAAATATTAACGATCTGGCACCAGCAGAAATTTCAAAGTTTACGCTCTCTACGCCAAGCGGCACAACTATAAATTGTAATTTACCCTTAGGTGGCTTTGGCATTAGCAGGTTTACTTTAGACTATTTCCTTTACCAAAAAGCCCTGATTGCAGGCTGCAGAATCATTACAGATACGGTAGAAAACATAGTCTTCCTGGCCGGGCAATTTTCTGTCCAAACACAAAATAACGGCATTGTTAAAGCGCCCATTGCTATTGGTGCTTTTGGGAAAAGAACAGCAATTGATCAAAAATTAAAAAGACCATTTATTGCTAAAAAATCACCATGGCTGGCCATTAAAGGTCATTACAAAGGAACAGTGGCCGATGATCAAATTTCCTTACATCTTTTTAAAGGGGGGTATTGCGGGATTTCCAGGGTTGAAAAAGATATTATAAATGTTTGTTACCTAACGGAATATAAAGATTTTAAGGCTTGCAAAAACATAGCCGATTTCCAAAAGCAGGTGATGTCCAAAAATCCTCAACTTAAACACATCTTTGAAAACCTGCAACCTTTGTTTCCAGAACCGCTAAGCATTAGTCAGATCTCCTTTGCGGAAAAAGAACAGGTGCTGGATCACATACTAATGATTGGCGACACGGCCGGTTTAATCCATCCTTTATGCGGAAACGGAATGGCGATGGCCATTCACAGTGCTAAAATCTGCGCTGAACTATGCGATCAGTTCCTAATTGGCGAGATCAAAACGCGGGATGCATTTGAAAAGAAATATATAGTAGTTTGGAAATCGAAATTTCAGCATAGGCTACGTATGGGTAGAATTTTATCCACAATTATTAAAAAAGAAAAGTTATTTAACATTTTGTTACATCTATTGGCTAAATTTCCGCTCCTATTGCGAATGATTATTAAGAATACGCACGGAAAACCGAATATATAATGCCTGTAAATACCAAGTTTAGGAGTGATGCTTCCGAAATAATGGACGATTTTTCTTTGGAAGGAGAAGTCTTAAAAGATGCGTTAAACAAAATAGCCAATATCAACCGTTTTTTGGGTGGCAATAAGGTAACTATTGAGGGGGTTGAACTTTTGATTAAAGGCAAAAGCAAGGCGGCTGAAATCAGCATTCTTGATATAGGTTGTGGTAATGGTGATATGTTACGGGCACTGGCTGATTATGGCCTGGATAAAGGATTTAACTTTAAGCTGATTGGTATGGACGCCAATCAATATACCGTTAATCATGCCACAGCGCTTTCAACAAATTATCCAAACGTCAGTTTTATTTGTGCAGATATTTTTAATGAGCTTAAACAAGAACGGTATTTTGATGTTATCCTATGTACATTAACCCTGCATCATTTTAAAGATGATGAGATAATACAGTTAATTGACGGCTTTAGAAAGCAGGCAATAATGGGTATTGTAATTAATGATCTTCACAGAAGCAGGTTGGCTTATTATTTATTTATAATGGTATGCGGCGTTTTCAGACTGAATAGCATGTCTAGAGAAGATGGCCTGGTTTCTATTTTGAGGGGATTTAAAATGAACGACATTATGCACTATGCAGACCGTTTAGACATTGATAAACATATTTTGCGCTGGCGATGGGCATTCCGTTACCAGTGGATAATACCTACTATATGAGCCAAGGCATACCAGTAAAACTTAAAGCTGTTTCAAAAGTACTTCCTGAGTTTTCCAGAACAACGGAAGAAATACTACCCCTTCTGGATGTCTGGCTAGGTGGTCAGGACGACCGTTTCATAAGAAAAGTTAAAAAAATATTTGAGAATGCAGGCGTTAGCAAAAGATATTCTATTATGTCGCCAGCAGAAGTATTTACTAAATCTTCCTTTGAGGAACGCAATGACATATACATAAAAGAAGGACTAAAACTATCTGCCAAGTGTTTAAGTGATGGGCTGCAAAAGGCCAAGTGGAAGCCGGAAGATTTAGATTTTATTATTACGGTAAGTTGTACAGGAATTATGATTCCCTCTCTTGATGCATACCTGATTAACGCGTTGGGATTGAGACAAGACATCATGAGGTTACCTGTAACAGAAATGGGTTGCGTTGCTGGTGTATCCGGAATGATTTATGCGTTAAACTTTTTAAAATCAAACCCGGGTAAACGCGCTGCGGTAATTTCCTATGAATCGCCTACGGCGACTTTACAATTGGAAGATTTCTCTATGGCCAATATGGTAAGCACGGCTATTTTTGGAGACGGTGTAGCCTGTGTTATGTTAAGCGCTGATGCTAGTGACGAGGGACCTGAATTAATTGCCGGAGAAATGTATCACTTTAATAATACGGAACAGCTGATGGGCTTTAAGCTAACCAACTCCGGACTTAAAATGATATTGGATGTTGCAGTGCCTGATACTATTGAAAGCCATTTTGCTGCTATTATAAATCCCTTTTTAGCGAAAAACAACTTATCCATCACTGATATTGAACATTTGATTTTTCATCCCGGTGGTAAAAAAATAGTTCAGGTGGTAGAAGCACTTTTCGGCGCTTTAGGTAAAAACATCAACGATACTAAAGAGGTATTGAACCTTTATGGCAACATGTCTAGTGCAACTGTTTTCTACGTGTTGGAACGCATTATGGACAATAATCCAAAGAAAGGGGACTATGGCTTAATGTTAAGTTTTGGTCCGGGATTCTCTGCGCAACGGATATTGCTGAAATGGTAATTAAATTTGATGCACCACACTAGTGTGCGATTTTTAAAGAACACATAACCGATGAATAAAGACGAAGTTTTAGCACATTTACCCTATAGCAGCCCTTTTTTATTTGTGGACGAACTGCTGGAATTGGATGAAAATAAAGTAACCGGCACCTATATGTTTAGTCCGGATTTGGATTTTTACAAAGGTCATTTTAAAGATAATCCCGTTACTCCGGGCGTAATTTTAACAGAAACCATGGCGCAGATTGGATTGGTATGCCTGGGCATCTATCTTTCAGGAAGTGCCGAAAATGGATTGCCTGGTCATGTCATGTTGACTTCTACAGCAATAGATTTTTTGAAGCCGGTATTCCCTGGCGAGAAAGTAACCGTACAGGCAGAAAAAATATACTTCCGCTTTAAAAAACTCAATTGCCATGTACAGATGACCAACCAGGCTGGAGAAGTGGTCTGCAAAGGAACAATTGCCGGCATGGTTACCAATAAAATGAATGGCTAACCGGGTTGTAATAACAGGAATGGGTGTTGTGGCACCAAATGGCGTTGGTATTAGCGCCTTTACGGAGGCCATAAAAAATGGCCGGTCGGGCATTAGTCATGATCCGCAACTGGAAGCCCTTGGCTTCTCCTGCCAGATTGCCGGCAAACCTACCCTCAGTCCATTACAAATTAACTCCTGCTTTACAGAGTTGGAGTTAAGAAATTTCAATAGTAGCGGTATACTTTATGGGGTGATTGCGGGCATGGAGGCCTGGAATGATGCAGGCCTAGAACCTACAACTGGATTAGAACCCGATTGGTGTAGCGGAACTATTTTTGGTACGGGCACCTCGGGCATTGATAAATTTAGGGAGGCCATCTATAAAGTTGATGGATTAGCGGTTAGAAAATTAGGGAGCACTACGGTAATTCAAACCATGGCAAGCGGCATTAGCGCCTATATTGGTGGCAAGCTGGGCTTGGGCAATCAAGTAAGCACCAATTCATCGGCCTGTATCACTGGCACAGAGAGCATTTTAATGAGTTATGAGCGCATAAAAACAGGAGGAGCGAAGAGAATGCTTGCTGGAAGCACGAGCGATTCAGGGCCTTTTATTTGGGGCGGCTTTGATGCGATGAAGGTTTGTACTTATAAACACAACGATAACCCTGCGGCTGGATCACGACCTATGAGCGCATCTGCTAGTGGTTTTGTTCCAGGAAGTGGGGCTGGGGCCATGGTATTAGAATCACTGGAAAGCGCGCTGGCAAGAGGTGCAAAAATCTATGCGGAAATTATTGGCGGAAATATCAATTCGGGCGGGCAATTGGGCACAGGTAGCATGACGGCCCCAAACAACATAGCAGTGCAGCGTTGTATTACAAAGGCTTTAGAAAATTCGCGCATTAAAGCTTCAGCTATTGATGCGATAAATGGCCACCTGACGGCGACATCAAAGGATGCTGTGGAAATTGAAAACTGGAGCATTGCATTACAAAGAAAAGGCAAAGATTTCCCTTTAATAAACACTTTAAAATCTACCACAGGACACTGCCTGAGTGCGGCCGGAAGTATAGAATGTGTAGCAAGCGTGCTTCAATTAAAAGAGGGCTTTATATTTCCAAATATAAATTGTAACGACTTAAATCCTGAAATAACTAAAATTATTGATGCGGAAACCATCCCTCAGTTGTTAATAAGGAAAAACCTCAATATTATTGCAAAAGCAAACTTTGGATTTGGAGATGTAAATGCATGCATAATTTTAAAAAAATATGACTAACGAAGAACTTATTGCTAAACTGAAACCAATTGTAGCGAATTATGCGCAGGATAAAGTTGCACTGGAAAACATTGACAAAGACACAGATTTCATTAAAGACTTGAAAATAAATTCTGCAAATCTGGTAGATGTGGTGCTGGATGTTGAGGAAGAATTTGATATCGTTATTGACAATGCATCAATGGAAAAAATGCTGAGTTTGGGTGCTGCAATGGACATCATCAAAACCAAATTGCAGGAGAAATGATAGGCAATGATATTGTAGATCTGCAGCAGGCAGAACAGGATAGCAATTGGAAACGACCAGGCTACCTGGATAAACTATTTACTTCTGAAGAGCAATTTCTAATCGCTTCTGCAGTGCATCCGGATGTGATGGTTTGGTTATTATGGACTATGAAAGAATCTACTTATAAGATTGAGTCTAAAACCAATAAATTACATGAATTTGCACCAGTAAAGCTGATTTGCAATAACCTGATTATTCATGAAGATACGGCTACCGGAAATGTAACTTATGGCAATCAGGTTTACTTTACCAAAA
The DNA here is from genome assembly GCF_054057295.1 of Pedobacter sp. UYP24. Taxonomy (NCBI): domain Bacteria; kingdom Pseudomonadati; phylum Bacteroidota; class Sphingobacteriia; order Sphingobacteriales; family Sphingobacteriaceae; genus Pedobacter; species Pedobacter sp. UYP24. Next base: position 537,801 of record NZ_JBSRZD010000002.1, read on the forward strand.
GCATACTTTTAACGGAATATATTCATACCATTGCCGGTTTAACAAGCGAAGAACTGGATGCAGTTCGCATAGCTATTACTACACCAATAATAGAAAACTACCGGATCAATAATCCTTCTTCTATCAGCCATCATGGGAAGTATCTTGCCCTGGCTTATGAGTAACTTGCAGCAGTAAGGTTCTCCTCTATCAGTAAATTTATAATCCCATCAACCATACCTACTTTTGGTACGTAAATCTGTTTAATACCTGTCCATTTCATTAAGGTAATAAATATTTCAGAGGCAGGAATAATAACGTCTGCACGGTCTGGGTTTAAACCAAAAACAGTAATTCGTTCTTTCAGAGAATGGCTATTTAGGGAGTTGTATAAGCCCTTCAATTTTAAGTAAGGAAGCGGAGATCCTTCTTTTTCCTCAGACATCCTAAAGAGCTTATTGATGTTACCTCCAGTACCAATTCCGGCTACGTTTTTTAAGTCCTTGGTGTGCTCTTTTACCCAGTTCTTCATGTCATCCCAGGTCTCCTCTTTATCCTGGTTATCCAGCATTCGGATTGTTCCAATATCAAAAGATCTGGAAGCTACCGGCACTTTATTTACAAAGACAGAAAGCTCAGTACTACCGCCACCAACGTCTATATACAAATAGCTTTTTTTAACATCCAGGTTTTCTTCTATATGATTGGCATAGATGATGTTTGCCTCACGCTGCCCTTCAATAATTTCCAGATCAATGTTGGCATATTCCTTTACTTTCTTAATAATTTCGGCACCGTTATCTGCTTCCCGCATGGCTGATGTTGCACAGGCCAGGTACTTTGATACGCCATAAACATCCATTAGATTCTTAAACGCCAGCATGGTTTTTTGCAAATCAACCACCTTTTTGGCAGAGATGTGATGGTCAAGAAAAGCATCATCTCCGAGACGCAGCGGAACCCGTATTAAAGTATTCTTTTTAAAATTGAATCCTTCATCATCTTTTGAAATATCGGCAATCAGCAGCCTTACAGCATTTGAACCTATGTCTATTGCAGCGTATCTTAACATCTATTTTATTGGTGTTTGTTTTTAAGGTAATTATAGGTTTGAACCTGAGCCCTGATTTTATTGCTTATGCGGTTTCTATGGTATTTATTACTGTTGGTTTTGGTGATGTCTCTAGCCTTTACATTATCTTGCAACTGGAATTCTATAATGTCTCTTATTTCCTGTTGTACCTCTGCATCCAAAACAGGGAAACCAACCTCTACCCTATGCTCAAAATTACGGCTCATCAAATCGGCAGATGAAAGAAACATTTCTTCTTTCCCTCCATTACCGAAGATAAATACCCTGGCATGTTCCAGAAATTTATCTATGATACTAATTACTGTAATGTTTTCACTAAATCCTTCAATACCCGGCACCAAGGTGCAAATTCCTCTTACAATCAACTTAATCTTAACCCCTGCATTGCTGGCCTCATAAAGTTTCTCTACAATTCCCTCATCTGCCAAACTGTTTACTTTCAATATCATGTAAGCAGGCTTTCCTTGTTTCGCAATCTTTATTTCCCGTAAAATAAGACCATAAATTTTACTCCTGGATTCTAACGGAGAGACGATGAGGTGCTTAAAGCCTTTGGTTACCGTTTTCTTATTGAGCGCAGAGAAGAGCTTTATCAAATCATTGGTAATTTCTTTTTTTGCGGTGAATATGCTGTGGTCACAATACAGTTTTGCTGTTTTCTCATTGAAATTTCCTGTTGCCAGGTTGGCATAATACTTTGGTCTGCCTTTTTCCATTCTTTTAACCAGGCATATTTTAGAGTGGACTTTATAATCTGTGAGGCCGTAGTTTACCGCTATACCTTCTTCCAGTAACCTACTGGTCCAGAATATATTTGCCCGCTCATCAAACCTTGCCTTTAACTCTACCAGGCAATGTACTTTCTTGCCATTTTTAGCCGCATTGATCAATGCATTGATAACCCTGGAATTTTCTGCCAAACGGTACAAGGTGATGTGAATTTCTGTAACCTTTGGATCTATCGCAGCCTCTCTTAAAAAAAGGATGATATAATCGTAAGATTGATAAGGCAAATTGATCAGATAATCTCGCTCCTGCAACTTGTTGAAAATACTCTCAGTACGGTGCAGTCCCGAAACTTTCAAGGGAACGTTGGGTGGATATTCCAGTTCTTTACCACCTACATTTGGAAAGGCGATAAAATCACCAAATTTATGGTACCTATTACCGGGGATTAGACTTTCTGCCTCTATCTTCATTTTGGTAACCAGAACGGTAAGCATATCAAAAGGCATCTCCGTATCGTACAATAAACGCATGGGCTTACCTTTTTTCCGTTTATCCAAACTCGCCTTAAGTTCATCAACAAATTTATCGCTCACATTCTTATCGATGTCCAGCTCTGCATCCCTTGTTAATTGTATACTGAAGGCATCAAGAATGTCATAGTTAAACATGTAAAAAATATCATCAAGGCAGTACTTTATAATGTCTTCGGCAAGGATAATAAACTTTAAACCATTTGTTTCTGGTAAGACAAGAAAGCGCGGCAAATCGTTTGGCAACTCGATTAGGGCATACTTCTCATGTTTGCTTGAGGAAGACCTGGATAGCCGTACAAAAAAGTACAAATACCTATCCTTCAATTCAGGAAATGGCATATCCATATCTAGCATTATTGGGACCAGATTGGAAAGTATTTTATCCCTGAAATGGTTCCTTACAAACTCTCCTCTGGCAACGTTAAGTTGTGTTTCGTTAAGGATAAATATTCTGTTTTGTGCAAGCTCATTGATCAGTGTTGCCTGAAATAATTGCTCAAATTTACGCTCTTGTTTTACAACGATATTTTTGACCTCGTTGAGTACTCTTTTTGGATTGAAACCCAACAGTTCTTTAGCTTTATCATTGAGGTTAGCTAACCTATTCATTGTGGCAACGCGCACACGATAAAACTCCTCCAGGTTGGAAGAAAAAATTGATAAAAATTTAATGCGTTCTATTAAAGGGACGGTTTCATCCGCAGCTTCTTGTAAAACCCGGTCGTTGAAGTACAACCAACTAATTTCTCTGTTTAAAAAAGGTACTTTTTTTTTTGTCATTGATGAATTAAAGGTCAGTTAATCCTGTGCATCAAAACTGCGTTATTTAGTGTTAAGTAATTGTTAATTATTACCCAAATTAATACGTACACGTTTAGACTATTATTTTGTTTCTGTTTTAGATTTAGCAACCGGTTTTTTAACAGGTGTTGCTTTAACAGTTGCTGCTTTAGCTACCGGCTTAGCAGCCACTTTTTTCTCTACTTCAGTAACCAGCTCTTTGGCTTCTGCTACCACAGCCTTTTCAACTTTAGCAACAGTTGCAACTACCTTTTTTATTGGCTTTTCAATTGCTTTTGCGGCCTTTTCTTCTGTAGCAATGGCTTCAACCTTAATGCTTTGCACTACTGGCTTTGCCTTTTTAACAGCTTTCTTCACTATTTTCTTTGCATTCTTAGCACCCTTTAAGGCCGATTTCTTAACTGCCACTACCTTCTTTTCCAATATTGGTTTTGCCGTTACCTCTTCTATTTTATCTTCTACGGAGCCTTTAACTTCTTCAAATTTCTTAGCTAACTTCTTTGCAACAAACTTACTAACCATTTTAATTTCCTTCCCTACTTTTTCTGCATCCTGACCGAAATGTTTAACCACTTCGAATAACTTTGCGGTAAGGCTTTGTTCAAGCTCCTTTTTAACAGCTTTTTTCACGTCTTTTTTTTGTGCTTTAGGTTTATTGGTTTTCATATTTGTATATTTAAATGTTTTAAGTTACAAGACTTCTATTTGGATAAATTGTAGCTAAATCTAATATAATTTTTACCATAAAGCTATAATCATGCCCACTTTTGATATTGTAAGTAAAGTTGATGCGCAAACATTTGATAACGCGATGAATAACGCAAAAAAAGAAATCCTTAACCGTTATGATTTTAACACATCAAAAAGCACTATTGATCATGATAAAAAGACAAATCAGATTACCATTGTTACGGAAGATGACATGCGTTTAAAAGCCATCGAAGATGCTATAATTTCCAGGATGATTAAGCAGGGCCTTGATGCCAAATGTTTAGATTTTGGAAAGGAGCAATATGCATCAGGTAATATGATTAGAAAAGAGATTTCCATTAAAGAGGGATTGGATAAGGAAGCTGCAAAAAAGATCGTTGCAAAAATTAAAGCAAGTGGCTTAAAGGTACAAGCTTCTATGATGGATGATCAGGTTAGGGTTCAAAGCAAAAATATTGATGACCTGCAAGCTGTAATTTCCCTGTGTAAAAAGGAAGATTTCGGTCAGCCTTTGCAATACATTAATATGAGAAACTAATGGTTGAAATTTCCGACAATGGCTTTGTTTTTTCTGATGATAAGCAGAAATTAGATGCCGTTGCAATACACCATTACCTAAGTACCCAATCTTATTGGGCCGAGAATATACCGATAGAAACCGTAAAGCGTTCTATAGAAAATTCGCTTTGCTTTGGTATCTACAAAGACGCATTGCAGATTGGATTTGCCAGGTGGATAACCGATAAAGCAACGTTTGCATACCTGGCAGATGTGTATGTGGAAGAAATTTACCGTGGACAAGGGTTGTCAAAAAAGCTCATGTCACTGATGTTATTTCACCCCGAGCTTCAAGGATTAAGGCGGTATATGTTAGCCACAAAAGATGCACATGGATTGTATGCTCAATTTGGATTTAAAGCCATAGAACATCCGGATAAGTTAATGGGCATTGCAATAAAAGATATTTATAAAACTGAAAAGGATTAAACGGTTTTCACATCCTCATCGCTGTAATCTTTAATATCAGTTATGTAGCCGTTAATGATTAAGAAATCGAACAATGGTCTGGCATCTGGAGTTACCGGCATATTCGCAGTGGTGATCACCTCGTTTGTCTTTTTATCTAAAAAAGGATAGGCAAAAAGCTTAACGTTCTTGCTAAACATATCACTTACATAACTTAAAAGCTGGCTGGAATAATTTTCTCCAAAATTGCTGGAGTTAAAAACAAATTTAAGGTTGTTGATATTTGTTGATATGCCCACACTTTTAGGACGGCAACGATCCAGGTATTTAGCCAGCTTGTTGTGCCTCGCAAAGTTAGACACAATTACTGTATTCCCGGTATTACACATTTCCTCAGCTCGCTTTGCTACTGCCTCTACATCAATTTCTTCATGTAACTCATCATCATTAGAAAGTACGTTAGACATCAATACCTCAATTAGTACGCTAAGATTTTCTTTTTTAACATTTTCCGTACGTACAAACTGATCTACAGCTTTGTTGAGCATGCTAAAATTGGGGTTAGACTTTTGAAGGTATTTTGTACGCAATATCATGATATCCTTTTTGTACAATAAGTCTTTAGCAAGCCTTGGTTTACCACTTGCATCAAATATGGCTGCATCAGAGAAATCCTTCACAATCAGGTAAAGGTTCAATAAAATGTTATTGATATTTTTAAAAGCAGGACCGTTTACAGAGATCAGATCAATTTCTACAGAACCAATTGTTAAATTATCTGCTAAAGATTCAATCATCGTTTTAGGATCATTGTAATGGTAAAAAGCAGCGTAAACGAGGTTTACACCGATGATACCCAATATATTTTGTTGTAAAGTGGCATCCGTATCCAGCAACCTGACATGGAAAAATATCTCATTTGCTTCGCCTCCCGGCTCCACCTGAAACTTAAGTCCGATCCAGCCATGCGGATCATTAGATTTATTGTAATTCAGTGTAGTAACCGTATCAGCAAATGCAAAAAAGGTGTGCTTATCGTACTTTTCTCCATTTAGTCTTTCGTTAAGCAAACCAAATTCATGGTTTAACATCTTAAGTAAACGCGACTGACTCACATATCTTCCGGATTCTTCTACTCCGTAAATGGCATCACTGAATGTCATATCGTATGCCGACATGGTTTTAGCTACGGTACCCGAGGCTGCTCCTGCAGTAAAGAAATTACGAGCGACTTCCTGCCCTGCCCCTATCTCTGCAAAAGTCCCATATATTTTAGGATTCAGATTTATTTTGAGGGCTTTGCGCTTGGTATCAAGGATTTCTCTTTCCATGCCGCAAAAATAGGAAAAACGGCTGATATTATTGATCTGGATCGTATCTTAGTGTCTGAATGCTGGAAGTAAAAAATCTGAAGATACAATTCCTGAACAAAGAAGATCAATCGTGGACAACTGCTGTTAACGAAATAAGCTTCCATGTAGCGCAAGGAAAAGTACTGGGTATTGTAGGAGAATCCGGCTCTGGAAAGTCTGTTACTTCTTTTTCCATAATGAGGCTTCTTGATCCTTCAGCCGCTGATGTTAAAGGGAAAATTGAATTTGAAGACATTGATTTGCTGAGGATCTCGGCCGAAGAAATAAGGAAGTACAGGGGCAATAAAATAGCGATGATTTTCCAGGAACCTATGACTTCGCTTAACCCTGTTTTCACCTGTGGTGAGCAGGTAAAAGAAGCCATCACCCTGCACCAACGTGTTAACAAAGCAACAGCCATCCAAAAAACAATTTCTCTCTTTAATGAGGTACAACTACCCCGGCCGGAACAAATTTTCAAGAGCTACCCACATGAGTTGTCTGGCGGACAAAAGCAACGCGTAATGATAGCCATGGCTTTAAGCTGTAATCCAGAATTATTAATTGCAGATGAGCCAACCACAGCACTGGATGTAACGGTACAGAAAACCATACTCGACCTATTGTTGCGGTTGAAAAAAGAACGCGGCATGGCCATGATTTTTATCTCTCATGATCTTGGGGTAATCAATGAAATTGCGGATGAAGTAGCCGTCATGTACAAGGGCCAGATTGTAGAGTACGGGACTGCCGCTGCAATTTTTAAAGATCCTCAGCACCCCTACACAAAGGGACTACTTGCTTGCAGGCCATCACCGGAGAGACGACTGAAAAGACTGCCAGTTGTTGCAGATTTTTTAAATGAAAATAAAAGCCACTCTACAGCATACCTTTTAGCTGAAAATAGTTTTACAGACCATGAGATACATACACGAAGAGAAGAGATGTATTCGCTGAAACCGTTGCTAACAGTGGAAAATCTTTGCACCTGGTATCCAATTAGAAATGGTTTATTTGGCAAGACAAAAGATTATGTTAAAGCGGTAGACGATGTATCTTTTGATGTTTACCCAGGAGAAACTTTAGGTCTGGTTGGCGAATCAGGATGTGGCAAAACAACACTCGGCAGAAGTATATTACGACTTGCAACGCCTACTTCCGGTCGCCTTTTTTTTGAGAACAGGGATGTTTTATCGCTTAGCGACAGGGAATTGAAAGCCATGAGAAAAGATGTTCAAATTATCTTTCAGGATCCTTACTCATCTTTAAACCCCCGCCTCAGCATTGGCAGTGCATTGATGGAACCACTTCAGGTACATCACCTCTTTGAAAATGATCAGAAGAGAAAGGTAGTGATTTTAGATTTACTGGAAAGAGTGGGCCTGAATGCCGATCATTTTAACCGTTATCCGCATGAGTTTTCTGGCGGCCAGCGACAGCGTATTGTCATTGCCAGGGCACTGGCGCTGCAGCCTAAGTTGATCATATGCGATGAATCCGTTTCGGCACTGGATGTTTCGGTACAGGCACAGGTATTAAACCTGCTCAGAGCATTGCAAAAGGAACTCGGACTTACCTACATTTTCATCTCTCACGATCTCTCTGTAGTCAAACATATTTCAGACAGGATGATGGTGATGAATAAAGGTAAGATTGAAGAAATCGGCTTTCCTGAAGATATATATTATCACCCAAAAGCAGCATATACACAAAAACTAATTGCCGCAATACCCGGTTACACTAATCCAGTTATTTAATCCTTTATTTAGGTTTAGTACCATCGATATTCGTGTCTTTATGAGCCGTTTTTAAAGCAGCAGAAAGTCTGATTAGAGCTGTATTTATAGCGCGTCTTATTTCTCTTTCTTTTATCTTATCGTAATATTTTAGCAACACCATTGCCTTAAAAATTACCACATCTCTATTAATTTCTAACGCCTTAACAGTTAGGCCACCTGGTACAATATTAGCAGAATATGATTCTATTGCATTATTCAAATGGTTTTCTAAATACTCTGGTGTATAACCATTCTCCAGTGCCATATCAAACTCTACAGATAACTTTTTGGTGTTTTGCTTGGATTGATTGATGATCACAGAGCTAAAAGCTATGGAATTTGGAACAATAACCATATCACTATCCTCATTCTGAAGGATCATATTGATAAGCGTAATGTCCAGTATCTTTCCTTCGCTATCTCCAATTTTGATGTGATCTCCTAACGATAACCTATCAGAAAACATAATAATTAATCCGTTGATCATGTTAGTGATATACTCTTTAAAAGTTACCGCTATAGCTGCAGCAACGATAGATACACTAAAAATAAATTCTTTAGGATCAACATTAAAAAGTGTGATGAACGCAATGACCAGAAACACGGTATTAAATATGGACACGATTCTGTTTATGCCAAGAATAAAATTGTCTTTAATGCTACTCTTAAGATTGTGCTTACGGATGTACCAGTAAATTACAATCAATCTGACTGTTGAAACTGCCAAACTGGGGCCAAGAAAGACCATTAATGCTTTGACGATAATTTCAATCCTCGTTATTGCAATCTTCCCAAAGTCCGGGCTGGATTCATAAAATGCTTGCTGGTTGATATAAAAGAAAACCAGTAAGCCTAAGATTATTGCTTTCCCTGCAATCACGAGCAGTTCTTTTCCGGTCTTTCTCTCTCTTTCTTCTATCATTTATATTATCAGTATATAGTAAAATAAATTAGTGCTATGTATGGGCTAAGGTACAAAATACAACAATCTATCACTTCAATTTGTTACCTTCGAGTGATTCATATTTAAACTATGGCAAAAAACAAATCTTCTCATTTAGAAGTAGTGCTGACGCAATTGATCAGCGATGTTCTGGAGAAAAGCAATAATGAAGCCCTAAATTACAAACAGGTTTCAGCAAAATTAAATATTACCGACCCCGCATCGAGGGAAACTATATTAGAGGTACTTAAGGAACAAGCAAAAAAAGGTGTTTTTATAGAACCTGAAAAAGGAAAGTTCAAATTTAAAGACCTCAAAACATTTGTTACTGGTAAGGTTGATATGACTGCAGACGGATCTGCATTTGTTATACCGGACGATGAGTTTGAAAAAGACATATTTGTAAGCGCACGTAAACTACATAACGCCCTAAATGGCGATAAAGTAAAGGTCTATATTTTCGCTAAAAAAAGCGGACGGAAGAATGAAGGCGAAGTGATAGAAATTATTCAGCGTGCCAAAACAGATTTTATTGGCGTGATTAAGATCTCCGATAGGTTCGCTTTTGTCAATATAGACGACCGTAAAATGCTGCATGATATTTTTGTTCCGCTAAGCGACTTAAACGGCGCTAAAAACGGACAAAAAGTTCAGGTGAGTATTACCGACTGGCCAGAAGGTGCTAAAAATCCAATAGGAAAGGTATCTACAATTCTTGGTGAGCAAGGCGAGAACAACACGGAGATGAATGCTATTCTTGCTCAGTATGGGTTCCCATTAGAGTTTCCAAAAGAAGTAGAACGAGAAGCAGAAGAAATTCCTGAAAACATTACTGAAAAAGATATGGAAGGAAGGCGCGACTTTAGAAGGACCATTACCTTTACTATTGATCCTGCTGATGCTAAGGATTTTGATGACGCCATATCATTTAAAAAGCTTCCCAACGGAAATTATGAGATTGGCGTACACATTGCTGATGTATCTCATTATGTAACACCAAAAAGTAACCTGGATAAAGAAGCATATTCAAGGGCGACTTCAGTTTATCTGGTGGACAGGGTGATACCTATGTTACCTGAAAGATTGAGTAATGGTGTTTGCTCGTTAAGACCAAATGAAGACAAGTTATGTTTTGCTGCAGTTTTTGAGCTTGACGAACAGGCCAATATTGTAACTGAATGGTTTGGAAGAACTGCTATTCATTCTGACAGAAGATTTAGTTATGAAGAAGCGCAGGAGGTTATTGAAAATAAAGCAGGTGATCATGTTGATGAAATGCTTAAACTTAATGAATTGGCCTATATCCTAAGAGACAGAAAATTTAAGAATGGTGCTATTAGTTTTGAGAGCACAGAGGTTAAATTCAAATTGGATGAAAAAGGCAAACCTTTAGGCGTTTATGTTAAGGAGCGTAAGGATGCGCATAAGTTAATAGAAGATTTTATGTTGTTGGCCAACAGGCGCGTAGCAGAGTTTATTGCCAAAAAAAGCAAAGGCAAAAAGAAGCTTACTTTTGTATACCGTTCGCACGACTCCCCTAACCTGGAGAACCTGGGTAATTTTGCGCTTTTTGCAGCACGGTTCGGCTACAAGATCAACATGAAGACCGATAAGGATATTGCAAAATCATTGAATTACTTAATGGAAGATGTAGAGGGTAAAAAGGAACAAAATGTGCTTACCCAGCTGGCCATCAGATCAATGGCAAAAGCAATATATACCACTAAAAAAACCAGCCATTATGGACTGGCTTTTGATTATTACACGCATTTCACATCCCCAATCCGCCGCTATCCAGATGTAATGGTTCATCGCCTGCTGGCTGCGTACCTAAATAATGAAAAATCTGCTGATGAGGATGAATATGAAAATGCAGCGTCCCATTCCTCTGCTATGGAAAAAAGGGCTGCTGATGCAGAACGTGCTTCCATCAAATACAAACAGGCAGAATACCTGGAAGAAAATGTAGGTAATATTTTTATCGGCATCATCTCTGGTGTAACTGAATGGGGCATGTATGTGGAGATCATCGAAAACAAATGTGAAGGAATGATCAGGCTTAGAGACATAGCGGACGATTTCTACGTCCTTGATGAGAAGAACTATTGCATCGTTGGCCAACGCAAAAAGAAAAAGTACCAGTTGGGCGATGAAGTAAAAGTGAAAGTAAAAAAAGTAGACCTTGCCAAAAGACAAATAGATTTCACCTTAATACAAGATTAGTAACAGTAAAGAATGCATTCTCCTTCAGAGCTATTAAAGCGCATAGACGCGTCCATTAGTGAAATCCAATACCCAACATACCCTGCGTCTTTATATGAGCCTATAAGCTATATAATGAGCTTAGGCGGTAAACGCATCAGACCAACCATGCTACTAATGTCTGTTGACCTTTTTAGTGGCGACATTACAGCCGCCATTCCTGCCGCACTTGCCATTGAGACATTTCACAACTTTACACTGGTGCATGATGATATCATGGACAATGCACCCTTAAGAAGGGGTCAACAGACAGTTCATGAGAGGTGGGGTGCTAACACCGCCATTTTAAGTGGAGATGTGATGATGGTAGAAGCAAATAAGCACTTAACCAGAGTGGATGTGGGCATTTTGAAACCAGCACTGGATACATTTAATGCAACCGCGCAGGGAGTATGTGAAGGCCAACAACTGGATATGGAGTTTGAAAAACGGCATGACGTTAGCATACCCGAATATATTGATATGATTCGCTTAAAAACTGCTGTACTTCTGGGTGGAGCAATGAAACTAGGCGCTATCGTATCAAGAGCCAGCGAGGACCACGCAGATTTGATTTATCAATTTGGAGAAAACCTTGGTATTGCTTTTCAACTGCAAGACGACATTTTGGATGTTTATGGCGATCCGATCAAATTTGGCAAGCAGGTGGGTGGAGATATTATTTCAAATAAAAAAACCTTTTTAAGATTAAAGTTACAAGAACTGGCAACAGAAGATACTTTAACTGTTTTGCATCAAATGTCATCACATACAGACCAAACTGTTAAAGTAAGCCGTGTTACCGCGCTTTACGACCAATACAGTGTTAGAAAACAAGCTGAGGATATGATGAAGGACTATTTAGATAAGGCCTTCAAAGCAATGGATAAAATAAATGTTGAAGCGAGTCGCAAAACAGAGCTTATCGCTATCGCGAATTTATTGATGAACAGGGAATACTAAAAGAAAATATAAGCACAGAAAAAAGCCCTTAACATAAAATGTAAGGGCTTTTTTATAAGTTTATTTTAACTATTCTGCAGGTGCAGCTTCTGTTTCAGTCACTTCAGTTTCAGTAGCTTCAGCTTTCACAGCTTTCTTAGCAGGTGCTTTTTTTGCTGGTGCTTCTTCAGCAACTACAGGCTCAGCAACTTCTGCTTCAGCTTTAGCAGCTTTTACGGCAACTGGTTTCTCAGCAGCAACTTCTTTAGTTACAGTAGCAGGAAGAATAGATACATAAGATTTGTTATCTTGTTTCTTCTTGAAGATTACAGTTCCATCAACCAAAGCAAATAAAGTATGATCCTTACCAATACCTACTCCTTTATCAGGATGATGTTTTGTACCACGCTGACGTACTAAAATGTTTCCAGCGATAGCTTCTTGTCCACCAAAGATTTTGATACCTAAACGTTTGCTATGCGACTCGCGTCCGTTTCTCGAACTACCGGCTCCTTTTTTATGTGCCATGTTTTATATTTTATAAACTACCTTTTGGGTAACTTGTGTTTAACAATAATTATAAACTGATACCAGAGATCTGGATTTTAGTGAAGTACTGACGGTGTCCGTTTTTCTTCTTGTAACCTTTTCTACGTTTCTTTTTGAAAACGATCACTTTGTCACCTTTTAAATGAGACACGATCTTAGCTGATACTGTAGCACCTTTTAATAAAGGAGCGCCCACAGAAATGGTACCACCATCTTCAACCAACAATACATTGTCAAATTCAATACTAGCGCCTTCATCTCCTTGCAAACGGTGTACAAAAAGGTGCTGGTCTTTTGCAACTTTGAATTGCTGTCCTGCTATATTTACTATTGCGTACATTGTTAAATATTTATTATTTTAAATTGTTTATTTTTAACGAGGTGCAAATATAGAATTTACTTTCTAAATACACAAGCCAAATCTTATTATTTACCGTAGCGCTCTTCAGCATCATTAATACTCTGTGTAATCAGCTTTTGCATCTGTCCAGCAACATCTCTCAGTTTTGAGATATCACTGTAATCGGTCATATAGATCACCTTCTTTGATTTGCGTTTATAGTTAAACTGCATCTCATATCTCAGCACCTTGTCAGATTTCAAGTCTTCTCCCTCATTTGCTATCACGGTGGGAAAATTCCAGAGCCCCAACTCATTTGCCTTGTTATGCAAATAAATAATATCATTGTGCCGAAGTTTCACATTTGTTTTAACCAGCGAGTCTCTGTCGTCCAGGTATTGATAATTCCCTGTAGATGAATCATAGGTATTCTGCAGGTCTTTACCTACACCCCATTTAAACTGCAAAGAAACAAACTCATTAGATCTGAACTTTGCATTCCTAAGCATTGGCGTGTAATAAACCACGCAATAGATTAGAAACGGAACAACAATAGTTAGTATAAGAAAGATTTTTTTACCCTTAAAAGTCATTTGATAATTTATTATTTTGAAATATTTAATCGAGAGATTCAGTCAGTTCACCTTCCCACTTACTCACCACTGCTGTAGCAAGGCTGTTACCGATCACGTTTGTTGCAGATCTGCCCATATCCAATAGTGGATCTATTCCAATCAACAACGCCAATCCTGCTTCCGGGATATTAAAGGTTGCAATTGTTCCTGCAATTACTACAAGTGAGGCCCTTGGCACACCTGCAATTCCTTTACTGGTCAACATTAGTATCAAGAGCATTGTGATTTGCTGTTCAAAAGACAAGTGTATCCCGTACGATTGTGCAATAAACAGCGAAGCAAAAGTCATATAGAGCATGGATCCATCCAGGTTAAAGGAATAACCCAGCGGCAAAACAAAGCTTACAATTTTATCTTTACAACCAAATCGTTCCAACTGAAGCATGGTCTTTGGATAGGCGGCTTCACTGCTGGCGGTACTAAAAGCCAGCATCACTGGCTGTTTCATCCGGTTCATCAGTGTAAATACACGTCCTTTTAAAATCGTGAAGCCGATCATGATCAATAGTAGCCATAGCATTAGCATGGTAGAATAAAACTCTCCTATAAATAAAGCATAGGTTGATAGCACACTTAAACCCTGTTTAGCAACTATAGCAGCCATTGCCCCAAATACGGCAAATGGAGCAAAGTTCATTACATATCCGGTAACTTTTAAAATTACATGGGCAACACTGTCAAAAAAAGCAATAATAACTTGCCCTTTCTCTCCTACTGCGGCCGTGGCAACTCCAAAAAACAAAGAGAAAACCACAATCTGTAAAATTTCATTGGTAGCCATAGCCTCAGCCATGCTCTTTGGAAAAATATGGGCAATAAAGTCTTTAAGTGAAAGAGCAACTTTATGAATCCCAGTATCCACATTACTTGGTGGCAGCGGTAAATGCATGGCCTCACCGGGTTTAAAGATGTTTACCATTATCATCCCTAAAACGAGCGATAATAAGGACGCACTTAAAAACCAAAGCATGGTTTTACCGCCAATCCGGCCAACTGCTTTTATATCGCCTACTTTTGCTACACCAACTACCAAAGTGGTAAATACTAATGGCGCAACAATCATTTTTATCAAACGAAGAAATATATCGCTTAGCAACGTTAGTGGCTCAAGTTTCTTTTCCCGAAGCGACTCATTGTTCTTTCTTGTTTTTTGTACCTCAACTTTCTCAGCTTTCAACACTGAATAATTTACGGCATTGGTATCTGTCAGCTTTAAAAGCTGTCCGTCAATAATCTTTACCCTAAGGTCGGCACTTGCAATATTCTCATTATAAGTAGTAAAAGAACGGACATTTAAATAATACCCTAAAGCTACGCCAAGAACCAGTGCGAGGAAGATAAAGAACGTTAAACGGTTATTTTTCGACATCAATATTATTTAAGAATCTAACTACGGTGTAAAACTACAATAATTAAATTATTCTATAAAGTTTGTTGATAAAGCAATTAAATTTGCACCTTAGTCGTAACAAATATTCCTAAACAGCCTCTAAAAAGAACTAAGTATACCAAGTGGAAAATAAGGAAAAGCTATTTAAAGAAATTTTCGATACCAATTCTAAAAAGATCTACCACTTATGTTATGGTTATACAGGCGACGAAGATTCTGCTAATGATCTTTTACAGGAAACATTTTTGAAAGTATGGCAAAGCCTAGATAAATTCAGAAACAAGTCGCTCATCTCCACCTGGATCTATCGTATTGCTGTTAACACTTGTTTAACGTATCTCCGGTCGGAAAAAAGGCAAGCGAAAGATGAGCTGACAGACAACATCATAGAAAACCGTCCAGAAGAGTTCTCAGAAAAAAATGAACAGGTTGCATTGCTTTATCAATCCATTGCAAAACTGGAAGAAAATGATCGTTTGATCATCACTATGGTGCTGGATGAACTTCCTTACCATGAGATTGCTGAAATCTCTGGAATAAGCGAAGGAAATTTAAGAGTGCGCATACACCGTATTAAATCAAAACTTACCGAATTATACAATCAGCATGCAAGAATTTGATCACATACAATCACTTTGGCAATCTCATTCTGTTGAGGTAAAGATCTCAGCTGATGAAATGTTAGGGCAGGCGAAAAAAGAGGTATCGTCAATCAGGACAAAATCACGCCTTAATATTTTCGGCATGGTGCTTTCCTTAGTAGCCATTGCGGGCTTGCTGTTCTTTGCTCAATTTGCATCTTGGACTACCCCAACCGGCCTAAGTATTATTGTTCTGGCTGTAGCAGTTTCCACCTTTATACTATACAAAGACTATAAGCTAATTGCAAACAATGATTTTACCGATCATCCTAATGCTTTTCTAAGTAACCTTAAAACTTATCAGCTCAATAAACTCGTTATTTATAATAAAATGTACTGGTTTTACACCATAGCCATATCTTTAGGCTTTATCCTTTACTTTTATGAAATGCTGGACCACCTTACGTTACTTGTACAAGTAGGAATAGTTATTTTCACCATCTTCTGGATGGTATTTTGCGGCACTATACTTCGCCGCGCTTACATCAAAAGAGAAAAGGAAAGAATAGATCTTTTAATCGAAAAGTTCGAACGGATTAGCCAACAGTTTAAAGACATGCAATAATTATTCTTTTACTGCTGATGTAGAAAAGCTGTTTCCTGATAAATTGTATTTTATTTTTTTAATATCGCCTGCCTTTTCTGTGGTATCTCTTGGATTAACTATAGGAAAAGTACGGTAAAGATCTCCTTCTTTAATTACGTACTTATCATTACCCCCATAGATTTTTTTCATATTACTGCTTAACCCAGGAAAGGTGATTTTATTAAAACTACCACCAGAATACTCATACACATTCAAATCAGATACATTCTTCTTACTAAGCAATTGAATATAGATTTCAGGATTCCCATCATTATCCAAGTCCATATTCCAGGCATCGGTTATAATCCCTTCACGTTCATTGGAGAGGGACTTAAAATTGTTTTTCAATGAATCAGACAACAGCACAAGGTAACCCCCAACACTATCCACTCCTTTACCCCAGCTTACCACTTCAAAATTAAGCCCCGGACGGATTTGAATATCCTTGTAAAAAGAGAATTGATCCTTTTTAGCCGCCTGTGCAGACACATTACTGGCACTTAGCTTTTCTTTCACTCCGTCACCGCAAGAAGTTACAGCAATAGCCACCACTCCGATGAGGAGGGTTTTATTTAAATATTTTATCAGTTTCATATTAACTACTATTTCGTTTTTACATCTGCCGCACCATTATTCAAAATGGTTTCGGTTACTACACTAGTCCTGTTTGACGGGGTAATTACAATTGTCTTCAATACCCGCTTTTGTCCGGCCGGAACATTTATCTTTAAGGGGGCAGTAAAGAGCGTTCCATTTATAGATGGGCGTGATAAATCAAGTGTGTAATAAATCTTTGAGCCTGGTATTGGCGACTTATAATCCAAACTAAAAATCTCCCCGTTCATCACTTCGTCGCGCTGCCCAATCGGCGTAGGCACCCAGTAATTGGTATTTGTTTTATCCAACCTTGCCAAATGCAATGGCAACCTTTCTTCCCTGAAATTTTTAATATCCTTTCTAGCAACCGGACTCCATGCAATTTCAGCAAGTGCATACATCCTCGGTAACATCATGTACTCCACCTTCTCAGAGGTACCGATATATTCGGTCCATAAATTTGCCTGCACACCAATAATATGAGCCTGTTGTTCTGGCGTTAACTCTCTAGGAATAGGGTCATAAGCATAAGTCAACCAATAAGGAGCTAAGCCGCCAATGTTAGTAGGTTCATCCTTCGAATTAGATTGCTTATGATCTATATACATTCCAAGCGGTCCGCCCGGCGTCATGATCACATCGTGATTTTGCTTTGCAGCAGCTATCCCGCCTTCTATTCCGCGCCATGACATGACTGTAGCATTTGGTGCCAACCCACCTTCCAATATCTCATCCCAGCCAATAATAGACCTACCTTTTGAGTTGATGTATTTTTCAATTCTTTGTATAAAATAACTTTGCAACTCATGCTCATCTTTTAGGCCCAATTGCTTCATCAACTTCTGACAAAACTCACTTTCCTTCCAGAACTCCTTTGGACTTTCATCACCACCAATATGTATATATTTAGATGGAAACAAGGCAATCACTTCATCTAGTACATTTTCTAAGAATTTAAAGGTGTCTTCTGTTGGAACAAACACATCCTGAAAAACACCCCATTGCTGCTGCACTTGTTTGCCCTTTTTGGAACCGGCCCATGGTGTTCTATCGCTAATAAAAGTATCTCTGTCGGGAAAACAGCTCAACTCAGGATAAGCAGCTATGGCAGCAGAACTATGACCTGGAAGTTCAATTTCGGGAATCACATTAACAAACCTTGCAGTAGCATACGCAACAATTTCTTTTACTTCATCTTGCGTATAAAAGCCTTTATAAACAATTTCGTCGTTACCAACGCCAGGATAATTCCCTATAACCGTTCCATTTCTACTGGAACCTACACTGGTTAATTTAGGATATTTCTTTATCTCAATCCTCCAGCCCTGATCTTCTGTAAGGTGCCAATGAAAGTTATTCAACTTATATTGAGACATCATATCGATGTACTTCTTTACAAAAGCTACCGGAAAAAAATGTCTGCCTACATCCAAATGCAAGCCCCTGTATTTAAATCTTGGAAAGTCGTTGATCACTGCTACAGTAATTTGGATGCTGTTTCCTTTCTTTTCCGGCATCAGCTGCATGGCAGATTGAACACCATAGAACAGTCCGGCACCCTTACCTGTAATGGTAATTTTCCTGGCGGAGATATCAATCTTATATCCTTCAGCAGGAAGCTCATCTGCACCTTTAGACGTCAGAACAATCACTTTATCATTAGGATCTACTACCTTAGCCATGCGCAGGGCGAAACCAACTTTTGCGACAATAAAACCATTAAGAATATCTGCGCTACGCGCATTAGAAGCATCTGCTGATACCAGTACCACTGTTTTATCCAATAAGAAGCTGCCTGTTTTTTTAACTACAGAAACCGGAGCCGGGATAATACCCATATTTGCATCGGTCTGTCCAAAAACATTCAAAGAAACAACTGCAAGTAATGCAATAGGTATCAGTAGTTTTCTCATAGTAAAATTTCAGCTTAAGTTTAATTCAAGCCCAATATAAAGAAAACCTCGAAAATATACTATTGCGTTGCAATTACCTCATCTTCTTTCGCTGCCAGATAACGCTCCGCATCAAGAGCGGCCATACATCCCGATCCCGCAGCAGTGATCGCCTGTCTATAGTAATGATCCTGTACATCACCGCTGGCAAATACACCTTCCACATTCGTCTTGGTAGATCCGGGAATGGTTTTAAGGTAACCAGTTTCATCCATGTCCAGCCATCCTTTAAAAATGTCTGTATTAGGCTTATGACCAATGGCTACAAAGAAGCCTTCAACAGGAATATCAGATTCTATTCCAGTCTTGTTATTTAATACCTTAACAGCGGTAACATTCTTACCGTTACCAAGAATCTCTTTTGTTTCCGTATGATAAACCACTTCAATATTAGGAGTATTCAGCACACGGTGAACCATCGCTTTGGAAGCCCTGAATTCATCGCGTCTTACCAGCATGTATACTTTTTTACAAAGCTTGGCCAAATAGGTAGCTTCTTCAGCAGCAGTGTCTCCTGCACCTACAATAGCAACATCCTGTCCTTTAAAAAAGAAACCATCGCATACCGCACAGGCCGAAACGCCAAACCCATTGTATTTTTGCTCACTTGGCAAGCCCAGCCATTTTGCTGTAGCTCCTGTAGATATAATTACTGTATCGGCAGTTATGGTTTTTATCTCGTCTACTACTACTTTATGAGGCAATGATGTGAAGTCAACAGAACTTACGTAACCAAAACGGATATCTGTTCCAAAACGCTCCGCTTGTTTACGAAAATCTTCCATCATCTCCGGACCCATAACGCCACCTGGATAACCTGGAAAATTATCAACATCTGTTGTTTGTGTAAGCTGACCACCAGGCTCCATCCCTGTATACATAACAGGTTTTAGATCTGCGCGTGCAGCATATATTGCAGCAGTATAACCTGCCGGACCAGAACCAATGATTAAACACTGAACATGTTCTATTTCTTGTGACATATCTTTCATATTACACCGCAAAATTAAGGTTTATCCCTTTCTCAATCAAGCGGCAAATAGATTCCGCTACAACAATGTGATACAGCAATTATAAATCAAATTAGGTTTGAATGATACCTACGTTGAACTTCTTGGTAATGGGCGATTGGTTAGCCGCTTCTATTCCCATTGAAATCACTTTCCTAGTCTCCAGCGGATCAATAATTCCATCCACCCACAGTCTGGATGCTGCATAATAAGGAGTAGTCTGGCTATCGTAACGGTCAGTTACTTCCTTAAACATCTCTGCCGCTTTCTCTGGAGTAATGATTTCACCCTTTTCTTTTAAAGAGGCTTCCTGCATTTGAACCAGTACTTTGGCGGCTTGAGTACCACCCATCACCCCTATCTTAGCACTTGGCCAGGCATAAATCAATCTAGGATCATAGGCCTTTCCGCACATGGCATAATTACCGGCACCGTAAGAATTGCCGATTACAATAGTGAACTTAGGCACCACAGAGTTGGCAACAGCATTTACCATCTTGGCTCCATCTTTAATGATACCACCCTGCTCAGACCTGCTACCAACCATAAAGCCGGTAACATCCTGTAAAAAAACCAGAGGGATCTTTTTCTGGTTACAGTTCATGATAAAACGGGCAGCCTTATCAGCACTGTCAGAATAAATAACACCGCCAAACTGCATCTCGCCTTTTTTAGATTTAACTACTTTGCGCTGGTTGGCAACTATCCCAACAGCCCAGCCATCTATACGGCCCAGTCCGCAAATAATGCTTTGTCCGTATAGCTTTTTATATTCTTCAAAATCAGAGTCATCAACTAGACGGTGAATAATCTCCAGCATATCATACTGCTTCTCTCTACTTTCAGGAAGCAAACCGTAAATCTCTTCAGGATTTGCTTTTGGCAATGCCGATTTAATTCGACTGAAACCTGCATTTTCAGGAGCACCAATCATACTCATAATGTTGCGGATACTATCCAGACAAGCCTCATCATTGGGATGCTTATAATCAGTAACGCCAGAAATTTCAGAATGGGTAGATGCCCCTCCCAGTGTCTCGTTGTCTATATCTTCCCCAATGGCAGATTTAACAAGATACGAACCTGCTAAAAAAACAGATCCTGTACCCTCCACAATCATGGCTTCATCACTCATAATGGGCAAATACGCACCGCCGGCAACACAGGAACCCATTATTGCTGATATCTGTACAATACCTTTTGAAGACATGATCGCATTGTTCCTAAACATTCTACCAAAGTGCTCCTTATCAGGAAATACTTCATCCTGCATCGGCAAATATACACCAGCACTATCTACCAGATAGATGACCGGAAGCCTACTTTCCATAGCAATCTCCTGCGCACGCAGGTTCTTCTTAGCAGTCATAGGAAACCAGGCGCCTGCTTTAACCGTTGCATCATTAGCAACAATCATACATTGCCTTCCAGATACATAACCGATGCCACATACCACACCTGCAGAAGGGCAACCACCCTGATCTGCATACATGCCATCTGCGGCAAAAGCGCCGACCTCTAAAAATTGTGATTCTTTATCTATCAGGTAAGCTATCCGCTCTCGCGCCAATAGTTTACCTTTTGCCTTTTGCTTAGCTGCATTCTTCTCTCCCCCACCCTTGGATATGGTTTTAAGCTTTGTTTTTAACTCGTAAACAGATTGCTTGTTAACATCCTCATTCTTGTTAAATTCTATATCCATTGGGCCAAGTTAAATCATATTATTCAAGTAACAAAAGACCGCAACGGGCTTTGGTTCAATTTATTCTTTGCAACCCGCAGCCCGCAATAAAAATTACTTTGTGTACTTCTTAAAAATGGAAGTTGCCGTATGCCCACCAAAGCCAAAAGTATTGTTAAGTACGTAATTAACCGTCTTCTTTATTGACTTGCCCAGGATGATATTCAAACTAGCAGGAATTTCAGGATCAAGATTCTTTGTGTTGATAGTACCCGGAATGGTATCATTTACAATAGCCATGATACTAATCACACTCTCAATTGCACCTGCACCACCCAGTAAGTGACCAGTCATAGATTTTGTAGCGCTTATTGCAACAGGAAGATCACCAAAGATCTTCTTAATTCCATTCAGTTCGCCTACATCACCCAATCCGGTAGAGGTAGCATGGGCATTGATATAATCTATTTTTTCTGGACCTATCCCTGCATCCTTTAAAGCTTTAGATATACCCAATGATGCACCTAATCCATCTGGAGGTGTTCCAGTTAAGTGGTAAGCATCAGCAGCCATACCGCCACCAACCATCTCTGCATAGATATGCGCACCGCGTGCAAGAGCATGGTCCAGATCTTCTAATATCAAAGCACCTGCTCCTTCGCCGATTACAAAACCATCCCTGTCCACATCAAACGGACGTGAAGCAGTTTGTGGATCGTCATTTCTTTTAGAAAGTGCATGAGCAGAATTAAAACCACCAACAGACGACTCAGTAATGGCAGCTTCAGATCCACCGGCAACCATAATGGTTGCTTTTCCTAACCTGATGGTATCAAAGGCACTAATAATTGCAGTATTTGATGATGCACAAGCAGAAACCGTTGCATAATTGGGGCCATGTAGTTTGTTACGTATAGAGATCACTCCTGCAGCAATATCAACAATCATTTTAGGAATAAAGTATGGACTAAACCTTGGTGTTCCATCTCCCAAATGGTATTCTTTTAACTGCTGCTCAAACGTGCTAATTCCACCGTTACCAGATGCCCAGATCACACCAACTTCATAACGTTCCACTTCAGGCATGGTCTCAAAGTCTAAGCCCGAATCCTTTATAGCCTGATCACTGGCCGCAATTGCGTATTGGGTATAAAGATCATATTTCTTAATTTCTTTTTTGTCTACATAAACAGTAGCATCAAAATCTTTAACCTCAGCAGCAAAGTTGGTCTTAAACTTTGACGTATCGAATTTTGTAATTGCTGCAACACCACTCTTGCCGGCAACTATGTTTTCCCAGAATTCATTTACACTATTACCTAAAGGGGTCACGGCACCTAAACCTGTTATTACTACTCTTTTCATATTCACTATTTATTGATTAATCCTGCAAACAGGTTTCCTAATATTTTATAAAATTAAGGCTTTTTAATCAGAACATATAATTAACAATTGATTCTAACGTTGGTTACCGACCTGATTACTTCAATGTCAGCAATTTAAAACCTACAGCATCTGCTGTTAAAACATCCGGACCCGCTTCACTTTTCACAAACTTCAACCCTATATTTCCTGTTATTCTTGGTGAAACTTTTACGTCAGAATGATGTATGTGCATCACATACTGCATATTGCCGCTTAGATCCGTATACAAATCTCCGTGACCTGTTCCGTTAAAGCCAACATTTTTGCGACTAATTATCGGGTTGCCCGAAAATTTCTTCCAAGGGCCAAGTGGCGACTGAGACGTTGCATAGCCCACCGCATAATCTATATTTCTAAAATCATTGGCAGAGTAGATCAGGTAATATAAAGATTTGTGCTTTATCACCGTAGGCCCTTCGGTTACAGGCCAGTCTGTCTTCTGTGTATTTTCCCAATATTCCGCACCTGAAATGCATTCCTTTTCTGTACCCATAATTACGTCAGAAAGATCTGGTTTCATTTCTACAACAAAAATCCGGTTACCATTCTGGAGTTTTACATGGTACAAATACACCTTCCCAGTATCGTCAAAAAACAGGAATGGATCTATCTGTTTTCCTGTGCCAGACAATGCCTTTAATTCTTTTTGCTTAAATGGTCCTAGTGGACTATCACTGCTAGCGATGGCAATTTGTTCATCTGCAGTGTAGGCCATGTAATATTTACCGTCACGCTTAAATACCTGAGGCGCCCAAAATCCTCCGGCACCGAATGACTGGCCCTTGCTCAACACAAAGCCATTGTTTTTTCCCGCAGGTCCGGTCCACTTTTTAAGATCTGCCGATTGATACACCTCAAAACCTTTGTTGCTACTGGTACCATAAAGGTAAAATTTTCCCTTATCTGCAAAAATGGTAGGATCTGCCATAGCGATAGTCAAACTGTCAACTTGCTGATCTGCTACCAAATGACCTTTAATCATCCATATCCCTGTTCGACCACCATAAGCATTGGTACTGGTTAATGCGATAATGGTATCGTCATCTAAAACAGCTAAACTGTTCCATAAACAAGCTTTTCCTACGGGGATAATAAATGGCGCAGATTTACTGCCGAAATTCCTGGCCTCACTATCACCTACAACAACCTTCATATCTGCAAAATTCATTTGGTTTGCCCTACCTTCAGTACCCTGGTAAGAAAGTATGGTTTCGCCAGTGCTCAGTTGTCGCAAATAGGGCGCCCCAGCATAAATCTGATCTTCAATTTTGTCTGCAAGCGCATAAGTTCTATTCTTGCTATTCGGACCAACAGCCATTTTCCAATTTTCATCTAGGGTATTCCTGATGATATAAGGCTTAAAATTCTTAAAGCCATTGTCTTCAATTGCAAAAACTACTTCCTTATTATTTTTTAACAATAAAGGAACAGGCATCCCATCTCTGGATCCATTTCTAAAGCTAACTATTTCTGTTTTTTTTGTCCAATTCTTTCCCCCATCCTTAGATCGAAGCATAGAAATATTTTGCTCATTAGAACTCCGGTAATCAGATTCATTGGCGAAGAATACTTGCACCTCACCGCTTGGCAATTGCACAGCAGAAGGCTCCCAACATCCATTTTCAAACTTACTGTCTGCTTCGTAAAGGGTTTGACCGGGCGACCAGCTTTTGCCTCCATCTGCACTTCGAAGACAATTGATAGCAAACCTATCTTTTTCAGGTTCATCACGAGATCTTCTTGGCCTGGGGTTGTAAAAAACCAGAATGGTATGGTCTTTTAATTGCAGCACATCAGGAACAGACATATTTACATCACGCTGTTTTGCGGCAAGCAGCTCAGGCTCAGACCAGGTTTTCCCCAGGTCTTTACTTCTTATGTTCACAATTTCGCCAGCAGCTTCGTATACACAAAATAGAGATTTGTCATGCAGCTGAATCATTCTGGCATAACTGCAATAACGAGCTTCATTCTTGGTAGAAGAAATTTTGCTAAGCGTAGTCTGATCCCAAACAATGTGCTTACCTTTTTTACCAGGCATACTTTTAACACCGCTAAAACCAACACCTATGGGCGCAATTACAGCGGGCACAATGGTAAATGAAACCAAACAGCAGGAGGCTAGAAAGAAAACTACGCCTATTATTTTTTTATCAAACACGACCAAGGAATCTTTAAATTTTGGATGCAAGATAACAGAATTACATAAATAAAATGATACCTTCGAGATTGACATTACTGCACTTAAAACATAATTGAAGTACCTGATGAAGAAACTTAGCTTAATATTTACCCTTCCTTTTTTAGCCCTTTCGCTTTTTGCCCAAAAACCTGCACAGAAAAAAACCTCAGGAAACCCATTGTTTCCAGGTTGGTACGCAGATCCTGAAGGTGCAATATTTGGCAAAGAGTACTGGATTTATCCTACCTATTCTGCCAGATATGAAGAGCAAACTTATATGGATGCATTCAGCTCTAAAGATTTAGTAACCTGGACAAAGCATCCCAATGTACTGTTGAAAGAAAATATCAAATGGGCAAACAAAGCAATGTGGGCGCCATCTATTACAAAAAAAGGCAACAAGTATTATCTTTTCTTTGGTGCTAACGACATACAAAATGACAATGAACTCGGCGGCATTGGCGTAGCGGTGTCAGACAAGCCCAGCGGACCATTCATCGACCATATCGGCAAGCCACTAATTGACAAATTTCACAATAAGGCACAGCCGATAGATCAATATGTTTTTAAAGATAAAGACGGACAATACTACTTATATTATGGCGGTTGGGGCCATTGCAATGTGGTAAAACTAAGCGACGACTTTAAAAGCGTTGTTCCCTTTCCAGATGGAACTACCTATAAAGAAGTTACTCCAAAGGGTTATGTAGAGGGTCCATTTATGTTCATCAGGAATGGCAAATACTATTTCATGTGGTCTGAAGGTGGTTGGACTGGACCTGATTATTCCGTAGCTTATGCAATGGCAGATTCACCAATGGGACCATTTACCAGGATCGATAAGATCTTAAAACAAGATCCAGCTGTTGCCACAGGTGCTGGTCACCATTCCGTTGTTCAGAACCCAAAAACTAAAGAATACTACATCATTTATCACCGCAGGCCATTGAGCGAGACCAACGGCAACCATAGGGTGACCTGTATTGATAAAATGGAGTTTGATGAAAACGGTTTAATCAAACCGGTAAAGATCACCTTTGAAGGAGTAGCACCTAGTCCCATCAAATAAAATTAAGCAGCTTAAGCCAGATATAGCCTTCTGATGAGTTCAGTACTCTGCAACTTGCCATGGCTTAGCTTATCTTTAAAGAACTCTTTAGTGGCATCAAAATGCTGCTTGTATCCATTCATATCACCATAGCCGATTAGAGACGACCATTCCCGCACTGCGGAATGGAATTCCAAATCATCGGCACGGATGCTTTTATCAAATAATGCCGTTTCGATAGACTCTTCCAGCAGTTCCTCATTTTGGAACAGCAGCTCTGCAATGCCAAGGCGTAATTTGAATGGAGGTGTTTCGCAAATCAAATTGTGGTAAGGATTGATCCCAAGTTTACACCAGGCATCAACCATGCTCAATAGGCTTAAGTGCGAGTTGGGCTTTCTTATTCCCGCATCGGTCGCCAAAGAAAATTCTTGTATAATATCATTACTAAGCATGATCTGTTTGTTCTGATTATCAAAAACAAAATCCCTAGCCTTGTAAAGACGGGCACGAAACTCATCCGCTTCTTCCTTGATCATCAATTTAAACAACTCAGATTCAGATTGCGCATACTGTTTTACCTGAGCAGAAGCATAAGGATTTAAAATTGCCAGTCCGCCATAAATATGCGCCTTACTGCTAAATATCCTAAGGGTAGTTAATATCTTAATATTGTCTATACCACCGTTATAAGATTGGTTTTCCCATGGAAAAAAGCCTGCTTCTTTCCATGCCGTGCCCATACTTTCAAAACCGAAATGAGTTACCGCCTGTGTATCCGCAACAATTTTATCATGATAATGATAATCTGCAATTTCTACCAGTTCAGAATCAAGTGCAGAGAGCACAGTAATCATACGCTGGTAAGCCTCATCAGTAGTGCGGTGAGGAATTACAATTAATTTTTGTCCTTTGGTATCTATAACCGGGCCGTGTAGTGAATGGCATGGAATAATATGAACATCCTTAGGAAGATATTTTTCCATGGCTTCAATTTCTGGATGCTTTACAGAAGTTTGTCCTGCAACAATAGCCCCATATTTGGTAGAAGAACCATACTGTCTTACCACATCAGCTATTTTTTCTGCTTCAACAGAATAAAAAATCACATCACATTGGCGGGAAACCTCTTTCCCATCAGCCATTAACTCAATATCATAAGGAGCAAGTTTCTCTCTTAAAGCATCTAGCTGCTGAGGCAAATCGCAACCAAACACTTGGTAGCCAGCCTTTGCAAATGATATGGCATATAAGCAACCCATATCTCCCAGCCCAATCATTCCAATTTTCATTCTCTCGGTTAATAGTTCGAATCTAAAGATTGTAAATATACCGATATAAAAAAAGAAAGCGCTCATATTAAATAAGGCGCGCTTTGCAGATGAGATTCAAAGGGATATTTACAATGATCAAGTCATAAAATATGTTCCTTTATGCAACACATTGTGGAGATGTTCTACAACATATTTTGAGCACCAATACCTCAAATAACTGAAAATCAGTCGCGTGCCAAAAACTGTTTCCAATGGCATCATTATGATACCTACCCTAATCGTAATTGATAACAATTATTTAATTAATGAACACTAAAATAAAAATTATGAAAAAGATCATTTTATCAGCAGTATTTTTAGCATTAGCAGGATTAACTACAGTAAAAGCAAACGAAATCAAATCATCATATCTTATCGATACTGTAAAACAAGATAGTACTACAAAAACTCCGGTTGAGTTGAAAGACTTACCCGACTCAGTTAAAGCTACCCTGGCTACTGAGCCAGTTAAATTATGGATACCTACAGCGGCCTTCCTGATCACTAATCCGGATAAAACATCGTATTACCTGATCAATGTTAAAAAAGAAGAAGAAACCGGTTCTTTGAAAGTTAACAAAGACGGTAAAATTATTCAATAATCCCAATTGAAATATATAGTGACTAAAAGGCTGGAGCAATCCGGCCTTTTTCTTGATATAATTTTGCCTCTATTCAAAAATAGCATACATTTATCAGTAATCATTTCAATTAACTATTGATTAAACAAACTCGATAATGGCTCGGGTTATGCTCCTATTTGGGTTATAATTTATAGGGAGATAACAGGGAGGTAATAGGGACGTAACAGGGAGGTAACAGGGACAAAATCCCTTTTAGATCCCTATTATCTACGAGTTAATTATTTATCAGGTATTAGTTACCTAATTTGAAATACCTACTTCATCCCTAACTTGTCCTTAATTATTGTTGGCCATAACATTTAAAAATCAAGTATAAACTTTTAGCTTACTTTTTACGTTCTTAAATCAAGTATGAAAATAATTTCCCTTTTGTTATTTACGTTTTGCTTTCAAACCAGCTTTTCTCAAGGTATCATATACCCCAAAATGCTGCAGAAAAATAAGGCGGTAAAAAAATTAATCCCTCCACAATGGAAAGTTATAGATTCTGTTCGTGGTGATTTAAATGGCGACAATGCGGAAGATTTGGCTATGGTATTGGAATTTTACGCGGCCGTTAAAGAACCCAGAGCTTATGGAGATAATGAAACAGAACTGATTACCGAAATACAGCGACCCAGGATTCTTGCTATCTATTTCAAGTCTGGGAAAAACTATGAACTTGCTTCACAAAACAACAATTTCATACTGCGCTCTGAAGAAGGCGGAGGAATGGGAGATCCTTTAAGGCCAATGGCAATAAAGGACAATAAACTCAGTCTGAATTTTGAGGGTGGCAGCAACTGGAAATGGAAGTTGAGCTACAGTTTTAAATTTAATAACCAGGAATGGCAACTCGCCAATGCCAGAAACTATTCGTTTCATGACGGCACTGGAGAACTCAATGATAAGGTATACGATTTTATTAATAAAACCAGTAAAGTGGTTTCGGGAACAATTAGCAACAAAAAGAATGCAAACACGACCGTAAATCAGCCTATTAAGCTCAATAAACTTAAAACGTTTGCCAGTTTTAAAAAGCCCTGGACCTGGGAGATAAAACCTGGTGAGTTCCTGTAGACTAGGTTAAATTTCTATCTTTAAACCAAACCTCATCCGGTACAGCATCGAATTGCTTCATTTTCTCAATTAGTACTGCCGGGTCTGATTCATTAAATACCAAATCTTTATTAGCAGGTTTTAAGAAACGGTGGGCTACCATTACTTCCATCTGCGCAAATAGCGGATCATAGAAGCCGCCAATGTTTAATACGCCGATTGGCTTATTGTGTAAGCCAAGCTGTAACCAGGTAAGTACTTCAAAAAACTCTTCCAGCGTACCAAATCCTCCTGGGAGTACAATAAAACCATCACTCAAATCAGCCATCGCTTTCTTGCGCTCGTGCATGTTCTCGGTGATGATCATTTTAGTTAGGGATTTGTGCCCGACCTCTTTGTCCATCAAAAATTGAGGAATTACACCCGTAACAGCACCTCCTTTTAAAAGTATTTCATCTGCTATTACACCCATTATACCTACACTCCCACCTCCATAAATTAAGGTAATATCCTGATCAATGAATTGCTGGGCGAGGCTTTCAATGGCGGTCCGCATTTGGGGATCGCCATTGAAATTAGAGCCGCAATAAACACATATTGCCTTCATATCTTATCTTGAATAATTTGGTGCTTCTTTAGTAATCGAAATATCGTGCGGGTGACTCTCCCTCATTCCTGCCGCAGTAATGCGTACAAACTTCGCCTTTTGAAGATCAGCAATAGTAGCCGCACCGCAGTAGTGCATCCCTGCCCGCAAACCACCTACATATTGGTAGATGACTTCGGCCAGTGTACCTTTGTATGGAACGCGACCAACAATTCCTTCTGGAACCAACTTGGTTACCACATCTTCTTCATCCTGAAAATAACGGTCTTTTGAACCCAATTGCATGGCTTCTACGGAACCCATACCCCTGTATGACTTGAATTTACGACCTTCATAAATGATGGTCTCCCCAGGAGATTCTTCAACTCCAGCAAACAGTGAGCCTGCCATGATACAGCTGGCGCCGGCCGCAATAGCCTTTACAATATCGCCAGTTTGTTTGATACCACCATCGGCAATAACAGGTATGCCTGTACCGATTAATGCTTGCGCACACTCGAAAACAGCATACAGTTGCGGAACTCCAACGCCTGCAATAATTCTGGTGGTACAGATAGAACCCGGGCCAATACCTACTTTAACAGCATCAGCACCCGCAGCAGCTAAAGCTCTTGCAGCATCTGCTGTTGCGATATTTCCTGCAATAACCTGAAGATCAGGAAACCTTTCTTTTATGGCTTTAACCATATCAATAACTCCTTTAGAATGGCCATGGGCGGTATCAACAGTTACCACATCCACTCCTGCCTGAACCAAAGCGGCTACGCGTTCTATATTATCAGCAGCAACACCAACCGCAGCACCAACTCTTAATCGGCCTTTATCATCCTTACAAGCTTTTGGGTAATTTTTATATTTCTGGATATCCTTAAAAGTGATCAATCCGGCCAGCCTGCCATCTTTATCCACTACGGGAAGTTTTTCAATTTTATAATCCTGTAAAATTTCTTCAGCCTGCAATAAAGTAGTCCCTTCTGCTGCAGTGATCAGGTTTTCTTTAGTCATCACCTCAGAAACCGGGCGCTGCATATCTTTTTGAAAACGAAGATCGCGATTGGTTATAATCCCTACTAATTTACGATCTGCATCGACAATCGGTATTCCTCCAATTTTAAACTCTTTCATGATCTGGAATGCATCAGCAACCTTTGCACTTGCGCTTAGTGTTACCGGATCTTGAATCATACCACTTTCAGAACGCTTTACTTTACGCACCTCATCAGCCTGACGCTCTATGCTCATGTTCTTGTGCAGCATACCAATACCACCTGCCTGGGCAATAGCAATGGCTAAACCAGCTTCGGTAACGGTATCCATAGCAGCTGAGACTATAGGAACATTAAGTTTTATGGTTCTGGTAATGTAAGTTCCGGTATCTACGTCGCGTGGAAGAACTTCAGAGTAGGCTGGTACCAGTAATACGTCATCGTAAGTGAGACCTTCGGCAATAAATTTGTGGGGATCAAGTTGCATCGCAAATAATTTAGGAGTTACTATTTGCCGGGCAAAGATACGATTCTTTTCAGGATTAGGCAATAAAGTTAGTAAGATAGCTGCCAGAGGGGAAAAGATTACATTTATATTAAATTGTACAACTTTATTTCTTTCTTATCAAGATATACCTTATTATTGTTTTAACCAAAATAGCTCTAATGATTAACCTCAAATCTATGCTCTTTGGCCTGTTCATCTTAACAGGCCTGTCTGCCGTTGCTCAACAAAATAACCAAGTTGCTAAAAGAACATTCAAATTTGGTAAAATAGAACCCTCAGAATTTGAGACTAAAGTAAAAGGTGTGGATTCCGCTGCTGCTGCAGTGATACTTTTTGATGTAGGCAAGGGCCACTTTGAATTTGGTTCAAAGGGACTGGAATTTGTTTTTGAAAGGCACATTCGGTATAAAATATTTAGCAAATTAGGGTACGAATTTGCGAATATGCAATTGCGGTTCTATTCGACTGATGACGCTGAAGTCTACCTTGATGACATGGAGGGTGCCACCTATAATATGGAAGGCGGAAAAATGGTAGTTAGCAATATTGGCAAACAATCAAAATTCACAGAAAAGCAAGACAACAACTTTACCGTTAAAAAATTTGCCTTGCCAAACGTTAAAGAAGGTTGTATTATAGAATTTAAGTATACCACAAAATCCAACTTCTATCAAATGCTAACTCCATGGTATTTTGAAACCAGTATCCCTACCCTATACTCGGAATATGATGTTCGAATTCCTCCTTTTGCTAAGTATAGGGTAACCCAAAATGGTGCTTATAAACCCTCACCAAAAAAGGAATACATTAAACAAAACTTCATCTCCTACTACATGAACATGATAGATGCTCCGGTAGGCAAGAGCGTATATATTGCAGAAAACATACCAGCATTAAAGACGGAGAATTATGTTACCTCCATGGAAGATTACATTAGTAAGGTGGAGTTTGACCTGAATAGTTTCGACTTTGAAGGCAGTTCAATATTAAAAAACATAAGAAGCTGGCCCCAAATTGTAACCTCACTTGAAAAGCACCCATACTTTGGTGGTTACGTCAATAAAAGGGACTATTTAAAAACATTGCTTAAGCAAATAGTAAAAGACGGTATGCCAAAGGATACTATTCCATTTCTAATATTCGACTATGTAAAGAAGAATATAAAATGGAATGAGCAAAACAGTTTTATCACTTCAGAATCTGACCCAAAGAAAATCTTTGAAAAGAAACTAGGTAACGCCGCTGATATTAACTTAGCTATGCTGGCCCTATTTAAAGAAGCGAAACTGGAAGCCTGGCCAATACTAATTAGCACCAGAAGTAATGGAAAGCACCCGGGCACTCCTAGTACCGCCAAATTCAATAGCCTGGTAATTGATGTAAAGCTGGGAGAGCGACACATATTTTTTGATGCCACCAGCAAAAACCATACGGCAGATATCATTGCTTTTGATGATTTAAACCACGTTGGTTTTAAAGTAGATATGGATAAGAAATCTGGCGAGTGGATAAATACCGAAGAGGGAAAGATTAGTAAAAAGAATGTTAGTTATGTACTTACATTAAACAAAGAAAATAAGCTGGAAGGAAAATTATTTCTTTTGAGCACTGATTATGTGGCATTAAACCGTAGAAACGATTTTATAGCTTCGAATAACATGGATGATTTCTTGAAGAAGTATAAAAGCGATAAGCCGGGTTTAGGTATAAAAGAGTATGTAGCAGAAAATATGGATAACCCTGCAGAACCGCTTTCTGAATCTATGGATGTAGTGATTGATGATGCGGTAGAAGAAGGCGGGAACCTCTTGTACTTTACTCCACTGCTATTTGAACGAATGAAAGATAATCCATTTAAATTGGAAGACAGACAATTCCCAGTCGACTTTGGACATCCGAGAGAAGAAACCTACAAGTTTATTATTGATGTTCCAGCTGATTACCAATTGGATAAACTACCTACCAATGAAAATTTTAGTTTAATGGACAACAGCGCAACCTTCGCTTTTACTACCAAAAAAGACGGCAATAAGTTTGTGCTGACAAGTAAAATTTCCTTGAATAAATCTGTGTATTCACCAACAGAATACAGGCTTCTTAAAACGATGTATACCAAAATCATCAGTAAACAAGCCGAACAAATTGTGATCAAGAAAATCTAATTAACATGCTCAAAACGATAGTCACTTTAATAATAACAGTTATTTCGTTGGTAGGTTATGGCCAGGGGATATATGACGTAAGCAAGATACCCGCAGCGATGTCGGCAAATGCTGCTGTAGTTGTAAGAAATGAAGAGCAATTGTATGAGGTTAAAAACCCTGGCAGCGCCTATTATGAATATAAAATTGCGATTACCATTATGAATAGCAATGGTGAAGACGCGAGCAGAATGGTAGAATTTTATGACAAATTCTCTTCCATTTACAACCTCAAAGCTACCCTATATGCTGCCAATGGTGTTAAGATAAAGGACTTTAAATCTTCTGAGTTTGGAGACCACAGTGCGATTTCCAGTGGCTCTATTTACGAAGACAATAGGATAAAGTTCTTGAACATTATGCACACCAGTTTTCCATATACAATAGAATACAGTTATAGCATGGATTATACTGGAATAAAGTTTTACCCATCATGGCATCCAGTTGGAACTTGGGGTCATTCAGTGGAAAAGTCAAGCTTTACTTTTAAGATCCCAGAAAACATGACCTTTAAATACCTTAAAAGTAAGGGCATACAAACAGACTCGATGAAGGTAAAGGATAAAATGCAGTACAAATGGGCATGCCAGAATGTGCCTGCATTTGAATATGAGCCGTTAAGCACGGGTTTAACAGGCGTAACACCCTGGGTAAATCTGGCTCCCAATCAGTTTGAATACGACAATTCAAAAGCCAACATAGAGAACTGGGTTAGTCTTGGATCATGGTTGTATGGGCTTAGCAATGGCATGCAAGTTTTGCCAGCTACTACCAAAGCAAAGGTGCAGGAACTAATCAAAGATTTGAAGACAGATAAGGAAAAGATGAAGGTATTGTATCATTACCTGCAAGAAAATACAAGATATGTGGGAGTTCAGCTTGGAATTGGTGGTTACAAGCCAATTTCTGCAGAAAAGGTATCAGCTGTTAACTATAGCGACTGTAAAGGACTGTCGAACTATATGAAGGCCTTACTGCTGGAGGCGGGTATTCCGTCTAATCTTGTAGTGATCGGTAACGACATGCCTTCTTTGAACCCTAAATACGCAAGTTTAACCCAGGCAAACCACATGATTTTATGCGTACCCCTGGAAAAAGACACCACCTGGCTGGAATGTACCAGTCAATACGTACCGATGGGCTACATAGGTAATGGAAATTCAGATAAAACAATTTTGCTAATTACTGATAAGGGTGGGAAATTGGCGCAGACTCCTGTTTATACTCCAGAAAACAACTATCAAAAACGCATCACAAAAGTTGTGCTCGACGATGATGGTGCAGCTAAAATCAATATAGAAACCAAATATGGATATGCCCAGTATGAAGAGCATCTAGGCATGATGTTACAGCAACCTACAGACCAGCGTAAAAGGGTAATGAACATGATGAGCATCCCGAATATGCAAATAGAACAGCTAAGCTATAACCAGCCCAACAAAGAAACTGCCGTGATGGAAGAGAAGATAGCAATTAAAGCCTCACAATTGCTGACAAAAGGGGCCGACAAAATATTCTTAACTTTAAATTTGATAAACAGGCAGGGAGGTACAGCTTCAGTAGTAGAAAACCGTAAAACAGATTTTGCAGTAGATTATAGCTATAATGATGAAGATGAGATCATCTATACCCTCCCAAAGGGCTATAAAGTAGAGTTTCTACCTAAAGATGTGCTGATTGAGTCTGAGTTTGGAAAATATACCGCAAAAGTTATTGCGAAGGACAATACATTGGTCTATCACCGTAGTAAAACCATAATAAACAGAAAATACCCTGCTGAAAAATATGCCGACTATGTAGCCTTCTCCAAGAAAATATTTCAGGCAGATAAACAAAAAGGAATTTTAACAAAAGCAGAATAACCTGAAGCTGTTACTTTTTCCCGGCAATAACCTTAGTGAAATCAGCGCTGTTTAAATACAAGTGGGCTAGTTTCCTCAGTTCAACAGGAGCTATGGTACGTACCGTTTGGATATAACGGTCGTAATAGTCGTAATCAAGCCCAGAAAAATAGAGGTTCTTAAACTTATCAGCGTGAGAGAACGCGTTCTCAAGACTACCTAGTAAAGAGCCAAGCATATAACTGCGTACCAATTCCAGTTCCTGTTCTGGAATTTCAGTTGTCTTTAGCGTTTCTATTTCCTTATCAATTTCATTAAGTGCATCATTACATACGTCTGCCCCTACCTCTGTAGCGATGAATAAATAACCAGTGTCTTGCAAAGAAACTACGCCAGACCCTATACCGTAGGTGTAACCTTTGTCTTCCCTGATATTAGACATTAACCGGGAACCAAAATAACCACCTAGTACACAATTTAAAACCTGCAATCCGGCAAAATCTTTGTGAGTTCGGTTTATGGTTAGCGTTCCCATCCTAATTGCTGACTGCAAAGCATCGGGCTTTTCAATCAGAATTTGAGAACCTGGGGTTGCAGTAAAGACAAATTTATTATTTACAGATGGGCTATTGTTTGCCCAGCCTTTACCGATTATTGAATTTAATATGCTGTATTCCTTTTCTTCAAATTTGCCGGCTGCAATAATAGTGCAATTTTCAGGCTTGTATGCGGCTTTAAAATAAGCGATAAGATCGTCGCGCTTTATGGCATCGTAATCGTTCGCTCCGATATTTGACCCATAGGTTGTATCTCCAAAAAGCGTATTCGCAAATTGCTTTCTTGCTAAAAAATCATTCTTTTGAAGGCTTACCGATAAGGATTGTTTTTGATTTTGGATGAAGATCGCTAATTCCTGTTCTGGAAAAACACTGCCATTTAAAATATTATATAAGATTGGTAGTACAACAGCGAAGTGCTTGTTTAGGGTATATAATTTTACGCTGCATTGATCTGCGCCGTACTCTGTTTGTAAAAAGGCCCCATAGTAGTCAACCTTATCGGCAATCTCTTTTGCGGAAAGATCAGCAGTACCATTATTGATTAGATGACTAACTACTAAAGACTGCAGCGGTTTATTTTTATCCCAGTTTACATTTTGAAATAAAAATTCAATGCGTAGTAAATCTTGCTGACCAGCATTTATAGTAAACAAGGGTATCCCGTTATCTAACAGCTGTTTAACTGGTTTTATAAAATTTATATCCTGAACCTCCCTTGAATCTGGAGCTATGGTACGGTTAAGCATCTTGCTGGGTTAAGTAGTATAAAGTAGATGATTGATGTTTTTGAAAGGTTGCTTTAGCAGCATTTAAAATGCGTTGCGGAGTAACAGCAAGGTACTTTTCAATTTCAGTATTTAAGCTATCGGCGTCTTCAAGCAATTCATAGTAAGCCAGATTCATTGCCTTATCAAGCAAACTCATCTCGGCAAATACCATGATAGATTCTGATTTATTCTTCACTTTGGTAAGCTCATCCGCTGTTACTTCCTCTTGGGTAAGCTTAAAAAGCTCTTCCCATATAGCATCCTCAGCAGTTTCTACGGTTACTC
The DNA here is from genome assembly GCF_054057295.1 of Pedobacter sp. UYP24. Taxonomy (NCBI): domain Bacteria; kingdom Pseudomonadati; phylum Bacteroidota; class Sphingobacteriia; order Sphingobacteriales; family Sphingobacteriaceae; genus Pedobacter; species Pedobacter sp. UYP24. Next base: position 574,655 of record NZ_JBSRZD010000002.1, read on the forward strand.
CTTCTACCAACTTTCCTTCAATTACAAATAACCCTTCATCTATGCTGCTGGTAACATAGGCATGGATATCACTAAAAAGCTGCCTTTCCTTGAGTAAGCTATTGTACAATCTGGAAGATTGTCCCTGCGATAAAATATCTGCCAGAAGGTCGTAGCTCTGATATTCTGGATCCATCCGCTCCGGCATTTTAAATGCGATATATATGGCATTTAACGGCACAGCAGCAATAATATTTTCCTGGCGGGCTTCAGTTTGGATTTGTTCCTTAGGTAAATTCCTGTTGTATTTGTTTCCTGCAGGAATAGCGCCAAACCATTTTTCGGCCAATTCCTTTACATCGGCGGTTTTAATGTCTCCTCCAACAACCATAATTGCATTTTGAGGATTATAGTGCTTTGTGAAAAATGCTTTCACATCCTCCATTTTTGCATCTTCGATTTGCTTTAAGTCCTGACCGATGGTAGCCCACTGATAAGGGTGCTGCTTATAGGCAAGTGGCCTCAGCTTAAGCCAAACATCGCCGTAAGGCTGGTTCAAATAACGTTGCTTAAACTCCTCACAAACAACATTACGCTGCGTTTCAAGGCTCTTCTCAGAGAAAGCAAGGCTAAGCATCCTGTCGCTCTCCAACCAAAATGCGGTCTCAATATTTACCGCAGGCAGTGTAATGTAATAATTGGTGATATCATTACTGGTAAAAGCATTGTTCTCCCCGCCTACTCTTTGCAATGGCTCATCGTAACTTGGAATATTGACTGATCCGCCAAACATGAGGTGCTCAAAAAGATGCGCAAAGCCTGTTTTGCCAGCTTCTTCGTCCCGTGCGCCAACGTCGTATAAAATATTTAGAACAGCCATTGGCGTGGTATCATCTTCGTGTACAAGAACACGCAAACCATTAGAGAGCGTAAAGCGATTAAAATTTACCATATATTGAAGTAATTGCGCCAAATATAGGAAATCTGTTAAAGGCAATTGTGTTTAGTCTTTAATTTTTTATGACAGAGCGAAGATCGATTAGTTTGCTCTAGGGGGCAATTTTGTCTAAATTTGTATTATGGAAACCGCCACATTATTAGAAAAGGCTTTACACTTTGATTTTTTAACAAAAGAAGAGGGTGTTTTTTTATATGAAAATGCATCTACAGCCGAACTGGCTTTTGTTGCAAATGAACTTCGTAAAAAACAAGTACCCAGCGGAAAGGTTACCTGGCAGATAGATCGTAACGTTAATACGACTAATGTTTGCATAGCCAACTGCAAATTCTGTAACTTTTTTAGAAGGCCTGGCCATGATGAAAGTTACATTACCGACATGGAGACTTACAAGGTAAAGATTGAAGAAACCTTTAGACTGGGTGGCGATCAATTGCTATTACAGGGTGGGCATCATCCTGATCTTGGTTTGCAATTTTATGCTGATCTTTTTAGAAATCTTAAAGAATTATATCCTGATTTGAAGCTCCATGCTTTAGGTCCGCCTGAGATTGCACATGTTGCAAAGCTGGAAGGCATATCACATACTGAAGTACTTAAAGCGCTTAAAGCTGCTGGTATGGATTCTTTACCGGGTGCCGGAGCAGAGATCTTGAACGACCGCGTACGGCGCTTAATTTCAAAAGGTAAATGCGGCGGACAGGAATGGCTTGACGTAATGCGTGCCGCGCACCAGTTAGACATTACGACCTCCGCAACCATGATGTTTGGCCATGTAGAAACGATTGAAGAACGTTTTGAGCATTTGGTGTGGATCCGCGAGGTACAGAGTGAGAAGCCTGAACATGCTAAAGGATTTCTAGCATTTATACCATGGCCTTTTCAGGATGACGGTACTTTGCTTAAAAGGTTAAGAGGTATAAGTAATAATGTGTCTGGCGATGAATATATCAGGATGCTGGCCTTGAGCAGAATTATGCTTCCTAATGTAAAGAACATACAGGCTTCATGGCTAACAGTTGGTAAAAATGTGGCAGAGCTTTGTTTACATGCCGGAGCGAATGACTTCGGATCAATTATGATTGAAGAAAATGTGGTTTCTGCAGCCGGAGCACCGCATCGTTTTACGGCTAAGGGCATACAGGATGCAATAAGAGAGGCTGGCTTTGAGCCACAGCTTAGAGGGCAACAATACAACTACCGTGATCTTCCGGAACAATTGGAAGAACAGGTTATCAACTACTAATTACAATTGAAATTTTTTTGATATTAAAAAAGGAGGAAACCCTAAAGTTCCCTCCCTTAATATTATTGTTGAGCTGGGCTTATTATAATTTATAACCAGTTTTGATAAATTGATTAGCAATTGCTACAACTTCTGATTTTGTTAAAGGCTCATCGAAACATTCTGCTGCTGCCTTGGCTGTAACGCCTGTACTAATACCAGTGATGTTAATTCCAGCTTGGACAGTATTATTTTCAGGAGTTGCTCCTCCATAAACTGCATCAACTGCTGCGATACCTGTATCGTTAGACACACCACCAGCACCTAAACTGATCCATGGTTTTAATCCTGAAGCACCAGTTACATTTGCTGCAACCATTTGACGTAAATGTGAAGCATGACGTGCTTCTACAGAGTGAATTTGTAAAGCAACTGTTAGGTAATCATTACCCACTAGAACTCCGGCCTGACCTTTATAAGCTCTAACACCTGTATCTTCAAACGCCAAGGCAACTGCAAGGAAAGTTTGGTAATTGGTAAACACATCTGCAAAAGCTCCACCTGCAGTATAATCAAAGTTGTCATAAACCAAGACAGGTCTTGCATTGGCTGGTGTTAAAGCACCAGCTAACAATTTTACGTGTGCATCTTCATGGTTACGTATAGTAGTAATAGCAGTTAATGGTGCACCACCTGGAATTGGAGCTGGTACTGTTGCATTTAATGCATGGTTATAAAAGTGGTATTCCAAATACTCTAATGAAAGCGCAAAGTTCAAAACATCAGTAACTGCAGAAGGTGTTGACTGACCATAAGCTTTTGTGAACATTGAACCTAAAGCCAATGGTACAGCTGCTAAAGAAACCTTTTTGCCAACGTTAAAGAATTCTTTCATAGCTGCTCTTCTAGGATTCAGCCTTTCGTAGATATCGCCGTCTACTTTTTCTATTTGATCTAATATATTTAAGATATTCATGATTTCTGATTTATGGTTTAAGATTGATAACGTTAACTTTTGTTTTGATGTAAGCACCTGCAATTCCAAGAACCTTATCAGGAGTCATAGCCATATCTAATCCGTTGGCATCAACCTGAGGTGAACTAGCAAAACTACCTGGATTAATGATATCCCTGATATATGCGGCATGACGTGCCTCAACAGAAACAATCTTACCAGCAAGCAATAAATAATCTTTTGATGTTATCATTTTACCTGCACCATTATATGCAGCAACACCAAGGTCTTCAAACGCCATTGCAGCAGCCAATACACTTGATCTGCTTGTAAAATTAATGGCAGAAAAATTAACTTCTAAACTACCAATTGCTGCAGCACCTAATGCTTTTTTAAAGAATTCTCTGTGTGCAACTTCATGATATTGAATGTCCAGGAAATATGCTTTCTCTACAGGGCTAAAATCAGATGGAAGATTTGAGGCAACCTGAATGTAAAAAGCTGCTTCTAACTGCTCTAATGCATAAGCATAGTTTAAAACACCGAAATCGTCTTTAAAATCTAAAGTAACACCAGTCATTGAAGGAGTTGTTAATTCTCCACGGTCTTTAGAACATCCTGCTGCTACTAGTGCTACACCAGCTACACCAGCACCTGCATACTGCAGGAAAGAGCGACGTTGCAATGGAGCAGAAAGTATGCCCCTTTCTTCTTGCTCATCTAATTGTTGTAAGTTTTTCATAGTGATTGAGTTTTGATTTAATGGTTGAACTTGTTTACACAAGTTTTATTCTTTTAAAGTTTATGTCTATATACTGTCACATACGAGAGAAAAAAACTATCGGTTTTTTCAATTCGAAAGAAATTATTATCAATCAATCTTATTTTTAATAAATTCACCAGATAAAGCAGGTTATGGTACTTAATGCAATTATTGTTGATGATGAGGAATTTGCACGTTCTTCTTTGTATTTCCTCATTCAGGAGAACTGTGATAACATTCATGTTATAGGCATTGCCAAGTCTGTGGCTGAAGCAAGAACTATCCTTTTAAATAACAAAACAGACCTTGTTTTTCTTGATATTGCAATGCCAGGAGAGAATGGTTTTGAACTAATCAGTAATGTGCGGGAGAACAATGCGCATATAATATTCACAACAGCTTACGATCAATATGCACTTAAAGCAATTAAAGCAAACGCATTGGACTACCTGCTTAAGCCTATAGACATTGATGAACTTAAAGAAGCGGTAGACAGGGCTGCAAAATATATTGCATTAAGCAGGAAAGGTGATGAAAAGAACGACAATCTACTGAACCTTTCTCAGCAACTTTCTGATCGATCAGAGATTAAAAAGATTAGCCTGCCTAATGGGCAAGGTTATAGTTTAGTGAGTTTAGCAGATATTATTCATATTGAGGCAGACAGCAATTACTCTATTTTTTACCTTGCTGGAGGCGAAAAGATTACGGTATCAAAAGTCCTTAAAGAGTATGAAGAGTTACTTCCAGATCATCAATTTATAAGAATTCATAAATCAAGCATTGTAAATCTCGACTATTTAAATGAATACAATTCAAAAAATGGATTGGAAGTAACCTTAAAAAATGGCGACAGGATTGCCGTTTCAAGGAGGAGGGCTAGCGACTTTTTAGAAAAGGTAAAATCGTATACCAGTCTTGAAAATGAAAAGTAGTCTATTGAAGCTATCGTTAGTAGCAGCGTTTATGCTAACGATTGGATTTATTAATGCGGCGTATGCCCAGTCCATCTACCTCAAGCATTTTACAACGAAGGATGGACTGCCGAGTAACAATTGCTACTTTACCCTACAAGACTCAAAAGGATACATCTGGATAGCAACAGATGCCGGAGTTAGCAGGTTTGATGGAACGGTATTCGAGAATTTTTCCATAGATGATGGATTGCCTGACAATCAAATACTTCAGGTAAAAGAAGACCGAAGTGGTAAGATTTGGTTTCTTGCATTAAACGGACAGCTCAGCTATTTCTATAATGGCAAAATTTTCAATGAGACCAATAATGATCTCCTTAAACTTCTAAAGTTCAATGCGATAATTGTATCGTTTTTTCAGGACAAAAACGGCAGGATATGGTTTGGCACCAATAGAAACCTTCTGGTGATGTTGGATGGGAAATCGATTACTAAATTTATATCTGGAAATAAAGACCGGCAGTTTATCAATACTTTTATACACGAAGATAAGACCGGCAGAATTTGGGCTTATAGCAACCGGAGTGTACGCATGCTTGTTGGGAAAGACTTTAAGGTGACACCCCACAAATCGCTTCCTATATCCTACAAGATGTCTTTAACGCTTCCTGACAAAACATTGGCATTTATTGATAAAGATGGATTGAACCTAAGAGTTGGTGCTGCAGAAGTATTTAAAAAGGCCATTAACCCAAGCCTGCTAAACAACAATCCAGGGTATTTTTATATTGACGAACTCAATGGAATCTGGCTGAGCAATAATTCAGGAATCCATAACATTCAAACGGATGGTAGCACCATCAACTACCTAAGTGATATTTCTGCAAGTCAGGTTATTAAAGATGACAAAAACAACCTTTGGTTTACCACTACCAATGGCATTTATATGCTGCCAAGAAAAGATGAGCGCCTTTATGTGATAGATGAATCACAAGGATTAAGCAATCAATCCATCAGAAGTATTGCAAGAGACGGGAACAACAGGCTTTGGCTAGGGTTGGATGAAGCAACCATAAACATGATTGGAATTAAGGACCATAAAATAACTAAGCTCTTTTTACCAAACAGTCAAAAATACAGCAGCATTAGGCAATTGAACTATGATGCGAAGATCAATACCATGTATTTTGCAAGTGAATACGGACTGGGTAGAATTATAAATGCTGATGATGTTAATTCAAGGATTGATTACTTGAAAGAAACAAATAACTCCATGTTCGTAATTAAAAGTTTCAGCATTGCAAAAGATAAAAGCCTCTCAATTGCGCTTTCTTCAGGGGTAGTTATATTGCCTGATAGAAATAAGAAATTTGAGTTTAATTCTTTCTCTTTTAATACAGGAAATAATTTTTTCCCTGGCAGAGCTTACTGCGTTTTTTACGACGACAACCAGAAACTTTGGTTTTCTACCATAAGAGGACTTTCTGAATTATCTCTTAGCGAGGTATTTAATTACTACAAGGATAGCCCTTTACTTACGAAAAGAATAAACGACATCCAGCAACTTGAAGATGGAACAATAGTATTAGCTACTGACGGTTATGGCATTATTTGTATTAAGGATAATAAGATTAATAAATTGATCAGTCAGAAAGATGGTTTATCGGATAATATTTGCAAGAAGCTTTTTATTAGCAATGGACAAATATGGGTAGTGACTAACAATGGCATAAATAAGGTTTCTTTAAAAAATAAATCGACTTCAGTAGAAACATTTGAATATACTAACTCATTGCTGAGAGACGATGTAAATGCCTTATACATAGACAAAACGTATGCCTATTTTGCTACCAATAACGGTTTGGTATACTTCCCCATCAACCAGGTAAAACCCTTTAAGGAGGCGCCAAAGGTTTTTATAACTGAAATTGTAAATAATGAGAAAAAACTTAGCTTAAATTACCCAGATTACCTGCTGGATCCTCCGAATAACAACATCACTTTTCATTATAGCGCAATTGATTTTCAAAATAAAAATATTACCTATAGATATCGGTTAAAAGCAGAGGCAAACTGGACAGAAACAAAAAACAGGAGGCTTGAATTCAGCTCTTTAGAGGTTGGAAAATATACTTTCCAGCTGAGTGCAAAAAGTAACGATAGCAATTGGAGCAAGCCAACAATAATAAATTTTGAGCTCGAAAAGCATTTTTGGCAATCCCTCAGGTTTATAACCATTTTATTCATTCTTGCTATCCTTTTCATCTATAAAATAGCAGTTGTTGTAACTCGAAGACAGAAAAACAAGGAACAAGAGCAGCTGCTTTTAAAGAACAAAATACTAATGCTGGAACAACGAGCACTACAGGCCATGATGAATCCACATTTTGTGTTTAATGTGATGAACTCTATACAGCATTATATTAACACGAAAGACACAAGCTCTGCGAATAAAATCTTAACTGGATTTGCCAGATTGATCAGGAAAAACCTGGAAATTTGTACCAAGAGTTATATATCAGTTGAAGAGGAAATTGAATACCTCACGTTATATTTAAGTCTGGAGAAAAAGAGATTCGGGGATAAACTTAATTATAGCATACAAATTGCCCCTGAGATAGATCGGGAAGAAACAATGATACCCTCCATGATCTTGCAGCCATACATTGAAAATGCCATCTGGCATGGCATTATGCCTAAAGAAGATGGAGGAAATATAAATATTAGTATTGAACTTACTGAGCAATCACAATTAAGTATCCTGATCAAAGATAATGGCATTGGGATTACAAACTCTCTTGCTGAGAAAAAAGGTGAGCACATTAGCAAAGGCATGAGTCTTACTAAGGAAAGAATAAACTTGCTCAACCAAGTTGAAGTAAATCCTATAAAGATTGAGGTTAAACAAACAGGAATATCAGGAACATTAGTGTCCATTTTAATCCCTTTATCATAAATTTTACCGTTTACTCAATTATATATACCACTCACTAACTAATAAAAAATCATTTTAATAATTGCCTTAACATTGTTATAGATATTAAAACAAACCGAGTGTTTGTAGAAAGCGTTCTTATAGAATTGATCAAAGATATTTTACCTAACCTAAAACTATATCTCAATTCAGGTTTCATTTGTGTGTTAAAAAATGGTAAAGTTCAAGCTTTACCATTTTTTTTTCTCAAAAATCGACCCAAGCCGTTTTTTTCATAAACTGCGCTAATATTCAATAAATTGAGGATAGCTTTGAAAAAATCGGAAAATTTATAATTAATGTCTTCCTTAAACTATTTTTATTTTATTTTTGAGGCAACGAAAATCTTTATAAAACAGCTCCTACGATCTGAAACCTTTTTCGTAAATTTAAAAGATAAATGAAACCCTGGGTAACTTATTTTAATCAATGAAAGCGCCAAAGAAACCAATCAAAAAAAGTCCCTTAGTGGATCCAGAAGAAGAACTGGAAGATTCAAACGAAGAATCTACAAGTAAGAAGTTAGAGGATGAAGACGAGGATGATTTTGATATTCCCCTAGATGATCTGGACACATTTGATACCTATGGGGCTGACGATGAAGATGATGATTATTAAACCTTTACAGAATAAATTTTAAGCATCCTTAAGGGATGCTTTTTAGTTTACACAAACCTCAGTAGCACATGATCTTAGCACCTGTTAACGGCAAAGAAAAAAAGAAAGAATTTTTAGATGTTGCCAGGGTTATTTACAAAGATGACAAGAATTGGATTTGCCCACTAGATAATGACATTGAAGACATTTTTAATGAAAACAAGAATCCATTTTTTTTACATGGTAAATGCACGAGATGGATATTAAGCAATAATGAAGGTAAAGCAATCGGTAGGATAGCCGCATTTATTAATGAAAAAAAGGCATATCAATTTGATGTGCCTACTGGAGGTATTGGATTGTTTGAATGCATTAACGATCAGACTGCAGCAAATATGTTGTTTGATAAAGCTAAAAGTTGGCTTGAAGAACAAGGAATGAAAGCAATGGATGGGCCTATCAATTTTGGCGAGAATGACTCCTTCTGGGGATTGCTAGTTGAAGGCTTTACAAAGCCATCCTACAGCATGAATTACAATCCACAATACTATCTTGATCTTTTTGATAAATATGGATTTAAAAAGGTTTACGAACAAATCACGAATCACTTACAGGTTCGTAAACCATTTCCAGAACGATTTACTAAAATAGCTACCTGGGTTTCCAATAAGCCAGGGTATACTTTTGAGCATTTCTCTAAAAAAAATGCCGACAAATACGTTAATGATTTGATGGAAATTTATAACGATGCATGGAAAGATTTTGAAAATTTCGTACCCATTAAAAAGGAAACCCTGCTGGAAAGTTTCAAAAAAATGGAAATGATAATGGATGAGAAATTAATCTGGTTTGCCTACCTTAATGGTGAACCTGCTTCTTTTGTAGTGATCATACCTGATGCCAATCAAATGATAAAGGACTTCAATGGTAAACTGGGATTGTTAGAAAAAGTAAAATTTGTATACCGAAGATGGATTGGTGTTAGCAGGATGAGAGCAATTGTGATGGGTACTAAACAATCGTATCAAAAACATGGTTTAGAATCTGCGCTCTTTATAAAGCTTAAAGAATATGTTCTTCCTTTAAACCAGTACGATGAGCTGGAACTTTCCTGGGTAGGCGACTTTAACGACAAAATGTTATCCATACACGAAGCAACAGGTGCCACTTTTGGCAAGCGGCACCTAACCATGAGAAAGACTTTCAATTAGATGTCTATTTCTCTCTGATCTCTTCGTAAAGATCTATAACTTTCTTTTGAAGTTTAATGATCTCTTCTTCTCTTTGAGATAATCTTTCTTTTAATTTATTAATTTCCTCAAAGTTTAGCGACTGTGGATTTTCACCTTCTTTGGAAATAATATCCATGGTGGATACCTCAAAAAGACTAGCTATTTGCCCCAATCTTGAGATATTGATATCTGTGATACCTGTTTCTATTTTAGAAAATGCTGGTATAGAAATATTTAGACGCTTCGCCACTTCTCCCTGACTCCAGCCATTTTTTTGACGTAATTGTCTTATGTTTTTACCTATAGTATTCATAATTTAATTTTAAGGTGATACTTTGTTTAACCGGAAGTGTTCAACTCGCGTGCCAAATTAGCAAGATCTAAGCCGCTAAAGTTTCCTGAACTCATCATTAAAAGGTTTGATTTGTAATAATTCAATTCTAACAAGTGTGTTTTAAGCAATGCAATATTATCAAAAAACTTAATATTTGAATCGTTAAAGGCTATTTGAACATCTGATTCTGAAAATGGAATCATTTTTTTGTGTTCGAATGTTTTCTTATCAATAAAAACTATTGCACAATCAGCTTGTGACATAGTATCAGCATATTGAACAAGGAACTCTTTGTTTAAACTACTAAATGTATGCAACTCTATACAAGCAACTAGTTTTCTGACAGTAAATTGTTTCTTAACTGCGTCAATTGTCGCCTTTAATTTAGATGGGGAGTGTGCAAAATCTTTATAGACATTAGTTAAGTCCTTTTTACCAACAAGTTCCAATCGTTTTGAAGCACCTTTGAATGTTGAGATGGATTGATTGAAATCAATTTCAGAAATCCCCACTTGTTCACATACTAGTTTTGCAGCATTTAGATTCATCAAATTATGCTCACCAAAAATCTCCAGAGGTATATTTCCCGGCAGCAAATATGTTATTCCATCACGGATTTCATTTGCAGGAATATTGTAACCAATCTTTTTAACTGGCGCGTTTGATTGACCAGCAATCTGGTTAAGATCATGATCTGCTTGGCAGTAAATAAGAGTACCTCCATCTTGAATGGTCTCAATAAACACTTCAAATTGCTTAATATAATCCTGATAGGTGGGAAAAACATTGATGTGATCCCAGGCAATTCCACTTATAACAGCAACATTCGCTTTATAAAGATGAAACTTTGGTCGTCTATCTATTGGGGATGCCAGGTATTCATCACCCTCTATAACGATCATTGGTGCTGAATTGGTAATTTTAACCATGGTATCGAACCCCGTAAGCTGAGCGCCCACCAGGTAGTCAAAATCTTTATTAAAATAATTCAGAACATGAAGAATCATAGACGTTATGGTTGTTTTACCGTGACTTCCTCCTATGACTATCCTCAGCTTTTCCTTAGTTTGTTCGTAAACATATTCAGGATATGAATAGATCTTTAGGCCAAACTCCTGTGCTTTTAACAATTCAGGATTATCCTCTAACGCATGCATACCAAGTATCACTGCATCAAGATCCTTTGTGATCTGTCCTTCAAACCAACCCATCTGCTCTGGTAGCAATCCGTATTTGCTTAATCTGCTGCTAGAAGGTTCAAAAATTGCATCATCAGAACCGGTTACTTTGTACCCCTTTTTATGAAGCGCAATTGCCAGATTATGCATTGCACTTCCTCCTATAGCAATAAAATGTATACGCATAATTAATCTTTAATAAAATGAGCAGCTACCCAGTCGCCTATTTTTTTGTGATCTTGATATCTTATCCTTAATTTCTCACAAGCCTCTCTAATCATTTCTAGGTCTGGCGACTCATAAAAGCCGCTAAAATAGATTGCGCCATTTGAAATCAAAGCTTCATTGTAGGATGAAATCTGGTCTAAAAGAATGTTTCTATTAATATTAGCGAGAATAATGTCAAATTGTTGATTAGGAATCTGTTCTTTACTTCCACATAAGGTACTTAGATTTGTGATTTTATTTAATACAGCATTTTCTAATGTACTTTGATAGCATATATCGTCATTATCTATAGCAAAAAGCTCAGAAGCACCCAATTTGGCTGAAAGAATAGCAAGTATACCTGTACCACATCCCATATCTAAAATGGTTTTATTCTTAATATCTGCCTCAAGTAAATATTGCATCATCATTGTCGTGGTTTGATGATGCCCTGTTCCAAAAGCCATCTTAGGATCTATAATGATCTCGTATTCGAATTCTGGACGAGGCTTATGAAAAGTTGCCCTAACATAACATTTTGCGTTAATGATTAAAGGTTCAAAGTTCTTTTCCCATTCTTCATTCCAGTTTTCTGCCGCTATTTCAGTACTGACATAATTATACTTCAGTTTATCATCTAACTGGGCAGCAACAGTATTTAGTTTTTCGGCATCATAAGAGTCGAAATCTATAAATGCATCAAATCCGTCTTCTATATCTTCAAAAGTATTATAACCAATACTCGCCAAATCATCAATCAATAAATCCTTCTGATATTCCGCTATGGCTTCAAAATGAAATTTAACCTGGATATACTGCATTAAGAGTTGAAAGCTTTGATAATGTCAACAAAATCCCTTGATTTCAAGGAAGCTCCACCAATTAATCCTCCATCTATATCAGCTTGTGCAAAAAGTTCAGCAGCATTTTTTGGATTACAGCTTCCGCCATAAAGAATTGTTGTATCATCAGCTATAGTCGGGTTGTATTTAGCAGCAATTTCCTTACGGATAAATGCATGTACTTCCTGTGCTTGCTCAGAGCTTGCAGTTAATCCTGTTCCAATAGCCCATACAGGTTCGTAAGCAATAACTAGTTTAGAAAAATCGGTTTCAGATAGCCCAAAAATACCATTTACCAACTGAGATTTCAATACTTCAAAATAACTACCATTGTTACGCTCATCAAGGGTTTCACCTATGCAGAAAATAGGTGTTAAACTATTCTGCAAAGCAATTATTGTTTTATCAGCCAATAGCTCATCAGATTCAGCAAAATACTGGCGTCTTTCGGAGTGACCAATAATCACATATTCGCAACCAACTGATTTGACCATTTTTGCAGAGATCTCTCCTGTATATGCTCCACTTTCCTTTTGGTGACAGTTTTGCGCTCCGATAAATACAGTGCTACCACCAAGCAGTGCTAAACTGTTTAAATGAATATATGGTGCGCAAATGATGGCAATCTGTTCACCATTTTTTTCATCTTTAACCATGTTAACAATTTCTGAAAATAAAGATATGCCTTCAGCATATTCCAAATTCATTTTCCAGTTTCCTGCTACTATTTTCTTTCTCATAATATTCTTAGTTCTATTTATAATCTGATTAAAAAGACATTAAAAGTGTCTATATTTTTGGGTATCCTCAAAAACCTTAGTTAGGATATCTTTCTCCACCTCATCAAAGTCAAGATCTCTACGTTTATAGACCTTTGCTGCAGTCTCAAACATTTTCTTAATGCTGTATACTTCAAATCCCTGAGCCCCCCCCCAAGCAAAATCAGGCACAAAATTTCTGGGAAAACCGGATCCAAATATATTGGCACTCACCCCTGCAACAGTACCTGTGTTGAACATGGTGTTTATTGCGCATTTGGAATGATCTGCCATAATCAATCCACAAAACTGTAGTCCGGTTTTACGGAAACTCTCGGTATTATAATCCCAAAGCTTAACCTCTGCATAATTATTTTTAAGATTGGAGTTGTTACTGTCTGCACCAATATTACACCATTGTCCCATTACTGAGTTACCCAAATATCCCTCGTGCCCCTTAGATGAATACCCCCAAATTACTGAATTGTTGATTTCTCCACCTACCCTACTGAATGGCCCAACAGTAGTTTTTCCGTAGATTTTAGCTCCCATTTTCACTTGAGAATCGTTACACAATGCAAAAGAGCCCCTAATGTTACTTCCTTCCCAAATTTGGGCATTCTTACCTATATAAATTGGGCCTGATAAGCTGTTAAGCGTAGCGCATTCTACTTCTGCCCCTTCTTCTGCAAAAATATTTTCGCCCAAAAACGTATTAGTTATACTTAGCTTTTTTGAAGTACGTCCTTTAGTGATTAAGAGAAAATCAGCTTGCAATTCTACATCATTCAGTTTAAAAATATCTTCAGGATAAATTATTCTCACCAAATCAGATTCAAATACAACTGCTTTAAAACCACCATTACCTACTTCTGCAATTGTACTTGAGGCACATGCTATCAGTAATCCTTGTTTATAGAGTGCTTCACCGGGTTTTAGAGAGTAAACTGCATCGATTAAAGCTTCATTCGGACAAACAGACCCATTGATACACAATTCTGCGCCGGGTAATATTGGATATTTTACCTGAAGATAGGATGACGTGATGTAGCCAGCCTGCGCATTTAAGTGCCGTTCCCACTTTTGAGCGATTGTTAAAATACCGATGCGAAGGTCAGCAAGCGGACGTGTGAAAGTTAGTGGGAGCATTGTATGCCATGCACTGTCATCAAATAAATTGATTGTCATAAGCAACAAAAATAGAAAAAGTCCCGATGCATCAGCAAGGGGACTTTAAAATAATTTATAAAAAACTAAAGAATTACTTCTTAGCGTAGCGCGTTTTGAATTTATCGATACGACCAGCTGTATCAACTAACTTCATTTTTCCAGTATAAAAAGGGTGTGAAGTATGAGAAATTTCCAGCTTATAAAGAGGATAGTCTTTGCCGTCTTCCCAAGTAATACTCTCTTTAGTATCTACACAAGATTTAGTTAAAAAAGAGTATTCGTTTGACATATCTTTAAATACTACAAATCTATAGTTTGATGGATGCAAATCTTTTTTCATATTGTTATATACTTAATTGTCGCTTATTTTAAAGGATGCAAATATCGTAAATATATTTCTCAATAACAAGAGTCTGCTAAAAAAATCTGATGCCTTGATAAGATACGGGTTATACAACTATGGTTGATACATGGTTGATACATTGTTGACACATGGTTGATACATGGTTGGTACATCCATAGATGTGTCAACCATGTTTTAAATATGGACCAACGATGTCCTAACGTTATTGAATACACGAACTCGTAGTGCTTTATAAATAAAGAGAAAACCGTTATCTTGTTTTTCTTGTGCTATATTGGGTATAAAAATAGATCTGGTTATTACCAGTAACTAGCTGAAAGGTCCCTAGTGTGATCTATTTTCCTGATAATCTTGCAAACAGTTAATGGAATGTAAAAATGCAGGTTTTAGCTATACAGCTATAGGCATTAATTATAATTATTGGCATACTTTTTTAGTATCTTTGTTCATTATTAAGATAATAACAAATAATGGAACTTCCTATTTACTTAGATAACAATGCAACTACTCCTCTGGATCCCAGGGTACTTGAAGCAATGTTGCCATACTTCACAAATAAATTCGGTAATGCTGCAAGTCGTAACCATGCTTTTGGCTGGGTTGCAGAAGAAGGGGTTGATTACGCACGTGAGCAAGCTGCTAAATTAATTGGCTGTACTGAAAAAGAAATTATATTTACATCAGGTGCTACTGAGGCTGATAATCTTGGCATTAAGGGTGTATTCGAAATGTATCAGGAAAAAGGTAATCACATTATCACTGCTACGACAGAACATAAAGCTGTTCTTGACACCTGTAAACACCTTGAAAAACTTGGCGCTAAAATTACTTACCTAAAAGTAAAAGAAGATGGTTTGATCGATCTTCAGGAATTAGAGGCTGCCATGACAGAACAAACTATCCTTGTAACCATTATGTATGGAAACAATGAAATTGGTGTTGTACAGCCTGTTAAGGAAATATCAGCAATAGCTCATAAATACGGTGCACTATTCATGACTGATGCAACACAGGCGGTTGGTAAAATACCAGTTGATGTTAATGCTGATGGAATTGACCTTATGGCTTTTTCTGCTCATAAAATGTATGGGCCTAAAGGCGTTGGCGTACTTTATGTCCGCCGCAAAAATCCAAGGGTTAAAGTTACTGCGCAAATGGATGGTGGTGGACACGAACGTGGCATGCGCTCTGGAACTTTAAACGTTCCTGGCATCGTAGGACTTGGAAAAGCATGTGAACTTTGCCGTTTGGAGATGGAAAGCGAAGCAAAACGCTTATCAGGATTAAGAGACAAACTGGAAAGTGCCTTAACTGTGTTGGAAGAAAGTTATGTAAATGGTAATGTAGAGCACCGTTTGCCGCATGTCGCTAATATTTCTTTTAAGTATGTAGAAGGTGAGGGTTTAATGATGGCAATGAAAGACCTTGCAGTATCTTCAGGATCAGCATGTACTTCTGCATCATTGGAACCATCTTATGTATTAAAAAGCCTTGGCCTTTCTGATGATTTGGCACATTCTTCTATACGTTTCGGACTAGGCCGCTTTACAACTGAAGAAGAGATCGATTACGCAATTGAAAACACTAAAAAAGCAGTTAATCACTTAAGGGACCTTTCTCCTCTTTGGGAAATGTTTAAAGAAGGAATTGATTTGAGTAAAATAGAGTGGGCAGAACATTAATAACGAAAAAATAACATGGCATATTCAGAAAAAGTAATGGAACATTATACCAACCCAAGAAACGTTGGTACTTTAAATAAAGATAGCAAGTCTGTTGGAACTGGATTAGTTGGCGCACCTGAGTGTGGCGATGTAATGCGTTTGCAGATTGAGGTTGATGAAAATAATGTGATCACTGATGCAAAGTTTAAAACTTTTGGATGTGGTTCTGCAATTGCATCATCATCGCTAGCAACAGAATGGTTAAAAGGTAAAACAGTTGATGAAGCCTTGGAAATTGACAATATGGATATTGTAGAAGAATTGGCACTTCCACCAGTTAAGATTCACTGTTCGGTATTGGCTGAAGATGCTATCAAATCAGCGATTAACGATTATCGCGTTAAAAATGGCTTGGAGCCATTTGAGCTTGCCAAGTCTCATCACTAATTAAATTCTATTATTATGATCACAATAACGGATAAAGCAAAAAGCAAAATAGACCACCTAATGCAAGACGCGCATATGGATGAAAACTATTTTTTGCGTGTTTCGGTTAAAGGTGGTGGTTGCTCAGGCCTTTCTTATAACCTGGACTTTGATAATGAAGAGCAAAAAGGGGATCAGTTTTTTGAAGATAGGGGTATTAAAATTGCATTGGACATGAAATCTTTCTTGTATCTGGCAGGAACTGAACTTGATTTTTCAGATGGATTAAATGGGAAGGGTTTTAATTTTAATAACCCTAACGCAAGCCGCTCTTGTGGATGCGGCGAAAGTTTCTCCGTTTAACATTCTATTACTATATTTGAAAGGGCACTTCGGTGCCCTTTTTTTGTTATATAGATAACCTGGATATTTCTTAACGAGCTAATTACAATTTATATGGTATCATTTAATGAGTTCTCAACAGTTCCGAGCTTGCTCAGAAACGTAGTAGAAAACATTCATAGACCCGAAGAAACCTTCCTTATCCATAAAAAGGATACTGAGTGGGAAGAAATATCTTATCGTGAAACGCTGGAGAATGCAGATGCAGTTTCCGCATTCTGCCTTGAGAAAGGAATAGGTAAGAGTGACAGGATGGGACTTATGATTGAAAACTCTCCAGAATACGTTTATTATGATCAGGGCATTCAGCAGATCGGAGCTATTAATGTATCCATCTATCCAACACTTTCAGAACACGAAATACAATACATTATAAACGATTCTGGCATTAAGGCTATCTTAATAGGCAATACTTTCTTATATAAGAAAGTATTGAAGATCGCTAAAAATTGTAAGGAACTTTTATTTATCATTCCTGCATTTCAGGAATATATCAAAGTTGAACTACCTAAAGACCTTGTAGCGGAAGTATTATATTTTCAGGATATACTGGAAAATAAATCTGCTGTTACTGCTGAAATCATTAATAAAATTTCATCAATAAGAACCGCTCTAAGACCATCTGATACTTCCGGACTAATCTATACTTCCGGCACCACTGGAACCCCAAAAGGTGTAATGTTATCTCATCATAACTTTGTTAAAAATGTAGAGGTGTGCCTTCAGCAAATACCGGTTATTGATGAAACTGAGACTTTTCTTTCTTTTCTTCCATTATCTCATGTATTTGAACGTACCGCAACCTATCATGTATGCTGTGCTCAAGGTTGTAAAATTGCATTTGCACAGAGCTTGGAGCTCCTTGCAAAAAACATGGGTGAAGTTAGACCTACTGTAATGAACTGCGTACCCAGATTATTAGAGAAAATCCATGATAAGGCCATAAAAGCAGGAACATCAGCAGGGGGAATTAAAGCGAAAATCTTCTTATGGGCTTTGGAAATAGGGCAAAAATATAGAAAGAAAATAGAAGCTGGAGAACACCCGGGTTTATTACTTTCAGCAAAAAAGACTATTGCCGAAAAGCTCGTATTCAGTAAAATAAAGGAGAAGACTGGAGGAAGACTTAAATTCATGATTTCAGGTGGCGCCGCACTTCCAAAGAATGTGGGAGAATTTTTTGGAAATCTCGGCATTAAGATCCTGGAAGGATTTGGCTTAACTGAAACATCGCCTGTAATGGCTGTTACTGAATATCATAGACAAGTATACGGTACTGTAGGTCGAGTAATTCCAGGGATAGAGATTGGTATTCAGGATGTAGAGACCAAGGAAATGATCAATATCCAGACACATGAATCTTTTAGTGAAGATTTTACTTGTGATGAGGGTGAGATTATTGTGAGGGGACATTGTGTAATGCAGGGCTATTTTAACAAACCAGCAGAAACGGCCGAGGCAATCGATAGGGATCAGTGGTTTCATACAGGAGACATCGGTCGCTTTTTTAAGGGTAACCTACAGATTACAGATCGTTTAAAGAACATGATTGTTAACGCCTATGGTAAAAATGTATACCCTACTCCGGTAGAAAACATTTATTTAAAGAGCCCTAAAATAGATCAGCTTTTCCTGGTAGGTGATAAACAAGAATATCTTACTGCCATTGTAATTCCTAATCAAGAAAACCTTCAGGAGGAATTCAATCTTAATGCATCTTTTTTCCAAGAACCGGGTATTTTTATAGAGAATAAGGAAATTACTGATTGGATTGGTAAAGACATCAAAAAATTCTCTGGTGAGCTGTCGAAATTTGAGCGAATAAAAAACTTTAAAGTAAAGCGCAATCCTTTTAGTATGGAAGAGGGAGAAATAACTCCTACTCTTAAAATAAAAAGAAAGGTAGTAGAGAAGAAATATGCAGACACGATAGCGGAAATGTATACAGAATCTATAGAATCAGATTAATTGCTTCGCAGAAAAATACTTTTAAAACAGTTCAATTACCTATTTTTGCCAAAATATATACAAATAAAATTATTCGGCTTTGCCGCATATCATAAACATGAGTACAGGACTATCAGAACAAGAAGTATTTCGCCGCAGCTCACTTCAGCAGCTGCGTGAATTAGGTATTAACCCCTACCCTGCAGAAGCATTTGAAATTAACGCAAATGCAGCAGATATTACTGCAAACTACGAACGGGATAAAACAGCTTATAAAAATATAAGTATTGCCGGAAGGATCATGTCTCGCAGAATAATGGGCAGTGCGTCTTTTGTTGAATTGCAGGATTCGACCGGCAGGATACAAGTTTACCTTAAACGTGATGATCTTTGTCCGGATGAGGACAAATCCCTCTATAATATCGTTTTTAAGAAACTTATGGACCTTGGGGATTTTATAGGAATTAAGGGTTATGTATTTACTACGCAGACTGGCGAGATCTCTATTCATGTAACTTCACTTAAACTCCTGTCAAAGTCTTTAAAACCACTTCCTGTTGTTAAACGTGATGAGGAAGGAAATATATACGATGGTTTTACAGACCCAGAATTACGCTACAGACAGCGCTATGTGGATTTGACTGTCAATCCAGACTTTAAACAGATCTTCATCAACCGTTCAAAGGTAATAAACACCATGCGTGCTTATTTTGATAATCAAGGTTGGATGGAAGTTGAAACTCCCATCCTGCAACCAATCCATGGTGGTGCTGCTGCAAGGCCTTTTTCAACACATCATAATACACTGGATATGCCACTTTATCTGCGCATAGCCAATGAGCTATACTTGAAAAGACTTATCGTTGCCGGTTTCGACGGCGTTTACGAATTCGGGAAAATGTTCAGGAATGAAGGTATGGATAGAACACACAATCCAGAATACACTTCAATGGAAATCTATGTAGCCTACAAAGACTACATCTGGATGATGGAAATGGTAGAAGAATGCTTCGAAAAAATAGCCATCGCTATTCATGGTAAATCAACCGTTAAGGTTGGAGATTATGAAATAAACTTTGAAGGTCCGTATGAAAAATTAACTATGTACGAGTCGATTGAAAAGTACACCGGAATTGATGTATCTGCAATGACGGAAGCGCAACTTCAAGAAACATGTAAGGGTCTGAATATAGAAATTGATTCAAGTATGGGTCGCGGTAAGCTTGTTGATGAGATATTTAGTGAAAAGGTAGAGGCAGAACTAATTCAGCCAACCTATATTACTGATTACCCATTAGAGATGACCCCACTTGCAAAAAAACATCGCAGCAAAGAAGGTCTTGTTGAAAGATTTGAGCTTTTTGTGATGGGTAAGGAAATAGGAAACGCTTACTCAGAGCTTAATGATCCAATAGATCAGAGGGAACGCTTTGAAGATCAGTTGACGTTAGCTGCAAGAGGTGATGCAGAAGCAATGGCAATGGATGATGACTTTATACGCGCTTTGGAATATGGTATGCCTCCAACATCCGGTTTGGGTATTGGAATTGATCGTTTGGTGATGCTGATGACTAATCAGTCTACCATTCAGGAAGTATTATTCTTCCCTCAAATGCGTCCTGAAAAGAAATTAAAGGTTACTACTGATGAAGACTTTGTAAATGCAGGAGTAGCTGCAGAATGGGTTCAGGTAATTAGAAAGTTGGGAATCAATACCATTGAAGAATTAAAAGCAGCGAGCCCAAATAAGATTTTTAACGATCTGGGCGGTATGCGTAAAAAAATGAAATTAGAATTGACTATGCCTACAAAAGAAGAAGTAACTGCTTGGTTCTCTTAACAAAATCATAACAAAAGCTTAAAGCCCTACCGCATTTATTGTAGTGGGGCTTTGTTAATTTTAAGGCGTACAATAAATAAGATATTATGAATACTTCAAGCCTTGAAATAACAGAAAACGAATACTGCATAAAATTAAATAAAGACTCATTCGATCTTACATTGATAAGACAGCTGATTAAAAGAATTCAATCTGAGCAGCTATTCTTCAGCAAAAGAAACCAATACATGGACGAAGATTTGATCAGCAGAGCATCAGATTATGAAAGTGATGAGAATTTTGACAGATTAAGCGAAAAATAAAAAAGCCACATTTGCATGTAGCTTACAGTTGCATTACCTGTACCTGATTTGCTGTCTATCCATCAACACCATCTGATCTTTCATTTGCTTTATCTGATCGGCAAGTAATTTGTTCTTGTCGGCCTTCTTTGCCTCAGTAAGATACATCTGTGCTTCTCTTTTATTTCTTTTTCCCATTGCAATACCTGCTAAACTAAGTTTGGCTAATGCCATATTGTGGTCCATATGCAATCCTAGTGTAACAGCTTTCTTGAAATACTTCTCAGATTGCATTGGAGCCTTTCTTGATTCAATTAAACCAACAAGTAGGTTGTAATAACCATGTTGTACTCTAATTAATTGCTTCTCATAGTTGGTTATCCTTTTTAAAAAGACTTCAGCTTTTACCATGTTATCTTTTCTTAAAAACCATTGCGCCAGCAACATGTTCTCATTAAAGAAATACGTTACAAAAACCAGTATACTTATAAATACGCCTAATATGCCCCAGCCCCAAAAACTGAAGATCATAAGCGCAATAGATGCCCCCAGTATAACAAAACCTAAAATAAGACGAACAATATTTGACATATTCCTTTATATATTTTTTTTGCAAATATCGTGTTTAAATACTAAAAAATTAGATTTAAAATTATAATTTCAGCAAAAAAACAAATTGAAAGCAAGGATCAGCACTAATGATTATACTATTAGCCATGAACGTAAGCGAAGAAAAGATTAATAAGAAAATCGAAGATAAATTAAGGCATAAAACTGTCCTAATCAACAAGTGTTCCCGTGAAGGATTGACTTCATTTCCCGAATTCAAAGAGAGTTATGATACAGAATATCCAATCTATGAAGCAGATTCCATGACAATTGATTCCTTAAAGCCTTTACTGAATGATAAAAAAGTGACCATAGTTCTTGGTACCTGGTGTGGTGATAGCAAATTACAGATTCCTCATTTTTTTAAAGTAATAGATAGCTTAGGAGTATCTGAAAAAGATGTTACAATTATAGCAGTTGATGGCAGCAAAAAAGCAGAGGGAGATATACTGAATGGATTAAAGATAGAATTCGTACCAACAATCATCATTTATGAAAAAGACAAAGAATTAGGTCGTATTACTGAAAACCCACTTGAGACCCTAGAAAAAGACATGTTCAACATATTAGCAACTAAATAATGTCTGTAAATCTGGAAAAAAGCTGGCTAGCGGTATTGGAAGAAGAATTTGAGAAAGATTATATGATTAATCTTAAATTTTTCCTGGTTCAGGAAAAAGAAAATGGGTATACTGTTTATCCCAAAGGCATAGAAATATTTAATGCACTCAACCATACGCCTTTTGATCAAGTTAAAGTAGTAATATTAGGTCAGGATCCTTACCACGGCAGCGGACAGGCACATGGTCTTTCTTTCTCTGTTCCAAAAGGGATGGTCGTACCTCCATCACTTAAAAACATCTATAAAGAACTTGCTGATGATATTTCTGATTACCAGATTCCTTCTCATGGTAATTTAATCCAATGGGCAAATCAGGGAGTATTATTGCTAAATGCCATGTTAACAGTTAGGGCCCATGAAGCTGGCTCTCATCAAGGCAAAGGCTGGGAAATATTTACAGATAAAATTATCACTACGCTTTCTGAAAAACGAGAAGGAATAGTATTCCTTCTATGGGGTAAGTATGCACAAAACAAAGCTACCATGATAGATGAGCAGAAGCACACCATACTAAAAGCGGCACACCCCTCTCCTTTTTCTGCTTACAACGGCTTTTTAGGTTGCAAACATTTTTCTAAAGCAAATGCAATTTTAGAAAAAGAAGGGAAAACTATAATTAACTGGCAAATCACCTAATACTCCAATGGCACAATAGGCTCTTTCTTAGTTGTAGACATGATCATCATGGTTTGAAAGGTTTTAACAACTGAGATTTTACTAATTTTATCCATAATCAACCGCTCGTAAGCCTTAATATTATTTACGTACACCTTAAGCAGAAAATCAGCCTGACCTGTTACGTGATGGCATTCTGTAATTTCCTTTATTAGATTTACCTCATCCAAAAATATTTGTATGGTGTTATTTTTATGAAAATCAAGCTGAACTTGTATAAAAGTCTTAATTCCCAGACCAAGCTTTTCTTCGTCTACAAGGGCATGGTAACTCTTAATGTATCCAGACATTTCAAGCTTACGTACCCTTTCCAGTGTTGGTGCGGGCGATAACCCAATCTCTTGAGATAATAAAAGGTTAGTTATTCTACCATTTTCTTGCAATAATTTAAGAATTTTAAAGTCAGTTTTATCTAATTCCGCAGCCATATTCAATATTTTATCCAAATATAGAACAACAATGGTTTAAGTGCCAAATTTTATTCTATAATAATGAATAAAAAATATATTTTATTTGTCGCTATTTTTTTTAGATTTGTCTAAAATATAAGTTAGACTGCCATCAATGAGAACTTTTACAGAAGAGAATTATTTAAAAATTATCTACCATCTTTCTCTGGGTAATAGTGCATTAGTTCAAACAAATGCGATTGCAGAAAGGATTCAAACTAAAGCAGCATCAGTTACAGACATGATGCGTAAACTATCTGAAAAGAAACTGCTTAATTATCAAAAATATCAAGGAGTATCGCTTACTGAACAAGGAGAAACTGTTGCACTCGATATTGTAAGAAAACACCGCCTATGGGAAGTATTCCTGGTAGATAAACTAAAATTTAAATGGGATCAGGTTCATGAAATCGCAGAAGAACTGGAACATATCAATTCAGGCGAACTTATTGAACGTTTAGACGAATTCCTAAAATTCCCTACAAATGATCCGCATGGGGATCCAATTCCCGACAAGGATGGTAAGTTCAGCAATCTTGCTTTTATCAAATTAAATAAACTAGAAAAAGAGCAAACAGGAATTATTATGGGGGTTAGCGAACATTCACCTGAATTTTTACAGCATTTAGAAAGATTAAGCCTAACGTTAGGCCGGCAGATAGCTGTGATGGACATTATAGATTTCGATGGGTCATTGGAACTGGAAATAGAAGGAAAGAAAATTAATGTAAGTCGCGAAATAGCAAAACATCTACTTGTTAAAATATAATGAGCAACTCATCTAATCATAAACACTCCGATTCGCTTAGCGAAGTACACAACAGTGTAGACACGAGTAAAAGAACAGGATGGAAACGCATCATATCTTTTCTTGGTCCAGCATACCTGGTAAGCGTTGGTTACATGGACCCTGGTAACTGGGCCACTGATATTGCTGGTGGAAGTAAATTTGGTTACCAGCTAATCTGGATCTTATTAATGTCTAATTTAATTGCCTTATTATTACAGTCCCTTAGTGCGCGTTTAGGAATAGTAAGAGGATTAGATTTGGCCCAGGCCTCAAGAAATGCTTATCCTAAATGGGTGAACATACCACTGTTCGGACTTGCACAAACTGCTATTGTGGCCTGTGATCTGGCGGAAATTATTGGAATGGCAATTGGGCTTAACCTTTTGTTTGGACTACCACTAATATGGGGTATTAGCGTCACTATATTCGATACAGTATTGCTATTGTTTCTATTAAACAAAGGAATGCGTAAAATGGAGGTATTCATTGTTTCAATGGTATTTATTGTTGGGCTCTCCTTTTTAGTAGAGATGTTCATTGTAGAGCCATCCATTATCGAAATTGCTAAAGGCTTTAAGCCGGGTATGCTTTCCAGTCAGGCATTATATATCGCTATCGGGATAATAGGCGCTACAGTAATGCCTCATAACCTTTATCTTCATTCTTCACTGGTGCAAACCAGGAAAATAAAAAGAGACGACGCCGGAATTAAGGAAGCTATAAAATTCAATTTCATTGATACCGCAGTAGCGCTTAACCTCGCTTTTTTCGTTAACGCCGCTATTTTAATTCTTGCAGCGGCAGCATTCTATAAAAATGGACTTCATGAGGTTGCTGAAATTCAAGATGCCTACAAACTGCTGCAAAACATATTCGGTAATACAGCACCTACCCTATTTGCAATTGCGCTAATAGCTGCCGGACAGAGCTCTACAGTTACAGGAACCCTTGCTGGTCAGATTGTAATGGAGGGCCACTTAAAACTTCGCATACAGCCATGGCTTAGGAGATTAATCACCCGCCTATTGGCCATTATCCCAGCTTTTTTTACCATTCTTTATTTTGGTGATGACGCACTAGGAGGGTTACTTATCCTTAGTCAGGTAGTCTTAAGTCTGCAGCTTGGATTTGCAGTAATACCCCTAATACATTTCACATCAGATCGAAAAACAATGAAAATCTTTGCTATAAAACCTTGGGTAAAGGTTTTAGCCTGGGCAAGTTCAATCGTCATCGTTTCTCTAAATGTAAGGTTGGTTATAGAGGAAATCAGCATTTGGGGAGCCACAGGTGGATGGTACGTGTATTATTTAATAGTTCCGCTTGCTATTCTTGTTGGTGTATTCCTTCTTTATATTTTTATTTACCCATTGGTAAAACAGGCCAAGTCTGGTCAAAATATTGCTCCTCATGGCAATGCTCTTAATATCGAGGAGGTTGAGAAAATTCAATACAAAAGAATCGGGATAACTGTAGATTTCTCTAAGAACGATCGTACTACAATCCGCCATGCTTTAATACAAGGTGGTAATGAGGCTGATTATTACCTTATTCATGTAGTTGAGACAGCTGCCGCCAGATATCATGGAAATTCTGCAATGGATTATGAGACTCAAAGCGATGAGGAGAACCTGGAAAAATACAGGACAAATCTTGCAGAGCTGGGGTACACCTCAACGGCCCATATTGGCTACGGTGGCACAGTAAAGGCAATTGTGGAGATTAGCAACAAAAACAAGTTAGAATTATTGGTTATGGGTGCTCATGGTCACAAAGGCCTAAAAGATCTTATTCTTGGCACTACGGTTAACTCCGTAAGGCACAGGGTATCGATACCGGTATTAATTGTAAGATAATTTACGATATTTGCAGTAATGAAGAACGATATACAGATCAAGAATAAACGGGCCTATTTTGATTACCACATTATAGAAAAATATAATGCTGGACTCGCCCTACTTGGAACAGAAATCAAAGCCATCAGGCAGGGTAAGGCCAATATGTCTGATGCCTTCTGTATGTTCATCGGAAACACCCTGTACGTCAGAAATCTTCATATTTCAGAATACAGTCACAGCTCCTTTCATCATCACGATATCAAACGTGATAGGGTATTGCTTCTTCAAAAAAAGGAACTCCGCAAGCTGAAGGTAAAAGGCGAAGAGAAAGGATACACGATTGTGCCACTAAGAATTTTTACCAACGAAAGAGGGTTTGCTAAAATAGAGATCGCACTGGCACAAGGTAAAAAGGAATTTGATAAAAGAGACAGCATTAAGGATAGAGAATCTAAACGCGAAATGGACAGGGCAATGAAGGTTTAATCCTTTACCAGGCCTGATCGCCAACCAGCGGCACAAACCTGAATGTATCCAATTCAATTCTTTCAAAGTCAGATTCGCTCACGCGAATTACTGTTACCATTTTCTGAGTTCGCTCATCACCTACAGGGATAACCAGAATACCACCAATCTTCAATTGCTTCAATAAAATTTCAGGAACAAAAGGTGCCCCGGCAGTAACTATGATTTTAGCGTAAGGCGCATGGGCGGCAATACCTTTAGATCCGTCACCAAAAAAAAAGTGCGCATTATAACCCATACCCGGTAAAACCCTAATGGTATGGCGATAAATAGACTCCTGCCGTTCTATAGTATATACATTAGCACCTAACTCCATTAAAATACAGGTCTGATAACCAGATCCTGTACCGATTTCCAACACTTTATCCCCTCTTTTAATGTGGAGCAGTTCACTTTGATAAGCAACAGTATAGGGCTGAGAAATAGTTTGTCCGTCTCCAATTGGAAAGGCAATGTCCTTGTAGGCTTGATTCCAGAACGTCTCGTCAAAAAAGAAATGCCTCGGTACCTTGCCAATTGCTTTCAGTACATTTTTATCTTCAATTCCTCTGGATGCAAGGTGTGCCACTAGCTTTTTTCTTGCTCCCTGTTCTCTGTAATTGTCAATAAACTTATATGCCATTATATCAAAAATAGCTTTTTGAAAGATAATCCAGCTAATAATTAGCTGTGTCTATTCTAAAATAATTCTAATCCACACACAATCAATCCCAATAAATTAGTAAGGATCAACATCTACTTGGATATTCACCGCTCTGTATTCTTTTTCCGACTGGAATTGTAGCATCACTTCTTTCAATACAGATTTCACTTTTAACATGGAGGTATTTTTATCGCTTTTAATAATTACCTGTTTGATATAATAGTTTCTAATGCGCGATATCAGTGGTTGTTCCGGTCCAAGCACGCGGTATCCCAAATGAACTCTTAAGGCGGTAGCGAAAGCTTGTGAAGCCACGTTTAGTAAATCAGCATCCTTATGCTTCACATTTATAAAGATGAGCTTAGTAAATGGAGGATAGTTGAATTGCTTACGCTCTGCGAGTTCATTCTCATACATTTCCTGATATTTGTTATCTATTACCTGGTTAATGATTCTATGGTTGTCATCGTAAGCCTGGATAATTACTTTTCCTTGTTTGTCACGTCGGCCTGCCCTACCAGCCACCTGTGCAAGCAACTGATAACTGCGTTCAAATGCTCTAAAGTCAGGATAATTCAATAACGTGTCTGCATTGATTACACCAATCAGAGTAACATTCTCAAAATCCAGACCTTTAGCTACCATCTGAGTACCAATAAGAATGTCCGTCTTCTTTTCCTGAAACTCAGAGATAATTTGCTGCAAGCCATTCTTAGTCCTTGTACTATCAACATCCAATCGCGCAATCCTTGCCTCTGGAAAAATCAAACTTAATTCCTCTTCTATTCTTTCCGTACCAAATCCTTTTTGCTCGATATGTACAGAGCCACAAGCCGGACAAATATTTATACTGCTTTGGTGGTATCCACAATAATGACAATGCAACTTACCACTGGTTTTATGAAAGGTAAGACTAACATCACAGTTCACACATTTAGGGGCATATCCACAGGTAGCACAAATCAAAATGGTGGCATACCCCCTTCGATTTTGAAACAAAATCACCTGCTCTTTATGTTGAAGTGTTAGTTCAATCTCTTCTATAAGTTTACTGGAAAAGTAAGAAACCATCTTCTTTCGTTTAGTTTCCTCTGCAATACTAATCACCTCCTGTAAAGGAAGCTCCACACCACCAAAACGTTCATTTAATTTTACCAATCCATATTTACCAGTTGTAGCATTATAATAACTTTCTATAGATGGCGTTGCAGATCCCAACATAATTTTAGCACCATGCATATGACCCATATACACCGCCGCATCCCGTGCCTGATAACGCGGAGAGGGATCATGCTGCTTATAAGAAGATTCGTGCTCCTCATCAACTACAATGAGCTTTAATTCTTTAAAAGGAAGAAATACGGCAGATCTTGCACCAAGAACTACACGATATTGCCCGTTTAGCACCTTGTTCCAAATTTCCACACGCTCATTATTGTTAAACTTACTATGGTAAACACCAATTGCATCGCCAAAATACATTTGTATACGTTCAACTATTTGCGTGGTTAGGGCAATCTCAGGCAGTAAAAACAGTACCTGTCCCCCTTTTTCTATTGCTTGTTCTATTAATTTAATATAAACTTGAGTTTTCCCAGAAGCGGTCACTCCATGTAAAAGCACTACTTCCTTTTCAAGAAATGCATCCTGAATTTCATTTAATGCTTTATTCTGCGCCTCACTTAAAGTGAAATTTAGGATGAAGCCATCATTGTTATCCTCCAATCTGCTAACCGGCCTTTTATTAACCTTAAAAATTTCCTTATCACATAAAGACTTAAAGGTTGTTGCACCACAATGACTTTCCGTTAACAATTCATCTTTTGAAACAATCTGCTGCTGTCTTGCCAGTTTAAGATAAGCCAGTAGCGCATCTAACTGCTTCGGAGCACGCTCAAGAAGGGTAAATAATTGTTTTAGATTGTCTTCATCCTGGTAGAAACTGTTAAGCGATACAAAAGCTTTTAACAAAGGCCTATATTTTTCTATAACTTCCTCCGCAATGTAAATCATCCCTTTACTCAAAAGTGAGTTTATAATAGGGTAAACTGTCTTTTGTCCCAGCAAAGCCGATACATCATCAATAGTTAATCTCGCCCTGCTTCTAAAGGCATTGAGTATCAATTGTTCCTTTTCGCTAAATGCCTCCTCATCAATCAGTGCATCTTCTTTCAAAACAATAATAGTTTCACTGGCCAACTTCAATCCTGTAGGTAGCGCGGCCGACATGACATCTCCTTCATTGCACAAATAGTATCCTGTCATCCAATCCCATAATTGTAACTGTTGCTCAGTAATAATGGGGTGGCTATCAATTACATCAATAATATATTTGGCTTCATAAATCTCAGGAGCACTTTTTCTTATGCTTTTTACGAGTGCAGTGTAAATCTTATTCTTTCCAAACTGTACTACAACACGCTTGCCAACGGCAACTTCATCATTCAGATCAAAGGGAACCCGATATATGTAGTTTTTCGTCAAAGACAGCGGCAAAATCACCTCTATAAATAACGTTTCTCTTTCTACAAAATCAGGTTCATGAAGATCAAGCATTCTTAATTTTTAAAGCGTTTAAAAATAACATTAACCATCCTAATATTAACAATAATCCACCCAAAGGTGTGATCGGACCTACTGAATTCAGAAAACTGAAATTCGTAATAGATCTTGTTGCCAAAAGATATAAAGAGCCTGAGAAAAATACAATTCCAATGGTAAAGAACCAGTAAGCCAGACGAAGCTGTTTACCACCCTTTAACTGAGAAAGAAATAGCAAGGCAAAAGTATGATAAAACTGATATTCAACTCCCTTTGCCCATATAGTCAGTGCCTCCTCATCAATAACTTGCTTTAGTCCGTGCGCACCAAAAGCACCAAGTACTACAGCAAGGGCACCAAATAAGGAGGCGGTTAATACTATGCTTCTATTCATTGCAAAACGCTTTTTAGAAAACAAACTTATATAAAATTGTTAGGTAACAGGTATTAAAGACAAACAAATTCTCTAAGTTTGTTATAACACACATGAAAAGGATAGTAATCATAATTGCGGTGTTATTCATTGCCATCGTTACCATGGCCTATCTCTATTTCGGGGGCCTAATTACAGAGCAAAAGAATAACGATCATAGCTTGCAGGCTATTACCGGCATCACTCCGCTTATATTTTCTTTCGAAAACGATGAAAGCATTCTTGATATTTTAAGCGGTCAAGACCTTCTTCAGCAAATAATTGGACCACAAAAATTTACACAACTGCATTCTTTAGCAAATCACCTGCTCAAAATTCCTGCTGTTGGTCCTTTCTTTTCCAAACAAAATGTATATATAGGAATTTGTGCCGGTAAGGAAAAGAACCTTGATTTTTTATACACTACCCAAATTAGTAACAAGTATAACTTCCAGCAACTAGTACAGCGTTTAAAGTCGGCAAAGGTTAAAATCAGTCTAACTTCAAAAAATCCAGTAAAGATTGAACTGTCAGATAGCAGCGTCTTTTACGTTGGGAATAAAGATAATCTGCTATTACTTTCCAGCTCAGCAGAATTAGTAACTCTTGCATTAAAGAAAGAAAATGAAAAAGATAATAAGTTTGCAGATTTCATCAAAACAAATAGCAGGATCACAAAGAATAGTTTGGCCGAAGTGTATGTTAATTTTGAAAAGCTATCAGATATTTTAGAGAATACGATGCCTGGCTCACTTAATGGAGAGTTATCTCTGCTAAACAAACAGCCCGCGTACGCTGCATTAGTTTACAATTACAGCAAAGACAAAATACTTTTAACAGGCACTACAACGGTTGATAGTAAGGATACTTATTATAACTTATTCCTTAGCTCCAAACCCAATAAAACAACTATTAATAGCATTGTACCAGACATTACCGCTAACTATAGCACCTATTTTATCAGCAACTACCAAACTTACCATACGGGACTTAAAAACTGGTTTAGAATAAAAAAGGAAGAAAAGTCTATAGATGCTGCAATAAAAACAATGAGTAATGTTTATCACATAGATATGCAACAACTGCTTCCAAAGTATTTTAAAGACCAAATGATCACTTTCCAACTCAGCAATGGAGAGAAATTAGGCGCTATCAACCTAAGTAACGGCGATAAGTTGGCGCAACTGCTGATAGACCTTAGCAGTCCCTATAATGAAGACATTAAATTACTTAACGTAAATGATTTGCTTTACAGTTTCTTTGGCGAAGCTTTTAAGAAGTTTAAAAGACCGTATTACACCATTGTAGACAACTACCTCATTTTTTCTAATAGCGCAAGTGGATTAAGTGCTTACCTGGAAAGCTATAGATCCGGCAAACTGCTGATCAACAACAATAACTACACCAATACAATCAATCAACTTCCCAGCTCTGCTTCCATCAATTTCTATATAGATCTTGAAAATTCAACTCGAATTATACAAAAAAACATTTATCTGCCTTTTTTCCGTCATATTTATTCAGAAGATGGATTAAAAAGCTATTCTTCAATTGTCTATCAGCTCAGCAGCGACAATGGAAAATTTCTCAGCAATTTTTTGATGACTAAAAAACTTACCCGCCAAGCACCAGATTCTTTAATAATCCTTCACTAAAACACCATTTAAATATTAACTTTATTGTGTTAGTTTTAAATATGTTGAGAAAATTCGCATTACTAAGTATATTCCTTTTTTCTTTTAACAATATGAATGCTCAACAGTATGGGCTATTCAACACTAGGACCATGTTTGATGGCTTCGAAAACCCAGCTCAAAAAACGTTTTTATTAGACTACTCACGCAAGTTTAGCTCAAATTTCTTTCTACCAAATTTCGGATTAACCGCTTCTACAAAAGGGAATGACAAATTTATGCGCAATCTAATTAACGGACGTGTATACAATTCGAAAATACTGCCGCTTGGTAGAAATCAGAACAATACCATACTTGAAAACTCAAACATTTATTTAGCTACACTTAAAATTTTTCATTCCTATAAATATCAAAAGGAAATTGGCCTATCCTGGCAAGTAAAAACCGAAGCCCGTGCAGATTTCACAAATGAAACATTGGCATTGCTGGATACATATAAGAGATTTGATGAAAGCGGACTAACAAAATTTGACAATGCTTTCAATAATAAAGCACTTGCGCAAAGCTATCATCAATTTAGTCTTAGCTACCGCGAAAACTACAATAAAGAACTAGCCTTTGGTCTTAAACTTAGCTTACTGAGCGGCATAAGTTACAATAGGTTAAACATTACAGAATCTAATTTTAATCAAGATATTAATGGTGATATCACAGTAAAGCTTAAAGGGTATTACAAAGCAAGCTTTTTATATGTTGATGAACTACAGAAAAAAGACCTGGCCCCCCTTTTCAAAAACCCAGGTGCAGCTATAACATTCGGCACAACCTACACCGCAAAAAATGGAACCGTTATTATGGCCAATTTAAAAGATCTAGGTATTATTAGATGGGGTAAAAATTCTGCTTTCTCCAATTTTAATAAGACAGAGATTATTAACAGGCCAGATGCGTTAACTTCAAAAGATGTTGAGAACAAAATCACAGATGTGGTGCTATTAAACTCAGGCAGACAACATTTCTTTGCACTTACCAATGCCAAAATAGATTTTTTAGTCTCAAGACCTAACGGTTTTTACACTCCAAGCTTCATTATTTCTAAAAATGTATTCTACAAAGGTGGGGATGTTGCTTTTGTAAACAAGTTCGATTACAATGATTTTTCTTTAAGCGCAATACCTGCCTACAACTTAGATGGACTAATGCTTTTCGGATTACAGGGAATGTATAAGACGCCCAACTTCGAATTATTCCTGGGTTCTGATAACTTATTTAAAACTACCTCCCAAGTAAAAGGGATATTAAACAGAGATGAAACTATTGGAAACGGATACAATGGAGTTTCTTACTACATGGGAGTAGGCATTAAATTTGGAAATGTAGTTGAACATCCACAAAATAGCAGCACAATGCCGGGCATTAATGATAATCAATCCAGTTTCTTCAAAAGCATTTTCGGTATCTTCTCCAGAAAGAAATAACTACAACTTGGGTTTAGGTGTAGTCAACACAAAATCTTTCAGGTAAAACGGCTCGAGGTAAGCCAGGTTCTCAAAAGTGCTGCTTAAGAAAGAAGCATGTGTCAATTTACTCATGTTACCGGCAGAGTTAAAATTGTCGGATGAAAATGAGGCATGCAGACTAATGATCGAACTCCTACATTTTTCGGCTCCGTCACCAATAAATACCATATCCTGATTCTCTAAATAAGATGTAAAACTATTTTCGTCAATGATCTTAGCAGATATTTGTTCAACATAGTCCAAATCAGTATTATAAATAGCGGTAAAAACTTCCATCCTTCGGGCATCAATCATAGGACAGATCAGGCCCTTATAATCCGGGTTCTGCAACATAAAACCCTGGGCCATCATCTTAAGTGTATCAATAGCAATCAGCGGTTTATCCAGTGCAAAACAAAATCCTTTTGCTGTAGAAACTCCAATCCTTAATCCAGTATAAGAACCCGGCCCTTTGCTAACAGCGATAGCATCCAAATCTGAGAAGCTAGCCTGAGCCTGTTCCATCACGTCTTGAACAAACAGGGTTAAACTCCTTGCATGAATGTTATGTTCCTGAAGTTCTTTAATAGCGATAGTTTGCCCATCTTTCGATAAAGCGGCAGAACAAACCTGCGTAGCAGTTTCAATTTGAAGTATAAGCGACATATTGTAAATGTAATAGTTTATTAGGGAACCGGGTCATGACCATGATCACCCCATGGATTGCAGCGACCAATTCGTTTTAGTGTTAGCCACCCTCCTTTAAATGGTCCATATTTTTTTATAGCCTCAACACCGTACTGAGAACAAGTAGGCGTATAACGACAGCTTGCCCCAAGTAAAGGCGATAAAAGCCACTGGTAAAGCCTAATCAACCCTAAAAATAACCAACTAAATAGCAACTTAATTACATTCATCCGCCGAAATATTTAGCACCAGCTTTTTCATCACTAAAGCAAGTTTTTTCTCAAAAAAGGAAAAATCGTAGATTTGTTTACCAACAAACTGAATAGATAACAAGACCAGGGTGCCAGAAACAGAAATTGAAGTATAAAGCTGAAGTTCTTTTTGAAGTCGGTACGCCTCCCGAATGCGCCGTTTGATTAGATTACGGTCTACTGCCCGCTTATAACGTTTTTTAGACACATTAATCACAACTTGGACAGGATATTGGTGAGTAGCCCGTATGGGTAGGTATGAAATCCGAAAAGGATATAATAAAAAAGAAGAACCGTTCTTAAATAGCAAGTCTAATAACTTCTTGCTACATAACCGTTCTTCTTTAGTAAATGTGTTCATATTTTGATCGCAACCTTGCAGATGATCTGATCTGCTAACACCTAAAGTGCTGCAATCAAAAATTATGCTTTATGACGGCCTTCGCTTGAAACCGTTAATTTTTTTCTTCCTTTTGCACGACGTGAAGCTAATACCCTTCTACCGTTTGCTGTAGCCATTCTTTCGCGGAAGCCATGCTTGTTTCTTCTCTTTCTTTGCGAAGGTTGGAATGTTCTTTTCATAACTGTATTATATCTTAGACTATTTTTTTAATTAAGAGGTGCAAATATAGTGTGATTTTTTTCAAATTGCAAATAGAAATGGAATTTTCTACAAGCCAAGAGCTGCCTTCAATTTTACATATCCAGTTTTACTTACTGGAAGCCAAATATCTGATTTTAAAAGCACAATGTAGCTATCCTTCTCTTTAAGCTCTATTTTAGTTACCTGTGCCAAGTTGATGATGTAAGACCGATGGATCCTGATAAACTGCCCAGGGTCAAGCGTTTTTTCAAAAAAGCTCATCGTTTTATTCTTGTGAAATATCCCTTCCGTTGTACTCATCTTTACATAATCATCATCAGCCTCCAGGTAATGAATTTCAGAAACTGCAATGATCTTAATGATTCCATTTTTCTTAACCACCACCCTATTGTGCTGCGCTGGACTCATCGCTGCGGAATCCAATAGCTCCTGTGTTGTACTCTCATTTTCTGAATTTAACCTAAGCGGAAGCTTTTGTATTGCCAAATCAAAACGGCTTTTCTCAATTGGCTTCAGTAAATAATCAACGGCACTCACTTCAAAAGCTTTAATGGCATATTCATCAAATGCGGTCGTAAAAATAACTGCAGGTGGTTTCTCTACCAGCTCCAGCATTTCAAACCCATTAATCTTAGGCATCTGTATATCAAGAAAAATAAAATCCGGTTGATGCTGCGTGATGGCCTTCAGTCCTTCAAAACCATCACTGCATTCTGCAACAATCTCAATCTCGGGGAAACTGCTCAAATAATGTTTAACAATATCCCTGGCTAGTGATTCATCATCAATTAGTATTGTTCTTATCATTGTTTTGAGGTATTTTAAGCGTCGTTATAAATAAATTATCTTGTGTTGCATTCGTATGCAATAATTGTTCATTAGCAAATAACAGATATAATCTTCTTTTAATAGCCGTTAATCCAAAACCTGTTCCACCAGCAGCTTTCATTTCCGGATCATAAGGATTTTGAACCATTATTACCAGCAAACCATGTTCAACTTTTACATGTATTACAATTGTAATGGGTACAGAAGTATTATACAAGCCAAACTTTATAGCATTTTCTACAATAGGCTGTAACAATGTTCCTGGCAAGCACATGCTCAAGCTCTCCTCATCTATCTTTACATCAATATTTAACCTGTGGCTAAACCTTACCTTTTCAATATCCAGATAAAGCTGTATGTATTCCATCTCTTCTGCTACATTCACCCATACCTCATCATCACGTTTTAAGGTACCTCTTAAAAAAGAAGCCAATTTGGTAATCATGGTACCTGCCTCTTTGGGGTTCACAATAGTGAGCGCATAAACAGAGTTCAAACTATTAAACAGGAAATGCGGCTGTAACTGGTGCCTTAATTTATTTAATTCTGCTTCTTTCGATAAGTTCTGGGCAGTTAAAAGACGATCTTGCGTAGCAGATTGCTCTTCCAGCCTATACCATAAAATATTGGCTAAGGCACACCAGGCTAGAAATATAAACATGATGATAAACCTGATGATGATGGACAAGTCCAGAAAACTCAGGTACGTAGCGTCACCAGCAAACAACATATTTAATGACACTTTACTAACTACAGTTATAATCAACCCAAGCATCGATGTAAGTACCAACACAAAAAGGATGGTCTCATTCTTAGGTTGATAATAGCCCAGTAAGTTGCTCAGAATGATACAGCCAAGGGCCAATAGTCCATTGGTAATCAAACTGTCAGTAACTGACACAAGAAGGCTAAAATTGAGCGAGTAATAGAATAAAAAGATAAAAACTGCCACCCATACCAAAAATATAATGGCAGCAATTTGTTGTATCTTCCCTATTGATAACGGTCTTGTTGTCAACGCCTCTCCAATTAAAAATTTCTGATATCTACTCCGCCAAATAAGGCTACACCTTTGATAATCAATATTTTTGCAGCCGCATCTTCATTAGTAGTACCCACACCTCTTTTATCATCCATCCCACCAAATATTGCCGTAACTTCAGATTTGATTTGCCATCCAGAAGGCACAATGATCTTTACCCCACCAAATAACGCAACCACATCAAGTGTGATGGTATCTTCAAAATCTGCTTGAGTAAGATTAATGTCGCAGCCGCCGAAAATTGCAATCACATCACCACCTTTAAAATTTTTGGAGTAAACGTTCTGATGACTACCTCCAAATACGTTAACAGAATCCAGAATATCATTATCTTCCTTGTCTGTATTTACATATCCTGATCCCGCTTCCTCAAAAGTATTTAAATTACTAAAATCTGCCGTTTTATTCTTATCACACCTTTCTTTCCACCTTTTCTTATAGGTTCCTTTTGGCTTAAAAATTAACCAGATTCCTAAAATCATAAATCCCACTGCAACATAGTATTTTGAAAAATCATGATCCATTGCACTATCCAAAGTTAGGAAACCTCCAACCAATACCATAATCAACCATCCTATTCCATTAAAATTGCGCTTATAACCAACCAGCAGTCCGATAACTACAAATAACATTGGCCAGCTGATGATCCAGCTTGGGATAGCCAAACCTATATTTCTCAAAAAATAAACTAATCCTATTGCCAAAATGACCAACCCGGTCCATATCCTACTAGAGCTATTATTATTAAACTTTTCCATATCCTTGTTCTAAATATATTCTTTTATCCTCAATTTCTTTAATTGTTCAGATTATTTACCATTCTGAGCAATTGCTGTTTCAAATGTATTCATAAGTATAGGACCATCATACCATATCAATCTCTACAGCAGTTAATGGTCGGTAAACCACTCCATTTAATCGGTAAAAAAATTGCGTTAATTTGAATTATGAAAAAATTCTTGTTGGTGCTATTTACATTTCTTCCAATTTTGGCCATTGCCCAGGCAGATCATTATAAAATATACGATGTTAAGCAAGGCAAGACCATTACCCTACCTGATCTCATCAGCAGCATGAAAGATGTAGATGTACTCTTTTTTGGAGAAGAGCACAACGACTCCATAGGGCACTTACTGGAGGCAGACATATTCATGCAAATGCATGCAGCCTATACTAAAATCGGATTAACAATGGAAATGTTTCCTACAGATGTTCAGGGAATAGTAGATGAATACCTTGCGGGTTACATATCAGAAAAGAATTTCATTAAAGATGCAAGGGCATGGAACAACTATATAGATTACAAGCCATTGGTAGAATTTGCCAAAACCAACCACCTCAGTGTTATTGCTGCTAACGCCGCAACACGATATAGCAATATGGTTGCAAAAACAGGATTGACTGGCTTATCTGCGCTCCCTAAATCTTCAAAAACCTTCCTGCCTCCAATGCCTATAGATACTGCTTTAGGGTTATATTATCAAAAATTCATAGAATTAATAGGTGGCCATGGTATGGGCAACATGAAAATCTACCAAACACAAAACCTTTGGGATGCCACTATGGCCTGGTCTATCTCCAAATTCTTAAAAAGCAACAGGGGAATTAAAATACTACAGCTTAATGGCAGGTTTCACAGCGATAACCATTTGGGCATATTTGCCAGGCTACAATTACAACTACCAAAAATTAAGGCAGTAAATATATCGAGTTTTTATGCTGAGGATTTCTCGAATCCAGATTGGGAGAAATATAAAAGCCAGGGCGATTACATCATTGTAACCGACCCGGCTGTAAAAAGATCTTATTAGTTTTTTGCTTTTAATGCATCCCTAATCTCTGTTAACAGGATCTCTTCTTTAGTAGGTGCAGCTGGTATAGTTGGCGCAGCTGCTTCCTTACGTTTCATTGCATTAATACCCTTAACAAGCATAAATACAACCAAAGCAAGCAAAAAGAAATTAATTGAAACCGTAATGAAGTTACCATAAGCAAAAATGGCAGTTTCTGGTATTTCTTTCGCGGCAGCCAAGGTAGTCCCTTTTGGTACCGTCCCTTTTAATACCAAATATTTATCACTAAAGTCCTGCTGACCAATTACTGCAGATACAATAGGCATTACTAAATCTTTAACAACGCTATCAATAATTTTCCCAAATGCTGCTCCAATGATAACCCCAACAGCAAGGTCCATTACGTTACCTTTAACGGCAAACTCTTTGAATTCTTTTACAAAACCCATAATATTCTAATTTATGTATAATCTAAACTATGAAAATTATATGAAATCTATGAAACATTAGATTGAATTTAGTAGATGAAAGGTGTAGAATATATATGTCACTTTGATGTAGCGTTTGAAAAGAAACCTACGTTTCCTTGTAAAACTTTAATACTTATGAAAAACATAATATTTTTAATTGCTCTGACATTATTATTTAGCTGCAAAAAAGGTGAAATCAGCCCTGAAACTCTTAATGGAAGATGGGAAGTAAGGCATGTTTTGGGAGTACAGGTTGCCGGAGAACCATCGGAACTTGATAAAGGAAATGGTAGTATTATCGAATTTTCTGGTGAAAATTACAAGAAAATAGAGAACGGGGTGGTCATTACAAAAGGAACCTTTAAGATAACCAATGAATATGGAGAGGTAGATGGGAATAGGTATGAAAAAAGGATAATTTATGATGACGACACTGACTGGAGAGTTCTTATTAAAATCTCTGGAAATAAACTGATCATCTGCAACGGATCAATCGCTTCAGACGGCACAACTATGACTTACGAGAAGCTGTAACTACAACGGTTTATTTCAGCCATTTCACTACATTAGTACTCTGTGCCAGGTTAGTCAACTCATCTTTTAAAACGGTATGTTTACCGTCCAGTGGGGCATACAATTCCAAACTCGATTTAAGTACTTGATGATCATTTAATGCTTTTACTTCGCTTAAATTCATGCCCGATCGGTAAAACAACAAATTCTTAACGGAGAGCCCTCTACCCTTTTTATCACCAATATACAGCGCTTTAAACAAAAGCTTTTCAGAGGCATCTCCTTCTTTTATATTGTCGCAGTACAATATAGTTTCCCCGCGGGCATAATAATGTGTCAGCGTAACCTGATGCCACTTCCCGTCATCTATTTTAGTAATTCCTTCTATTTTGTGCTTCTGTGCCGAAATATATTCCAGGAAACCCTTTTTATTTACAGCTATACTGCCAGAATTTCCGCTACTATCTGTCAATTGCAATACCTGTCCTTTACCGTTAGTTTTAATAGTGATATTGGTGGTAAAGGCATGCAATGCATTGTCCGGTTTAAAATAAAGTAGGTCATGGTTATTTTTATCCCAAGTTAAATAAGAAGCATCTATAAATTTAGGTTGGGGCTTTCCATTGGCCATAGCATCAAATAAAGATGGCACTATTGCGTAACTCATTTCGGCATGACCAGCATCATTAGGATGCCCTTCGTTAAACCAATAATGTGGTGCCCATTTACCAGTTCCATCATCAATGGCGCCCAATAAATTTACAGATGGCACATCGAGTGCATTAATCCACAAATTTAATTGCTTCACATAATAATAGTCGGCCTCATTAAAGTCATTGCGTGTGTAGCAATTGGTTATTATGGGCACATAGCCACTGTCACGTGCCATCGCAATCAGCTTAGTCATATTACTCTTAAACTGATCTAATTTTGGCTTACCAGACTCATGAATTCCCTCATTACCTAATGATAAAGCAATAACCACATACCTGGCTTTTTGAGGAACCAGATCACGTTGCCACCTTGCCATAAGGCGCTCCGTGTTATCGCCACCTATAGATTTATTTACCGTTGTCCAAGCCTTACCTGTTCCATCTGCAGCGCGCTGTTTAAGCAGCCGGGTAAATATAGACGTATAACCAAAATCCTTGGTAGCACCAGTACCGTATGGCACAGATGAACCAAAGTACACGATTTTTAAAGTCTCTAAAGATTTATTGATCCTGCTTGTATCTGCAACGATTACGTTTGCGTGGGTATTAAGGCCTAGGCAACCTGTCAACCCGGCTATCAGGACAAAGGTTTTAAATGATCTCATATCAATAATGTATGTCGCAATATAATATTAATAAAAGAAGTGCAACCCTAAGACTGCACTTCTTGTCTAGGCCCTTTAATATTTGGAAGACCAGCCTTTAGCCTAACTGTGCTTCGCTTTGTGTTCACTTTTAACATGTTAAGCGCTTTTATTTCAGTAATCATGCTGTGATAATGCAAAATGATTAAAGACAATATTAAACTTGCCGAAATGTCACCCATAAAATTAAGCAAATAACAATACCTTTAATGATCGTTTATAGCACATAACTCTTTATCTAAAATAACATACCCTCACCTGTAACCCAATCTTGACCCCATGGAACAAATTCCCGTTATCAGTTCAACCCTGTCAGCCGATTGCCTGGGATTATTGGTAGCAAATAAATACGGTTTAGCGGGCTATGTAACTTGTAAATTATTAAAAACAGGCATTAATCACACCTACCTTATAGAGCATGCATCGAATAAGTTCGTTTTTAGGGTTTATAGTTTTAACTGGAGGAGCGATGTAGAGATCAATGAAGAAATCCGCTTACTTAATCTGCTTAAAGAAACTGGCATTTCAGTGTCCTTCCCTTTAAAGGATGCTGATAATAATTACATCCAATATCTGGAAGCACCGGAAGGGAGAAGACAGGGTGTATTGTTTTCATTTGCTGAAGGTGATAAACAACTCAACTTCTCTGCCGACCTACATTTTAAAGTAGGCGAGACAATGGCAAAGATCCATCAAGCTACATGTAACTTAATATTGGAAAGAGTAACCTATACGCCAAAAATAGTTTTAGAAGATTCACTTTTGCAACTGCGAAAGTTTCTTCCGGCAGACTCAGATGAGATGGCTTGGATGTTATCTGCACAGCAATATTTATTAGACGAAATTAATAAAGCAGATGTTACTCAATTGAGGAATGGGTCGATTCATTTAGACATCTGGTTTGACAATATGAATATTACCAAAGACGGAATGATAACGATCTTTGATTTTGACTTTTGCGGAAATGGATGGTTTTGTTACGATATTGCCTACTATATTTTGCAGTTGCACAGCACGGAGAAAGATCCTGAACAACGCGATTTAAAGGTAGAAAACTTTTTGAGGGGTTATGAATCGGTGACTAAAATAACTGATGAAGAAAAGCGCCTATTGCCAATACTTGGAGTTAGCCTCTATTTCTTTTACTTAGGTATACAATGTCAGCGATATGACAACTGGTCTAATGTATTTTTAAACGAAACTTATTTAAAACGATTTATTAACCTGCTGGTGAGGAAGTATTTTGAAGAAAACGTTTATGCAATGGCGTTTGACCTATAAATACTTAATACTATCGGGTATTTATCTTTAGTCATCTTAGATCAACCCATTTTTCAGACTGTACATTTCGCCTTTGTACAAAGCCTTTATCAATTGGATAGCCATTTTACTACGTTGGCCGGTATAGCAACAAAATATTAATTTTTTGCCTTGCGGCAATTCTGCTATACGGTCTGTCAATTCATATAAAGGGATGTTGACTCCACCCATATTATAATCTTCAAACTCATAAGTTTCACGCACATCAACCAGCAAAATCTCATCTGCAAATTCACTTACCCATGCATTCAGATCGTCAATTGTAAGCTCATCATGTCCAGAGGGAATAAGACTATTCATCTC
Organism: Pedobacter sp. UYP24; assembly: GCF_054057295.1. Lineage (NCBI taxonomy): Bacteria > Pseudomonadati > Bacteroidota > Sphingobacteriia > Sphingobacteriales > Sphingobacteriaceae > Pedobacter > Pedobacter sp. UYP24. The sequence goes on from NZ_JBSRZD010000002.1 coordinate 617,070, forward strand.
TTTCGCTTGAACCTGTTTGTGCGTTTTCCCAATTTTAAAGATATTGGTGGTATTATCTAGGGCATTCATGGTCATCAATTTACCTGATAAGGTTTCGCCCATGCCACAAATGATCTTGATGGCTTCGTTAGCCATGTAAGTTCCTACAATACCTGGCAACACACCCAATACACCAATCTCGGCGCAATTTGGCACCTCATTCAACAATGGTGCTTCGGGAAATACATCCCGGTAATTTGGTCCATTCTGATAGTTGAACACCGATACCTGTCCCTCAAACTTATATATCGCACCAAACACCAACGGCTTGTTTAAAGCAACACAAGTATCGTTGATTAGGTATCGTGTCTCAAAATTATCAGAACCATCAATTACCAAGTCATAAACCCCGCAAATAGCAGTTGCATTATCCGATGTAAAGCGCGCTGTATAAGCCGTAATAAACGTGTGCGGATTCAGTAATTCGAGCTTTTCTTTAGCCAGGATGGCCTTAAAGCCTCCAATATCGTTTACGCCATATAATATTTGACGGTGCAGGTTGCTAATGTCTACAATATCATCATCTACAATGCCCAGTTCACCAATCCCGGATGCAACCAGATATTGTAATACCGGGCAGCCCAAACCACCAGCACCTATCATCAGCACTTTAGCATTCTTTAGCCTTTCCTGTCCTGTTATTCCTATCTCAGGCAAAATGATCTGCCTGCTGTACCGTTTTAGTTCTTCTTCTTTTAACATAATGAACCCGCTAAACTATTATCCCAATCTTTCCATACCGGCTCGTAACCTTGCGACCGGATGACATGGGCAATTTGTTCCGGACTGCGTTCGTCGCTAATCTCAAACTGTTCCAGCGATTCTGGCTCAACCGCATATCCGCCGGGGTTGGTTTTTGATCCTGCGCTGATATTTGTTATACCCAATTTTATAATGTTATCCCTGAAGTTTTCAGATTCTCGTGTGGACATGGAAAGTTCTACCTCCTCATTAAATATTCTGTACGCACAGATGAGTTGTACAAGTTCACGGTCGCTCATCTCCACCTTAGGTTCTAAACCTCCGCTAAAAGGCCTCAACCGTGGAAAAGATAGGCTATATTTAGTTTGCCAGTAATTTTTCTCCAGATAATTAAGGTGCAGCGCCGTAAAGAAACAATCTGTACGCCAGTCCTCCAAACCTATCAACACACCCAAACCAATTTTATGAATACCAGCCTTGCCCAGCCTATCAGGGGTTTCCAGTCGATACCTAAAATTAGATTTCTTTCCTTTGGGATGGTGTTTTTTATAGTCTCCCTGATGATAGGTCTCCTGGTATACCAGCACCGTGTTTAGGCCATAAGGTGTAAGTTGCTGATAATCTTCCAAATCCAATGGCTGTACTTCCATAGAGATATGCGCAAAGTGCGGACGGATCAAGTCGAGCACCTTTTTAAAGTAGTCCACATGAACAGTTTCATTATCTTCTCCGGTAACCAATAATACATGGTCATAGCCCATAGCTTTAATAACGCTAACTTCCTGCATAATCTCCATTGGCGAAAGCGTTTTACGCTTCACCTTATTGTCATAGCTGAAACCACAATAAGTGCAAATATTTTTACATTCATTCGAGAGGTAGAGCGGAACGTACATTTGTATCACTTTACCAAAACGCTTTAGGGTTAATTGTTGGCTCAGGGCCGCCATTTGCTCCAGGTATGGAGTGGCGGCGGGAGAAACCAACGCTTTAAAATCTTCCAGTGTTCTTTTGCTTGCAGCTAATGCCTGTTCCACATCAGCGCTTGTTTTGTTGTAGATACTGGCTTTAGTTTCGTCCCAATTATAGGTCTTGAAAATATCGCTGAAGTTATTCATCTAAAAAGGAGGTTAGGGGGCTGCTTGCCACAGCATGATTTAATGGCAGCGCCAGTTTAGCTTCAAAGGCTATTCGTCCGGCTTCAACAGCCATTTTAAACGCTATTGCCATTTGTACCGGATTGCCCGATACCGCTATCGCGGTATTTACCAATACGGCGTCGGCGCCTATCTCCATCGCCCAGGCGGCGTCCGAAGGCGATCCAATACCTGCGTCAACAATCACCGGCACATTACTCTGGCTAATAATGATCTCTAAAAAATCAATCGTTTTTAATCCCTTATTACTGCCTATCGGCGAACCTAAAGGCATTACGGCTGAAGTACCTGCGTCTTCCAGTCTTTTACATAAAACCGGGTCAGCATGAATATAAGGGAGCACAATAAATCCCAGTTTTGCCAGCTCTTCAGTTGCTTTTAAGGTTTCAATAGGATCGGGCATCAGATATTTCGGATCGGGATGTATCTCTAATTTGATCCAGTTCGTTTCTAATGCTTCCCTTGCCATTTGAGCCACGAAAACAGCTTCCTTGGCATTGCGTACACCTGACGTATTGGGCAGTAAGTTAATATGCGGATATTTTAGGCGCATCAACAGGTCATCCTGTTCATTATTTCTCATATCCACGCGTTTGAGGGCCACAGTAACCAGTTCTGATCCGGAAGCAAGCAACGCTTCTTCCATCAAAATTGAAGAACTGAATTTACCAGTACCCGTAAACAAACGGGAGTTAAAAAATTTATCAGCTACATTTAACATTGAAATTCTGTTTAAATAAGTTCATTGATGGATGGTGCATTTAACAATTGATAACTATAATTGACGGTTGCTTCAGGGTCTATGGCTTTTGCAATAGCCCCTGATATGGCTACACCGTAAAGACCTGCGCCCATGAGCATGGTAATGTCTTCAGGTAACACGCCGCCAATACCTATAATGGGAACAGTCATATTCGCATCCCGCATTTGTTTCACGATAGTTTTAAAGCCTTCCACCCCTAGAATGGGACTTAGCTTCTCTTTGGTTTTCGTGAACCGATAAGGGCCGCAACCGATGTAATCAACACCTTCATCAACTCTTTGTTGAATGTGCTGAAAGGTATTGGCAGTACCCCCGATGATCATATTTTGACCTACAATATGCCTCGCCAGTTTAACAGACATATCCTGCAAACCCAAATGAACACCAAAGGCACCTGCTTTTAGTGCAATTTCCGGGTGGTCATTTACAATCAACTTCGCCCCATACTGGTCGCATAATCTTTTCGCTTCGAGCGCATATTCCAGAATCACCTCCACTGGTTTATCTTTAACCCGAAGCTGCACCCATTTGCACCCGGCTTTCAGTGCCTTATTGATGGCCGTTAAGTGCGACTCGTTTTCAGTTTGTTGTGATATATAATGTAGTCTGTCTATCATGATATTTATGCTAATTAAATGGGTAGATTTTCTGCAATTGGTTAAAACTTTCTACGGCTTTATTGGGTTCATTCCAAAGCATCCCCAATATGGCGGCTCCATCAAACCCCATCTGTTTTATTTGTGGTAAATTGGACAACTTCAGCCCACCTAAAGCAATTACCTGAGGTTTTACATTAGCCTTATCCAGTTTAAAATCAACGGTTAACTTGCTTTGATAGCCGGGCTTTGAAATGCTATCAAACACAGGCCCATAAAAGACATAGTCAAAATGTGCCAAATCTGGAAGTATCGAAAGATCATGAATAGAAGTACTTAAAGTCATTCCTTCGGCAAGCCCACCCTGCCGTTGTGTAAGGATTGAAGCTTCCCTTGCCTTTTCAGTATAATGCAATCTATTAATCCCATAATCAGGTGCAATTTCATGAAACTGATGCAAGGCAATCCGCTTATAAAAGCGTGGCCTAATACCATTCAATAAATCTTTCACAGATTGCACATCGCTTTCTGGTTTTCTAAGATGAAAATATTTCATACCCGCCATAAATAGGTTGTTGAGGAGTATGCCCTCATCAGCTATTGCAGTAGGGCTCGAAATAACGATCAGTTCCATACTAGAAATAGATCTCGCTGCCTTTTTGTAAAAACTCTTTTGACTTTTCTTCCATGCCTTTGGCCAGTGCATCAGTTTCAGCCATAGCGTTTTCTTTTGCGTAGTCGCGTACATCCTGTGTAATCTTCATCGAGCAGAAATTAGGGCCACACATCGAGCAGAAATGGGCGATCTTAGCACCATCTGCAGGAAGGGTTTCATCATGGTATTCACGGGCAGTATCGGGGTCTAGCGACAAGTTGAACTGATCCTCCCAACGGAACTCAAAACGAGCCTTGCTTAAAGCATTGTCGCGATATTGTGCTCCAGGGTGCCCTTTAGCAAGATCGGCTGCATGTGCAGCAATTTTATAAGTAATCACGCCATCTTTAACATCTTTTTTGTTGGGAAGTCCTAGATGTTCTTTGGGGGTAACATAGCAAAGCATGGCTGTACCGAACCAGCCGATCATGGCGGCACCAATTGCCGAGGTAATATGATCATAACCCGGTGCAATATCTGTTGTTAAGGGACCTAAAGTATAAAATGGTGCTTCGCCACAGTGTGCCAATTGCTTATCCATGTTTTCCTTAATCATGTGCATAGGAATATGTCCTGGACCCTCAATTATCGTTTGTATGTCGTGCTTCCAGGCAATCTTAGTCAGTTCACCTAAAGTTTCCAGTTCACCAAACTGGGCGGCATCATTTGCATCAGCAATACAACCTGGCCTTAATCCATCACCTAAGGAGAATGCCACATCATAAGCTTTCATAATCTCGCAGATCTCTTCAAAATGAGTATAAAGGAAGTTCTCTTTATGATGGGCAAGGCACCACTTCGCCATGATAGAACCCCCACGAGAAACAATTCCTGTAATACGTTTGGCCGTAAGCGGCACATAACGTAACAATACGCCGGCATGGATGGTGAAATAATCTACACCTTGTTCCGCTTGCTCTATTAAAGTATCCCTAAAAATCTCCCAGGTAAGGTCTTCGGCCTTACCATTTACTTTTTCCAGGGCCTGATAAATCGGAACGGTACCAATTGGAACAGGTGAATTGCGGATAATCCATTCGCGGGTTTCATGAATGTTTTTACCGGTAGATAGATCCATGATCGTATCAGCACCCCAACGGCATGCCCATACTGTTTTTTCTACTTCTTCCTCAATACTGGAAGTAACTGCCGAGTTGCCGATGTTGGCATTGATCTTTACCAGAAAATTACGCCCGATGATCATAGGTTCGCTTTCAGGGTGGTTAATATTAGAAGGAATAACCGCTCTGCCACAGGCTACTTCCTGGCGTACAAATTCAGGGGTAATGAATCCTTTTGGTGTATTAGCGCCAAAACTTTGGCCGGGATGCTGATGCGACATCACCTCATATTGTCCGTCCAATTGTTCCTTTAGCAGCTCTATACGCTGATTTTCGCGAATAGCGATATACTCCATTTCAGGTGTAATGATCCCTTTTCTGGCATAATGCATCTGCGATACATTCATACCCGGCTTTGCTTTATAAGGTTTGCTGATGTGTGAAAACCTTAAAGTGTCCAGCTTTTCATCATTAGCCCGCAGGTTACCGTAATCTGAGGAAATTTCTTCCAATTGATTTACATCGCCACGATCAACTACCCATTGCTCACGCAGGCGCGGCAATCCTTGTTTAACATCAATTTCGATATCAGGGTCTGTAAAGGGTCCGCTGGTATCATAAATGGTTACAGGTGCGTTCGGTTCTGTCTCGCCAAATCTGCCGTGCAGTTTGGTTTCGCTCAGGAGTACTTCGCGCATAGCCACTTCAATGTTGTGGAGTTGTCCTTTAACATAGACTTTGCGTGATGCGGGAAACGGCGTCCGGCTGATCACTTGCTCATTTGGAGTTTTCTCAGATTTCATGTAGGGTTGTTTTATTTTATCCGCCTTGGGTGGCTTTGATGATGGTGAGGTTATCACCAGGTTTTAGGAAATAGTTGGGCCAATTACTTTTAGTAATGATCTCTTGGTTAACGGCTGTAGCTATGCCATTTAATGGCAATACAAGGACTACATCAATTATTTGCTGTAATGAGCAAACTTCGGCAACGGAATACTTTTGTTGATTTACGGTAATCTCCATCCTGTTTAAATTTTAAACTATAGGAATGGACCCATTGGAGGATAGTTAAACAACAAGAATGTTGTTCTACTTTTCCCTTCGGCAGTACTAACTGCATCAGGTTCAAAGGGTATTTCTCAGCACAAGGGCACCCCTAAAGTTTTTTGTAAATATATAATAAAATAAAGCTAAATAAAAAATGGTCGATTTAAATCTTATGTTAGCTACATAAATCTTCATCCTGTCCCCCACACATTATCACACATAGCAATTCCATCAATCTGGTGGTGAGCAAGTAGTTCGAAGAAAATAGTGCTGCAAATGAACTTTCACCCTAACAAATAACTACTTTAGTTAAATGAACGCTTACGTAAAAACCTTCCTCTTAGTAACCGCTGTGCTTATTGGAAATACAGCTAGATCTCAAGACAATCATAAAAAAGTCATCACCGATAATCTTTTGGGCACCTGGATAGGTTTTTTCGTTCAAAGCGGTGGTAAAGCAGGATTAAACCGGCACGCCCAGCTAGTTTGGAGAATCCATAGGATTGATTCCATTAAAAGTCAGGTTGAACTTACTGATATGGGTCAAAATTTTACGGATGGTGTAGAAATTAAAAAGCCAATAAAATTAAAATACAATGGCACGTCCAAGGACAGCACCTTTGTTATTGAGTTTGAAAATAAAGGAGCTTACAAGACTTTTGCTTTCAAATTTGTAAGGAAAAAAGAAAATGATATGTTTTTGCTTAATGGCATTACGGCAGAGGAGAACAATGGCAATCATATAAATACAAGTTATTACTTAGTAAAAATCAGCGATGACACTTCTAAATATGTAAGACCTAAAAAGGGAAAAGAAGTAGTAGTGGCTATCGCAAGCCCTCCTCCTATTAAACCTTAAGGCCTAACTACTACCGCTTCCATCTGCCAACGAGAAATACATTCAGAAATATAAGGTGGAACATCGCTATCATTACCGCAAACATCAAATCGCCAAATGTTACTGCCCTTTTCAATGGCACCAAAAAAGCCAATGAAATATAGACTGTTATTACGGCTATGTTAATGCCAAAGGTCTTTACCAAATACCTCCAATTGGGCGAAGTGATAATTACACCTATTGGAAAAATTAGCAGCAGAATTAAGAATATTGGAAGGACGAAAAACATAATTAATTTTTAGGTTAATTAACTAGCATATGTGCTGATATTGACAGGTCAGTCATATAAGGCAAATTATGCGTGTACAACATCCATTTATGCTCAGGCGTCATCACCCATGCATCCGAAGTATGCTTATTATTTTTTACCATACCAATAAAGGGTTGATAAATCCGGTCGGATACCACATCATGCGTACCTTGTGCAGATCGATCAGGGTCATCAGTCATATTTCGCTGATTCCGCAAGTTGAACAACCATTCAATTCCAACGAAAAACGTTTTCCCCGGAATGATGATTTTTTCCTTGCTAAGATCAATCTTGATTAATGAGTTCGAGCTATTTCTTATCGTTAAAGGCTCGCTAATTAAAGATGCACCAGGCGAACCTGTTAAACTATCCACATCATAAATCCTGACAAGAAAGGTAGTGCTATCAGGTTCATCTGCTGCGGCGAATCCATCACGAAACGGTAAAATTGCTCTATACAAATCTACTTGCTGTAGTATACTTCCATTCTTATCAACGCTAAATTTTTGTGCTGCCTGAAGATAATTAAATTGCTCGGTTATTTTTTGAAAGCCAATATAAAAACGCACGCTATCCTTCTGGATCCTGTTTAGGGTTACTTTTTTCTGACCAAATGAGCTATGGGCAAAAAATAAAAGGCAAGCTAATAATAGAATTTTCATAATTAATTAACTACAATATTTATAGCAGGAACAGAATCTACATTTTCCCAGGTTGACCCGGGTTCTAATGATAACCTCCATCCTTCGTTTTGCCTTGCATCTCTAAGGCTAAGATACGGCTGGTACATGACAGTATAATAGGAGCACAATTTCCGCACGCCCTCTATATCTTTTTTGACCCTATGTGGAAAATACCGCTCATTATAAGGAATAGGCAGGGTTTCAATAACCACAAAGAATGGAGAAGTTACAATAGATATGTTATACTTCGAAACATTAACCCTGATTTTGGCATTATCCAGATCAGTTACCTCTATGGTATCCAGACATATTTTCTTCCCAGGACCTCTCGTAGCAGGATCCTCGTCGTAAATGCTAATCCTAAACTTTGTTTCTGAAGATTGGAGGTATTCAAGCCTTCTCATAATAATAATCTCTTTCAAATATTGATAAGAAGTTGGCATTTGGAATCTTTTGGCGACTTGAACACCCCAATTCCCTAACGAAAAATTATTGCTGATATCAAAATTTCCAATCTGCAACTCCCTTCGTTTGTTACTAATGTTCACTTCTTTTAGTGTTTTTATCTCCTCTTCCAGGTAAACTTTAAAGTGGGAGTCAAAGTCAATTATAGCAATCTTAATTTGCTTATACCCAACTCCTGCTATAAGTAAAGTATCATTTACATCCTTATTATTTAATATCAGCTTGAAGACTCCTTTTGAATCGGCTGGAGCGGCCTTGTTAGTATTCAGAAAGCTCACTGTAGCAAATGGAATAGCTTCCCTTGTTCTCTTATTGAACACCCTACCCGTAATCGTCTTTTGGGCATACATGCCAGTAAAAGATAATTGGAGGAGTATAAATAAATACTGCTGCAATACTCGTAAGCACCGCTGCAATACTGGAACGCAAAACCCGCTATTTATCTCCATAATGCCCTTTAGCTGAAAGGACAGTTACATTAACTTCCAAATCATTAATTCTATAAATAAGTCTATCTTTTTGATTTATACGGCGTGACCAAAATCCAGATAATTCATATTTAAGTTGTTCAGGGTTTCCGCTTCCTGTCGTCGGGTGTAATTCCAGTTCGACAAAAATTGCTTCTACTTTCTTAATATCAGCCTTATTTCCTGATCTGTAAAGGTCGGATAATTGTTTTTTTGCTTTATTTTGAATATCTAAAGAATATCTGACCATATATTCTTAGCATCATTGATCCTTGTCACTTCTCCCCTTTCAGCTGATTTTGAGGCTTCTAATATTTTTTTTACAAATTCCGGGCTATATCCCTCATCTTCTACCGCCTCAATTGGAACTATTGCAAAAGCCCTGCCCTCGCCGCGATTAACGATTACCTTTTCAGTATTCGCTATATCTGCGTACTTTCTGATATTCTTTCTAAATTCGCTAACGGTTATTGTTTTCATAAGTCAAATATACGAAATATTATGTACATGTATACGTACATGCTTTGCAATATTCCTGTGCACCGCCGCTATCGGCTACGGTAAGGATGAGGTATGCTATCGGTAAAAAACACCTTCCCAACACGGTTGTAATTGACTTGATTTCACAAACCACTAATCCACTTGCGGCGTAATATTTCCTTCATCATTACCTTCTTCCTCTGCACTTGCATCAACAGGTGGCATTAAATCCATTTTCCTTACTATACCCCACTCCTTGCCATAACTAGCTCCATTTTCATTTCTTACCGGTGGATCTACAAAAACTCCAGGATTATAATTTGACCCGATTATACAAGCCGGACTAAATGACTGGCTGTTGTAGTCCGTTCTTAAATCATCTTGCTTGCTATAGTATCTTAAACCCAAAGACACGGTGCATAAACAATCTTCCAATACATCATAAACAAACTCCCTAGAAGCCGAAATTGTATCTGTACTCTGTATGGTAAAACGCTCACTGTATGCATTCCTGGTAGAACGGCCAATCAGCGCAATCTGACTAACGTAAATTACAAATTCACAAACTGAAGCTGATTGCGGAAATTTTAAAGCAGTTGCTACCGCGAATTCTGGTATCGTTACCTTAAGCTTGTTGTTTTCCAGCACAACTTCAGGCTTTGCGAAAAAGCTATTGATCAACAATGATTTTACATTGAATTCAAATCCAACCAATCGCTCAAAGCTATCTGCCTCAAAATTGTAAATGCCTGTTTCCTTATCAAAGCATAACCATAAAGAATCCCTAACCGGTGTATTAAAACGATTCACTAAACCTGAGTCGTGGTTACTCCCGCCGTAACAAGACCCCAATTGCACCCTGATTTCTTTAGCCAGTACACTGCCCTGTCCAAACACTTTGCCCGACTTTCTACTTCCTTTTGACTGCTTATATGGCCTTGGCGCTGTTTGCACGATTACCATACCATCTCTACCCATGCGTTGCACAATTGGCCCCACCAGGCCTATAATGTTTTTACCTTTGTATCTTCCCATTGTCTTTTTTATCTTTGGTTAATTACCAATTTATTGGCAATCCTTTAATTCCACCCAACCTTTATTATTTACCAGTAGCCATGCCCTCGATATGCAGTCGGTTCAGGTTTTGTATGCGTGCGCATTCTGCGTGCACTGTCTCCGCCCTGAGTCCGCCTTTTTATAGTAAAAAGGCGGACTCAGGGCGGACTCATAGCGGACTCACCGCGGACGCACTGTGAATCTGACCCTAATGCTTATCCACTAAAACCCTAATCCTCCTTAATTGAATTCCGCCTATTTACCTCTTCTGCTCGGTAACTCGCCACAGTTACAATCGTATTGTTTAAAGATAATTAATATTTTTTATTAGGATGATATTTATGCAGAATAAAGTGGAAATTATGGCACGTAGTGTTCCATTTAAAAGGAGTCGCTATCGAAACGATGGGAATAAAACTTCTTTGGTTAATTCGACCTACAAATTAAATCGTTAGGCGATTGTAGGATTATATCTAGCTCGACTTTGATAAATCGTATCATGACAGATACGTTTTTAGCGTAAAAACGTATTATCTGCGATACGTTTTTAGATTTATTAGTTCCTGACTACAGCAAGTATACTGCGAATCGCCAATTTTCTTTTGAAACCTGCTTCTCTCCCTTAGTGTTTATAGCGATGTGTTGAGACCTGCATAACGAAAATAAATTAAGCTTGCTTATGAATTCTGTTTTTTCTCCAGTAATTATAACCAATGGCAAATACCGCAGCGACTATAATGCAAGAAACCAAATTGATGAGAAACGATTCCCGCATAAACACAAACGCAGTCTGGGAATAACTATCATCTTGAAAAAGATGATTACCATAAAACCTTTTCGGGAATTGTAGTAAAGAAGAAATTATGACGAGGGCAAAAAATAAAAGCGCAAATATTTTCATAGGGGTAAGTTAATTATTAAAAACTTATTTCATCCTTATCTTCCATAAAAACAGAATAACCTAACAACACTACTTAATCAGTTAATATGCAAGCATTTAATAATAAAACTTATTTTTAAGTTGTATAACTTAAAAATAAGTTTTAACTTTATGGTATGGAAGAATTGACCAAATCAGAAGAGCGGATTATGCAGGTTATCTGGAAACTAGGTAAAGTATTTGTAAAGGACATTATTGAAGCTATAGCGGAAGACCCAAAACCTCCATACAACACCGTATCTTCTACCGTGCGCCTTCTTGAAAAGAAAGGTTATGTGAATTATAAGGCCTACGGTAAAACTTATGAATATTTTGCAGCAATAAGTAAAGAACAGTATACCAAGACTACCTTCAACAAATTATTTTCAGGTTATTTCGACAACTCTCCCACAAGCCTGCTTTCCTTTATGGTAAAGGAAAAAAACCTTAGTAAAAAAGACATAGAAGAACTGCAAAATCTAATAAACAAAAACGCTAAATAATATGGAATTACTTATTTATTTACTCAAGGTAAGTGCTTGTCTGGTGATATTTTATGGCTTTTATCACCTCTTTTTAAGAAAACTTACATTTTTTTCGGTCAACCGCATTTACCTGCTTGGCACATTAATCGTCAGTATGGTTATCCCTTCCATTGAGTTTCAAATACAGGGTTCAGGTTATCAGTCTGTACCACCCATAGAAACAAGTATATATGCAGGCAAATCTGATCAAGGTCAACAAGTTACAATTTCCAGTAATTCGATCAGTATCAATGTCGAGGAAGAAAAATTGTCAAATCTGCAAAACTGGGATTGGGAAAAAATAATCATTGGCATATACTGGGTAGTTGCTATCGGTATGGTTTTATCAATCCTGTTCCAGCTGCTGCGGGTTTTGTGGTATGCGAGGCATATAGACCAGAGAATGGGTAAGCTTCAAATTATTTATAAATCGGAAGGCTTTACCGATTGTTCATTTTGGAACTATGTATTTGTAGACCAACACGATAGGAGTGATGAAGAAATTTCTCAAATTATTAAGCATGAAAGTGTTCATGTCATGTGTGCTCACTCTGTAGACAAGCTCATTATCAGCTTATTCAAAGCCATGTTATGGTTTAATCCCATCATCTATTTTTATAATTATGCAATGGAACAGGCACATGAATATGAGGCCGATAAACGAACTTCTTCGGAAATTGGCAACACTGTGTATGCAAGCTTACTACTTTCTATGGCGGTTAAAAATAGTAATCCGGCAATGGTACATAGCTTTGTGAAACATCCAATTAAAGAAAGGATACAAATGCTTTTCTCTAATGAGTCAAAGAATATCAAAAAGCTAATGTATGTAGCTGTTTTACCTATTGCAATTGTACTTTTATGTACATTTTGCGTCCAGGTGGTTTATGCAAAAATGCCAGAGATTATACCTGCAGGGGTATTAGATTTGACAAAGGAGGACAATAATATTCTGGACCCTGCTTTACCACAAAATGAGATTAAAGTAAAAAAAGTATTGCTTAAGCAACATCCAACCGATTCATTGTTGATGATTGATTACGCTCCAATAGAGAAAGTATTGGAGGTAACTATCGATGGAAAAACTTATGATAAGGCTATTCTTTATAAAATAAGTCCGAGATGTGTGGATTACAATCAAACAATTTTTAGGGATGGAAAACTTATGCTTACTACAACCAATAAAGAGATTTTCAATGCAACAGAAATAGATCGGTATAATAAAATAACCTTCAATAAATCTGATGCTACAAGAAAATTCTATGTTCGAAGTACCTTAAAAAATCAAGATGGTAGCAACTATGATTGGATTCAAATAAAATTGAATGGGGTGAGCAAGAGCGGCGGTGGTGTAGCCTTGAAAAGGGGTGCGGAAGTAGTGTTAATAATTGACGGTAAACGCTATAACGAAAGTGTATTAAAGACCGTAGGAAATGAGAAATATGCTAAAGGTTATTGGATAAGTTTCTCGGGTGGTCCGGCTATTGCTGAGCAGTATGGAAAAAGATATGACTCAAAGATCGAGCTCAAAAGAGCAATCCCGCCTCGTCAGGATGCAGTAAATATGCCCCTATCTTTTATTGCGAGAGATTCTGTTACAACTTCATTCGACAAAACAATTGTTCACCTCTACGGCGCTGCAACGATAAAATATCAATACAACACAATTACAGCGGATGAAGTTGTGTATAATACAAAAGATATGACCGGCTTAGCGAAGGTAGCTTCAATGTCTAACGCTCAATCTGGCGCGAATAGTATGGTTGCAGATTCTATTAAATTTGATTTAAGGAACTTTAAATTCAATCTCTTCGGCTTAAAAAAATAACAAGGAATGGGTAAAAGGAACGATGTTAAGTGCTGCAACAATTCTTCTATGCGAGCATTAATAATTGCATTCTTGCTATTCCTGCATTCTTCAGAATTATTTGCACAGCAGCCGGAAATTCAAATATCAGGTGTGATAATAGATGCTCAGACCAAAAAAACACTACCGGGAGCAAGTGTATACATGGACCAAACTACAAAGGGCACAACTACTAATGAAAAAGGAGAATTTGTTTTAAACGTTCCTGCGGGCAACTATAAATTAGTGGTGTCTTACGTTGGTTATAAAGTTTTGGCGTTACCGCTTAGCGGGTCAAGCAACCCAGTATTGCGACTGGAATTGCAACCTTCGGAAAAATCCCTTGATGAGGTAACTATCACTGCAGATTCTAATTGGGAGGAATATTTTCTTCTTTTTAGAATATTCTTTTTAGGAAGAACTGGTACACAAAGCACAATTGTAAATCCAAAAGTATTGTCTTTTAAATACAGTAAGTCTTACGTATTAACTGCAGAAGCGAACAATACATTAATCATTGAAAATCAACTATTTGGATATAAAATTTATTACGATTTGACTTACTTTTCTCATCTCGCGGGAAGGACATCTTACACAGGCTACACGCGCTTCGAACAGATGGTTCCTAAAGACAAAAAGGAACAGGATAAATGGACTGCTAATAGAGAAAATGCTTACTACGGTTCTTTAGCGCATTTTTTGCAGGCATTAGCTAATCATCAGCTTAAACAGGAAGGTTATGTTGTAAAAATACTCGAAAAAACAGTAACGGCTCCCGCAAATCACCCTGTTTTAAAGCGCTGGCAGGGGGATGAACATAAGGCTCCTGATACTATAGTAACCATGAGGTGGAACGGAATGGACTACTCGCCGCAAGACACCACAGTACTGACAAATGAGGAGAAAAATAATACCAACAAATGGGGAACTAAAGCAGGATTTAATATATTATATCCAGGAGAGGCACCTTATAAATACATTCTGAAACCATCTCCATTTGAAGGCAATTCAATTATCTCTTTCCCTCACTCCTTGTTTATTACCTACAAGAAGAAAAAAAGTTTAACAGACTTCTGGGGTTATGGTGCTGCTTACAGGCCGTCATTTATTACTTCTATTATCACCATGTTAAAAACACAAACATTATTAGATGGTAATGGGAACCTATCAGATCCGAATTCTTTGATAAATGAAGGGTATTGGGCTGCATTTAGGGTAGCAAACCAATTGCCAGTAGATTATGTGCCAATTCATTTGAGCAATTAATCTTTTCGCCAACCATTCCGTTAACATCGCATTGTCAAATTGTATTGGCTCATAGCAACTTTGTAAAACCAACTGCTACTTTTGACCGATTTATAAAATCAAATGAAAAGAAGAATCAGTCTGTTACCGCTCCTCATTATATTATTGCTGTTTTTTGGAAATAATCAATACGTGTTATCCGGCCTGCAGGTCGTGGTACCAAATCCAATTGTTCCCTACCTATTTTGGATTTTTATAGCCATCGCAACAGGATTGCTTATTTACGGCATTCTTAGTATCCAGACGCGGGGGATGGGTAGACTGTTTAAATTTTCAACCCATTTATTCCTAATACTGTTTACTGCAGAAGTGGTGTTTGCCATAGTACTCTTATTGGGTGATGCATACCGGCTAATTATTGGAGCTCCAAGGAGCGCACTTTGGATTTATTTCGACTTGGTATTACTTGTATTAGTGGTGCTCACCTTTATTTATGGCATGGTAAGAGGTAAATATGCTTACAGGGTGATCAAACATACCTTATATTTTGACGACCTCCCTCCTGCTTTTGATGGCTTTACCATTACGCAAATCTCTGATATACATTCTGGCAGTTTCAGCAACCCAAAAGCGGTACAACGGGGCATAGACATGATTAAGGCTCAAAACTCTGATCTCTTTGTATTTACAGGCGATCTGGTAAACAACAAAGCGGAAGAAATAAAGCCCTGGATCAGTTATTTTAACCAGGTAAAAGCTCCTTTTGGACAGTACTCCATTTTAGGTAATCATGATTATGGCGATTATGTAAAGTGGGATAACGACCTGATAAAACGTGGCAATTTGCAACAGCTAAAGGCCTACCACGCAGAGTTAGGTTATAAATTGCTCTTGGATGAGCATGTGGAATTGCATAAAGACGGACAAAAGATCATACTGGCCGGGGTAGAGAACTGGGGACTAGGCTTTGGCGAGCGCGGCGATTTGCCAAAGGCGATGAAAGGAACTGATCCTGCAGATTTTAAGGTATTGCTTTCTCATGATCCTACCCATTGGGAGGCACAGGTTAAAAAATCTCCGTCAAAGATCCAGCTTACGCTTTCCGGTCATACGCATGGCATGCAGTTCGGCATTGAAGCCTTCGGAATTAAGTGGAGTCCGGTAAAATATCGCTATGCGCATTGGGCGGGTATAACTGGCACTGATGGCATTTATTTAAACATCAATAGGGGTTTTGGCTTTCTCGGTTTTTCTGGTCGCGTTGGTATATGGCCCGAAATAACTGTTATTGAATTGAAAACCACCGTTGGAATAAGTTAAAATACATACTTTTGTAACGCAGTTAAACAGCAGAACAGAAACATCAGAATGGAAGATAATATATTGAGCGATATTGGTGCAACCCCAGATGCTGATCATGGAACGATAACCAGAATATTTCAGGATAGAAAAAGAACAAATATTCTAAGTACTGTTGAACAGGCCACCATTTCTTATCTCGTTAAAAAAGTTCCTGATTATATTTCTTCAAATGCGCTGACTGTAATTGGCACCATAGGTTCCTTTATTGTATTGCTAAGCTTTATTCTGGCAACTTATTTAGACAGGTCTTACTTGCTATTGGGTGTAGCCGGCCTTGCTATAAACTGGCTGGGCGATTCTTTGGACGGCCGTATTGCTTATTTCAGAAACATCCCCAGAAAGTGGTTTGGGTTTTCTCTGGACATCATTATGGATTGGATTGGAACTGTCCTGATAGGTTTGGGCTATATGGTTTACGCGGGTAACCAGTATGAACTTATCGCTTTTGTATTTGTGGTGCTTTACGGTTGGGCAATGATCATCTCGCAGCTGCGCTACAAAATTACCGATATTTACAGCATAGATTCTGGCTTGGTAGGACCTACTGAAGTGAGGGTGATCCTGGCCATTATCATTACCATAGAAGCAATACATCCCCACCTGATAGAATATTTTGCAGCAGGCATGTGTATTACCCTGTTCATCATTAATATTTTAGACACCAGAAAGCTATTAAAGCTTGGGGATATCCGTGATGTAGCAGAGCGCGCAGAAAAATTAGCAAAGAAGAACAGCGCTTAAAAGCAACCTGCTTAATGAATAAGAATAACGCCATTTTTGTATTTATCAAAGCCCAGCTCTCTGCCTTTATAGGGGGGATTGTTGATTACAGCGTAATGATATTCTGCACAGAAATTCTTCACATCCATTACACCATTTCTATTGGTATTGGCGGCGTAATTGGTGCCATCCTTAATTTTTGCGTTAACCGTTACTGGACTTTCAATGCAGATAAAGCAAACAAGGCCCCTGTAGGAGCCCAACTTGTTAAATTCGTATTTGTAGTTGCCGGAAGCATTTTATTAAAGAGTTCTGGTACGTTTTTGTTTACCAGCTGGCTAAAGATCAATTACAAATTTAGCCGCATCATTGTTGATATTATTGTTTCTCTTGGTTTTAACTATACGCTTCAAACGTATTGGGTTTTCAAGAAAAAACCGCTAACAGATCTGTCAGCGGTTTAAGTACTTCTTCATTTTTGTTTACTAACTTCTTTATTTTTTTGGCGCAGTGCTATCAGGCCAGCCATCTGTTTTAAATGGTGATGCGGGAAGGTCTGCTCCGTCTACCAGGTTACATACCGGATTATTCGCCCATGCGTAACGTACAGATACTGGATTTGCAACATCCGGACTGCTTACTACAACCTGGTTACCCTTGATAGTAGCGGTTGCCCAATGGAACTTCTGATCTGCACCTGCGATAGCAAAGCCTGTTAAAGGACTCCCGCCTCTGGCTTTTAAGCCGCTTTCTATACCTGTAAAGTTCAATACCATAGTTTTACCCACCTTTACAGAAGATTTGTATACAGGGCCGCTATATGGGATTTTTAATCCATAGTTTTTAGCAAGGGCAATTAATGCTAACCTGCGACCAACCTCTTGTTTGTTTTTAGGGTGAATGTCTGGCCCCTCGCCAATGTCAATTGCCACTGCCATTCCAGTATTTGGTAACGACAAGGTTTGTCGTTGTGCGTCCCTTAGTTCAGCCCATGCAGATGGCACCGGCTCAGCTTCTACCTTCATAAAATTGGCCAGTTGTACAAAATAGAATGGAAAATTTGGTTGTTTCCAGCTTTTTCTCCAGTCTTCTATCATTTTAGGGAACAATGTGCGGTATTGATTGGCACGGTCTGCATTGCTCTCTCCCTGGTACCAGATGGCTCCTTTTATAGGGAAGTTTAAGTAAGGATTGATCATTGCATTGTAAAGAACAGTAGTGCGGTTAGGCCCTTCACTAGATGCTGGCATTGGCGCAACATCTTTAAAGTTAACACCAACGTTGTACTTCCAGGCTCCTGCTAAAGATTGGCTGTCTCCAGCTGCTGAAGAAACCGTAAGCACATTATCGCCACCATAAAGTCCACCACCACCGCCTGTATCAGTTACACGTATGGAAATGGTTAACGGCCCTTCTTTTACCTGCGCAGCAGGAACGGTATATACTCTTTTATTGCTGTAACCAATGGTTTCGCCCACTTTAACACCATTTACAAAAGTAATGTCGTTATCGTCAATTACGCCCAGGTTTAACTTTAACTCTTTACCTGCCCATGCAGCTGGTATGGTTATCGTTTTACGGAACCATACAATACCATCAAAATTTGGCAATCCGCTTTCTTCCCAACTTACTGGTAAGGTCATTGTTTTCCAGGAGGAATCATCCAAAGCGGCCGCCGACCAGCCTAGGCCTCCTGCTTTGAAACCTGCATCAGTTGCATTGACCATAGTATTCCAGGTAGCCATTTGTACTTCCATAGATAAACCGCCATTTCCTTTAGCTGCATTTTCTATTTTGTTAACCGCAGCCACAAAATCAGGCATGGTTTTCAGCGTAGCGGCACTTGTCCAGGCTTCGGCTATTGTACCGCCCCAGCTGGTGTGGATTAGACCTACAGGAATACCTGTTTTCTTAAATATCTCCCGCGCAAAGAAATAAGCCACAGACGAGAATTCAGGTATACTTTCTGGCGAACATACCTTCCAGCCACCTGCCCAAACCTTAGCTTCTGCCAATGGCGAATTGCTGGTTACTTTATCGCCTTGCAACAACCTGATTTTTGGATAATTTGCATTTTTAACCTCTTCTTGGTAGTTGTTGATCTTGCCCCATCCTGCAACTGACATTTCCATGTTAGACTGTCCAGAACATACCCATACCTCTCCTAAAAGGATGTTATTGAGGGTGGTTACATCTCCATCACTAATGGTTACGGTGTATGGTCCGCCGTAGGCGGGTGTTGGAATGGTTACCATAAATTTACCATCCGTACCAGCAACCGCTGATACTGCTGCTTTAGACCAGCTTGCCGTTACTTTTACAGTCTTTCCGGCATCAGTACTGCCCCATATACGGGCGGCAGATTTTTGCTGGAAGACCATATTGTCGCTAAAGATAGAAGGCAAGGTAACTTTGGCCTGCAAAGAACCGGCAAAAAATACCGATGCAAGCAGGAGCCCGCCTTTTAAACTTTTAATACTATTAATGTTCATACTTGTTATAATTTGTAATTATAAACTTACTATTTTATTTCGTCTATCTGCAATACCACGCTGGTTCTTCCAGAATTAACTTCAGGATTAAAGCCCACCGTCATCAGGAAATTACCACTATAGCTTTTTGAGCCATTAATAGAAGAATGTGAACCAGGCATCAAATTTATCTCTTTAAGCGTATATTTTTTAGCAGGATCAAGACCTTTAAGAAGTATAGGGAATTTACTACCCTCATCATACCTGTTGTTAACCAGGTAATTGAATATTACGCCATTGGTCTTTGCTTCATTAAGATACAAGATGGAAGCTACACTGCCTTCGCGAGGATTGGCCAAGCGGTATTGATCGCCCTGCCAAATAATAGGCTTTAATACATTGTAGTTCTTTATGGCATCCTGAACATATTTAAGGTCATTTTCAGGTAGTTTACTCACTACAATATCAAAACCCAGCTTACCCATCATTGCAACATCTGTACGGAATTTTATAGGCTGTTTACCCCAGTCGGTAACGTGGTTTGAACTGCTGATGGCCGGATAGAAGTAAGAATATTCCCACTGGATAAAAATACGTTCCAATGGCTCTGTATTATCGCTCGGCCAAAATTCAGTAAAGTATTTTAGGGCGGCATAATCAACCCTACCGCCACCGCCAGAGCATAGCATCATTGGCACAGTTGGGTATTTGGCACGAATCTTTTCCAACACTTTATACAAACCACGCATGTATTCAATATAAAAGTGATTCTGATTTTTTAAGTAAGAGGAATAGGCATTATAGATTACCGCATTACAATCCCACTTGATATAGGCTAATGAGGGGTTTTTAGTAAACAGATCATCAACCACGCCAAACACAAAGTCCTGTACTTTTGGATTGCTCAGATCAAGCACCAGTTGGTTTCTGAAATAATATTCTTCTCGCTTGTTCTCTTTAATCACCCAGTCTGGATGTTTCTCATACAACTCGCTTTTAGGATTAACCATTTCAGGCTCTATCCAGATACCAAACTTTACACCGTTGCTTTCCGCTTCTTTAACCAATGAAGAAATTCCATTAGGTAATTTAGTTTTGTTTTCTGCCCAATCGCCCAGTCCTGCTCCATCACCATTACGTGGATATTTGTTGGCAAACCATCCATCATCAAGAAGAAATAGGTCTACACCAAGTTTTTTGGTATCCTTCAATAGTTCGGCAAGTTTGCTTTCGTTGAAGTCAAAATAGGTTGATTCCCAGTTGTTCAATAAGTTTAACCTACTGCCTTTACCGTCAAGCAGCCTGTAGTTACGGGCCCAGGATTGTAGTTTCCTGCTGGCAGTACCTTTTCCTGTGGTAGAAAGCATGTATAAAAACGCAGGGGTAGTAAATTCTTCGTTAGGTTTTAAGCTATATTCAGATGCATAATTGTTAATCCCTGAAATGATCTTCAAGTTATTCTGGTAATCAAGTTCTATATCGGTTTTAAAGTTTCCGCTGTATTCTAGAGCGCCATAAAGTACTGTACCTTCATCTTCTGTAGCGGGTTTATCCATAGATATCATGATTACCGATGGCATAAAAAGATTGGCACGTGTACCTAGTTTGGTGTCTATCGTTTTAATGCCGTGGGTGATCTTACTTTCTTCTGGCTGCATCTCCTTAGCCCAGTCGCCATGGTACTGATTTAACCAGAAACCTCCGGAAGATTTTAGGTATAAATTCGCAGAAGCGTATTTTTTTAAGGCTATTTCACCTCTTTCTTTATGCTTAATTACACTCCATTGTTCTACTACATCTTCTTTTGCATATGTTTTATAGTATAGTGTTACCGTAAAATCGTATACAGGGTCCTTTAGAATAATGGCAGTAAGCGATACATTATCGTCTATCCGGGTTGTGTTGTGACTCACGTATTTTAAGTCGAGCGAGTTATTGCCATCCGCATGGGTTACTGAAATGGCGGGTTCCAGCAGGTTTCTTGAACCTGAAGTGGTATAGGCCGAGCTCAGCTGACCAGTATAATCGCTAGTTTGTTTATAGGTACCAGGAATTTGTCCATACTCTGCAGCATTGGCCAGCTTTTTACCGAAGTAAATGGTACCCAGATGTTTTGAGGCATCCGTTTGCAATACCAAAGCGTTGCTGCTGGTTTCAATAGGAATGTTTACTATTTGTGCCTGTACTCCGGTGGATACCAAGATAAGGCTTAAGGAAAAAGCAGACAGATAACTGATGCTTTTTAATAATGATCGTTCAAATTTCATTGTGGTTGTGCTTAGGCTAACTCCAAATTTAGGGTAATGACTTTACTTTTTATCTATCAATTTGGCATATTAATGTGGGTATTTGCCCCGACATGCTCGGGATCTAGCGACAATACCTCATTAAAAGCTGCAATTGCTTTTGTTGTGTTTTTTAACCCCAGGTATCCCAATCCTTGAATAAATTGGCAATGTGCTTTATTTCTTAGATTCAAATCGTCTTCAAAAATAAGCAGGTTGGGTAGCGATACTGCAAAATAATCAACAATGATTACATCATTTAGGTGCTGGATACCGTAGTTGACCAGTTTGTTAAAAATGGCTTCTGCTTGTTCTGGCCAACCTAATTCCTGATAGGCTAAACCCTGGTAAAAGATTTTGTCTGGCTGCTGATCGTTGTAAAACATGGCGGCAGATGGCTCGTCTAAACCTACGGTAGCCTGTTCAAAGTACAGCTTTGCTTTTTCAGGATCTTCTTTCGCTTGCCAGGCTTTGCCCAACCAGTATTGGATATCATTCTCCTGAGCGCCATAGAGTTTTCCTTCGCCAAGATTGTGCGGGTAAACCTGAGCTCGTTCCAGTAGGCCGATTGCTTCTTCAAATTCCTGATTTGCCAAATGTGCTTTAGCGATTTCGATAAGGCTAAATAGGTATTGCCCCGAAGCTTTGCCTTCCCCGCCTTCCCATGGATGGAATTGTCTGATGCTGATCCAGTCTAATGCTTGCTGGTAATTGCCGGTAAAGTTAAGCAGGGAAACGTACTCCAGGTACAGGTCATCTCGTTGCATCAAGGTATTCATATGCTTTTCCAGGAAGACTTTCCTTTCTTCCGGAGTTCTCAACAAGCGCTTATAAAGTTGATCCAGCTCCATCAGGATCCGGGCATCTGTATTATCCAACTCAAAGGCGGCTTCATAAAGTTGAAGCGCTTTATCTGCTGCTCCCTTTTTATTATAACAAGCAATACCCAGGTTTCTTAAGGCCGTTGGAAATTCAGGGTCCAGTTGCACAGCCATCTCCCAAAACTTAATGGCATCATCATACTGACGCTTGTCGTAATATATATTACCCAAATAATAAGGTGCTTTAGCATCCTCCGGATTTAACTTCATTGCCAGCATAAACAGCTTTATTTCTTCCAATCGGTTTGGAAAGCAAAGGTAAGACGGTGCTAATGCTGCCAGTTTAAAGTTTGTTAGCGCTTCTTCCTTTTCGCCAAGTTCTAATTGGAACCACCCTGCATAGTAATGTAAAAGCGGGTTGTTCGGATTTAAAAGGATTGCCTGATTGATTAGTCCGACTGCTTCCTCAAATAAACCCGAGGCTGCGTAATCATTCGCATAGGCGATGAAATTTTGCGCGTAGCCTCTTGACAGTTCTATTAACTGGTTCAAAGAGCCCTTGCTTTGCTCCTCATGACCAGCAGTATTATGCGTTAAGTGTAATTCGTATATTGCACCCAGGTTAAAAGGATCACGTTGCAGTGCATAGTTGGAAACTTCTACCGCTTTGTTTAGAAAACCTGAATGCCTTAATGCTACAGCTTTAACCACGTAAGCCTGGCTGTTGTTGGCATTATTGTCTATTGCCTGACCGATATGCTCCAGAGCGAGTTCATAATCGCCACGCGATAGGTCTATCTGTGCTACAGCAAAAAACCCACTGTCTTGATAGGCCCTTCCCCAGGTTGCCTTGTAAAATACTTTATAGGCTTCTTCCTGCTTGTCCTGATATTTTAAACAAAGCCCAAGATTGTAATAAACTTCGGTATCGCATGGATTGGGGTTACGCTGGGTAATGGTTTCAATCGCCCTGCGGAAATATTGCTCACTTTTAGCGAACTGACCTCTCCTTAAATACCATAAACCGAGCGCATTGTTACACCTGCAGTCTTTTGCATCACGCTTTAATGCTTCTTCATAATAAGGCACCGGACTATAAGTTGCATGGCGATATTGTTCCAGGTGCTGGGCAGTTAAAAAGAGTTGTTCATTGTTTTCGGTTTCCTGCGGACTAACAGCAGGCTTTGCCGCCACTGGCATTTCGTTTTGTTTGTTCTTTGCGGGCTCGTAACGGATCAGCTCTTTGCCATTAGCAGCATTAATGATCAGCAGCAGTTCATTTTCATTGATTTGATCATCGACCGTTAATTCTTTAACGAATACTTCTTTTGGATCAATGGTAATCTGTTGCGAGAACAGTTCTGTTCCTTTATAAGAAAGCTGGAGCTGCACATCTTTTTGAACCGAGGTGACATAAATTTTTAGCACCAGACTAAAAGCAGATTTATCTAACGCGATAAGGATATCCTTTGTGGCGTTTTTAATTACACCAAGCTCCTTATAGGGCATAAAATATTGCGTGAAAGACTTCTCCTCATTAGGCAACAGCCAGGTAAAATCAGGCTGATTATCGGTAAACATACCCGTCATCAGTTCAATATATGGTCCGTCTTCATCAGTCAGGTTCCTGTCCCACGCCTGTCCGAAATCGCTATGCCCCCAGGTCCACTGCTTTTTTCCTGGTGATACATGGTGATTGGCTACGTGTAGTAATCCGCCTTGTGTATCGTGCTCATACCCCCCCACAAAATCATATTCAGAATTGATGGCCATGTAGGAAGTAGGCACCGGGATATTTATATACCTAGAGATATCAGTACCCGGCGAATAATCAACCTTATAGTAAGTGCCCGTTGCGATTGGGAAGGTAGACACATCTCTTTTACCATGATCAAAAACGGCATTGACATCAGGCGGGAAGACCGACTGATAGTGATCATTCACTTTAACAGCTGGATTGGCCCACCATAAAAAGGTTTGAGGAAGACCAGACCTATTGAGCAGTTTGGCTTTGATTTCAATATAGGCTTTATCAGGGTATAAAGTAAAACCTGCCAGCCCTTTGGTATGAAACATTTGTTCAATTTCGTTTACCCAAATGGTCTTACTGCCGTCTGCATTCTCCTCTATTTTATAATCGATCGGATCAAATGTACTGGGACGGTGGTGCTGTGGCCAGTTGAATTCTATACCCCCAGAGATCCAGGGGCCAGTTAAACCAACTAATGCAGGTTTAATTACCTGGTTATAATAGATAAAATGCCTTTCTTTGATTTTGTCGTAAGCCATTTGAATGCGCCCGCCCAGTTCAGGCAGGATCATAATTTTCAGGTATTCATTTTCAAGAAAAAGAGCTTTGTATTCTTTTTCTTCCTTCTCGTCATATATTTTCTCTATGACTGGATGGGGATATACTACCCCACTGCTGCCCTGGTAGATCCTCTTTTCAAAAAACATCGGGTTTTTATCTGGCTTACCAATTCCGTATGTGGGGATCACTACTGTCTCTGCCCAAACGTTAACGTACGCTTTACTCATTTTACGGGGTATTATGATTAATGTCTTACCAGGTTATCTTCCAATTCTTCCAATGTTTTGCCTTTTGTTTCCTTCACTTTCCGCAGCACGAATAAAAAACCGAAGAAGCAAATTACCGCGTACAAGTAGAAAGGACCGTAAGTACCGAGCTTCTGTGCCAGTATTGGAAAAGTAAATACCAGAATGAAATACGCAGCCCAAAGTGATACGATGGCTACTGAAGAGGCTACGCCTCTGATCTTGTTAGGAAAGATTTCTGAGATCAACACCCAGGTTACTGGTGCAAGTGATATGGCATACATGCTGATTGCCAGCAACACAAATATGGAGACCATGCCTAGAGGGTAATGATTTTGAAGCATAAAGGCCAGGATTATATATACAATTGATAGACCCAATGATCCGATGAGCATTAAAGGCCTGCGGCCAAGCTTATCTACCTGCCACATGGCCAGGATGGTAAAGACCAGGTTGACTACACCGATAGTTACGGTTTCAAAAAGCTGCCTGTCCAGGTTCGCCCCTACAGATTCAAAGATGGTAGATGTATAATTGAATACCACATTTATACCGCAGAACTGTTGGAACACCGCAAGGGTAATGCCTACCATCACAGCAGGGCGCACGCTTTTTTCGAACACCGCTTTATAGGTTTGCTTTTTGTTGCCAACCAGTGATTTCTCAATGGCGATAAGGGTATTGTCGACAAAAGATTCTGATCCTATTTTATTAAGCACTTGTTTAGCCTTTTCCTTCTGACCGTCTTTTAACAACCAACGCGGACTTTCGGGCAGCCAGATTACACCAACAAGAAAGATGACTGAGGGTACAACGCCTAAACCGAACATCCACCTCCAGGCATCCGGACCAGTGTCTGCCAAAAAGTAATTAACCAGATTGGTTACCAAAATACCGATCACTACAGTAAGCTGATTAATAGCCACGTTACGGCCCCTTACTTTTGCAGGTGAAACTTCAGCAATATACATAGGACATAGCATGGAAGCCATGCCTACACCAATGCCTGCCGCAAAGCGCATCACTACAAAAAAGGATAAACCTGATGAAAATGCAATACCTATGGAGGAGATTGCAAAGATAATTGCCGCTAACATTAAGCCGGGTTTCCTTCCATACCTATCAGCTAGTTTACCTGCTAACAGGCAACCTACTATACAACCTAAAGCAAGGGAGCCTGTTAGAAAGCCTTCCCACCAGGCATCTAACATAAACTGGGTTCGCAAGAAAGGTAAGGCACCAGATATCACTGCAAAGTCGAATCCGAATAGGTAGCCACCCAATGCCGATATAAAAGATATACCAATGATATAAGCACTGTTAAAAGTTTCTGGTTGTTTGATCATCTCCATATTTGGTTAGTAGGTTGATGGTGTAAACTTATTGCATCTATACCCTTTTTTAAATGGATAAAGCGAATAAAAACATGGACTATTTTACCCAAAGGTAATTTAGCTATATTTACCGCACAAGCACTACGGAAAGCGATGGAAAACAATCTCCTTAATAAGAAGAAAGCAATAAAGGAAGGATTTGTAGGTCAGCGTATGATAGTACTTCCTCCTAACATTAAGCGAAAAATTACCACAAATCCCCTGAGCAGACATTTTTACCTAACGGCGATTGGTTACTATCCAAAAGCGGTGAATCACGATAGGATCAGGAAATCAGGAAGCAACCAATATATCCTAATTTATTGTGCTGAAGGAGCTGGCAAAATCCATTTAGGTGGTGAAACATTTGAACTATATCCTAACACTTATTTTATAATCCCTAAAAACACGCCCCATCGGTACCACAGCTCCGCAGAAAATCCATGGAGCATATACTGGCTTCATTATATGGGAGATTTGGCTGAAGTACTATTTGAGCGCTTTACAGAAAATGGCAAACCCAACGTACAAGGAGTTCCTTATGAAGAGCAACGCCTCTTATTGTTTGACCAAATCTATGCTTTACTGGAACATGGGGTTAGTGAGAAAGCACTTGAAAAAATGAACTTAAACCTGCTTCATTTTGTATCATCAATGATTTACCACAGAGAGGCTAACCCTGCTGTTTACAACATTGACCTGACAAGTAAAAGCATTACTTTTATGAAAAGCAATCTTGGCAAGAAATTGGAAATTGATGATTTCGCAAAACAGCAGTGTATTTCAGTTTCTCATTACTCCAGGCTTTTTAAGGAAAAGACTGGTTCATCACCTATCAATTACTTCAACCAGCTTAAGATTCAAAAGGCTTGTCAGCATTTGTATTTTACTGACAAAAGCATTAAAGAGATTTGTGTAGAACTGGGCTTTGATGACCAGTATTATTTCTCTAGGTTATTTAGCAAAATCATTGGCAGCTCACCCTCCGTATACAAAAAACGGCATAAGCGTTAGATTATTTGCTAATATAGAAAGTCTGACTGAAAGCACCATTTGCAGCAATGTCCCATGCTTCTACCCTTAACCATTTGCAACCAGCAAGTTTAGTTTTAAACTGAAATAGCTTGTCTCCAAATGCCTTAGTATCTTTCAGGTCAATTTGATCGCGGTATACTTTGGTACCATCTCCTGAAATCACTTCTATAAAATTTAATGGGAATGTCCAATTGAGTTTGATTTTTATATCAGCTGAACCTGAAGCATCCAGTTTTATAGTTTCTCCCGATGTCATACCATTTACAGTTAGCAGCGGCATCAAAACCTCTCCTGTAGTAGAGAAGAATTTTCCTTTTTGCATAGCGGTAAGTACAGGTTGCCAGCCATCTTTATAGTCTGGCAGCTTATCCATCATCAGGTAATTTACGTTGAGGTGGGCATACATCTCGTTTTCTGGCGTGATACTAAAAAGATCAGCCTCAGTAATTACTGTCTTTTTCTCTCCCCAATTGTTCATATCATCCAGCAGGTCCAATACCCTTTTCCCTAACCTTGGCTGCGAAAGATCGGCAGGCATGGCTTTCCAGGCAGCGCCCATGAAGCGGTCTGACTTAAAGAAGGCTTCTTCCTTGTAAACATCCGGTGCGTTAACTGATCCTTTGGTACGTGCATGGGCGGTCCATGCCAATCCAGCTTCCAGTTCCAGTAGTTTAAGCATGTCATTTTTATCACCAACATGGTAGATCTTACCATAAACCGGGTGGTTCTCTACCAGCGGCACGCCTTGTTTGCGCGACATGATCCAATATACTTCTTTAGGAAAAAACTCCAGCCAATGGCCTCCAAAGAATTCATTAGGTTCCTCACCAGGCAATAACAGAAACTGGTTATCCGAATATTTCCGGCACATTTCGAATAGCTTCTTAAGCTCCAATAAACGAATTTCATCTGGCCCTTGAGGGTGTGCAGTATAATGGAACTCTGCCAGGTGGACAATATCAATACCTGTGTTTTTGAAAACCTTTACAAAGTCAGGAACTGCTGGTAATTCCTTATTGGCCATCATTACCTTCATCACAAACTCATTATGAAAATGGCTGGACATCGTTTTATATCCCGGTAGTTTTACATAGCTATCGTTATGCGTAAATTTCTTGATCTCGGTAAATGTCTCAGAATCAATGCCTGCACCGAAGTAGCAAAAGAAATTTAGTCGTTGTTTGGTTTCAGGTGGCGCATTAAACCATGGAACGAAGCGGTTATCGCCCTTTAAGTCTTGACGTATCCCAATTCCATAACCATCAACCATTTTTCGGTACTGATTACCGCGCCAGGTGAACTTAAGATTGAAAGCCTCATCTAAAGGATAGAAATACTGATGTGGTGCAGGAAATATGGCCAGCGTACCCGCTGCTCCACTTGCAGCAATTGCACGATATTTTACCGCGATATTGGTAGCTGTATCAGCAGGATTGGCAGGATCAATCACAATTTCATTATCTGTATTGATCCAGGAGATATTTTTCCATCCTGATTTCTTATCTACCAGCCCTGCATCATAAACTATGGCAGTGGCATCCTCTGTTGTACTCACAACAGCCGCAACATTGAACATAGGGCTGCCATTATAAAATGTCAACTCTAAATTGCCTGCAAAACGATCGGCATGAAGGGATGATATGGTAACTACAGTTCTGCTACCGATAGACACTACCTTAGCCGCTGTTTTCTCTAATAGGATTGGAAAAGTTTTGAAAGGCTTTGATGGAACTTTGTCAAAAAATATGTTCCATCCATTCTGTGAGACCAGGTCGCGCTTACCAATGCTCAACAGAAATGTTGGGTCAATATTACTTGAAATAACTTTATACGCCGCTTTAGATCCTATTGAAATGGTTTGAAAAAGTGGCTGGCCGGCCTGCATGTTGAGTGAGACCTGTCCATAGCTACCATGACCAGCAGGCCATCTTAACTCGAGCACATTTCCTCTTGCAGTAAAACTAGCTTCACCTTTACGATTGAATTGTGCTGTATTGACTTTGACCTGGGCAGATAACATCCCTGAACACAAAAAGAACAGGATTGTAGGGAATAAATATTTCATACTTGGCTAATAAGAACCCCTAACATACAATTTTTTAGTAATTCTTAAAGCAATCAAAGTCAATAATTACTCATTACTGCTGTTGTTGTTGCTGCTGTTGTTCTGAAACCAACTCCATATAACGCTGATAACTGTTCTTTAAAGGCAAGTTTACATTTGGCTTTATATAATTAACCTCTTTTGGCTGGAAATAGGTTTCGGTTTCAAAATCATCATCATCCCCATATCCTACAGAAACATTGACTTCCAGCACATGACTTAAACCGCCTTTATAAACTCCTTTAACCGGAGAGCAATCACTAAAATCACGGCCAACCGCAAGTCTCACATGCTTCTCATTGGCGATGCAATTATTTGTAGGGTCAAGTCCCAACCATCCATAATCAGGAAGGTAGGCTTCTGCCCAGGCATGTGTTGCACCCTCACCACGCATCCCATCCTTATTCGGACAAATGTATCCACTTACATACCGTGCAGGAATACCAACAAATCGTAGCATAGTGGTTAATAAGTGTGCAAAATCCTGACACACGCCTGCTTTTAAACCAATAATCTCATCAATAGTAGAATCAACCGTAGTTACCCCCTTTATATAAGTGTAATGAGAAAATACATAACTACAGAATTTAACGGCCACTTTATACGGAGTATCTTCTTGATTCTTCATCTGTAGACAAGCATTCAGAAGGATTTCGGCACTATCAAACTGGCTTTGTTTTAGATAATCAAGAAAATCCACTTCATTTTTAACATTTTCAAGTATATTCCACTGCTCTTTAACAAAAATATCATCCTGTGGCAAAGGCTTGGCTATTGTTTCAACATAGATTTTTGAATAGATTTTAAGCTGTGTATGCGGCTCAGTTTGAGTAAAAACACCTACTTCATTACCATAGTAATCCAAAAAAATATCTACATCAGGAGTGTTTGAAATATTAAGATCATGCAGAATTACTTTCTGAAAATCATCTTTAATAGGAAAAAGTATGATCTGGTTTGCACTATCGCGAATAGGCGATTCGTACTTGTAATTTGTGATATGTTTAATTTTAAATACTGGCATTTCGGATTAGTTAAGATTTGGCAAAGTAATACTCATCAAGCAAATTTGCAATTCCATAAAGTTCATTTCTGATCTTTAACAAATAATTATGCAATCCTTCTGATTTCATGTTGTACACAGAATTATAGGTTACTGTACTATTTAACCGTCCTATATTAAAAGAGAGATTATT
Organism: Pedobacter sp. UYP24; assembly: GCF_054057295.1. Taxonomy (NCBI): domain Bacteria; kingdom Pseudomonadati; phylum Bacteroidota; class Sphingobacteriia; order Sphingobacteriales; family Sphingobacteriaceae; genus Pedobacter; species Pedobacter sp. UYP24. The sequence continues at coordinate 647,846 of NZ_JBSRZD010000002.1, forward strand.
GTAATGCTGAATGTTCTTATCGCTCTTTAGTCGCTCAAAGTAACGCAAGATATTATTTACTGAATAGATAGCAGAACGGGGGAAGTCACGGTTAAGCATGACCAGCTCCAAAATATTATCTGCCGTAAAACCTTCGCGATAGGATTTAAGGTAAAGCTCATATCCGCCCAACGAAAGCAATAAATGCTTCCAATACGAGGTATCAGTTAATAGATCGGGATCTGAATTGATGGAGTTGAACTTGGTATCTAAAATATCTATAGTCTGGATACTTCGTTCCAGGTATTTACCAATGCTCATAAAGCTACGAATCTCTCCACGCTCCATCGTACTATCCGCAGTACCGTAATACAACATTACTTGTTTTACCAATATATCAAGCGCAGTTATGGGGTCGTCTTTTTGAACGTACCACAACAACTTTGGATCTTTAACGGTATGGTAGTAATCGTTAAGGCATTGCCAAAGATCTTTAGCAATATGTTCCTGTACACTTCTGGCATTTTCTCTTGCCATGGTGATGATGTTCAAGATAGAATTTGGATTGTTCCTATTAAAAAGCAGGTATTCGATAACAGAACGGCTGTCTGTCTTGATCTTTGAAATCTCTTCCTCATCACCACCACTAAAAAGACGGATAACAGGGTTCCAGGTAAATTCCTGAATGGTATCCTGTGAGGAGGCATAATTGATCTTTAACATTCTGAGGATCCCGTCGCTACGCTCTACATAACGGCTTAACCAGTATAAACTTGAAGCTACTCTACTTAGCATGTAATTAATTTAAGATGATAAAACCCATGTATCCTTACTTCCTCCGCCTTGCGAACTGTTAACAACCAAAGAACCTTCTTTGAGTGCTACCCTTGTTAATCCCCCGGGCACTATAGATATCCCATCAGGACCATACAAAGCGTAAGGTCTTAAGTCTACCCGTCTTGGTTGTAAAACGCCATCCATATAGCATGGCGCACTGGAAAGACTAATGGTTGGCTGGGCTATAAAATTTCTGGGGTCTTTCAGGATCTCTATCTTGTATTCTTCTATTTCTTGTTCTGTAGATGCATGACCCATTAACATGCCGTAACCACCGCTTCCATTTGTTTTCTTAATTACCATCTTATTTATATTGCCAAAAACATATTTCTGCTCGTCTGGATTACCCAAACTATAAGTAGGTACATTTTTAAGCAGTGGCTCTTCATTCAGATAATACTTGATCATGTCAGGAACATAGCTATAAATAGCTTTATCGTCCGCTACCCCATTACCAACTGCATTGATAATGGCTACATTTCCCTTCCTATAGGCACTCATTAAGCCTGCGACGCCAAGAACACTTGCAGGATTGAAGACCAAAGGATCAATAAAATCATCATCTACCCTTCGGTAGATCACATCTACTTGTTGTAAACCGGTGGTGGTTTTCATAAATACTTTATGGTCACGCACTACTAGATCTCTACCCTCTACCAATTCCACGCCCATTAACCTGGCAAGTGTGGTATGTTCATAATAAGCAGAATTGTACATACCAGGACTTAATAGGACAATAGTAGGGTTAGAAACTGCTCTGGGTGATAGTGATAATAGATTTTTATACAATATTGAAGGATATTCTGTAACGCTCCTTACTTTGCATTGCGGAATTAGATCTGGAAACAGCCTTTTCGTAATCTCCCTGTTTTCCAGCATATAGCTAACACCAGATGGCGTACGTAAATTATCTTCCAGTACATAGAAAGTGCCATCAAAATCCCTGATTAGATCTATACCAGCGATGTGCGTGTAAATATCATGAGGAACTTTAAGCTGGTACATTTCCCTAAGAAAATGCGGACAGGAATAAATAAGGGCAGCAGGTATTACACCGTCCTTTATGATAAACTGGTTGCTGTAAACATCCTTTAAAAATAAATTGAGCGCTTTTAACCTTTGTTTGATACCGCGTTCGATAAAGGACCACTCTAAGGATGTAATTACCCGGGGAATAATGTCAAAAGGGAAAATCTTTTCAATACCCTCTCCACTGTCGTACACAGTAAATGTAATACCTTGACTCATAAAAAGACTTCTAGCCAGCTCTTCTTTTTTATTCAGATCGCTCGCCGATTCCTTTTCAAGATAACTTATGATTTTATGATACTGTTCCCTTAGATTATTGTCAGAAATATACATTTCATCCCAAGTATCAGGAACATTTTGATAGTGATTTAGCTTAATTGTACTCATAGTCCCCAAAATATTCCTAATAATAAGATATTTTGAAACAATAAATCAATAAAACTTACAAAAATTATCAATAACCTGATTTTTTATGACTAAAAAGGCACAAAATGAATAAAACAACCTTATTGAACGTCAGTAAGCTCAATATTAAAGTCTAAAACCGAATTTGCCGGGATTGTACCAGTAGCAATATTACCGTAGGAATAGAAGGATGGAAGGAAAAGACGTATTTTGCCGCCTTTTTTTATCAACGGGATACCTGCCTGCCAACCCGTAATAGCTTCGTTTAAAGGAAAGGTAACAGGAGTAGTCTTTACGTCAAACTGTGCACCATTTAGTAGGTTGCCAGTATAAGTTACGCTAATTTTGCTTAACCCATTCACTTCGGCTCCAGCACCAGGCGCAAAAATCTGATAAAAAAATCCATATTTAGGCTCCTTTATTGCCGGGATATTATTGGCAGTAATATAAGCCCTTATCGCAGTAGTATCCTTTTTAAATTGACCTTCTACATCAAAATTCTCAATTCCAAGGTTCTTTTTACATGCAGCTAAACAGCCTGCAACGCAAATGAACAACAATATATACTTCATCTTTGCCATCATAATACAAATATAGGGTTTAAAAAGAATCTTGGAAATTTCTCTAAAAATTTAACAGTTGGCATTAAATTAACGCATGGTCTTTTTCAAAACCTTCGCCAGCATCTTTGCGATCATTTCATTTCCTTTGTCTGAGGGGTGAAGTCCGTCGTAGGCAATATTAACTGCTTCAATGGGATAAGGATATTCGTCAACAGCACTAAAGGGTATACTTGTGAATGCTGGATAAGTGTAATGTCTATACTTACCTGTTTCAGGATCCTTTAAGTTTTTAAACAAAACAAGATCCTTAAAAGACATGCCTTTTTTATGGTACAAATCTACTATACTAAAGTGTTCTGTCTTGGCGATATTGATAACAGCATCAGCAAAAGAAGCAAGCGATTGCCCATTTTTATCTTTATAGGATCCCCAAGCCGTGTTATTCTTGTCATTCAGGTAAACGAAATCCGACCTTTGCATTGGTGTTATTAATATAATTTTAGCTGTCGGATTAATATTTTTTATTTTATTGACAATTACCCTGAAAGCGCCATAAACAGTAGCTGTGCCCAGATCATCTTTATAATCATTTAGTGTGCCCAATGGTATGCCAGACCACCAGTCGTTAGTACCAAGAAAAACAGTATAAACATCTCCTTTCTGCACACCAAGTTTATCAAACTCTTTAGCAATGCCTACTGATGTCCAGCCATTATGGCCTTGATTATAATAAATAAGCTCCGGCATTTTTTCTTTTGTTCTCGTCAGATAGCCTTTAACTACCCTATTTCCAGTTTCATTGGCATGATCATTTAGATAGGTTATGGAATCACCTATGGCCACCCATATTATTTCCTTCCTGGTAAAGGATGTCAAACAACAGAACAATATTAACGCAATACATTTAATTACCGAATTTCTCATATCATATTTAAATAGGCTCAAGCTGAGTTAGTGCTGTATACAATTTATCAATTTCTGTTGGCTTTCTTAAAAAGCCGTTAAAGTAGGAATTATATTCCTCCTGATTTTCAGCGGTGATATCAGCAGTTAGTGCAAAAATCGGCGTGTAATCATTTCTGTTTCAACACATTTAGCTCATGCATAGAACAGGATAGATTCCGATAAAGTTTTTTATACAATGCAAAGTATTCCGAATACACCTCATACTTTATCTTGTCCGGCAATATCAATGCACAAGTTTCTATTGTCTTATCACTTAAAGGCATTCCTATAACCTTTCCTGCCAAAATGATTGCGCCTATAGCTGAAGCATCCTCCAACTGTACTTTGAGTACTTTTTTGCCGGTAATATTTGCTAACATTTGCATCCAAATCACAGATTTAACAAACCCTCCGCTCACATTAATCTGTAAAATGGGGTTACCTTGCGCTTCTACCGCCAATAAGACCTCATTTAGTGCATAACATATGCCTTCCAATACCGCATTTGATAAATGAGACTGGTCATGACCGTTCCTCAACCCAAAAAAAGTACCACAGCTTTCTTTATCCCATATTGGCGCACGTTCTCCCATCAAATAAGGAAGAAACAACAAACCGGCACTTCCTGGCTTTACGTCCTCAACCCTGTCAAATAACTCCTCATAATCAGCTTCTTTAAGGTTAACCTTACCAAATACATTAGTTAACAACCATTGCAAAGCGATGCCCCCATTATTTACCGGACCACCGCAGATGTAGATTTCCTTGTTGAGGATATAATTAAAAGTCATTGCCTCAAAATTCAGTATTGGTTTTTTTGCAGCAATTCTCACCGCACCACTTGTACCAATCGTTACCGCCGCAACCCCAATTTCAATTGCCGAACTACCAAGATTTGCAAGACAGCCATCACTGGCGCCAATTACGAATTTGGCATCCTTAAAAGCTATTAAAGAGGGGTCGATTAAGAATTTCCCTGCTTTCGTATAATCTGTGGGTACCGGTTCTGATAGACTGTGCTCATTAATTTTCGCTAACTGCAATGCTTCAACATGCCAATTCAGGGTCAATAGATTAAACATACCAGTGGCAGAGGCAATAGAATGATCCACCTTAAACTCCCCGAAAATATTATACCATATATACTCCTTAATAGAAATGAACTTATAAGTTTCTGCAAAAAGTGAAGGTTGATTTTCCTCAATCCAGATGATTTTAAAAAGAGGCGACATCCCATAAATAGGTGTCCCCGTTTCTTCGTAAAGGAGTTTACCCAACTGAGATGCTCTTATTTTTTCAGCTATAAAGCCACTTCTTGAATCAGCCCAAGTTAGCATTGGCCCCAACGCAGCACACTGACTATCAACTGGAATCAAACTATGCATTGCACTGCTCAAACCAATAGCTTCAGGTGCTCCAAGTTTATCATGGATCTCCAAAATAGCAGATTTAAAGGCTTGCCAAATAATTTCCGGGTCCTGCTCACTACAACCTGGCGCCTGAGACAACGTTGGATAATGATATTGTGCTACAGCTAAAACTTTATTATTAGCATTAACTGCAACTGCTTTAGTGCTTCCCGTTCCAATGTCTATACCCAGTATATACGCCATAACCCTAAGTTAGTGCAATTTTTTTAACTGTATGTTTTAAATTCCAAAAGCATTTCTGGACCAGAATTGATTTCATTGGTCTATTAGAATATTATCTTACATTTGATGTGGATCTTAAATTACTTGACAGCAACTCGTTTTCGCCGGTTCATTAATTGTTAACTATGGAAACGATAATTGTTCAGGAAACAGATTCGGCAGTAAGAGACGTACTCACTATCGCACTCCAGGAAGGAAACTATACAGTTTTTTCGGTGGCAGAATTCCAGGAAGACTTCATGGAAATGATTGAAGAATGCAGGCCACACGTTGTAATGTTGGATTTTAAGATTGACGGAAAAAAAAGCATAGCCATTTGTCATACCATCAAGGCGGTATATCCTCACCTGCCTGTAATTGCTATGAGCTGCAATAACAACATACATAATGTTTATGATAAATTTGGTTTTGATGCATACATCACTAAGCCATTTGATCTTGATCATCTTTATATGATCCTGCGAAAGTACATTCCAAAACTTCTAGAAGAAGGCTAAAACTTCCCAAGTCATCCTTCCCGATGCAATCAAAAACCGAACTTTTATTTTATTTATTTTAGACCTAATGCTCCTGGTTTCTTTAAATTGAGGTTAACATCATGTTAATTCGGTAAGTTTTATCCTGTAATCTTTATTGTTTTAGTAATTATTACATAACTTTTTGATAAGATGAGACTACTAATTTTACATCATGATGAAATCCTTAGTCAAAACATTAAAAGAAAGTAAGGTATTTTATTCATTATGTATTGCACTATTAATTGGAGTTGGACTACTTCTTTGCCTAGTTACAAAAGCAGAAAGTTTTATTGCAGTTAACCTGGTACATAACCGGTTATTTGATTATTTAATGGCTCTTTATACCAATTTAGGTGATGGAATCTTCTCTCTTCTTGTTTGTGTAGTTCTTTTATTTACTAAGCAAAAAAAACTTGCTGCATGCATACTCTTGGCTTATACAACATCGGGATGTTTTGCTCAATTTTTAAAACATATGGTTTTCGCTCCTCGCCCTAAAGTATTTTTTGAAACCTCACATATTTCTTTCTATATCGATTTTTTTAAGACAAGTCATACCGGAAATAATAGCTTCCCTTCTGGCCACACTACATCTGCATTTGCACTAGCTACAGTTTTAGCAAGCCACTTTAGGAAGCCGATTCAAGCTGCGCTACTTTTTTTGGGAGCTCTTTTAGTTGGTTACTCCAGAATTTATACAGGAGAACACTTCCCTTTAGATGTTTATACGGGTATTTGGATAGGCATTTTATTTGGGTTATCATCGGTTCTTTTGTTTAAATACAACACATTAAGTTTTCCTAAGTTTATAAGCAACAAATATCGCGGCAGACAATCGCAAGTTAACTTAGCTAAATAAGAGCTATATTAAAATGTCTGTAAAAAGAAAATTGCTATGGTTAATTGGGCTAGCAACAGTGATCAGAATTATTGCTGCTATTTCCATAGACCTTGGTAACGACGAGGTTTATTACCTTACTTATGCTCGCCATTTACAATGGAACTACTTTGATCACCCGCCAATGGTTGCGTTAATGATCAGACTGACTACCTTCAATCTGCATTTTACAAATGAATTTTTTGTCCGCCTGGGTCCAATCGTTCTTTCAGGGATAAATACTCTACTACTATTTAAACTGGCGGGCAGACTAAAAAATGAGCATGCTGGATTTATTGCTGCGCTACTCTTTACTGCCTCGCCTTATTGTAGCATAATTGGCGGAATATTTATCATGCCTGATGGACCACAGATTTTTTTCTGGATAATTAGCATTTATATTCTAGTTGATATTGTTTTAAAGAATAGTACCAAAGCTGAAATTAATAAAAAGCTCCTTCTATTCGGTGTTAGTGCCGGACTGTGTACCATGTCCAAGATCCACGGTATTTTTTTGTGGATTGGTTTTATCAGCTATGTTTTACTGTACGCTCCAAAATTTCTCTCGAACATTTATCTATATCTTTCCGCAGCCACCACTGCAGTTATTATCTCTCCAATCCTAATATGGAACATTCAAAACAACTTCATTACCTATAATTTCCATAGCAGCAGGATTACGCCTAATCATGAAATCCATTTATTAAGCTTTCTCAGAGAGTCTATTGGAGGTATGCTATACAACAACCCGATTTGCTACTTTCTCCTCATTATTGCACTGTTCTTAATAAATAAAGGAAGCCCTAGTATAGATAGAAAAGTAAAAAACCTCCTATTACTTTTGGGTTTCCCATTGATTCTGATCATACTATTTACTTCATTATTCAGAGATACACTACCACATTGGTCGGGACCGGGCTATATCCCGTTAATAATTCTTGCGGCTTGTAAATTAGAAGTCCCCAAAGCAGTTAGCCTGAGGCAACCTACGTATCTGAAACTAGCCTATTGCGCTAACTTGGTTCTTGCCTTCACAATTTTACTAGGAATTCTAATGGTTAACTTTTATCCAGGTACAATAGGAAAACAAAAAAATGACAAGTATGGCAATGGCGATTTTACGCTAGACATTTACGGTTGGAAGAAACTGAGGTATCAATTTGAAGAAGTACGAGAGATGAATGCTGCACTCGGGATTTCCAAAACCACTTTTATTATTAGCGATAAATGGTTTCCGGCTGCTCATATAGATAATTATGTTGCTCAACCACTCCAATTAAACTTTTTGGCTTTGGGAAATATTAATGACATCCATACCTATGCATGGATTAACCAATACAGAAAAATGATAGAAAAAGGCAATGATGCTTACTTTATCACCTTTTCTAATAATTTCAGTGATCCGCATATCGCTTTTAATAACCTCTTTAAGGAAATTTCAACACCTGTTATAATTACCCAAAATCGAAATGGTAAACTAGCCAGAAACGTATTGATTTATCTACTTAAAGATTACAAAGGTAAATAAGAATAAGCCATCGTCTATAACCAACCTAATTAAAGATATTTTTCTCCATATTAGTAGAAAGATTTAATTGAGCGAAGGTGAGTGTATCGAAGAAAAAGAATAGTGAAGCCGGCCGACTAAACGCCCTTCATAGTTATGCCATATTAAATTCCATTCCCGAAGAGGATTTCGACCGCATTACTAAACTTGCGTCGTTGATTTGTAATACCCCCATTTCCCTAATCTCATTGATTGATGAAGAAAGACAGTGGTTCAAATCAAATCTGGGGCTTGAGGTGACTGAAACACCGAAAGAACTCGCTTTTTGTCTGCACGCCATAGCCCATATTGGAATACTTGAGATTAAAGACGCTACAAAAGACGAACGTTTTAAAAATAATACCTTAGTAACCGGGAGCCCTGAAATCCGATTTTATGCTGGGTGCCCTCTGATCGACAACGATGGCTATGCATTAGGTACACTATGTGTAATAGACAGAAAACCACGGTCGCTGACCGAAAACCAAAGAGAAGCATTGACCATACTTTCAAAAGAAGTTATCACGCTGATTATCGAACGGAGAAAAAAACAGGAGCTTAAGCATTTTGACCGTTTATTCAGCTTGTCTGACGACCTGATCTGTATAGCGGATACAAAAGGATTTTTCAAAAAGATAAACCCTGCCTTTGAAAAAGTATTAGGCTGGGACAAAGATTTTCTCTTATCAACCTGCTCCTTAGATCTGGTTCACCCGGATGATCTGGAAATTACCGAAAAAAACCTTCAGGAATTAACAGATGGAAACGGCAGGCTATCCCCCATTTATCGCGTTCGTACAAAATCAGGAGAATATAAAACCATTCAGTGGCACATGACCCTTGAAGATTCTAGCGGTGAGTTCTTTTGTATTGGGCGCGATATTTCTATAGAAAAACTGAGGGAACATCAACTGAAAGAAAGTCAGGATAAACTCAGGGTATTTTTCGAGAACTCACAAGGTTTAATGTGCACCCACGATTTAGAGGGTAATTTTTTGTCGGTGAACAATGCTGGAGCTGCAATGTTAGGGTATACTTCAGAAGAGATTTTAAATTTCAGCCTTTTCAATATCGTACCAGACAACCATCATCCACAATTGAATGCTTACTTAACTGAAATTATAAAAACTGGGCATTCCAAAGGTCAGATGTTGACCAGACACAAAGATGGCTCAAACAGGATATGGTTATTTAATAACATACTTGAAAATCAACATTATGTGATCGGCAATGCAATAGATATAACCAAGCGGCATTTTCTTGAAAAAGACCTGAAACACTTAAAAGAAATACTGGAACAAACTAACAGAGTGGCCAAGGTAGGTGGGTGGGAATTTGAAGTTCAATCACAAAAAATACATTGGACCTCCGTAACCAAAGAGATCCATGGAGTAGGAATAGATTACGAGCCAGAACTGGCATCGGCAGTTAATTACTATAAAGAGGGAATTAGTAGAGATACCATAACGCAGGTGATGAATAAGGCCGTAAGCGAAGGCGGGGGATGGGATGAAGAATTACAGTTGATAGATGCAAACGGAAAAGAGATTTGGGTAAGAGCTATAGGTAATGTGGAATTGGAGGATGGTATTTGTAAAAGGATGTTCGGTACTTTCCAAAACATAGACGACTTTAAACTTACCCAAATTTCTTTACAAGTATCAATTGCTAAACAGGAAGAGTTAAATAAAGCGCTTAAGGAACAAATCGCCCTTGTTGAATTACAGGATCAAACCATTCAAAAAATTCAGGAGTTTAAATTTTTAGCAGACTCGATTCCGCAAATCATCTGGACATCTCAACCTGATGGTAATTTAGATTACTATAATCAGCATTGGTTTGATTACACTGGAATGACCTTAGAACAAACTCAAGGCTGGGGATGGGAACCCGTGCTACACCCGGAAGACTTGGATAGTTGCATCAAAGCTTGGACAGAATCTATTGAAACAGGAAAGCCTTATGAAGTAGAATATCGGTTTAAACGAGCAGCAGATGGCGCCTATCGCTGGCATTTAGGCCGTGCCCATCCTATGAAAAACGAAAAAGGTGAGATCGTTAAATGGTTTGGTTCCTGTACAGATATTGACGAATACAAAAGGGCGATTAACCTAGAGCGAAAAATCGGCCAGTTTGAAGATTTTAACCGTATTGTAGCCCACAATTTACGTGGTCCTGCTGGAAGCATGGGTATGATCATTAATATGCTGGAAACAACAGAAAAAGAAACAGACCGAGTAGAACTATTATCTATGCTGAAGCAGTCCAGCACAAGCTTAAACGAAACCCTTGAGGAATTAATGAAGGTTTTGGAGATACGGTTGAACAAAGGTATTCCTTTTGAGGAATGCGACCCTATATCCATATTGAACAGTGTAGAAAACATGCTGAAAGGCGAAATATTTTCAAAGGAAGCGGTTATTAAACTTAATCTGCAACTAACAAAAATTAATTACCCAAAGATATACCTGGAAAGCATTTTTTATAATATGATCAGCAATGCTTTAAAATACGCACAGCCAGATGTGGCGCCAGAAATTACGATAATGATTAAAAAGAATCAAGACAGTATCGAGCTAACATTTAAAGATAATGGACTTGGCATAGACCTAAAAAAGCACGGAAATAATATGTTCAAATTAAATAAGGTATTTCACAGGGGATTTAACAGTAAAGGGGTAGGACTTTTCATGACAAAGAACCAAATAGAAACATTTGGCGGGACTATAACGGTGGAAAGTGAACCCAATATAGGTACAGAATTTAAAATTATATTATGACGAGAAAGATTGCCTTAGTAAGTGTGATTGATGATGACCGGTTTTTTCAGTTCTCAACGAGGAAGATCATAGAGGCTACTGATCTGGTAGAGAATCTAATCGAGTTTCCTGATGGAGAAATAGCCATACAATATTTTCTGGAGTATAAAGATGAAGAGCATATGCTACCTGATCTCGTCTTTCTAGACCTGAATATGCCATACATGGACGGTTGGCAATTCTTGGAGGAGTTTACCGCCAATACTTTTAAAAAGGAATTGATCACGATCTATATTTCCACTTCTTCTGACAATAAATATGACCATGATAAATTTGAAACTTATCCTAAATTAAAAGGATACCTGATCAAGCCAATATCCAAGTTGCAATTCCAGGAAGTTTTGGAGAACGAATTGAGATTATTATAAGTCGATTTGACAAGCTTCACAAGTCAGGTTTCCTGTCGAAACAACGAAAGCCCTGCTGATAGAATCGAAGAGATAAGTAGGAAATACTAAAAGAAAAAACTATTCTTTATTATTGTAAAGTAACTAGATAGCAATGAAGTAATGAAAACCAGCATTCACACCTTATTTATCGTAATTTTATTCTCCGTTTTTGCTTTACCTACCCGAGCAACTAATCTAAGAGATACCTTAAACGCAAAAGAATTCAAACCATATGGAAGGTATCTGCTAAATAAGCAGGGTGAATGCGAGCTGATCAGTTCGGCAGCGCACTTTGGCTTAAGATTTAAAGATAATCAATGCGCTATATATTTTTCAAACGCAGTAAACAAAGGACGGAATTACATCCAATATGAGCTTGATGGCGTTTATCAAAAACGCATACTCGTTAGCAACAATGCTGATGAGCCTACTATTATAAAGACTAATACCACTGGCTGGCATACGGTATGGATTTACAAAGCTACTGAAGCTCACACTGGTCCTGTTATCATTTCAAAGGTTACGGCTAAGCAAATTACTTCATTAAAGACCAAGGAAGCGCCAGTAATTGAATTTATAGGAAATAGCATCACCTGCGGCGCGGCCTCGGATATAACAGACTATCCCTGTGGAACCGGCGAATACCAAGACCACCATAATGCTTATTTGGCATATGGACCAAGGATAGCCAGAGCATTGAGATTAAACTATATCATGAGCAGCGTTAGTGGTATTGGAATATACAGAACTTGGAATACCGAGGGACCTTCTATGCCACAAGTATATGAAAACATAGACTTTCAGTTAAACAGCCCTATCAAATGGAATTTCAGCAATTATAGTCCAAGAATTGTCAGTATTGCTTTAGGCACCAATGACCTGAGTAATGGCGATGGCAAAAAACCCAGACTACCATTTGATACCCTACAATTTATAAACGGCTATGTGAGTTTTATTAAGCTGGTGAAATCGAAATACCCGAAAGCGCAAATCGCCCTACTTAGCAGCCCTATGGTAGGTGGTGCTTCTGGCAAAATACTAGAAAAGTGTCTTTCAGATATCAAAGTTAAAGTAGATGGCATCTACCTTTCAGACAAGCCACTAGCCACATTCTTCTTTCCGAAAATGACTCCACATGGCTGCAGTGGGCATCCAAGTATAGAAGATCATGCAGTTCTTGCTCAGCAATTGATCCCATTCTATAAAAAGCTTTTAGAATAAAACCCCTGGTAAAACGCCACTATTGTTTTCATGATCTTTAAGCTCATTCCAATAACAGAATGTGCACTGGCTTCGGCAAGCACTTGCTAAACCCGATCCAGTAAAAGCAAAGCTTCTATATGAAATGCAGAAAAATCGGTGTTTAATGGGTGTGTTCTGGGTGTTTGATGGGTGTTGGCTCGGTGTATTCACCCAGAACATACCCCTAGAAGGCCGAAAACACCCAGAAATAGTACTTTTTTGTGTACAAGTCATATCGAAGAAATGAATCCTTTATATAGCAGATTTTAAAGTTTATCCTTGCCTGCCAGATCCAATTTTTAAAAAGATTTGCAATACCCGAAAATTCGTTAACTTCATTCCCTATAAAACTTACCGGCCTAATCTTAAAAATATGCTTTCTAATATCCGTTCTATCTGCGTGCTTCTAGTGTTCCAGGCAATTTGTAATTTCCCTGTTAATGCCCAGCATTTACCACTCAGTATTCCAGAGAAAGAAGGCGTTGACTCAAAAGGCATTCTGGATTTTGTAAACGCAACACGTACCAGCAAGACCGAGTTCCATAGCTTTATGCTATTGCGTCATGGAAAGGTGATTGCAGACGGTTGGTGGAATCCTTATGGCCCGGACCTCAGACATTCCTTATACTCTGGCAGCAAAAGCTTTACCGCCACTGCTATAGGTTTTGCCATCAATGAAAAGAAACTATCATTGGACAGCAAGGTGGTATCATTCTTCCCAGACCAAGTGCCTGCAAAGATTAGTCCCAATCTGGCACAGCTTTCCGTAAGAGACGCATTGATCATGTCCGACGGTCAGGATCCAGAGCCCAGCTATGTATCAGCTGATACCAATTGGGTAAAAAGTTTTTTAGCCGCGCCAATTGTCCATAAACCCGGTACCGTATTTTTATACAATTCATTGGGGACATACATGCTTTCGGCGATTATTCAAAAAGTAACTGGCGAGACCGTACTTCAGTATCTTACCCCAAGGTTGTTCAAACCCCTCGGCATTAAAAATATGGATTGGGAAACCGACCTGAAAGGCATCGATGCCGGAGGTTGGGGGCTGCGCCTAAAAACCGAGGATATGGCGAAATTTGCACAGCTATTTCTACAAAAAGGCAAATGGCAGGGCAAACAAATTTTACCATTAGGATGGGTGGAAGAAGCCAGTTCAGTAAAAATAATCCAGCATCCGGATATGCCGCAGGCGAAGCGGGATGGCAGTGATTGGGAACAAGGGTATGCTTACCAGATGTGGCGATGCAAGAACAATGCCTACCGGGGTGACGGGGCCTTTGGACAATACATGATCGTTATGCCTGATCAGGATGCTGTAATTGCCATTACCGCTGAAACTTCTGACATGCAGGGAGAGATTGATTTGGTATGGAAGTACTTATTACCTGCTATGCGTCAGGGAAAATTACCGGAAAATAAAGTGGGTGTAGCGCAATTACAAAAAACTATTAAGGAACTGGCTTTACCACCACTCGCAGAACATAGGAGCAAGCTTGCTGATGATATCAACGGAAAATCTTACGCACTTGTCGGTGATAAATCTAAATTCAGCAGCATAGCCATTAAATTTGGCAAGGATGGTACGTGTCATATCAACTTAAAAGGTGACACAGCTACTTATGACCTCAATTTTGGCGCGGGCAGCTGGTTATCAGGTTCAACTAACAAGCCCGGCCCTTCATTAACAGCAGGAGCGAAAGAGATCCGTACAATGCTGGCCCCGGCGAAAGTAGCAGGCAGTTACACCTGGATTGATGACCATCGTTTATCGCTTACCCTTAGGTATATTGAAAGTCCGCATACTGAAAAATTTGTGTGTGAATTTGAGGTGAACAACATCATCGTCCACCAGACCAACAGCGTTGAAAACGGAAAAGAAGTGCTGTATAAGGGAAGTCAAATTTTATAACACAACGCTATTTTTTTGGGCTACGATTTTCATAAAGAGTTTAACTTCGTCCGAAATAGTTAGGTCACCAGACTTATCAAAGAATTTTTCTGATCTATAATTGATACCCCAATCTGTCCGATCAATGATCAGCGTGCCATTCAGCACTACAGTTCCGTCCATTCCGTCCTTAAAATACATTTCGGCTGGAAAAGTAACTACCTTCGTGATCCCTTCAATGGTCAGGTTCCCTGTAACTTTTATACTGGCGACACCTTCAATGGTCATGTTCCCATTAACCCCTTCAATTTTTCCATCATTGACTATTTCCACCTTCTTAATTGTAAATGTAGAAACAGGGAATTTTTTGACATCGAAAAATTCAGGCAATTTATTGTGCGGACCTGGATGATCAAACTTTTGTTCAATTGTGTTCATGTCAACTTCAACTACACCACCAACTAGATGACGGTTTTCAATCAATAAATCTCCTTTTAATAGATCAACGTT
The DNA here is from genome assembly GCF_054057295.1 of Pedobacter sp. UYP24. Lineage (NCBI taxonomy): Bacteria > Pseudomonadati > Bacteroidota > Sphingobacteriia > Sphingobacteriales > Sphingobacteriaceae > Pedobacter > Pedobacter sp. UYP24. Next base: position 663,051 of record NZ_JBSRZD010000002.1, read on the forward strand.
CCCTCTTTTGGAACCATCACTAAGCAACATAGAACCTTCCCATGTACCAAGTAGCATAGAACCCTTCCATATGACAACACTTTGCTTCGTATCCAAGCTATATTTTTTCTGACCATCTTTACGATAAAAGTCCGTGATAATCTTTCCATCATAACGATACACCCCAGTCGCCGATCCAAACCAAATACTTCCATCTTCAGCTTCCAAAAGCCCCAAAAAAGCATCTCCCGACATCATTTGCGTTACCGTGGGCTTAGTGCTATACAAGGCCTTTACATCATAGCGGGAAAGTGCCCAAACCGCTACATGAGCAGTATTTACCGGACCAGTAGTCCAGATGTTTCCCTTTTTATCTTCAATTATAGCGTAAGCACCTCTTTGCGACACATTAGTAAAAGTACTACCGTCATATCGCCAAAGGCCATTGGTTACATCACCCAGCCAAATATTGCCCTTTCTATCCTCTACTATACTCCAAACATTGGTAAAAGGTTTGCCTTTATGGGTTAAAGCGGTAAATGTTTTTCCGTCAAAAACGAAGGCGGCGCCCCGTGTGCCAATCCATAATTTTCCGGTTTTATCTTCAACAATTGTAGTAATATCATTATTCCAGGTAAAATCATCATTCCAATTTCCTCCATTATAAACACGCGAGGGATTAGGATTCTTAAAATTTTGAAAAGATTTTCCATCATAACGACTTATTCCACCTCCGGTGCCGAACCAAATAATGCCGGCTTTATCTTCATAAACAGACATCACTCGATTATTGGCGAGTCCCTCCGCGGTAGTGAAATGTTTAATGGATTTCAAGCCTGCACTGAACGAAGCCGAAGTCTTGTAATAATATACGCCTGAATCAGTAGTAGTGAACCATATATTTCCTCGTCGATCTTCCAGGACATCCCAGAATCGGTGCGAACCTATTTTATTGGTAAGTTTAGTAAAAGATTTTCCCTGCTCTTCGGGCAGTCGGGCATCGTATCGAAAAACATCACCAAATGAGGAGTTGTTTGGGCCAGCAATCAAAATGGTGCCATTTCTGCCTTTTTTTATATTACGAACCATTATGTTAGGCCCTATGTCCTTAATTTCAGACTTGATGCTATCTTTTGATACGTTTGTGTGATCTTGTCCACAGGAAGTGAGAAGAATAGCCATTAAGGATAAAGCATAAACGTGTCTGTATTTCATAATTTCCTATTTATTGATCCAATTAAAATTGATACAGCAAACCTACTTTGATATTCTTCGGCGCGACGAATTTGGATTGTAAATAAAAATGTAAACTTTGTAAATAAATGTCAGATCAATAATTTTCAGGTAGCTAATTGCTCCTAATTATTCGTATTTGATGGCTTTTATAGGATCTAGATTGTAGTGTTCAGAAACCACACTAATCTACAGACCTTGGCAACATCAATAAAAATGGCAATGCCAAAGCATAATCCAATTCTAAATACTCTAGGCCAAGTCTTCGTATATTGGTATAATATAAATCGTGCTGATTATAGTAATATTTTTCACTAGGTAAATACCAGGCCTTTTCACCCAGTTTTTCCGCAAGGAACCACTTTTCAATAAGTCTTCCACTCCTACCATTACCATCATTCCATGGATGAATTTTCACAAAAACCAAATAAATCATTGCGGCATAATAAAACACTTCTTCCACAGATAAGGGAGCATTTATTAGCTGATCTAAGTCCTGATAAAATTTAGCCATTTCATCAGGAACCTGCGTAGGTAAGGCAGCTACATATTCGATTCTTCCATCCGGGGTTGAAACATACATATTGTGCATACGAAAGACTCCCTGAGACTGTTTATTTAGAATATGCTTGCTCAATAATTGATGTGCTTTAGCAATATTTAATTCGCTTATTATATTCTCTTGAGCAAAAGTGTAAGCACTATATAAATCATCAACCTTACGCGTGTAGTCAACCTGAAATGGAATACCGTCTCTTTTATATTTAATAAAAGAATCCAGTTCAATGTTTTCTCCTTCAATTTTGCTCGAAAATACAGAAGATACTGAAGTGTAAAAACTGAAGTTAGTAGTGGATAATTCGGCATCTTTCAAACTTTCAAATGATTGTGATAGATTAGCAGGTACCTGTTCCAGGTACTGCGCTAACAAATCATTTGGAATAATAACCAATTCAGGCGACATACTATTTTCCTTTGGTATACAAATTATAAAAATTTGTCTTAATAAATAAAAAAGCCCTCGATTTTCATCGAGGGCTAGTTCAATATTCAAAGATATTACTTTATCACAATGGAATACTATTGGATCTTAACTGATGTTACCAAGTCATTTGCATTGGGACTTAAAGTCGTAAAATTGGAGTTATTACTGTTCAGCACCCAGGAAGTCCCTGTGGAATTATTATCCGCGTACATCGTTACAGTCCATCCTGCCGGGATGCGGACTGAGGATGCCCAATCGTTTACGAATCCGTAGCTTTCCAATTGGGTAAGCGTATAGGTACCTTTCGGAATGCCATTGGTACTTACTCCACCATAATTGGCATGCTGATAAAAGTTTACACCTGTTGTTCCTTCCCCGCCCGAGTTATAGAGGGTGTTGGTATTGTAAAGCACATTAGATACGCTGGACAGATAGCTTTCCACATTGGAATTTGGCAGGTTATAATAAAGATAAACACCATAGTTGTTGTTTTTGGTTTGCGTAGCCAGGTTAGCTGCAGTACCACTGCTGGTAGCTTGAATGTCTATTGCAGCTGGCCCTAAATTACTTGCCGGAAGCCCCGGCACATTCGGAACAGCATAAGTTCCATAAAGCGCATTCCAGCTGTAATCTATCTTGGAACCGACGGTTACGCCATTAAAAGATAACCTTGAAGCAGCAGGACCATAATAGTAAAAGGAAATCAGCTTAGTAGGCATTAACTGCCTCAAGGCAGTCACCAGATAAACAAATGAACTGGAGTTGGGTTGCCCTGTTCCGTTAGCGCCATAATCCGAATACTCATCATCGAAATCGATCCCATCCAAACCATAAGTCGTTACGGCATTAGCCAATTGCTGCGCAAAAGCTTGTGCATCTGCCTGACTTGCCAGGTTACAGATCCCCATTCCCTGATGGTTACCCAAAATAGATAAGGTTACTTTAATACCCTTCGCTTGTAACGGTTCAATGTAGGTTGCTTTATTGTTCAGCACATTGGCGACGTTTGTGTTGAAATAAAGCTCTGCCTTGCCGGTACTTGCGTTACTATTAATATTGGCTGCAAAAATGATGGCCAAATCAAAAAGCCGCTTTCCGCCGGCATTTAAAGTGTACTTACCCACATTTCGAATGTCGGCATTGTTCACCTCCACATAACAGACTCCTAATGGACCATTTTTAATGTCTGGAATGGAAATCACAGATACTGCTTTGTTTGTAGGGATTTTTAATGCAGAAGACTCCTGCGTTACAGTTTCCTTTTTACAAGAAAACAAGGTGAGGCATATGACGATAACTGCCATAAAACCAGAGGGATGATTTTTGTTCATTAGCTTAAATATTTGGTTAATAATAACTAAGCTAACGAATTGTTATGATATTTTCAGCCCTGTTTCCAGCCCCGCCACAGAGAGCTTTCCGGTAATGTACTTACAGAAGAATACCTGCTAAAAGACTAGGCTATTAATGAGAAACGGCTAAAAGAGCAGGCTAACCCATTATGTATCCAATTGAATCGTCATTATACTCATATTTTTTCGACAAGATTTGAAAGCCATTAAACGCTTGACAAGTGGTTCCATATGACTTAAATAACTTCATAAAAATGTATATTCGAGTAAATTTATTTTGCATCGATGATAAAGTTCAATTTGGGTGTCATTTTCTGTATATTATTCTTTTCATGCAGTCATTCACATGGTGCTCGTTCACAAGAACCTACCAGTTTTCCATACAAGCAAGAAGAAGTATCGATCAATAACACCAAAGTAAAAATTCAATTAGCTGGTACTTTAACTATTCCATCAGATGTCAAAGTTTCAAAAATTGTTATTTTAATTACTGGGTCAGGGCCTCAAAATCGAAATGAAGAATTGCTTAATCATCGCCCTTTTCTGGTATTGAGCGATTGGTTAACCCGCAATGGAATTGCGGTATTAAGATATGATGATCGAGGTGTGGGAAAATCTACAGGAACATTCTCAACTTCTACCACTTTTGATTTTGCTGATGATGTAGAGGCGGCTATATCTTTTATACATTCAAGAAAGGACTTAAATAAATTATCGATCGGATTGATTGGACATAGTGAGGGCGGTTTAATCTATGGTAGCAAGCCGCGATAAAGATGTTAAGTTTATTGTTTTACTCGCTGGCCCTGGCATTCCCATGTACGAGGTGTCCCTTCAGGAAACAGTAGCCATGAGTCGCTTGGCAGGTGCACCAGACACATCAATTAATCAGAGGGTAGCATTTAATAGGAAATATTTTGAATTGATCATGCAAAGTTCCTATTTAACTAATCAGCAATTAAAAAATCAAGTTGACACATTGTTGTATTATTCGCGTCTAAATCAAAATTTAAATAAGGCAAAATTTGACGCTGTCAAACAACGGTATGAATCTCTTCTTACTCCATGGCTTAGGACAAGTATTAAATTAAACTCTGCAGATTATCTTGTAAAAGTAAAATGTCCGGTATTAGCGCTTAATGGAACAAAAGATATGCAGATCAACAGCCAAGCCAACCTTGCAGGAATTGCTAATGCTTTAAACCGAGGTGGTAATAAAAGATTCAAAGTTCTTCCTTTAGAAGGATTAAATCACCTTTTTCAAAAAGCTAATACTGGTAATACAACTGAATTTGCACAGATTTCGGAAACTGTAAATCCCATAGTATTGACAACCATATCTAATTGGGTTAATACTTTATCCCCTTAATTTTCATTTAAAAATCCAATTTAACGAGAAAGGTATTAAGCGTCCTAAGTAAATAACTGTTATTATAATACACGTAGAAAAAGTAATATTCTCCCTTTAGCAAGGTTATTACACAAACTCCACAATATCGATTGATTCGCTGAAATTTTCTGGAAATGATGAAGTACACTTGTTAGCAATTAACTTCGCTATGATAAATCGTTGTTCTTATCTTTAACATACGATGGAACAAAATCAGATTATCATTTATCAAACGCCAAATGGTGAAACTGCCATTGATGTAAAAATTGAGAAAGAGACAGTATGGCTTACGCAAGCACAGATTGTTGAACTATTTGAAAGAGATCAATCTGTAATTTCCAGACACATTAAAAATATTTTCAAAGAAAAGGAACTAGACGAAAAAGCAATATGCAAAATATGCATATTGCTAGTTCAGATAAACCCGGGAGATATTGCGATTACCCATTCAACGGGAATAGTTCAACTAGTTAATTAGGCAGATATAGTAACAAATCAAATAACCGTTAATCGAAGAGAATTGGAGGCGCATTCACCCGAACCTACTCACAAAGAGAATCAATTTTTGAAACGGCTACCTTTTAAAAATTGATCTAGTATTTTGAACACTTTGGGCTTGTTATCAATCTCATATTGAATTGTAATTACCAACAACTTATTATAAGACTTCGGCACACCATAACAAATTATATAACCAATTGGATCGTCTTTGAATTCAAAATTTTTAACCAAAACTTGATACCCTTCAAATTTTCGAACTTCAGTCGTGATAAATTTGTAGTAATTTAAAGCTGCTATTTTTCGTACATCAGATTCTTCACCTTGAAAAAGAAATTCATCTATTTTCTCTTTTTGAATATGCATTATCATTAGAACACCATCGGTTTCAAAGGTCTGACTTCCATCCCCATCATAAACTTTGATAAAGGGATGCTTAGCCCTTTGTAGATTTTTTTTATTATAAGTTGTTGAACTAACTTTCTTTAATTCTTTCGGAATCCCTAAACTTACTGATTGAGATACCTCCTGTTGAGCCATGCAACTTAGACCGCTTAAGGTCAAAATTGCAAATAATATCGTTATTTTCATTTATACCAGATAAACAATAAGTTACAAAAGAAAAAAGCTTAGGTATCTTAAACGACACAACTAGGGTAAAAGATTATGAGTCTTCTAGCCTAACCGTCCCTATATGAGGCAAAATGTGCTTTTCTGACTTACAGAAGCAATTTACGGACTATTTTTGAAATTGCAAAATTTTGCTCCGTTACGTATTTAGCGAGAAAATGAAATGACATCTACGCAGTTTGGTTTGATCGCCAGAAAGCTTGGCTATAAGATCATCACGACATTGAAGCCTATGCAGAGCGAACAATAGCAGTTGGTATCGGACAAAAAAGCGCTTACAGAAAAATTACAAAACCAAAACCGCTTGAAAGCAACACGAAGCGTTTCATTCAAAAATTCTATTTTTTCCAATAGTTTGATAACGCTGTTATTCTAAGGTTTGTATCTAATTAATTGTTTATCAATTAATTAAAATAAATTATTGATATTTTTTACTATTATGGCTTCATTTTGGCTGAAACGGAATTTAATTATAAAACATTTATAATCAACATGTTGATTATAATATCTAAAAACTCTATTTTTTTTAATATATCTTTATAAAAAATAGCAATATTATGGATTTCAACAATCAATCTCAAAGTGAATATTCAACCATTGACCATACTGTAAATCAGGAAAGTAATGTAATGGCTGTTAACGAAGTGCCAAATGCCGTTTTACGAAGATTAATGGCAGAAGTTAAAAATGATCAAGCTAACGATATGTTCAGCTACGACCGCGCGCATAATCGCCATAACCGTTCTTAACACGCCATAAATGGCTTTTGAAACACGATTTGATCCCGGTCTTGACACTGTTCTTGTAAAAGTAGCGAGTAGGTGCAACATCAACTGTACTTACTGCTATGTCTACAATATGGGCGATGATAACTGGGCGCACTTGGAGAAATTCATGACACCGGAAACTATCGATGCCTTGTGTATTTCATTAGCCGAGATCGTAGCCAGCCAAAGAAAGTGTTTTAGCATCGTTCTCCACGGAGGCGAACCTTTGTTATTGGGTGAAGCCAGGCTTCGTTTCTTATTAAGAAGCTTACGCATGGTCTTACCCCAGCATTATCCTATCAGCATTCAAACTAACGGTATGTTGATTTCAATACCTATTCTTAATATTTGTTCTGAATATAAAGTTAGTGTTGCAGTTAGCATAGATGGTCCAGAGGCTGTACATAATAAATATAGGGTAACACATAATGATAAAGGCACATTTGATCAGGTGGTCGCGGGAATAGATATCCTAAAATCTCATAATGATGCTCAATTCTTATATGCTGGATTATTAGCTGTAATTGATCCTCTTTCTGATCCCGTTGAAGTTTACCAATTCTTTAAAGATCTTGAGGCTCCAAGTGTTGACTTTTTATATAAGGATGGTAACCACACTAAATTACCACTCAATAAAGCGTCAATTTTTTCTGTCGAATACGGATCATGGATGGTGCGTTTGTTAGAGATTTACATCAACGACACGAATCCCATTAAAATACGGGTTTTAGATGACATGATTAAATCTTTGATGGGCGGTATTGTAACAAAGGAAGGTTTAGGCCTTACTGATTTTGCAATTGTGATCGTAGATACCGATGGCACGATCATGAAAAATGACACCTTAAAAAGCACTTACAACGGTGCTGATAAGTTCGATAAACCATTAAACGTTAAAGAAGCCAGTCTACTTGAATTCTTAGCCTCAGAAGAATTTGATGAATATAGGAAAATGCAAAGGCCAACCAATTCCAAATGTCTTAACTGCCCTGAATTACACGTTTGCGGTGGAGGAATGATCCTGAATCGATGGAGTAAAGAAAATGGCTTTGACAATCCATCTGTGTATTGCGCCGACCAGTTACATTTGGTTAAAGCAATTCGCAAAACACTTGCCAGTTATGATTTACAACATGCCTGAAACCACTTGCTTTGACCTTGAATCCGCTCAGGTCGAGCAATCGCCGTTTCCTCATTTTAACGCAAATTCAGCACTTCCTGATAATATTGTAGCTGGTATTTTTGAATGGTTTCAGGACACTCCAATCTGGAACTTAGTAGAAACCGATTTTTATGATCAGTATGAATTTAGCCTGCTTCATGTTGAACTTCCAGACCATCTAAAATGCCTCGTTTCGGGAGAAACGTTAACTTATATTGAACAAAAATATATTCAGCAATTTAAAATCAATGGCTTTACGCTTGTAGATATTGTTGCCCATAAATTGGTTAACGAACAGAAGATTGGCATTCACAATGACTTTATAAATGGAGAAGAAACCCATCGATTGGTACTACATATTAATCCTTATTGGAAGGAAGAAAATGGCGGATTGCTTCTTTTGTTCAAATCTTCTAGACCGGAGGACATGTTTAAAATTGTAAAGCCGGTTGATAACACCGTTTTCGGATTTGAAATATCCCGGAATTCTCACCATGCCGTTAGTAAGATTTACGATTACACCAGGTATACCATCGTCTATACCTTTAAGCAACTATAGCTTTGAACTTGACTGAGCAGGTAAGCGACTTTTTAAGCAGACCGATACCATTATGGGAAACCGATCTGACTTCACGGCTTGTTCTAAATAAATGGCAACAGCTTAATTTAACAGAAACTAACTACAGTATTGAAAACTGTGTGCTCGGGCTAGTAACAGCAAAGGCTGCGATTTTTGACATTCCGGGAACTGAAATGAAAATTGAGGCCTTTACCAACACATTGAATGGTTTTTACGATAGCCATGGACTGGAGCCTTTAAACGCATCATTGACTAACAACTTAGACGGTAATAGGAAAATCAGTGATTCCTTGATTATACTTCATTTGATTCCATCGATTTCAGACTTTTTGAATTGCATTGTTAAAACCGTCCAGATTATCAGGCCGGAAAATGAAGAGACCGATATTAGTTACAGCCACCCAGAGATACCATTTTCAATTTTTGTATCCGTTTGTGAAACATCATCTTTGCGTTCCACTTTGCGGGTTGCCGAATCAATATTACATGAAGCGATGCACCTAAAACTGACGCTCATTGAAAATGCTCTCCCTTTAATTCAACCTTTCAGCGGCAATGTTTTCTTTTCACCATGGCGTGACGAAAAACGCCCGGCTCGGGGAGTATTGCACGGTTTGTTTGTTTTCAGAGCTATATTGGATTATTTCACCGCAATAAAAGAAAGCTCTGAAATAAAAACAGAACACCACTATATTGAAAGTAGAATTGCTCAAATAAAAACTGATCTATCGCAATTAAAAGATTTTGCATCGTGCATAGACTTAACTAAAGATGGGGCCATCCTAACAGCAAATCTATTGCCATTGAACTGAATTCCGCTTCTGGCGTGATCGCATATCTTAAAGTGTTTATTAATCCTTGTACAGACGGATCATTTACATCTGTACCGCCACTGATCAATAGTTCGATAGCTGTTTTTAAATCATTTAACAAGATATACTTTGTTCGCCTTGCTTCATCGATTTGCGGGTTTCTTAAATCTAAAAAGGTGATATTCTTTTTCCCACGGGTTGTTCTTCCTACTATTTCTTCCTTTTTAAACCGGATATGATCTCTTGGATCTTCGATTCCGGGATCAATTAAAAGAGACGTTTCAATTTTTGTTTCAAGGTGTGTCCTGTTTCTCGTTACCCGGTTTGATAATGGGAAATAGTTCTTTTTAAAACTAACGTTTGTCTTTCCCTTAGCTAAAAAAAGATTAGACCATTCATACGCAAGCCAATAATATCCCGGATAGGAATACGGGCCTGTTGGATATGGGTCAACACGGCCTTTTGGCCTGAAATGTTCTACATGAAAATAATCATTCACAAATTTTGCTTCACAAAAACAGCATTTGTTAAATTGTACGGCGAGCAAGCCATTTTTAACGTCATCGGTTTTATAGGCATTCGTGAAAGTGAACGCCTTAGTGCCGTTTTTATACTGGGTGCGGTGTAATAAAAAGTCTGCCTTATTAGCGTCAGTTAGTGTTTTACCCTCTGCGATTAATGACGCAGGTGCCGGGCCCTTATCAATTTTAATCATTTAAGGACCCCTTTTGCTTTAACAATTCCGCCGCTTTACGAATTTGATTCAAAATCTGCTGATCTTCATCACTATCTATTATCAGAGGCAATTCTGCAAGTTCTTTGTCAATCTGGTCAAGTTTAATATCGTCGGCAGCGGTAGGATGATCCTTATCTAATATTTCTCTTCTGTTGTTTATTTCATCTTCTATTTCAGGGCTTCTATCACTTGGAACACCAAACAATTCACTAGTTGCAATTTGACCAATTCTCCAACCTTTAACAATATAAGGTTCATTTTCTATGCAAACATCCAATCCTTGCCTGCTCACTACACATAAATTTTCCATTTCCGACGATTGAGCCATAAAGGGGCTATGGGCAGTACAAATGAATTGGGTCGCTGGAAAATGATGGGTTAGTTTTTTGCGGATCATGCGCTGCCAAATAGGGTGTAAATGCAGGTCAACTTCGTCAACAATTACTATAGCCGGTTCTTTTAATGGTTCATCACTTTCTGGAAAACGCCATAACATCCTTACAGCCAAGTCAACAATCCAGGCCAGCATTGTTTTATAGCCCAAACTTAAATCGAATAATTTAACCTTGCCATCATCTGTTTGCACTTCTACTAAGTCCCTGTTTATTGAACCATCGTCATTTATCGGTGAATTAATTATAATATTGTTAGGATGTTTGATATCAGGAAGCAGATCTACTAAAATTTCTTTTACGCTAATCAATAGATCGGTTGCTTTGCCTTTTTTGCTCTGCCTGATTGAAGCGGTATCAAGCATGCTGAGTAGTTGTTCTGCGTCGTACAAGTCGCCAGATTCTGAGAATAAATTAGACGTGGGATCTTTTAGTTCGGAACTTTCAATATTCTTAAAGGCCAAATGTCTGCTCGCACTATAAGCAAAAAGATTAGGTGAGTTAAAATGTTTTAGTGTACCCAATTCCGGTGTAATGACTTCAAGTTTACCTCCTTTTTTCTCAAAATTCATTCCCAGGGAAACTAAGTTTTCGTCCGATGGTGCCACTTTTAATTCTACATCATTTGTTAAAACTACTCTTATGCTGGTTTTTATATTTTTTCCAATCCTGATCAGCTGTTCAAAATTTGCTTCGTCTAAATCGTCCATAAACGGCTTCAAAATGACTTTTTTATCATTTTTTGCCATTTCCTCCGTACCCTCTTGCTTTTGAGGAGGAGCTTCAACAGGAATCATCCATGATAAACATTTCAGTAACGATGTCTTTCCCACGCCGTTATCACCAAGTATTAAAGTCCATGCAGATATCGTTCCATCACTATTTTTCAAATCCAGGATTTGCTTTTTTTCGAAACTTTTTACATTCTCTATTTCCAAGGTACTGAAGTACATGGCCGGTCTATCTCTTTTTTTACTCATTAGTTCTGTTGTTCTTAGTAAAAAGCTTTAAAACATCAAAGTAACTAATAACTATCCACGGTCTGACATTTTAAGAAGATTTAATACTAATAAAAGATAACTTAACAACCATTTTCACCGATGTCCTCAAAATTTGGTCGGATAGTGATAGGTATTATTCCATCGTATTGAAAATAATTATAAAAAGGCTTAGCTATTTTAGATGATGGTCGGAGTCAAAGATTCTAAGTCTTCTACTTCATTCAAAACTTACTGGCTATTTACTTCGCAAATAAGTAATTTAGATCTCTTTCCATAATTTGAAATTACGTTGTTACTTATTTGTTACGTTTTAAATCGGAAACAAGAACATACCTTTTTGTCACATTTGGTTCGACCTTAGTACGGCTGGGTTGTTTCATATAACCTACCCGGAAATCGAACCGTTAAAATCCTCCATTTTTTAAGCAATAGGCAGGTTTTAAACTAAAAAACCCCTCTTTACTCTCGTAAAAAGGGGTTAGTACCCAGCGCCGGAGTCGAACCGGCACGGTTTCCCACAGGTGTTTGAGACCAGCGCGTCTACCAATTCCGCCAGCTGGGCATTTGCTATTAAGCGGGATGCAAATGTATCAATTGGATCGACAATTACCAAGATTTATTTGAATTATCTTCTTTCAATTTTTTGTCTACCCAAAATGGTGCAAAAGGAAGCAGCGAGGCACCCCCTATTATAAAAACTTTCTTAAAATTCCATTTATATTCCATCCATGCCATGATCAAAAAGATCATGTAAAGCACAAACAGCAAACCATGAGCCCAACCGGTATACTTCACTGCCAGCGGGATACCTGCCCAATACTTAAGGGGCATGGCAACAAATACCAATAAGACATAAGAAATTCCTTCTGCAACTGCTATTTTTCTAAAATTAGATAATGTGCTCATATCAACTAGTATGTGAAAAAATATTAACCTCTCTTGGCTTTAGCAAGGCTTTCTGCTATCCTTACCAGGTATTTTGCCCGGTAATACAGGTCTTTCACTTCAGCCAAAACTGCAGATTGATCGCCACCTTCTTCTGTTTTAAATGTCGCTGTAAGTGCTAACAGGTTTTTGTTAATGTTCTCTTTTATCGCTTCAACTTCTCCCTCCAGTGCCAATAAACGTTCTGGATCTGGATCAAATTGGAGGTCCATGAGCGACTCATTGACATCCATCATTTCCATCAGGAAATCTTGAGGGAGCACATAATGCTCCCCTTCAGTAAGCTGCCCCTTTAATTCCAGTACATATTGTAACCTTTTTTGAGGATCGGTCAACACCTGGTACGCTTTGTTGTTGATCGTACTTAGCTCAAGTACCTCAACCTGCTTTTCTTCACTTTCATTGATAAAGAAATCAGGATGATACTTTTTGCTCAGCTCGTAAAATTTCTGCTTAACGTAGGGTAAATCCGGATTAAAACTGACAGGTAAACCGTAAAAGGAAAAGTAATCGGTCATCCCTACTTATGAAAAAAGGCCTTAAAAATGTCATTACCAAGCACAAAGACCATAAGGGATAACAACATCACAAACCCAACAATCTGGGCACGTTCCATAAACTTATCTCCAAGTGGTTTCCCTTTGATCATTTCTATGAAAAGAAAAACCACATGGCCGCCATCAAGTGCAGGTATAGGCAAAAGGTTCATAAACGCAAGCGCAATTGAAATAAAGCCCGTAGAGGCCCAGAACCTTGACCAGATCCACTCACCTCCGAATATCTTACGTGCAATCTCTACAGGACCTGAAAATGCTTTGGTAGCCTTAACTTTACCCGTAAGTACTTTAAATATTCCTTTGCCATTATCCCTAAATACCTTCCAGGCTTGGTTTGCGCCAATTGGAAGTGATTCCATGAAACCGTATTTAATAGTTTCTTGCCCAATCTCTTTGAAGTTGAATTTAATACCTATTGTTCCTGCTGTATCTACAGGAACATTTAATGCAACCTGCTCAGTTCCTCTAAGTAAACCTAAGCTGATGGTTTGATTCTTATGTTTAACCAATTCTTCTTTGGCATCCATATCATTTCTTATCGGCAAGTTATTGATAGAAACAATTCGGTCTCCTCTTTTTACGCCGGCTTTATATGCAGCTCTTGATTCGGGAACGCTATCAACAGTGGTACTGATGAGTGGCACTCTGCTAATGAATTCTTCAATACCCAGATCGGATATTTTATTCAAGATATTTTCAGGCACTTTTACATCCATCGCCTTGCCATCACGCATAATGGTTAAGGTAGTATTATCAAGCAAGACTTTAGTACTGATTAGTTCATCAAAAGTGATCACTTTCTTACCATTTACAGCAACAACTTTGTCGCCTCTTTTTAAACCAATTTCCTTACCAATCACACCCGGATTAATACCCAGAACAGTACTATTGGGAATAATGGTTTCGCCATATTTAAAGGTAAGCATCCAGAAAATGAAAATACCCACTACGATATTTACAAATACACCACCTATCATCACAATCAAACGCTGCCATGCTGGTTTAGACCTGAATTCCCATGGTTGTGGCGGAAGCGCCATTTGTTCGGTATCCATAGATTCATCAATCATACCAGATATTTTCACATAGCCACCCAATGGTAACCATCCAATACCATACTCGCAATCTCCTCTTTTAAAACTAAATAATTTTACTCCCCATGCATCAAAGAACAGGTAAAACTTTTCTACTTTTATTCCAAAGGCACGTGCCGCAAGAAAGTGTCCCAATTCGTGTAAAATAACCAGTATCGATAATCCCAGAAGTAACTGGGCCGCCATAATCAGTCCGCTCATATATATTTATAGATATTTTAAATTTGATTCTATTTAAGTTGTTTTGTTACCAATTGGTGGGCAAATATACGTGTATGTTCATCTGTTTCTAAATAATTATCAAGACCCGGCTGAGCGATGAACTTCACTTCTTGCATGCAGCTTTCAATCACATCACTCATTTCCAAAAAGCCTATTTGATCTTTTAAGAATGCATTTACAACCACTTCATTTGCTGCATTAACAATGCAAGCCATGTTTCCACCTCTTCTCAATGCCTCGTAAGCCAGGTCAAGATTTCTGAAGGTCTTGCAATCTGCCTTAGAAAAAGTAAGCTCAGGATAATCCATGAAGTTGAAACGTTCAAATTCACTGCTTATTCTACCGGGGTAGGCAAAAGCATAGTGTATCGGCAACTTCATGTCTGGTAAGCCCATCTGTGCCTTCATGGACCCATCATTAAATTGCACCAAGGAGTGCACAATAGATTGGTGGTGCACAATGACATCAATTTGGTCTGCCTCCAGGCCAAACAGCCATTTTGCTTCAATCACTTCCAGCCCCTTGTTCATTAATGAAGCAGAGTCTATCGTAATTTTGGCACCCATTACCCAATTGGGATGTTTCAACGCTTCTGCTTTTGTAACTCCTGCAAGAAATTCCCTGTCTTTTCCGCGGAATGGTCCGCCAGATGCAGTGAGGTATATTTTTTCAATGGAACCATATTCTTCGCCAACAAGGCATTGGAATATTGCCGAGTGCTCGGAATCAACCGGGATAATCTTTACCCCATGTTTTTTAGCCAGTCGCGTTACCAGATCTCCAGCCACCACCAAAGTTTCTTTGTTGGCAAGCGCGATATTTTTCCCTGCTTCTATAGCTTTTATAGTAGGTTTTAATCCTACTGATCCAACAATTGCTGTGAGTACCAAATCTGCTTCAGATAAACTGGCAGCTTCGCACAAAGCTTCTAATCCCGCCGCAACCCGGATGTTTGTATGCGCCAAAGCTTTTTTAACTTCATCATAGCGACTTTCATCGCCAACTACTACCAGTTCTGGGAGGAACTCCAATGCCTGACTAATCAGCAAATCTGTATTCGTTTGTCCGGTTAGGGCCACTACTTTGTATAAATGTGGATTCGCCGATATAACGGATAGTGCCTGGGTTCCAATTGAACCCGTAGCGCCTAAAATGGATATTTTCTTCAAATTGTAAAACTACTTAAATCGTTAGCAATCTTCCTGTCGTTAGACAGGCGGGGTACTTTGTTCTGTCCGCCTAGCTTACCCTGTCCCCTCATATAGTTTACAAATGCATCTTTTTTCAAAGTTCTTATAATCAATGGCTGCAATATTTTACCCTCAATGAGGTCAAAATAGTAAATATTCTTCTTCTGCAATGCTTCATCTACTTTTTTACTGAAAGAAATGATATCTAAAGGAGGATTGGAGAACTCTATAAACCATTCGTGGTAAGGAAGCTCACCGGCAGCTGTTTCTACCTGGGGTGCCACCGTAAACTCTGTAATTCCAATATGCTCCTGATTGGCTATGCTTAATAAAGCATGTTCCACCTCTTCTCCTATTACATGTTCTCCAAAAGCAGAGATGAAATGTTTGATCCTTCCGGTTACAATAATCTTATAGGGATCTTTAGATACAAACTTTATGGTGTCTCCAATGCTGTAACCCCATAAACCTGCGCTGGTATTCAAGATCAAGGCATAATTTACACCAAGTTCTATATCCTGCAGACTTAGTCTTGTCGGGTTTTCGTTATAGAATTCATCAGCTGGTATAAACTCGTAAAACATTCCGGCTTTAACAAGAAGGAGTAAGCTTTTATCCTGCTGACTGTCCTGATAGGCAATAAAACCTTCTGAAGCAGGGTAAGTTTCAATCGTTGCAATCTTCCTGCCGATACTGTTTTCTATTTTAGCCCGGTATGGTTCATAATTGACCCCTCCGTAAACGAAAAGACTGAAATTTTTAAAGATGTCTTTAATCTTTTTTCCATCGGTCTTCTCTGTAAGTTTATCAAAATACATTTGCACCCAAGGCGGGATGCCTGAAATGAGTCGCATGTCTTCCTGCCAGGTTTCTTCCACAATGGCAGCTACTTTTTCTTCCCAATCTTCAATGCAATTGGCTTCATAGGAAGGCATTCTGTTTTTTTGAAGATAAGCCGGCACTAAATGGGCTACGATGCCCGAAAGCCGACCAATGTTTATCCCATTCTTTTTACTCAAAACCGGACTACCCTGCAGAAAGATCATTTTTCCATCTACAAAACTCGCATCGCCAGTTTCTGCTATATAAGTGAGCAGTGCATTTCTGGCTGCTTTTATATGCTCTGGCATGGATTCTTTAGAAATAGGAATGTATTTTATTCCAGATGTGGTACCTGATGTTTTCGCAAAATATTCGGGTTTGCCCTTCCACAATACATCCGCTTCCCCGGCAACTACCCGGTCAATATATGGTCGCAAATCCTCGTAATCACTTACAGGCACCAGTCTTTTAAAATCACTATAGTTTTTAATGCTTGCAAAATCGTGGTCTTTTCCAAAGGAGGTATACATTGCCGAATCTATCAGTAGCTGCAATGTTTCATTTTGTGCTGCTATTGCATTCCCTTTCCATTTATTGATACCTTTTAAAACAAAGGCAGCAAATGGCTTGCTCAATGCCGCTTTTAAACCCATAGTTTTTTAAATGAGGTTATGGATGATATCAGGCTCACTATCTCCTGTATATTCGGTCATCATTTTCCTGTAAGCAATCGTTAATGAAACGATCGATAATGGTACAATAATAAAAGAGCTCAAAATGTTTACAAAAAAGGCAATTATAGGCCATTGCATATAGCCAAGAAACCAATAAACCAGCTGAAAACCACCAAGTACTAATAACAGCAACAGGATTTTTGTAAAATTCCCTTTTGTTATAGCAAGACTAAATTTAATAGACCTAAAGGGGCTCTCATTCTTATCAATGATGAAGAACGGGAAAAACGAGATTCTCACAAAAGTTACAAAAATGGCTACAATGGCCATTCCCACACAAATATTGGTCACAATAGTGCCAGTTGTAGTAAAATCATCTACCCAGCCCAGGCTAACCAAAAACTTCAACAGCGGGTCTAGTATGAGCAATAGAGGGTAAAATATAATTCCTACAACAACTATGCAAAGCGAGAAATAGAAAGTAGCAATCAGAAACCTAATGATCTGTTGTCTGGTGGGTATGGTGCTTACAATACTCACATCGTGTTCTTCATCATCCAGCAAGTGAAAGATATAGCGAAAAAGGGAAAGACTGATGGTAAAGTAAATGACAATAAACATGGTAGCCATGAGCATACTCAAACCCCGACTCACATTATTTAAAAAGAACGCCATCATGTTTGATGCATTCGATGTCAGGAACATTAGAAAACAGAGTGTGGCAATAGAAAAGTAATTCCTTTTGGTTACTTGCCAGGCTTTACTTATTACCTCATTTACAGCAAATGTGCTTTCTTTTAAAAAATCTATCATGGTTGTTTAAATACTACTCTTTTTATGACATCCTGAATAAAACCCAACCCGTAAGCGCCCAATTGTATAAAAGCAGCAATTATACTCAAAAATGCAACTTTTAATGATTTGTTTGTATCCCAGGAGTGAAAAAATATCATCAAAAAATACACCAGCATTGCAAAATTGCAGATATAAGCCAAAGGTGCATAAAAACAATTCATTAATACCGTAAATACGACCGCACATACAAAAGCTGCTGGAAAGAAATGTACCAATTTTAGTTCGGCAGGAAAGTGCTTATAAATATTAATCCGGGCGCGACCAAAGAAATGAAGCTGTTTATAGAACTGGTAGAAACTGGTGCGCCTTTTATGATAAACCTTCGCTCCGGGTATCAATCCTATCTTAAATCCTTTTTCATGAATACGGATGCTATATTCTATATCTTCTCCAAGTCGTGTCAATATAAACCCCCCTACTTTCTCAAACACCTCGCGGGAAACACCCATATTGAAACTTCTGGGATGAAACTGCCCGATGTGCTTGGCATTACCTCTGATACCACCTGTTGTGAAAGGTGAGGTCATGGCATAGCTTATGGCCTTTTGTACTGGGGTAAAACTTTGATGGGCCGCATCCGGACCGCCATAAGCATCTAAATGGTGCTCAAACAAATAATCCTTTACAATCTCCAGGTAATCTTCCGGTATCAAACAATCTGAATCAAATATCACAAAGAAATCGCCCCTTGCACGCTCAAAACCATAGTTACGCGCAAAGCCTTGTCCGGCATTAGGCTTAACAAAATATTTGATATCCAGCAAGTTCGCATACTTATCGACTATCGATTTTGCATCTAAAGTAGAGCCGTCTTCAATAACCAAAACCTCAAATTGCAGGTAGGTTTGTTTGGTAAGACTGTTTAAAAGTTCGTCTATTTCTTGTGGGCGGTTGTAAAGGGGGATAATGATAGAAAAGAACATCGATTATATTAGCTCTTTCTCTATTAAATAGTTATTACGCTCGGGTGCACTACGTGACACCAGTTCTGCTACAAAACCTGTTAAAAACAACTGGGATCCTAAAATGATGGCAACCAGTGCTATGTAGAATAATGGCTGATCAGTCACATCTCTTTTAAGGGGAATACCCATCGATATGTCATACAGCTTTACGCCAATTAACCATATGGCGAGGAATGTGCCTATTAAAAAACTAAGTACACCCATGGTACCAAAAAAGTGCATTGGCCGCTTGCCAAACTTTCCCACAAAAAATATGGATAGCAGATCAAGCAAACCGTTTATAAAACGACTCATCCCAAACTTGGTCACCCCATATTTACGTGCACGATGTTCAACTATTTGTTCTTCTATTTTAGTAAATCCAGCCCATTTGGCAATGACAGGGATATAACGGTGCATTTCTCCGTACACCTCAATGTTTTTAACTACTTCCTTACGGTAAGCTTTTAATCCGCAGTTAAAATCATGCAGGTTATGTATGCCAGACATTCTACGGGTAGCGGCATTGTATATTTTGGTAGGTATTGTTTTGCTTAGCGGATCGTAGCGTTTGGCCTTCCAACCTGAGATCAGGTCCAGCTTTTCTTCTCTAATTCTACGGTAAAGCTCTGGTATCTCATCTGGACTGTCCTGAAGATCTGCATCCATAGTAATCACTACATCACCAACTGCAGCCTCGAAGGCCACATTCAATGCTGCAGATTTACCATAATTGCGCCTGAATTTAATTGCCCTAACGAATGGAAATTGTAATTTAAGGTCCTCTATTACTGCCCAGGAATTGTCTGTACTCCCATCATCAATAAAGAGTAGCTCATAACTGAAATTGTTAGTCTGCATTACTTTTGCAATCCATGAAGTCAGTTCAGGCAAAGATTCGTCTTCATTAAATAAAGGAATGACAACAGAGATATCCATATGCAGCACAAAGCTTAATTCGATCTGCAAACTTATATAGAATTTTTATAACTTTGAATATAACCATAAATTTAAAAACACATAATGATGAACTTTCCTAAAAGCTTATTTGTTGCTTCACTAATGATTGGAGGAATGAGCATGGCTAACGCACAAGAAAAAACTAAGCCTGAGCAAACTGAGGTTTACACACCAGTACCTCCGGTAGTAGTTACAAAAGAAGTAACTGTTGCACCTCCATCTGATGCGATTGTATTATTTGACGGAAAAGACCTGAGCAAATGGGTAATGACAGATGATAGAAACAAACCAGCATCATGGACTGTGGCCAACAATGTACTTACAGTAAACAAAAAAGGCGGTGGTAATATAGAAACCAAAGAATCCTTTGGCAACTACCAGTTGCATATTGAATGGCAGGTACCTGCTAACATAGAAGGTAAAGGACAAGGCAGAGGAAACAGTGGTTTATTCCTGGCATCAATTGGTAAAGGTGATGATGGCTATGAATTGCAAATTCTTGATTCTTACCAGAATGATACTTATACAAATGGCCAGGCTTCAAGTATTTACAAACAGCTTGTCCCTTTAGCGAATCCAACCCGTAAACCTGGTGATTGGCAAGCGTATGATGTGATCTGGACTGCTCCTACTTTTAACGCAGACAACACACTTAAAACCCCTGCAAGAGTAACCGTATTATTCAATGGTGTTCTTGTACAGAACAATGCTGAGTTAAAAGGACCTACTCAATACATTGGAGATCCTGGTTATAGAAAAGCACATGGTCCGGCTCCAATTAAATTACAGGCGCATGGCGATTCAAGTCTTCCGCTTAGCTTCCGTAATATCTGGATAAGAAACTTGTAGTATAACCTTTTAATAAAAAAAGGGCAGACCGTTTGATCTGCCCTTTTTTTTACGCGCTATTTTTAAATTCAGCTTAATACAATGGCTGCTCTTTTTTAACAAAGGCGGCACTGATTAAACTGATAATAAGTCCAAAAAAAGTATAGGATATTGCTGCGCCAAAGCCAATCATATAAACCATATATGGCCTCATCATTTCTACTCCTTTTATTGCCTTTTCATCATCACCTGCTTTAGCTAAAGAAGCATCCATGATCTGATTAAACGCTGTTGTATCGAATTTAAAATACACAATCATAATTATCGCTAATAGTGGACCTGTATAGGCTGCTACCCTAAAACCTGCAGTAAAAGCTTTACCAAAGCTTATAAATCCACCAAGTTCTTTTTTGAAAGTAGTTTGCACCCATACTATCGCCAAAATATACGGTATGTAGGTTACGACAGAATAAATGATTTTTTCTGCAATTGGCATATTAGGATCATTATTATCGATACCCAATAGCTTAAAAATGTAAATTAATGCTAAAAAAAATACAGCATAAGCAATGGCAGCTTTTGTTGCCAGCGCATTGGAACTCTTTTTAACTTCTACTATTTGTTGTTCTTCCATAATAATAAGTTTGGTTAATTGTTATTAAAATTAGCAATTAAAGTATAAACGGCAATGTCAAATTCTTTATTTGAACTAAAGTCTTCCAGTTCCTTAACAATTTGTACACTTACGTTTGGCTGATGGAAAAATACCATAAATGGAACAAAAAGCTCTTCCATTTCTTCGCCAAGGTCTATCATGCCAGTGTGACCGCAAATGTCTTCCACACTTGATTCTACCAGTTGCTGATTGCTGATCAAATCTTCATAAATATGATACTCATCCTGGAACTCATCTTCCTCAACTAGTAAAAATTCCTTTAAGAAATCACCAAGTTCAGGAGTAATTTGTTCGTCATGGCATTCGTTAATATATAGCAACAGATTTAGCAGCTCAGTACCCCTATCGATAGTTTCTTCTTCAATATTTGCCCACTCGTCTGACTCCAGGTAATCTTCCTCCAGCTTGTTGATGTCATTGGCAAAGAAATTAATCATCAGCAAATCAAAGAAAACTTCTCTCAAGTCTTCAAAGGCAGGATATTGGTCAAATGCTTCATCAAACTCTTCCACTTTTTCCATAAAGCCAAGATCTTTGCTAAACACCTCAACCAAGAGGTCTTCCAGCTTAATTGAGTCTGTACCAGAAATGGCGGCATACTTATCTAACGACGCGATTAGCGCAACTTTTACATGATTATCCATAAGATTGTAATTGCTTATTGTTATAAACCAGCTTTACTTTACCGGTCAATTTTTTATTTAGTAATGGTGTATTGTATGATTTAGAATAATTGTTCTCCCTGGTATACGTCCACTCTTCAGCAGGGTTATACACGGTAAAGTTTGCATCAGCACCTTCTTCCAGTCTTATTTCTTTGAGTTTAAGAATCCTTCTCGGGCCTGAACTTAGCTTTTCTGAGATCTGACTAGCTGTTAATCCTGCTTTAATCAACATAGGAAGTACAGTTTGCAACGCGATGATTCCAAATGCAGCAATCTCAAATTCAACATCTTTAAATTCGATCTCATGAGGCCGATGCTGTGAGCATATGGCATCAATTGTTCCATCTTTAAGTCCGGCAAGCAACGCTTTCACATCCGCCTTACCCCGCAATGGTGGCTTAACTTTATAATTGCTGTCGAAACTGTTTAGCAGCTCTTCGGTAAACACCAGGTGATGGGCAGCCACATCGCAGCTAATTTTAATGCCGTCTTTTTTAGCCTTTTTTATTAAGGCAACAGCGCCCGATGTAGAAATTTGGTTGATGTGAATCGCAGCATCATGATAAGTTGCCAAAAAAATATCCCTGCTGATTTGCATTTCTTCTGCTAAAGCAGGTAATCCTTTCATACCCAATAATACGCTCGTAGCACTTTCATTAACCTGCGATTTACCGGCTATTGACCTGCTTTCTGGATATAACATCAATAAGCCTTCAAAGCCCTTTGCATATTGAATTGCCCTGCTCATAAACCCATCATCTGAAATTGCTTTTCCACCATCAGAAAATGCTACCGCACCTGCTAGCTGCATATCATAAAGCTCTGCCATTTCCTTCCCCTCCAAATCCCTGCTTAAAGCACCTATCGGAAATACATCTACCAGATTATTTCTAGTCCTGTTAATGATATATTCTACCTCTCCTTTAGAGTGCATCACAGGTTTGGTATTGGGCATTACAGCAATGCCAGTAAAACCACCTGCCTTGGCTGCAGCAGTAGCTGTGTGTAGTTCTTCTCTGGTTTCAAACCCTGGATCTCCTACAACGCAACTCAGGTCAAAGAAACCCGGAGACAATACACAGCCATCAGCATTAAATACCTCTTCATTTTTAAGAGGTGATAGCTTGCCAATTGCAGTGACTTTCCCCTGTTCTACTCTTACATCACAATTTTGTTGATGGAACTGACTGTTGGAATCGGCAATAGTTACGCCCGTGATGAGAAGGTTCATGTTGTTTTTATATTTTTTGTATGATTAAAAAATCTGATCAGTAATATTTCGATAGCTAAAAAAACAATGGCTAAAATTATGCAAAGTTTCCATAATTCGGTACTGTTATCTTTAGCGCTGATCTGTAAAGATTGAGCATCCTTTTTTGAATTGAATACTTTTATATTTTGTTTACCAAAAAGTCGCTCGAGTGCTGCTTCATCTGCATAATGCATATCTGATTCTTTACGGTTATCGTTAAAAGCCAAAACAGACAATATGGAATCTCCCTTCTTAAGGTCATAAAAACCCGATTTCCTAACTTGGTCTGCCACGTAGAGCAAGGTTTTTCCGGGTGCCTGACGAACATCTGGTATCACTTCAACTTTATCGGAAACCAACCTAAGCGATTGATTTTTTAGCATTTCTATTTTTTGAGCCTCTAATACGTCACTGGTACCTGTGGTGTAGGACAAAGGAAAAGATCTTGCACTTACAAAGGCAATCCTTAACATCAAAGGCACAAACACAGGGTGGCGGGAAAGATTGCCATCTTTTGGATCAAGCGAGCTGCCAGATAAAAATATTTTCCCGCTTCCAATATTAAATCTGGCCAGCAAAAATCTGTTTAGCGGTAACTGCAATATATTTTCTTTTGCTGTTTCGTTGGAATTGGCATAACTGAAATAACGGTTAACGACAGGCAAATCAACATTTTTTGGCACCTCATCAAATACTCCGCTAAACAATTCATTTTTCAGATCTACAGTGCTTGAAACTGGATCTCCTGTATTGATTTGCAATACGGAAGGTAGTCCCAGGCTGTTTAAGAAAGAAGTATACACCTGTGTCCCTGCATCTAAGTTGGGAAATATGGCCAGGGTACCACCGTTCTTTACATACGCATTAAGTTGTTGTGCCAACCCTGAAGTTGGCGACTTTAATGAGGTTAAAACGATTAAGCTATAAGCGGAGAAAGATGAGTAATTGATATTTGATTCTGGTGCTTCAGTCAGCTTAAAATACCGATCTGATGCGAATAAAGAACTGACATATTTTTCTGCCGGATCGCCATATATGTTGAGCACCTTCATTTCATTACTCACCCTAAAGGCAAAATTAAGCGCATCATCAAAAGTTAGGGGATAGTCTTTAATACTAACCACACCCCGCTGTAACCCTCCGGTTAGTCCGCTAAAAGAAAGGGTATCAATGACAGATTTACCTGCCCCAACAGATAGATTGCTGATTGCTTTTTGTTGACCGTTCACCGCCAAATTAACTGCCACACGTGGTACATCTTCTGCTCCAAAATTTCTTAGTCTGACTACAAAACGCTCTACCTGATTGGGCTGGTGAACTGGCGATAAGCTCCATATACTATCAACACTGATATTGGGCAGATTATTTGAATTTAATTTAATGAAGTTGAGGTTTGAGCCATCTATAGTCTTAATCGGCTGAGTGCCTGCAAACGTCTTTTGAAAATCAGAAAGCAAGTAACCAATATGATTGTTGTGATCTACAATAGCCTGCAGCCTGTTGATCACCTGTTGAAGAGAACGGGAGGATGCCGATATTTTAACCTCTTCCAGTTGTTGCAGGAACTCTTCTTTATTGACCAACCGCTGATGCCGACCTTCAAAATCATTGGTAAGCAATTGAAATTGATCATTCAATCCATAACTCTCCACAATTTCCTTAGCCTTTCTCTTCGCCTCATCCATCAAACTCCCCTCTTTGTTAACAGCGTCCATACTATACGAATTATCGACATAGATACTTACTGCATTTCTTGAACCCGGTTTGTGGGTATTGGCAGAAGGAATAAACGGCCTGGCAAAAGCAAGAACAAGAAAAGTAATGGCCAGGATTCTGCTAAAGAGCACCAACAAATGTTTTAGTTTTTCTCTGGAAGAGTTTTGCTCCCTGGCTTCCTTTAGGAATTGTACATTGCTAAAATATACTTTCTTAAATTTCCTGAAATTAAATAGGTGGATTACAATAGGAATGGCTATTGCCAGAAGCGCAAAAAGAAAACCTGGATATAGGAAATTCATTAAAAATCAAAGTTAGAACTTTTAAAGGAATTTCCTCATAGCATCATACAAAGTTTCATCCAGATGATACACATCTGGTCTGAATTGTAAAACACCGTTCTCCGACCATGCGGTTAGATAATTAATAACAATTGGAATCTGCTTTTTAACGCCAAACCATTTCGGTTTAAGCTGAAAAAGATTTATAGTATCCCTTTTTTTGGCGAGCTTCCTCTTGTAAAATTGTCTTTTAGTAGTATCTAAAGGAGGTAAATTAACCTCCATTCTCAGCAAATCAAACTCGTCTTTATCTTTTACCAGATTCTCTGCAAACTCCAATGGGCGCTCAACACGAACACAACCGTGACTAATTGCCCTATTGCTGTACTTAAATGCTGTTTTATTATTGGTATCATGCAAATACACGCTGGAGTTATTGTCAAATATAAATTTGAATTTACCTAGTGCATTACCGTCTCCCGACCCCTGCTTAAACTGAAATGGCAACTTCTCCCTTGAATATTTATTCCAGTGTATCGTATCTGGATCCTGAACTTCCTTTTCCTTGTAGTAAACTTTAATATTATTATTAGAAAGATAATACGGGTCTTTCATCGCCATGTAATAAATCTCACTTCTTGCAATACTTACGGGTATATTCCAAACTGGGTTAACCTGAATCGCATTGAACTTACTATAAAGAATAGGTGTCTCGTGATTTTTAGGCTTGTCATCCAGATTCTTGGTTTCCAGGTATTTTTTAATCTTCGCAGCATAATCATCCTCCCTTTTTCCACCTACACATACGTTCATATGCGATAAGGTATCCCCCTTTTTAAACCATGTAAGAGAAAAATCGGGTATGTTTACCTCAACATACTCTTCTCCAAGTTCAGGTATCCTCCAGCGCTGACGCTCCATATTTACCAAAATGGTTTTTATTGCTTGCTGGTCTTTAACAGGTGCCTGCTCATAATTGATTAATTCTTTCTGAAGCGCGACGTAAGCTATTTTATTTGGTTGAATATCCTTTAACAGCCCTGCCAAATTTTTTGTATTTAAAACCTTTAGCGTGCTTGTACTATCGGGTCTTTTAACAGGGATATAATAACGCGTAAAGAGTTTACGTGGGTTTGTGCTTCCAAAGTAAATCAAATTATGATATTCAATTGCCGAGCTCACTGCAGTGAGCTCCAGCTCTGCAATGATTGGATATACTTCTTCAATTTTCTTTATCTTATTCTCATCCAACTTTACCAGTAAAGCAGTTAATTTTTCAGCACCAAACATTGTTGAGTTATAACCATGTTGCTTACTTCGGGATATATACTGTCGTAAACTATCTAAATCGCCATTTGCGTAAAATTTGCTCACAAATTCAGGACTTTGCTCATGATCTCGATAGAACGCTTTAATTAATTTAGGATTAGGTAGTCTAGTATAAATGGAATCAAAGTACTTGATAAAGACTTGATTGTAAACAGCGGTATCAAACCCCTTGTATAATTTGTTGTTGAAATGTTTCTCCAACATTAAGCCCAACTCAGGGGTTTTCCTAAACCAGGTACAAGATTGTAGTACAAGAATGGCAATACCAATAAGAATTAAAGATTTTTTCAAAGGGTGATTTTTCACAAAAATAGCAAATTAAGTGCCATTGATTGTCCTCGACGTAAGTTAGAGATCGAGTATAGGTTGGCAGGTCCTTGCTTAGTCCTTGGTTAGTCGTTGGTAGGTCCTTGATATATCCATAGACCTATCGATGATTTGCCAATGACTAATAAAAATGCTGTGAATATGAACTGGCATTTGACTTAATGCCTGATGCGTACATCATCATTCGAGGAAATTAATCTTTTTTGATTTTCAATATCTATTTATATATTTGCATCTCCTCAAGATGCTAGTCATTATTGGAAAGGAAATAAAAAAATAAAAATGATTACAAGTTTGAACCATCACTTACATTTGCACCATCGCCAATTGGCGATGTATATGTAATGTTTTGTACTTCAAAACTTGTTTCCGACCTATTTTCCTGTTCAATTCAATAATTCAAAAAGCACAAATTGAAAACACTTAAAATCGCTATCCAGAAATCGGGTAGGTTAAACGAAAAATCAGTAGAGATCCTTAAAAATTGTGGTCTATCTTTTGAAAACTATAAAAGCTCACTCATATCCAGCGTTACCAACTTTCCATTAGAAATTCTCTTTCTTAGGGATGATGATATACCTGAATATGTTCAGGATGGTATTGCCGACCTGGGTATTGTTGGTGAAAATGTTATTGTAGAAACCGGGGCGCAAGTTACCTACCTGCAAAAACTGGGCTTTGGTAAATGCACCTTAAAAATTGCAATTCCTAACGAAAGTCAGATTACCGAAGTTGCTCAGCTCGCAGGCAAAGCAATAGCAACTTCCTACCCCCTTATCCTTGAAAAATATCTTAAAGAAAACAATGTCGAAGCAGAGGTTCGCACCATTTCCGGATCTGTAGAGATTGGTCCGGGTCTTGGCCTGAGTGATGCAATATGCGACATTGTTTCTACCGGCGGAACCTTAAAAAGCAACGGACTAAAACCCTTCTCTGAAGTGATGAAATCTGAAGCTGTTCTAATTGGAAAAGAAGGTTCAGACCTACTACCTGAAGTTCAGGAATTACTGCAAAGAATCCGTTCTGTACTGCGGGCTAAAGAGACTAAATATGTGGTTTTAAACGTAGCAAAAAGTAACCTGAAAAATGTGGTTGATCTATTGCCTGGAGTTAAAAGTCCGACTGTAGTTCCACTGTTTGATGATGAATGGGTTGCTGTACATTCCGTAATTGCTGAGCATGATTTTTGGGAAAAAATAAATGCACTTAAGGCAGCTGGTGCTGAAGGAATTGTGGTAATGCCAATCGAGAAAATCATTTCTTAATACAATGAAAATCTACAGGTATAACGAACTATCTAAACAGGAGATTGAAGACCTCTGCTTAAGGCAGTTGGAAGATGATGACGTCATATCACAAAGTGTATCCACTATTGTAAATAAGGTAAAAGCTGAAGGTGATGTTGCCTTATTTGATTTTGCTTTAAAATTTGACAAGGTGCATCTTGAGCAGTTGTTTATAGCACAAGATGAGATTGAAGCAATTGCACTTACTATCCCCGATGAAGCAAAAAAAGCAATTGACGTTGCTTATGCTAACATAGAAAAATTCCATTCATCGCAGGTTATAAAGGAAGAAAAAGTAGAGACGATGACAGGTGTAAATTGTTGGCGGGAAACTAGGGCAATTGACAAAGTTGGACTCTATATTCCGGGTGGATCAGCCGTTTTGCCCAGCACTTTTTTAATGCTTGGAGTTCCGGCAAAACTTGCAGGTTGCAAAGAAATTATAGTATGCTCCCCTCCTCAAAAGGATGGCAAAACAAATTGCTATGTTGCGTATTGCGCCATGAAGTTAGGCGTCAAAAAAATATACCTGGTGGGCGGTGCACAAGCAGTAGCTGCAATGGCTTATGGTACCGAAACAGTACCTAAAGTGCATAAGATTTTTGGTCCGGGAAACCGTTACGTAACCCAAGCAAAACAATTGGTACAATCTACCGCTATGACTGCTATTGACATGCCTGCAGGACCTTCAGAAGTATTGGTAATTGCAGATGAAACTGCAAATCCTGCATTCGTAGCGTCCGACCTATTGGCCCAGGCAGAACATGGTGCGGATAGTCAGGCTATCCTGGTAGCAACTTCTTCATCGATTGTAGCGCAAGTGTTAGAACAACTTGATCAACAGCTGGAATTGTTGCCCAGAAAAGAGATTACTGCATTAGCAGTTGCCAATTCCTACGCTATTGTAGTGGATACCCTAGAAGAGGCGATGGAGTTTAGCAATGTTTATGCACCCGAACATCTGATTTTAGCTACAGAAAGTTACGGAATGCTTATTCCACTAATCAGCAACGCAGGCTCCGTATTTTTAGGAAACTTAACACCGGAAAGTGCAGGCGATTATGCTTCAGGAACAAACCACACTTTACCTACAAGCGGTTTCGCAAAAGCATATTCAGGTGTTTCCATGGATTCCTTTGTCAAGAAGATCACTTTTCAGCACATCAGTGATACCGGTTTAAAAAATATAGGTAATACAGTAGAAGTGCTGGCTGCGGCAGAAGGCCTGGACGCACACAAGAATGCAATAACTATTCGTTTAAAATCAAAAGATGGATATTAATAATTTACAACGAGAAAACATCAAAAACCTGAAGCCGTACTCAACTGCCAGGGATGAATATAAAGGACAAGCCAGCGTGTTTTTAGACGCCAATGAAAATAGCTACGGCTCGCCCCTCGGCAAAAACTACAACCGCTATCCTGACCCACTACAACTGGACCTTAAAGATGCCATCAGCAAAATTAAAGGAGTTCCTATTGAAAATACTTTTTTAGGCAATGGAAGTGATGAGGCTATAGACTTGCTTTACCGGGCATTTTGTGAGCCAGGAAAAGACAATGTGATCATTCTGCCCCCTACTTATGGCATGTATGAGGTTTCTGCAAACATCAATAATGTGGAAATAAGGAAGGTTAATTTGTTACCTACCTTTCAACTGGATTTGGATGGTATTGCTGAGGCTATTGATGAAAACACCAAACTCATCTTCATTTGCTCGCCAAACAATCCTACTGGTAATTCTATTGTTCGAACCGATATTGAGACCGTACTGGCTAATTTTAAAGGGTTGGTGGTTATTGATGAAGCCTACATCAATTATGCGAAACAACGTACATTCATTAACGAATTAACAGAGTATCCCAACCTGGTTGTCATGCAAACTTTTTCTAAAGCATGGGGACTCGCGGCGTTACGTTTGGGAATGGCTTTTGCTGCCAGACCGGTCATCGACATCTTGAATAAAGTTAAACCGCCATACAATATCAATCAAGCCACTCAAGATATCGCTTTAGAAGCATTGGGAAATATTGCACAGGTAAACGACTGGATAAAAATTACTGTTGAACAAAGGGAACAACTCAGTGTGGATTTGAGGGAGTTGAAAATGGTTAAAAAAGTATACCCATCTGATGCCAATTTTATATTGGTGGAAGTGGAGGAAGCTTTAAACACCTATAATGCACTTGTAGAAAATGGCATTATTTTGAGGGACAGATCTAAAGTTACGCTTTGCGAAGGTTGCCTGCGTATTACCATAGGTACGGAGAAAGAAAATGAAATATTGCTCCAGGCAATGAAATCCATTGAGAATAAAAAATAGTTTATGAAAAGAGTATTATTTATAGACCGTGACGGTACGCTTGACATTGAACCTGATGATGAGCAGGTAGATTCCTTTGCCAAGCTGAAGTTTTATCCAAAAGCATTGTACTATTTATCAAAAATAGCTGCTGAGCTAGATTATGAGCTGGTTATGGTGACCAATCAGGATGGATTAGGCACTCCTGCTAATCCAGAAGAAACCTTCTGGCCTATCCATAACTTTATCCTGGAGACTTTTGCTGGTGAAGGGGTGGTATTTAAGGAAGTGATCATTGACCGCACTTTTGCAAAAGACAATTCGCCAACGCGTAAACCGGGAACGGGACTATTACTCCATTACTTTAGTGATGATTACGACCTTAAGAATTCTTATGTAATTGGCGATAGGCTTAATGATGTTATTCTTGCTAAAAACTTAGGCGCAAAAGCCATCTGGCTACGTAATAACGATCTTCTTGGCGCCAATGAACTAATGGAGAAGGCCGACACACTCAGTGATGTTATCGCATTGCAAACCCAAAACTGGGTAGATATATACACCATGCTGAGGGCAGGTGCCAGGACCGTTTTGCATGAACGCAATACCAACGAAACAAAGATTAATATACAGATTGACCTGGATGGTACAGGAAAGGCAGAGATTTCGACAGGATTGAATTTCTTTGACCACATGCTGGACCAGATAGCCAGGCATGGCAGTATGGATTTGAAAATTGTAACTAAAGGTGATCTTCATATTGATGAACACCATACCATTGAAGATACAGGCATTGCCTTGGGAGAGGCTTTTGCAAAGGCAATTGGCAATAAATTGGGATTGGAACGTTACGGATTTTGCTTGCCAATGGACGATTGCCTGGCACAGGCTGCTATAGACTTTGGCGGTCGCGCATGGATTGTATGGGAAGCAGAGTTTAAACGCGAAAAGGTTGGCGACGTACCTACAGAAATGTTTTACCATTTCTTTAAATCTTTTAGTGATGCTGCAAAATGCAACCTGAACATTAAAGCCGAAGGCGACAACGAACACCACAAAATAGAAGCAATCTTTAAAGCATTTGCAAAAGCGATTAAGATGGCAATAAAAAGAGATGCAGAAAAACTGGTATTACCAAGCACTAAAGGAATGCTATAATGATTGGAATTGTAAACTACGGGGCAGGTAATATTTTCTCCTTAACATCAGCCCTTGAGCGACTAAATTTGCCTTATGGCATGATCAATGAGAAAGGCGATCTGGATAAATATAGCCACGTGATTATACCAGGAGTTGGCCATGCAGGTGCTGCAATGCAAAAACTGGAACAGACTGGACTAGTTGAACCTATAAAAACCCTTACAAAGCCTGTTCTGGGAATTTGTGTAGGGATGCAATTGATTACCGCTCACTCTGAAGAAGGCGATGCAAATATGATGGGAATTGTACCGGTAAAAACCAAGTTATTTAATAAAGATCTGGGCATAAAAATACCACATATGGGCTGGAACAATATCAGTCATCAAAACAGCTCTTTATTTGAAGGAATCGAGAATGGTTCACAATTTTACTTCGTTCATTCGTACTTTATTGAATATAACCCTACTTTTGACATCGCAACAGCAGACTATGGATTAACCTTCTCTGCGGGAGTGCAAAAAGGTAATTTTTATGGCGTACAGTTCCATCCGGAGAAATCTGGTGCAGCTGGAGAACGCCTGTTAAAGAATTTTTCAAACTTAAAAGAGTAAAATGTATATAATCCCTGCAATTGATATTTTAGATGGAAAAGTTGTTCGCTTAAGAGAAGGCGATTACGATCAGAAAACTGTGTACGACGTTTCCATTGCTGAAATGATAGAGACCTACCGTTCCAACGGTACTGAATTTATACATATCATTGATTTAAATGGCGCTAAAGGTGATTTTAGCAATCAGGCTGAGCTGTTTGAAATCATCCGAAAAACGGATATGCGTGTGCAGTATGGAGGTGGTATCAGGACGATTAAGCAAGTAACTGACCTATTAGATGCAGGCATACACCGTGTTATTGTAGGTACCCAAGCCATTACAAATCCAGACTTTTTACGTGAACTGAGTGAAGAGGTAGGAAAGAAGTATGACTATGCCAACCGTATTGTAGTTGCGATTGACGTATTGGATGAAGTGATAAAATACTCTGGATGGATGGAAAGCTCTCCCATCAAATTAATGGATTATGTTGATAAATGCCTGCAACTTGGATTCTTCAGGTTTTTGTGCACAGATATTAACAAAGATGGAAAACTGGGTGGTGCAGCGGTTGACCTTTATAGAAAACTTTTGGAACATTCTCCGTTTATAAAGCTGATTGCTTCGGGTGGTATCAGTTCCATGAAGGACATTGAGGAGTTGGCCGAATTTGACATACGCTCTGTTGTGGTTGGTAAAGCCATTTACGAAAATAGAATTTCCATTGATGAGATTAAAGAATGGAATTTACGGCAAATGACATCCCTTTAAACAAATGCTGAGCAAACGCATCATTCCTTGCTTAGACGTTAAGGATGGAAGAACAGTTAAAGGAGTAAACTTTGTTGATTTGCGTGATGCAGGTGATCCGGTTGAACTTGCTTGGCAATACGCACAACAGGGTGCCGATGAACTTGTCTTCCTGGACATTACCGCAACCCATGAGCGCCGCGG
Organism: Pedobacter sp. UYP24; assembly: GCF_054057295.1. Taxonomy (NCBI): domain Bacteria; kingdom Pseudomonadati; phylum Bacteroidota; class Sphingobacteriia; order Sphingobacteriales; family Sphingobacteriaceae; genus Pedobacter; species Pedobacter sp. UYP24. The sequence continues at coordinate 696,179 of NZ_JBSRZD010000002.1, forward strand.
CACTACGATAGAAATGGTAAAGTCTGTAGCGCGTCAACTGAACATTCCTTTTACAATTGGTGGTGGAATTACCTCCGTTGCAGATGCAGAAGCACTATTAAACTCTGGTGCCGATAAAATAAGCATCAACTCTGCAGCAGTAAGAAACCCTGCACTAATTGAGGAACTGGCGAAAGCCTTCGGTGTACAGTTTGTAGTACTTGCTGTAGATACCAAACTGGTTGACGGACGGAACATGGTGCATTTGAATGGAGGCAGACTGATCACTGAGCTGGAAACGGCCGACTGGATCTTAAAAGCCGAAGGTTTGGGTGCAGGTGAGATACTGCTTACTTCGATGGATCATGATGGCACCAAGAATGGATTTGACTGTACGTTGCTTGATCAGGTTGCAAAATCAATTAATATACCCGTTATCGCCTCTGGTGGTGCGGGACAGGTAGCGCACTTTACCGACTTATTTTTGACTACAGGTGTTGATGCTGCCCTTGCCGCATCCGTATTTCATTATGGAGAGATCCCTATTCCCTATTTAAAAGAAGAATTAAAGAAACACAATATACCCGTGAGGTTATGACAATAGATTTCGATAAAACGCAAGGTTTGGTTCCTGTAATTATACAGGATGCACAAACGCTTGAAGTATTAATGCTGGGTTATATGAACCAGGAAGCACTGGATAAAACCGAAGCTGAAGGGAAGGTAACTTTCTTTTCCCGTACAAAGAATAGACTGTGGACCAAAGGTGAAGAAAGTGGAAACTTTCTTTTTGTAAAAGAAATGTATGTTGATTGTGATAACGATACGATTTTAATAAAGGCTAGTCCGGTAGGACCTACTTGCCATACAGGATCCCGCAGCTGCTTTAATACCAATTACAACCAGAACTTTATTTTTGAACTGGAGCAAATCATTGGCGATCGTTATGATAATCCTTCTGAAGAATCCTATGTTAATAAACTGCGTAAGAAGGGATTGAATAAAATTGCACAGAAAGTAGGTGAAGAGGGAGTTGAGACGGTAATAGCAGCCCTTGCAGAAACTGATGTTGATTTTATAAATGAAAGCTCAGATCTGATGTTCCATCTATTGGTATTACTAAAGGAAAAAGGTAAAACATTAGCTGATATAGGAACTAACCTGGAAGGCAGGCATCTTAAAAAATTATAAATGTTAAAACACTTGCACACTTTAAGCGGTCACCAAAACCCAATTTATGCCTTAGCTAACGGGATTGAAGAAAATACGTTTTATAGTGCGGGTAATGACAAAGGCGTTGTGGAATGGTCTCTTGACACCATGTCTTTTGTAAAAGTACTGGTGCCGGTACAAAGTTCGGTTTATGCACTTCACAGGCATGAGAATTTACTTTTCATCGCACAAAGAAGCGGACTGGTCTTAGTCTTTAACCTGCTGGAGCAAAAGATAGAAGCAACCCTAAACTTCCATAAAAAGGCTGTATTTGATCTTAAAACAATTAATTATAAACAAGAGCTGTTAAGTACTGGCGAAGATGGTGTAGTGGCAGTATGGTCTCTTAAGGATTATTCACTGTTATATAATTTTCCAGTAATCAATGACACCGTTCGTTGTATAGCAGTCAGCAACACCGAAACTGAAATTGCTTTGGGCTGTAAAGATAGTGTAGTTAGGATCTATAACTCTTCAGACTATAGCCTTATCCATGAATTGAAAGCCCACAAATTACCTGTTACCGCTTTGCAATACGGACCTGATGGAAAATTTTTGATATCTGGCGGTCGCGATGCACAGCTAAAAATCTGGAGCCTGCCTGATTATGAACTTACCAATAATATTGCTGCGCATATGTTTGGTATATATACCATTGCCTGGCATCCTACACAACACTACTTTGCCACTTGCAGTCAGGATAAAGGTATAAAGCTCTGGGACAGTGAAGATTTTAGACTTTACAAGATCATGAGCCTTGAAAAAAATACGGAAGGCCACTTCCATTCTATCAATAAACTGATCTGGAGTACCAATGGAAAATACCTGATCTCTACAGGAGATGATCGGCAGGTAATTATTTGGACGTTCAACCCTTAATTTTTATCATCTATTCATCTAAACCCCTAACTAAACCAAAGATTTTTCTTAGATTGTATTAACCAATTATAATATTATGTCTAAGGAACATCAGTACAAGACCAGCCTTACATGGACTGGAAATAAGGGCTCAGGAACAATGGATTACCGTTCTTACGAAAGAAGCTATGTGATTTCGGTGGAGTATAAACCGGATATAAATGGTTCATCAGACTCTGAATTTATGGGCGACAAAACCAAACATAATCCTGAAGATTTGTTGGTCTCCTCATTATCCTCCTGCCACATGCTATGGTATTTACATTTGTGTTCTCAAAATGCCATAGTGGTACTTGACTATAAAGATATGGCAGTTGGTAAGATGATAGAAGAAGTTAACGGCATTGGCCGTTTTACTGAAGTTACCCTCTATCCTGTAGTCACTATAACAAACGAAGCTCATATCGAGAAAGCGAACTCACTACATGAAGAAGCGCACAAAATGTGCTTTATAGCCAACTCATGTAATTTCCCTGTATTGCATGAAGCAAAATATATAATAGAGAAGTCTTAGCCCAAGTTAGTTTATAGCTACTTTCTTAATGCCTTCCCTTCCATAAAATGTAGGAAAATACATAAGCTCTGCCTTGGCAGGATTTACGGTATACTTACCCGTGTATCTCGGCATGAGCTGCACTTCAAAAACATATTTCCCTATCTTTAAACCTGCACAGAATACAGAAGTTTTGTTTTTGAAGTATTCTCTGTGGGTTTCAATACCACCATACTCCTGTTTTTTGGAATAATAAGAACATCCTGCGGGAATTGGTATTTCTACCATGACATAATTCGCATCTGCTTTCACCTCAACCTCTACCTCTAAGGTAGTAATCGCACCGGCCTTAAGTTGTGTTACCTTAACCCCATTTTGAAGGAATGATGTATTTACGGTAAAGTCCTGAGATACCTTCTTAGGTACTGGGTTTTGAAATTGCTGGTAAGCTGTGAAATAAATAGGGGCTTTACCTTTTTTATCAACAGTCAAACTTCCAGCACCTATGTTCTTCGTCAATGGAAAAGAATTGACTTTATCGGCTTTGTTTAGCACTAAACTTGTCTCATCCATATGAAGTCCTGATGCAAGTAGCTCTGGAAGGATGGTTTCCAATATCAAAGAAGACTCATAAGTATTTCTCCATTGTCCATCCCTCCTTTGTTCGAGAAAATATCTGGCTATTTGATCAAGCTCAGATTGATGATGCCCATCTGTCTTCAAGATCTTATAGGCCAATAAGCTATTTTGAATGCTGTTATCCCAAAATTTATTAGAAGGCTCGCCCCAATAGGAATTACCAAGCAAGGTCTTCCTTTTAATGCTCAGCAGCCAGTCTATCGCTACAGGCATCCCTAAAGATTGTTTCATCTCCATCAACTGGAGTTTTTCAATAAGCGATACCGCCTTATTGTTTTTCTGCCTATCTATGATTTCATTTTCAAAGTATGATACCCAATCCGATGCTTTACTGTAATTGCCTTTCAGTAATTTCAGCATTTTCAATGCATAAAATTGATCTGCTTGTTTTTTCTCGGCCATTCCCGCTAATATGGCACTTGTCATGTGAGCAGTATCTATCGATATTTTATAACCTTGGGCACCGGCTTTGAGCAGGGCTTGTATGGAATGTAAACTAATCCAATATTCGGGATTACTGTCCTGCCACCAACCCCATAAATTACTTGTAGTTGCAGCTGACTGTATTTTTTTTATGAGCACCTTTATTTGTCGTTCTTCTTTAAACGCGATATGTAGGGATGAGCTAATTTGACGTTCCAACAATAAGGCCTTCAATTTTGAAGCTAGTTGTTCGTTACAAAGATATTCATAACTGCTAATCTTTTCTATCTCGTCCAGGAGCACAGGAAATATGGATCGTTCTGCATGAAGAGTAACATTTCCCAAAGCAGGATCAAAGTTGTAGACCAAAGAGGTGTCTGCTAAAAGCACATCAAATTTACCAACAGATTCCTGGACTCCTGTTGAAAATACCGGTATTTTACGGAGTTCTCCGTCGAAATAACCGTTGGATTTTTCCATAGAATATTGAAAGGTTAGGCTGTCCGTATCCGTTCCATTCGCTACAACAGCAATTGTATCTATATTGGCATTTTTGAACTTAACCAATCCATTAATCAGCTCCTTTCCATTATAAGTGAATTTTCTAGTGGCCTGTTCTTCAGACAAACCATAATTCATTAGTTTCCCAATAACATAGATGGAATCTCCCTTTAATGCAAAAAGTGGTGCGGAAAAACTGGCGCTCAGTGTTTTAAAGGATTTAATTTCTGATTTATCGATACCAGATTGTTTATTCCCATTAATTGCCACAACACGGGTTGTCCAACTGGTGATATCATCAGGAAAAGTCACCTTAAAACTGGCTTTTCCATTTTCATCGGTGATTAGCCTGGGCTGCCAGAAGGCGTAATCAGAAAAATTATTTCGCATGGTTTGTTGCTGATAAATTCCATTAGCAGCGCCGCTCACATTTAGTGAAGTAATCACTATGACTCCATTGGCTCCAGCTGTGCCGTATAAGCTTATGGCTTCTTTATCTTTTAGCACTTCGATGGACTGAATATTATCTGCTGCTAAATCTGCGAATTTGCCATTAAACACTTTGCCATCCAATATGTAAAGGGGCTCTTCTCCTAAAGATCCATTTTGACTACCTGAGGACCCAGTTCCGCTAATTGTGCTTAATCCCCTGATATTTGTAGAACCACGCATTCCCGGAGCACCATTATTATTCGAATACCCACGGATAACTACCTCATCATATAAACCATCTCTACTTTCTTTCATTTTAATCAACAGGTTGTATGTTTGACGAATTCGGATGACTTGCTTATCGTAGGAAATATATGAAATTGTTAACTTACCCCTTTTTGGCACCATGATATCGAATTTACCATCCGTTTGGGCTACACCAATAACCTTAAGGACATTTCCTACCTGGACAGATATATATGCCCCTCCCATTGGCTCTCCCGTTGCCGCATCAACTACACTTCCAGCCATCCTGATTACTCTCAAACTTTTGTCTAGTGTAGTTATGTTTTCGGCTATTGTGGGTTGCTTTATGAAATCTTTAGGATAAGATTCGACAGTTCTTTCGCCCGCGGATTTAATTTCCCTATCCAATCCAATACTTATTTCATCAGGGCCTAGTACCTTAACATCCTTAATGTGGTAGTAATTTTGTCCATAGGCTTTAACCTCTATTCCATCTACCAAAATATAACGATTATCTTCCAATAGGAACAGCAACCTGTAATTTGCAGGTTTCAATGTAAATAGTGCTCCCCAATCCCCAGGCTGAATATACCTATACCCCTTATCTGAATCTGTATAGACAACTGTATTTTTGATATATGAAAGTTTTTTTAGGATGGAAGGGTCAATAACTACCTTAAGAACCCCGTAGTTTGTACCTGTAATCGAAGGGTTTTTAACCAGCGACTCAGAGCGACTACGTGAATTCAGGTAGTTATTCCATATGCTGTCAATTGCATTCTGTACCAATGGCTTTTGCTGGTAATCCCTGTTCTCATTCCCTTTACTCATACTAAAATATAAAGGGAATACCGGCTTAACTTCTCGTTTAATGATCCTGTCTGGCAGAAATCCATAAACATAACCATCTTCTTTATTGAAGCTCTGGTGAATTGGTCCGGAGTTAAACTTTAAACCTGTTGCCGCTAAAGGACCAATCAATAAATCATGTCTCTTATAGGGGTTAGGTGGTGGATTGACTAAAAGCGTTTGTGTGTTATCTGAAATAGTGGATTTAGCCCCTTCAAAATTATCATAGAGCAAAATCATGTATTTTGACAATTTGTCCCGTTCATCAACAGTAAGAAAAGGAGAAACATCTGTTACTTTGGCTTTAGTATTGTCCAAACTTGGTTTAATAGCTAATGTAATGCGTTCACCGCCATTAAAGTTACCGTTGTATGCAATTTCATGATCTATTGTCCGCAACCTAATTTGGTGGTTCCCCGGCTTTATTCTGAATGCATACCTTTTTAGCTGTTCTGACTGACTAAAATATACCGGAACATCATCAACATAAATGATATGAACTGGTTCAATCTCCCCTCCTTTGACCACAAAAGGAACTAGCACCGAAGCTGTGTCTTTAACAGATTCTTTAAAAACTTCAAGTTCTGACGCGTTGATAAATCTATAAAACGCCAGCGTATCCAATCCAAGTCGTTGGCCCCATTTATCCCATTCCAGCTGTTGCTGTCCTTCCAGCTGAACACGTTGTACGCTATTACTTTTTTGTTGCCTTATAAAAGTTTTCTCAAATATTGGCAAATACGGGTCTTGGCTTCCTCTAAATTTCGAAGTATGCGCATATGCGGTAATATCTGTTTTTGGTACCGGCTTGCCATTTACATCTGAAACCATTACTTCCATGTCAACAGTTTGCCCTGGATAAACCACTAAGGGCGTTTTTAACGAAACGCTCAGCGGGTGTAAGTCATAACTTGCCCTAAAGGATTTTTGGTCAATACCTCCTGCCCAATTATAATTCAAGACAACTTCAGCAGACTTCGAACTATTGAACTTAAAAACAGTGTCTAAATGATTTGAGTAGCCCTGAAGAACCACATCATTATTTGAAAAAACAGTGTACCAAAATGGAAGTCTGCCTTTATTGTCTACATGTATATTTAATGAATCTTTAGAAAGCACAGCGGTAGGCTTTAAACCGGAATTAAAATTCCACAGATACTGTTCATATACATTTCCATCAGAAAGTCGGATTTTGTACCTATTTACCCTACCGTCTATTGGTATCTTAACTGGCAAGTTAATATGACTTGAATCAGCCGTAGCATAGTCCGTATAAACCGCATATAATTTTGCCCGTTGCGGCTGACTTTTCCCGTTAACTTTAAAGTCTAAAAGCAGGCTATCTTTGTTTAAAATTAGCACTAACGCTCCTTCATGTAGTTTATAGGAAAAGTTGCTATTTGCCTCTATTCGCTCATTGTTGCTATTAAAAAAGACGACATTGACTTGTACATCTACATCTGCTTTGGGAAAAATGTTTTCAGGCAATACTAGCTTGGTTTCGCCCAATGGATCCAGAACCTTTTTTGTTGCGAATAACGTGTCCCTGACAAAAACATCATCAGCAGCAAAATTTGAAGGCGAAGAACTCCTTAGGGTAACTTCTATTCGGCCATCTGGCACAGCGAGGCCATTCTCATCTGTTGCTTTTACATACAGGGTTGCTGGCATTCCAGGGTAATAGGTTTGCTGATCTGTACGTATCGCAAGATTTGTTGCTTTTAATTCATAATCTTCAAACTTAAACGATCCCAAAACTACATCTCGCCATTCTCCATGGAGATTTTCCTTAAATGTTAAATTCTGTGTGTAGTCTAATTTCAATTTCAAACTGTCATTCAACACAAAACTACCTTCATATCCCCCATCGCGGTAAGGCACTAATGATGTAACAAATACTTCTTTTCCTTTAGTATTACCCACATAGACATGCAGCATCTTGCTTTTGATCGCTTTGCCTGATTTAGTCATTAAAAATGTTTTGAATTTAACGGTATCCCCTGGCCTGTATATAGGCTTGTTAAAAATTAAAGTTCCACGATACTTTTCCTCATCATCTTCTTCTGATCTACCACTTCTCACTGATTTTGCCTTAAATAATTTGCTAAAAAAAGAGATTTTCTTTACGCCTTCAGTCCCATCATAAAAACGGAAATAACTATTAACGCCCTGATAAGATATCGTAATAATAGGTTGCTTACCTTGATTTTTACCTGGGTAAGCATGTATTTGTTTATTAAACCTGGTTACCGAATTGTTAATGCGCGCTTCTGCATCATAAATTTGGTTTCCCTTAAGATCAGTTACTAAAAACTTGAAGTTCTTTCCGTCTTTTAAAAATTTAACATTTACGTTAGAAACGGAATAGAGTTGATAATGGAGCTTGCTTTTAATAGCATTTACCACTAAATAATTCCCATAAGACAGTTTCTTATACTTGATAAGCCCGCGTTCAATTTTGAAGGTATCAACTACGGTGTGTAAGAAACTGTCATTTATTTCCAGCTGTCTATTGCTTGCAATTTTAAATATTTCTGCATTGGTAAGTTTATAAACCAGGCTATATGAACTACCTGTGCTACTTTGGCTTAACGAGTTTTGTGCAAACGAACATTTGACGGTCGCCAATACAAAAAGAAGAGAGAGAAAAGGAAATTTCATTTGGTTATTTATTTATGAAAATACTAAAAAAATTAAACAAAGCGTTTAATAATTCTAAGCTTATGGGTGTAGCGATTTAGTTCATTACTGTAAATACCCTGACCATCTATAGGGTCTACTTTAACCTTCCCGGATGCATGAATGATCTCCGAAGAATTTAGCATGATACCAACATGTATGATCTTCCCTTCATCGTTATCAAAAAATGCAACATCTCCAGGCTGTACTTCCTGAAGGAAATCGACTATTAGGCCTTCTTCTGCTTGTTGCCATGCATCTCTTCTCAGTTTGATACCATTTAATTTAAAAACAATTTGCACAAATCCAGAACAATCTATACCAAAAAGACTTCGTCCACCCCATAGATATGGGGTATTTAGAAAAAACCGGGCGCTAGTTATCAGCTTCTCCAAATCAGTAAAAACAAATCTGGCAGGCGTGAATTCGACAATTAAGGACTTATCACCAATAAAGCAGATGCCATCTTTAAATAAAGGTAAGTTACACCCAGGACTAAGATAATAATTGCTACCATCAGCATCTGTTAAAATATTTAATGGATTGGCTGGAACAATATACTGGCAATCTGAATTAGCAGAAAATACGGCCTCGTTTATTGGCTCAAGTTGCTTGAAATCCATCCAGCCTTCGTAATCATCATAGGTACTTTTAATATGCCACCAATGACCCTTCTTTTCTATAATTTCTACCTGGTCCCCAAAAAGTAATTGTGAAGCAATTTCCGCTTTATCAGAAGGTGTTGATCGTAACGGCGCAATAGCCACCTTGCATATTCCATATATCTGATCCATAATCTATTTCAATGTTATAAAAGTAAACTTTTGAGAAGTTAATTTGTTATACATATTATAATAAAACTTAATTCTTACGAAGATGAACCTCAAAAAAATATTGATAGCTGTTGACAATAGTACATGCTCTGAAAAGGCGGCAAAGGCAGGTTACGAACTGGCTAAAACATTTGGATCTGAGGTTGCATTGGTTAACATTATAGAACCCGTGCCAGCCAATGTTAACCCTGACCTGACGCTTGCACCAGTTTTTTTGGATACTTACGACAATAGTGAGGAAAACAGTCACGTTTTGTTAAAAGAGATTGAAAACAAGTTTAGTAACGGAGTGCCTACAACTTATTTTAGCGTAATTGACAGTGCTGCACATGGCATCATCAGACAAGCGGAGGAATATGCGGCTGACCTAATTGTAATAGGTACCTATGGAAGGACGGGATTATATCATTTTCTAATGGGAAGTGTTGCAGAACATGTAGCCAGAAAATCAGCTTGTCCTGTTTTAATTATACCAAACAAGTTTGAAGATAAATAGTTTATAAAAAAAGGGCACCATTATGATGCCCTTTACTATTTTATTTTGGATATCAGCCTTCCTGATGTAACCAGGTTTTTTTAGCTAACAATTCCTCTACTGTTTCGCGTACATCTTCATCATCAATACAGCAATCAACCGGACATACAGCTGCGCATTGTGGCTCATCATGAAAACCTTTACACTCTGTACATTTGTCTGATACAATATAGTAAACCTCATCAGATACTGCATCTTGAGCAGCATCCGCTTCGATTTTCTTACCACCAAAATCAATAACACCATTTAAATTGGTACCATCAGAAAATCTCCAAGCCGTGCCTGCGTCATAAATTGCATTATTCGGGCATTCAGGCTCACATGCTCCGCAGTTAATACATTCGTCTGTTATTATAATAGCCATGTCTTCGTTTAATTCTATTTGCTAAGTTTACCTTTGCAACGCAAATATAACACTTAAACTTTAAAATTGTTGGAAATATGCCAATCCTTACCGCTGAACAATTAATTATTGCATTTAATAAACTTAGCACCTTTATCTCACAACCTACCGACGAGCTTGATGAGCTACTTTACAACGTAAGAAATAGCAACGCATGGTTTACACAGGAGGAGGTAAAAAAAGCGCTAAATGCTTTAGCTGAAATGCTTAATTCAGAGGATCTTAAAATCTGGTTTAAAGATATTGAGATAAGTTCATCCCCTAAGAAAATAGGTTTGATATTGGCTGGGAATATTCCGCTGGTGGGTTTTCACGATGTACTTTGTGTACTGGCAACGGGAAATATAGCAATGATTAAACTTTCCACTGCTGATGATAAGCTTTTGCCTGCAATGCTTTCTAAATTAGTTGAAATAGAACCTATGCTTTCCGCTCAAATCATCTATGCAGAACGATTAAAGGATTTTAATGCCATTATTGCAACAGGCAGTAATAATACATCCAGATATTTTGAACACTATTTTGGAAACGTACCTAATATTATAAGAAAAAACCGCACTAGTGTGGCTGTATTGACAGGCAATGAAACTCCTCATGATATTGAAGAGTTGGGGCACGATTTATTCGATTATTTTGGACTGGGTTGCAGAAATGTATCCAAGATTTATATTCCTGAAAATTACGATATTAAATTTTTCTTTGAACCGATTGAGAAATATAAAGACATCATCAATCATTTTAAATACAACAACAATTACGATTATAACAAATCCATTTACCTTGTAAACAATGCGACTCACTTTGATAATGGCTTTTTGCTATTAAAAGAAGATCAAGGGTTCTCATCACCACTTGCGGTTTTATATTTTGAGAAATACAATGACCTAAAAGATGTTGAACTTATTTTACAAGCAGCAGAAGAAAACCTGCAATGTATAGTGAGTGTTGCAAAATTGAATATTGAAGGTCTTGTGTCTAATTTTGGTGAAACTCAGCACCCAAAACTTTGGGATTATGCCGACAACGTAAATACCATAGACTTCATAAAAACGCTGTAAATAAAAAGTTGGGACGTTATCAATATTTAGAAGTATATTGATTAGAATAAACCTTACATGTGAAACTCAACTACCATCTTAAATTTTATTGTTATTTTTTGATATTTGCGTTCCTATTCTTTTCATTTGGAATAGCAAATGCTCAGGTATGCGAAGGATCATTGGGAGATCCCGTAGTAAATATAGATTTTGGAAGGGGGACTGCCAATTATGGTCCCAGCATTGGCTCTGCAACAGATTATCGCTTTGTAACTTTGAGGAGTCCAAACGGGGAGGGAGATTATACCGTTGTAAAAACTACTAATGGACTAAACGGAGGATGGTATAATATATTCAACCATACTCCAAATGATTTTGACGGCTATATGATGATCGTAAATGCTGCCCCGGCACCAGGTATCTTTTATGAGACTGAAGTCGATGATCTTTGTCCTAATACCACTTACGAGTTTGCAGCCTGGGTGTTCAATTTATTAAAGATAGACGGTATACAGCCAAACATCACCTTCTACATACTTTCTACAGATGGACAGGTGCTTGGCACTTACAATACTGGTGATCTGCCAAATAGGGACCCAAATTGGAGGCAGTATGGATTGAAGTTTACAACTACTTCTTCAAGCCAGATAAAAATCAGAATGATTAATAATGGATTAGGTGGTAATGGGAATGACATCGCATTGGATGACATAACTTTTAGGGCCTGCGGACCACTAATTATTCCTGAAATAGATGGCAAAACCAATACTCAAAAAAATATCTGTGAACAAACAGACGCTATTTTTAACCTCTCGGCCAATGTTTCTGGAGGCACCGGAATGAAATATCAATGGCAGCGCAACATTGGAAACGGATGGCTTGATATTGTAGGGGAAACAACTACCTCTACGAAAGTTACTTTTACAAATGCGATACCAGGAAAATATAGGTACAGATTAGCAGTTGGTACTATGCAAAACTTTAATGCAGTAAGTTGCAGAACCACTTCTCCAGAGCTTATAATCAATGTTAATACCTATCCTGTCCCAAAAGCAATAAGCAATGGAACAGTTTGCTTTGGCGATGCCATTATACTCGATGTAGTTGATGCCGTCGGCACCTATGAATGGCGAGACCCTGCCGGTAAGATATTTTCTACACAAAAATCCCCTATAATTCCAGATGCCAAGTACACAATGACGGGAACATATTCTGTAAAGGTGAATAGTTTGGGATGCGAAGCAAGTTCAAGCGTAGATGTGACAATATCAAAGCCACCCGTACCCCAAGTAGAAAAAACCAGTTTGGAAATTTGTGAGGGATCAACTGTAATGCTCAATGCAAGCGGAGGCACTACCTATAGCTGGCAACCAAGCCTGGGCTTGTCTGCTACAGATATCGCAAATCCAATAGCAAGCCCGACTAAAACAACTCTATACACTGTTTCCATTTCTAATGGCGCTTGTTTTAGGACGGCCCAGGTAAACGTAACTGTGTTTAACAATCCAAAGTCAAATGCAGGGGCAGATAAAGTTATGCTTTTGGGAAATAATGTATCGCTTCAGGGAACCGTTGGAGGAGATGATATTAGCTATCTGTGGTCGCCAGAGTTGGGGTTAGACGATCCGAGAAAGTTAAACCCAATTGCATCTCCTGCCATAAGCACTACTTATACACTTACTGTGATATCAGGTAATGGGTGTGTTAGTGCGACGGACCAAGTATTTGTAAGGGTCTATAACCAAGTTACTGTACCGCCAAGCTTTAGTCCTAACGGTGACGGGATAAATGACTTATGGAACATATCGGCGATAGAAACCTACGAAAAACCTAAGGTGAGCATACTTAATCGATATGGGGAAGTAGTATATGAAACATCAGAATATTTCCAAAAACCATGGAATGGAAAGCAAAACAATAAAGACGTACCTGTGGGCGTGTATTATTACATTATCAACTTAGATTCTAAATCTAAACCGCTTTCAGGTTCACTAACAGTCATCAGATAAAACGATCAAATCACTCAATTCTCAATTTGAAATACTATTTTTGACATAAATGTATATTATAAAAGTAAAAGGTATCGCGAAAATTCCTGATTATGTACAATTGAGGGATGATAAATTTACGCTGCTAGCTTACTTTAGGGTAGACAGACCAGATAAATCTCTGGAAAAACTGGGCCTGAGTGATAAGCTACATTTTATAATGGATTTTGTAAATGATTTACCTTTTGGAAAAATCGCTAAAATAGAAATTTAACAATGGCAGATACGGTTATAAGCCTAAGAAATGTAGATGTATTCCAGCAAAAACACCTTGTATTATCAAGTGTAAACCTGGACATCGAAAAGGGAGAGTTTGTTTTTTTAATTGGCCAGACAGGATCAGGAAAGAGCAGTTTGCTTAAAATTATATATGGAGACCTACATATTGGTAACGGAGATGGTCTAGTTGCAGGTTTTGATTTAAAAAATCTGGCAACAAAGGATGTCCCCTACTTACGTAGGAAACTTGGTATCGTGTTTCAAGACTTTCAATTGCTTACAGACAGAACAATTGAAAAGAACCTGGACTTTGTTCTTAAAGCAACCGGATGGACAGATAAAGCTTTGATTGATGAGCGAATTAAAGATGTACTGGAAAAGGTGGGCTTAAGATCCAAGTTTAGAAAAATGCCCCATGAGTTATCTGGCGGTGAACAACAACGCGTTGTAATTGCCCGTGCATTATTGAATAACCCTGAAATTATACTTGCAGATGAGCCAACGGGAAACCTTGATCCCGATACCTCTGAAGAAATTGTTATGTTGCTAAGACAAATCAGCCTTGGAGGTACAGCCGTGTTAATGGCAACCCACGATTATCATATTATCCGCACATTCCCTTCAAGAATTATCAAATGCGAGGGTGGTGTTGTTCATGAAGATGCACAAATTGTCTAATCAGTATAGCTGACAAAATTTTCCTTTTTAGTCATTATGGTCAGTTTAATAAATAAAAAACTGACAGCATGACTGATATATGGCATTGGCAACACATTTGAGTTTACATCAAAAAATTCTACTATACCATGTTTAGCAAGAAGAAAAAAAATATTAACGAAGATCAGACTGTGGAAGAGAAAGCGAACGAACAAACAAATACTAATGAAGAGCAGCTAAATACTGAGAGCACTCCAGAAGCTACTATTAATGAGGAGCATCAAAATATTCCTGAATTATCAGTTGAAGAAAAACTTCAGCAGGATAATGCAGCACTTAACGACAAATATCTTCGATTATTTGCAGAATTTGACAATTACAAACGTCGTACACAAAAAGAACGCGTTGAGCTTTTACAAACTGCAGGTAAGGAAGTAATCGTTTCATTGCTTTCTGTTCTTGATGATTTTGATCGTGCTGAAAAGGCCATGGATGGTGCTACAGATATTAATCCAATACGTGAGGGTATTAATCTGGTACATGCAAAACTTAAAAATATATTGGTTCAAAAAGGTTTGAAAGAAATGGAAAGTGTCAATAAGGTTTTTGATACTGATCATCACGAAGCGATAACCAAAATTCCTGCCCCTAATGATGATTTGAAAGGGAAAGTAATAGATGAGTTAGAAAAAGGCTATACTTTAAATGATAAGGTTATTCGCTTTGCTAAAGTTGTAGTGGGTAGTTAATTATGAGTAAGAGAGATTATTATGATGTACTAGGAGTTACCAAAAGTGCATCAGCTGAAGAGATTAAAAAGGCCTATAGAAAGATGGCTATCAAGCACCATCCTGATAAAAATCCAGGCGATAAGCAGGCAGAAGATAACTTCAAGGAAGCGGCAGAGGCATACGAGATACTTAGCAATGCTGAAAAAAAGCAACGTTATGACCATTATGGTCATGCAGGTGTTGGCGGCGCATCCGGTGGAGGCGGTTATGGAGGCGGCGGCATGAACATGGAAGATATATTTAGTCAGTTTGGCGATATCTTTGGTGGAGGTGGCGGCAGTCCTTTTGATAGCTTTTTTGGTGGTGGTGGTGGCCAACAATCCCGTGGCGGAAGACGTGTAGCAAAAGGATCTAACCTTCGCATAAAAGTAAAACTTACGCTAGAGGAAATTGCTAACGGTAGCGAAAAGAAAATAAAAGTAAATAAACAGATTACTTGCAAAACTTGTGATGGTACGGGAGCTAAAGATAAATCATCTGTAAGCACTTGTAATACATGTGGAGGAAGCGGAGCTGTAAGAAGAGTAACAAATACCATTCTTGGTCAAATGCAAACCAGTTCTACTTGCCCTAACTGTAATGGAAGTGGACAACAGATCACTGCGAAATGCACATCTTGTCATGGTGATGGGACAGTGCGTGGCGAGGAAACTATAACTATAAACATCCCAGCCGGCGTAAGTGATGGCATGCAGTTAAGTATGAGCGGCAAAGGTAATTCTGCTCCTAATGGCGGCATACCAGGAGACCTGATTATTCTGATTGAAGAAATTCCTCACGAATCATTAAAGCGCGAAGGAAACAATGTGGTATACGATCTTCATGTGTCTATTATAGACGCGGCCTTAGGTTACAGCGCTGAGGTTCCTACCATTGATGGAAAGGTTAAGATCAAAATTGAACCTGGAACACAAAGCGGTAAATTGCTTCGCTTAAAAGGAAAAGGCATCCCTGAAGTAAACTCTTACCATAGGGGCGATGAGATTATTCATGTAAATATTTGGACACCAAAAGCATTGAGTTCTGAAGAGCGTAATATGTTAGAGAAGCTAAGAGCATCTCCAAACTTTAAGCCACAGCCAAATAAGAACGACAAAAGCTTCTTCGAAAAAATGAAGGAATATTTTGAATAGTTATAAACCTTAAAATAAAAAAGCCATCATTTCAACTGATGGCTTTTTTTATGCCTTTTTAAGTTTATATGCTACTTTTAAAGATTACTAATCCTCCATACATGAAATCTGCAATAATAGATCTGGGAACAAATACTTTTCATTTAATCATAGCTGATATTAATGGAACTAATAAGAAAGTATTATATAAAACTAGTCTTCCTGTAAAGTTGGGCGAAGGCAGAATTAACGAAAACTTGATTATACCCGATGCCTTTAATCGTGGTATAGCTGCTTTGAAATCATTTAAAAAAGAAATAAACAATTACCAGGTAACTGTAGTAAAGGCTATTGCGACTTCTGCCATACGAAGTGCTGCAAATGGCGATGACTTTATCAAAGACGCTTTGCTAGAAACTGGAATAGAAATTACTGTAATTAGTGGCGATGAAGAAGCTGACTACATTTATAAAGGCGTAAAAGATACCGGAGTATTAACCCATATATCTTTAATAATGGACATCGGTGGAGGAAGTACTGAATTCATAATTTGTGATCAGCGAAGAATACTTTGGAAAAAAAGCTACAATATTGGCGCTGCAAGATTGCAACAAGCTTATTTTAAATCTGACCCTATAAGTCTGGAAAATCAACTGTCTATTCAAAATAGACTAGAATCCGAATTATTCGAACTGCAGGAAGCATGTAAACGATATAAACCTCAGCAATTAGTGGGCTCTGCCGGTGCATTTGAAACATTTTCAGGAATGATTAACCCAGATGTGGACATAAGATATATCAAATCCACAGAGATCGATATATCAGCTTATCACCTATTATCCAAGAAATTAATCAAATCCACCCACAACGAAAGACAAAATTTTGATAGATTAATTAAGCTAAGAGTGGATATGATTGTTATCGCTGCACTGATCACCAATTACGTATTTAAATTGAACAGTTTCCATCGCTTATTCCTCTCTACTTATGATTTAAAAATGGGTGTACTCTGCACACTCCAAGAATTAAATACTTAATAGCGCATGATATAGTTTTTCTGTTGGCAGTCCCATCACGTTAGTGTAAGACCCTATGATCTTCTGCACACCTATCAATCCTATCCAATCTTGAATACCGTATCCTCCTGCCTTATCAAAAGGATTACCGTTTGTGATATAGTAATCTATTTGTTCCGTTGTCAGCTCATTGAAGAAGACTTCAGTAACGTCAAAAAAAGAGGCAGTCTTTCCTTGGTGGGAAATACTTACCCCTGTGTATACCTGATGGTTAGTTCCAGATAAATTTTGCAATATTTCTTTGGCATGGGTAGCATCTATAGGCTTTCCCAATATTTGACTTTTATAAGCCACGATGGTATCTGCCGTGATTACGATATGATCAAAGCTTAGTTCCAGAAATGCAGCAGCTTTTTTTTCTGCAATATGAACTGCAATCTCAGCAGGAAGTAAATCTTCCGGATAACTTTCATCTACATCTTTTAATATAACCTCAAAATCAAGGTTCATGGCTTTGAGTAATTCCTGTCTGCGTGGCGATTTGGAAGCGAGGATAATTGGAAGTGTCTGTTGATACATACCGCTAAAATAATAAAAGCGACCATAAGTCGCTTTTATTATTTTCTAAGTTTAAACTATTTAGTTCCCCACTGGGCGACCACCGCCGTTTTCCATTCTTTTCTTCATCATTTCTTTACGTTCTTCCTTTAAAGCGGTGAACAGCTTTTTTTGATCATCGGTTAACAAAACTTCAATCTTAGAGTTGGTATCCTCATTTTGCTTAACCATAACTGCTCTAAAAGCATCCCTGTCATCACCTAATGAATCACGTAGTTTTCTCATCTTTGCATTTTGTTCCAGATAAATAGCAGTTACTTTAGTTTTCTGATCATCAGTTAACTTCAACTTCTCAGCAACCATTGCCACATTTCTTTTTGCTCTTTCTTCAGGAGTACCACCGCCTTGTCCACGTCCACCACTTTTTTGCGCATCCTGTGCATTTGCAAAAGTTACCACACTGAACAGCAGTCCGCAGATAATTAATAATTTTTTCATGCTTTTAGTTCTTTAAACGTTATTAAGGTCAATTGTTTTTATAATGTTTAGAGGAGCAACTCCGCAATAAGTTTAATCCGTTGTTGTAACATAGGCGTTGCAAATGAATTTTATTTACCGGAGTCGGACGCATCAGGTAGTTCATCAAACCACCTTTCTTGTACCCTCAACACTTTTTCAATGACATCTCTAACTGCAGTTTTACCTCCGGGGTATGGAGATATGTAGGATGATATCGCTTTAATTTTTGGTACAGCATCCGCAGGACAAGTAGGAACACCTACAAGCTTCATCACGTTAATATCAGGTATATCATCACCCATATACAACACATTTTCAGAAATGAGGTTGTATTTTATCAATAGATCATTATACACTAAAACTTTATCAGATACATTTAGATAAATTTCTTCAATACCTAATCCTTCGAAACGGCTTTGCATTGCAGCCCCTTTTCCACCAGAAATAATACATATCAAAAAGCCTCTTTTTACAGCTAATTGTAAGGCATAACCGTCTTTGATATTAAATGTTCGTAGGTACTCTCCTGAATCAGAGGCGAGGATACTACCATCGGTAAGTACGCCATCAACATCAAAGATAAGCGTATTGATGTGCTGTAGCTTTTGCAGGAACATGTCTAATCCTGGTTATCTCTCCACTCGTAAACCCAGGCAGATTGGATTTGCTCCAGGTGTCCTTCGGTACTTTCTTCTCTTTTACCTTCAAAATTAGGCAATGTAAGTACCCAATCAATCAGTTCCGTAAACCTGATCCTATAGATCTTAGCTTCGTTGAAATCATCACCAAACTTCTCGTATAGTTCCTGGGCAATATCTTCATGATCATTCCAGTATATCGGTAAAGCAAATTTATCTTGCATGTCTTCTTTTTATTTTGGTTTTAACTAGTGGCCTAAGAATTCGGATTGATCAGGAATGGTGATTTCAATGTCACCATTGATGATTACACACTGACAACCCAATCTGGATGTGATTCTTGGGCGTACCGCACGGTCTATAAAATCTTCTTCCTTATCTGAAATGTCCTGGATATTATCCATACCCTTAATCACATAGACGTGACAAGTACTACAACCGCAAACACCACCACAGTTGTGCTGAAGCTGAATATTGTTATCTAAACAAACGTCAAGAACATCTTCACCCCCAGCTATTGGTAGTTCAATTGATTCTTTCCCTTGTTCTTCAAAATTTATCTTTAATTTATAAATACTCATAATTATATCGCAAAAATAAGCACCAAAAACCGCAATTGTAACTATTGATTTGTTTTTTTAATGCTATCACTTAATATTTCGTAAATATTGGCCCGATCAGTACTATTTTCTAGCATCTTTAAATGGGCTGAAATTGTCATTTGATCCCCGCGAACAGCCGGTCCGGTCTGCACATTATTTGGAAGTTCATGTTGTACTTTTAATGCTGTTTCAAGAATAAGAGGCCGCAACATCTCAAATGAAATTCCTGATTCGTCTAGCAGCTTGTTTCCCAGTGAGTAAAGATGGTTTACAAAATTACATGCAAATACTGCCGATAGATGTAATACCCTCCTTTTCGCGCTATCAATAGGATAAACAGCACAACTTATCATATTTGCAATTCTCTCCAATTGATCTAATGACGCTTCATTACAAGCTTCTATACAAAGCGGAATAGTATTAAATTCAATGATCCTTGATTTAGAAAAGGTTTGGAGCGGATAGAGCACACCATATTCTTTCAATGATGAAAGCGCCTCGATACCAGTTGTACCTGATGTATGCACAACTAAGCCCTTAACACCTCCAATAGCATTAGCCACATCATTTATTGCATCATCCTTTACTGCAATAATATAAAGGTCTGCATTTTGATCAAGGGCTTTTATAGAAGAAACTGCTTCGCCTTCAACACTATTTGCCAATTGAGAAGAATTTTCAATATTAGGGCTCCAAATCTCAAACACATGTTCACCATGACTGTGAAAAGCGTTTGCCATTTGCGTGGCTACATTACCAGATCCAATAAAAACTATTTTCATTAAATAGCTTTAACCTCTTTTTGTCTTCTGAATATGGAGATCAGAAAGCCAATCACCATAACAATAGTACCTGCCCAGTATAAGTTAATGAATGGGAATTCAATTGATTTAAAAACTACCCAATCCTTCGCTTGCTGAGGTTTCTCATAAACTTGAAGTTCTACCTTACCTTGCTCAGGCAGTACTTTAGTAAACCTAACTCTTAAACCAAGATCGTCGATGTTACGTGCGAAATCAAATACGTTATTCCCTTTTACAAGAAATATTGGTTCTGCCTTGTAAATCTTACCACTAACATTAATTTCTACAGGCAAGCCAACAGCAAGATCTCCGTCAGCCAATACTAAATTCTTTGCAGAAGGCTTGGTATTTAAAGCCTTAACCGTTAAAATTCCACTGCTAACGTGAAGGGTATCCCCAACTTTAAGTGTTGCAATCCTTGGCGCCTTATAGTTTTCCTCTTCACTATGCCCTTCATGATCATCATGAATAGCAGCTTTCTCTACTGGAGCACTGGTTACATGGGTATAAATATCGTGGGTTAAGTAATGCTTAGTATCAGGAGAAGCAATAAGACCCATCTTTTCATTAGATTGTATATGTGGGTTCAAATCAAAGTCCTCTTTCAATACACCGCTCTTTTCATCATAAACCTTAAAGTTAAGTTTATAGAAAGTATTTGGAGCAATAATGGTATCACTCACATAAGTAACAGTATAGCGGCCCATCTTCTTAGGCTCATTTTTGTAAAGCACTATATTTTCACCTGGTTTATCTGCCTTTTCAAAATCCTTAACCGGTATAAAATTAGAAGCGTTTAAAGAGATTGGCTTGTTCGTAGCTGCAGCAACCAAAGCTCCTAACAGCAAAAGCGCAAATCCGATGTGTGCAACAGCGGCACCTACCAGTTTCTTTTTACCCCAAAACGCCAAACCAAGAATCTTGGCATTTGACATCACCGCAAATATACAGCTGAACGTTAAAAGTATAAAAATCAGATTTTTATAGACACCAGTTATGTAAACAAAACCTGCAGTGATCACTATAGAAAACAAAACAGAAGCAAGCAAGCTACTATAGAATTTTCTAGGATCAGTTCTCTTGTATTTCATGAACTGGGTAAAACCTGAAATGATCGTTACCAAAATAGCAAAAGGTGCCTGCCATTGGTTATAATATTTTACCGCATCAATTGGCGGCGCAAAATTGGTTCCAAAAGCTGCATTAAAAACGGGTACAGAGGTAACAAAAATAACCTGTATACACGCTATAGTGATAACTAATGAACCAATAAACATCCAGAATTCTCGGGAATATGTTTCTTCATCTTTATTTGTAATTGGCAGTTCCTTCCACCTCACGATTAGCAAAACCGTAGGTATAATTAAAAATACTACATTATACAAAATCAGGTGACCAAACATACCCAGATCCGTAAATGCATGCACTGATGTTTCCCCTAAAATACCACTCCTAGTCAAAAATGAAGCATAGAGCACTAAGATAAAACTCAAAAAAACCAATACAATTGCCGTAAAATAAGCGTGTCCGGTATTCTTAAATGCAATCATAACGTGTACTCCCGCTATCAAAGTAAGCCATGGAATAATAGAGGCATTCTCTACAGGATCCCATGCCCAGAAACCACCAAAGTTCAATGCTTCATAAGCCCAGAATGAACCCATGATAATTCCCGTTCCCAATACCATAACTGCGAAAAGTGCCCATGGCATTGCAGGTTTAATCCATTCCTTATATTTTTTCAACCATATTCCAGATACCGCATAAGCGAAAGGCACAACCATACTGGCAAAGCCCAAAAATAATGTTGGAGGATGTATGACCATCCAATAGTTTTGGAGTAAAGGGTTCAGTCCCCTACCATCAGTAATAAACTTCAAATAATTTTTAAAATTCTCAGGATCGGCAAATATTGGAGCCATTTCTTTCAAATTCACAGCGTCTCTCAATAGAATAAAGGGAGAACTACCTATGCGCTGACCAAAAATTTGAACGCCCAAAAGCATAGAAGTTAAAAAAACCTGCGAAAATGCAATAACCGTCATCACCCCATTTTCCCAAGACTTGGCCTTCCAGATCAGGATTGCACCAAGAAGCGATTGCCAAAATGCCCAAAGCCAAAAACTACCTTCCTGTCCCTCCCAGAATGCGGAAACGATATAATAAACAGGCAGCTCTTTTGAAGAATGATTATAAACGTAATAATATTCATTATAATGGTTAAGGATTAAGAAGAATAGCGTACTTCCTATACCTATAACACATAGCCAGTTGATCAAAAACCCAATCCTACCAAGAATAGCCCAGGACCGATCTTGAAGATCTTTATTTTTGGCAGCAAAATAATATGAAATAGTTGAAAGCAATGATGCTCCAAATGCAAGAACAATAAAGAACTGCCCGACTTTACCAGGAAGGAGGTTCTCTCCAATAAACTGAATATCCATTTAGATTAATTGTATTTTTCCACTTTTCCGTCTTGCTTTACCTCTACAAGATCATTATTATATTTTGACGGGCACTTCATGAGTATTTTAGAAGCATAGAATGTGCCTGATTTCATCTCACCAATGAGAACTAGTTTCTCTGATCTTTCAAAATCCTGAGGCTTGGTACCACTGTAAACTACTTTGTTTACAGCTCCCTTTTGATCCTTCATATAAAAAGCAAAATGATTTGCATCTTTCTGTGCATCATAATAGGTGCCTTTTTGCTTCTCCCAATATCCCATTACATGGAACTCCCTTGCGTCTCTTGCAGCTTCAGTAAATGTTGAGTAGCTACTGGTGTCCGCATTAAGGCTAATTAAAAAACCTACGCAAATCGCTATCGTTATTAGACCAATGATTGCACTCTTTTTCATCTTGGTAATTGGATTTTAGATCGCACAAAGATAAAAAATATAAGTGCCTATAATGTTTTAGGCAGATGCAATTCAGGACCATAGCTATTTATTGATAGTTCTCTGACAATTATTGGCTATATTCAGATTTAATCATATCAGGCACAGCTTTTCGAAACTTAAGGACCTTCGTTTTTGAAACGTTGCGTATGTAAAGTTCCCAGGGATTTTTTTTATAATAATCCTGATGGTAGGTCTCTGCAGGATAAAACTTGGAAAAAGAAGTTACTTCTGTTTCCACAGGCTTAACATTACTATTCTTTTTATTTAAATCAGAAATTAAACTATCTAAAACCATATGCTCACGCTCCGTTCTAAAAAACGCGATAGAACGGTAGTCAGAGCCAACATCCGGTCCTTGTCCGTTAACCTGCATCGGGTCATGGGCATGAAAAAAAGCATAGGCAAGCTTTTCAAAACTGATTATAGAGGGGTCATAATATACTTGAACCGTTTCTGCATGACCTGTTCCCTGACTTGTTACTTCCTCGTAGGTTGGATTTGCTTTTTCACCACCTGCATACCCACTTATAACTTTATCCACACCTTTAAGTTCTATCATACACTCCTGCATCGCCCAAAAACAGCCTCCAGAAAAGTTAGCCACAGCCTGCCCTTTCTTTAGCTTGGGAAGAACAGCAAAACCACCGGCACTCTCCAAATGCTGTCCATCGCGACAAGCCCCAAGGCCCAGCAAAAAAACTAAAAAGACTAAACAAATTACTTTAAGATCTCTCATTTACTTCATATACGCTAATGAACGTTATCAGATTTGACCATGCCCTTTAATAGCAAAAGTTTGACATAAAAAAACCGCAACACCTCCATGTTGCGGTATAGAATCAACTTCAAAGAACTATGGCCAAACGCCAAGGTTCATATAGGAGACAGCTATTTTATCTATAGAACCAACAAAAGCTGCTGTTCTTAACGTATTTACACCTGGCTTATTTAACAGGTTTTCCCTAATTTCATGATAAGAATGAATCATAGTATCTTCCAAACCCGAATTTACCAGTTCCATTTCAGACGCACCCTTAACAATCATGAGCCTATTCTCTGCTGGAATTTTCTTACCTGTTAAGCCTTCTAAAACATTAATTAGATTAGCGTTAGAGTTTTCCGCATATCGACTCTCCATTCGACCAAAAGCAACGTGTGAGAGATTTTTCAACCATTCAAAATAGGATACAGTAACTCCACCAGCATTACAATACATATCCGGGATGATGATACCCCCCATTTCAGTAAATAATTCTTCAGCCTCTGGAGTAGTCGGTCCGTTAGCACCCTCTGCAATGATTTTTGCTTTAATATTTTTAATGTTATCTACCGTCAACTGATTCTCTAGAGCTGCTGGAACCAGAATATCGCATGGTTGCTCTAATCCCTCCATAGAATTTTTGAAATCCTTAGCTCCAGGAAACCCAAGTATCGAACCTGTATTTTTACGATGGGCAAAAACCTCATCCACATTTAAGCCGTTTTCATTATAGATCGCTCCTTCAAATTCGCAAAGCCCCACAATAGTAGCACCAAACTCGGTAAGGAATTTAGCAGAATGATACCCCACATTACCAAGCCCTTGGACTATAACACGCTTATCACCCAACCCGGCTTTTAAACCGATCTTATGCATATCCTCTGCAACATTAACGCATTCCTTTACAGCATAAGCAACTCCTCTCCCTGTTGCTTCTTTACGACCATGAATACCATGTAATGCAATCGGCTTTCCTGTAACACAGCCCAATGCATCTAACTGTCCCGGATTCATCGTCATGTAAGTATCTGCAATCCAACTCATCTCACGCTCTCCTGATCCATAATCTGGTGCAGGCACGTCGATACCCGGGCCAATAAAGTTCTTTTTGATCAATTCAGTTGTATAGCGACGGGTGATTGTTTCAAGCTCTGCTACCGAATAGTTCTTAGGATTGATACAGATACCACCTTTTGCACCGCCAAAAGGAACATTTACAATGGCACATTTATAGGTCATCAATGCAGCAAGGGCCATTACTTCATCCTCATTTACCATGTCACTATATCGGATACCACCTTTAGTCGGACTCATATGGTGTGAATGTTCTACCCTCCAGGCATCGATTACCTCAAAACCATTACCTCTGCGTATTGGAAATTGAAAACGATAAACGCTGTTACAAGTTTTTATTTGGTTTAATAATCCTTCTGGGTGTGAAGTAAACCTAGCTGCACTGTCAAAATTCTTGCATACGTCTGCAAAAAAATTGCTCTCATTTGCTGTATTAGCCATCAGTTGTTTTTTATGAATTGAAATAAGTTAATTATTTACAACAGCAAAATTGCACTAAAAATTATGACTATTGCAAATGCAAATGCACTTAGTGTAAGCAGCACACTACCTTATAAAACAACTAAAAATGGCGATTACGCGCTGCAAACTAACTTTTTAACACGACTATTTTTTTTCTAACTTTTTTAATCTTTTATCTAACGAAAACAGATAAGACAGTAATCCTACAAGAATTATCACGATGCAGACTACTACAACATATATTTTACCATTGCTACGCATGGCATCTGCCATCTCAATTCCACCATCCTGAGCAAATACACTAACAGAACTGATGATTAGCAAAAATGCCATTAATAACTTTTTCATTTTAAGATTCTATTTGTTTTCTAAAGAACGGATTCTAAACCTAATTGTATAAATCCAATATCCAATAATTGACCAGCCAATAAACGCCGGGTAAAGCACGGCACGCATTCTGCTATCAAGATCGTAACTATTAAATCCGGGGTTACCTCCATTACCGGGATGCAGCGAATCTGACAGCCTAGGCAATACCATAATAAGCACGACCATCATAGGAAAGGCAAAAATATTATATATCGCAGATATTTTTGCACGCTTTTGCTGCTCGTCTATCGAATTTCTAAGTACCAGATAGGCAAAGTATAATAAAATAGCTATGGCCGTGAAGTTCTGCTTAACATCGAAGCTCCAAAACTGACCCCAGGTAAACTTGGCCCAAATTGCACCTGTCACCAATCCTAAAATACTAAATACAATACCTACATTAACACTTTCAACGGCTTTAAGGTCATCTTCATCCTTCGAATTCAGCAGGTATTTAATACTATAAAACACTGAAATGGAAAACAGGGTGATCATCCCAAACCACATCGGTACGTGGAAGTATAAGTTTCTAATGGTCTCGTTTAAAATAGCCAATCTTGGAACTCCCAGAAGCAGTCCCCCTATAGTTGTATAGATCACCAACAAGGAACCTAAAATTTTCCACCAGCTTTTATACATTCCTATCTAATTTAATCTTGGGTAAAGGTAATGAGAAATTTAGTATGGCGTACTTAAAATTCATAGTTTAGTCCCTCCACAAGTAAGGAAATAACAGCAAAGAGGCACAAACAGTAATAACGTTAATGAATATCAAGATCCCAATTTCATCTAAACTAACTGACCTATCAAGCCCATCTATCGCATTCTTGGAAAGTTTAATCAGGATAATCATCACCGGAATTATCAATGGAAAACTTAATATAGCCATAAGCATACCTCCATTACCAGCCTTAGCTGCAATTGCCGATACCATAGTAAATATAGTCGAGAAACTTAAACTACCTAGTATAACAGACACATAAAACATGGGAAGGTCTGAAGGCACATAATCGAAAATAACAATATAGACTACTAAAGCAATGGAAGTTAACATTGTCATCAGCAAAATATTGTAAATGGTTTTAGATAAAATGATGGCTCCAGGACTCGCTAGCACATACTGATAAAGTTGTCTGCCTTTGCTTTCCTGAAGAAAACTTTTCGATACACCATTGATGGATGCAAATAGCATAATTATCCAAAACAGAGCATTCCAGGTTAACTTATGCTCTATACTTTTGAAAGATAAAAAACAAACAAAAATGGTGGATACTACGTACAATAGAATACTGTTAATTGCATATTTAGAACGCCATTCTAACATCACCTCTTTGTATAATAGATGCTTAACTTCCTTTACAAATTGCATAAGTAGCAAAGATATATTTTTACTAAATTAACCAACTGTAAAATTGTTGTATTGTTGTAATATTGTATTGAT
The DNA here is from genome assembly GCF_054057295.1 of Pedobacter sp. UYP24. Classification (NCBI taxonomy): domain Bacteria; kingdom Pseudomonadati; phylum Bacteroidota; class Sphingobacteriia; order Sphingobacteriales; family Sphingobacteriaceae; genus Pedobacter; species Pedobacter sp. UYP24. Next base: position 723,332 of record NZ_JBSRZD010000002.1, read on the forward strand.
CAACATTGCAACCTATTAAAAATGACAGCTTCCTTCTGCACAATTATTGATACGCCTATTGGACCCATTAGCATCTTTGCAGACGAGTACTTTATAACGGAAATCACATTTAAAGAGGTTGATAAAAAGGGGTTACCAGAAAATAGCTTAACCAAACTGGCAGCTCAAGAGTTAGGTGCCTATTTTATAGGTCTTTTAAAATCATTTTCATTTCCAATGAAGCAAACGGGAACAGATTTTCAGCAGGAAGTTTGGATCAATCTAATGAACATCGCCTACGGAGATACAATGTCATATGCCAAATTTTCCGCACACAAGCCATTAGCTATTAGAGCCATAGCAGCTGCCAACGGCAAAAACAAATTAGCGATAGTCGTACCCTGCCACCGCGTAATTGGTAGCAATGGAAAACTTGTGGGGTATGCAGGCGGCTTATGGAGAAAGAAATGGCTATTGCAGCACGAAAGTGAAATCAACCACAAGGGACAAACTGAACTTAAATTCTAATTATGAATGCTTATCTGGATATTGCTTTAAGGAGCACAGCTGTTTATTTTTTTATGCTGGTAGCGATAAGGTTGTCGGGCAAAAAGGAACTTTCTCAATTAAATGCTACTGATGTAGTTTTGATTTTACTAATAAGCAATGCAGTTCAAAATGCAATGGTTGGCCAAAATACTTCACTTTTAGGTGGTATTGTGGCAGCGGCTATACTTTTCCTGCTGAATTACATTCTTAAAAAGACTCTTTTTAAAAATAGGTGGCTTCGTGAGTTGATCAACGATAAGCCGCAAATTTTGATACACAATGGCAAACTTGATTTTACACTTTTAAGCAAGCTGGGAATCACTAACGATGAACTCCATGAGTCTATGAGAGAGCATGGTATTGATCATTTTCTGGACGTAAAACTTGCCATGCTTGAGGTAGATGGAAATATCAGTATCATTGGCAAAGATGAGCATTTTAAAAATATACAGATCAAGAAAAAAAGAAAGCACAAAACATTGGGCAACACGAACTAGTTGACTTTTATTACACTAGGTTTTCTTACTGTAATTAATATAAATGCTCCTGCAACAATAACATACCAGCCCCATTTATATTTTATCAGACCAGCAGCAAGATTAACCAGATTCTTGAAATGAAGAAAACTAAATGAATCGTGGGTTTTTAAATAAATACCAAACAAAGTAATAAGCACCAAAATTATAGCTCCATATCCTGCAAACCTGATTAGTTCTTGCTTTTTCGAAAAAGCACCAATCAAACCCAGTATTACAAGAATGTAAAATCCAATGGCAAGCCTCATATCTACATCAAAGTAGTTCCAGTCGCCAATTACCGGAATGTGAATCAGCGGACTCACACCTCCAACCGCCATTATAGCAGCACCTATAATTCCTTGCGTTCTCATTAATTACCTTTGCGTATTGATCCCCATCTTATCCGCAAAATGAGCGCAGTAATCGCGCAAATCTTCAACGATAAGCTTTTCTCCTGTTGCTTTAAGGAAACTATCCCCCATAGTTTGCAGTGTTTCATAAAAAAACCTTTTCATTTCATCTACAGGCATGTCTTTAGTCCACAAATCAATACGCATCGAGTTCTTATAGTTATGGTCCCATAATGCAAGCATCATTGATTTAACAGGCACTTTTTCCTGTGTTTCTGCATCTGTTGATTCCCAAAGAAGATTTTCCGGAACATTGTTATCATCCAGTTCTACTGTAATTTTTATTTCTGCTGTTTTCATCTAACGGGTACTTGTTCTTATTATAAATATTAAAATGATCATAAAGACGATGAGCACACCTTCTATAATCCATAACTTTTTTATGCTGGGCACAAATTTTCTAAATATCTGATCGGAAATAAAAGCGATAATACCGGCAAGTATGCTTAAACCGGCCATCAAATCTACAATACCGCTTGATGCCGTACTATTTCCCAATTCTTTTTTATCATAAAGCAAAAGTATGGCAGCAGTTAAACACACTGCAGATACAATATTTAATGGGGTTAACTTTATCTTCAACTGATGCGCTTACTTTTTAAACTTCTTCTTTTTCCAGTTAGGTTGCTTATTTGTCTTATTCCTGGCTGCTTCGGCTATTGCTGCTGCATGTTTCTTTTCATGAAACGCTCCTTTAAAATCAGGATCTTCCTTACGCTTCTGATCGTCAATAGCCCTGTTTATAGCCTGTCTTTCCTCATAAGGAGTTTCTTCAACAAACACTTCCTCCGGCAAAGGTACAACAGGAATCTGCTGTCTAATTAACTTTTCTATTTTCTGAATGTAATATTTCTCAGCGTCGGTGCATAACGTTAAGGCATCACCTTTCGCAAAGGCTCTTCCTGTTCTTCCAATACGATGTACGTAATCTTCTATTACTATTGGCACATCAAAATTGATTACGTGACTCACTTCAGAGACATCTATTCCTCTTGAGGCCACATCTGTAGCTACCAACACCCTAATATTCCCCTCTTTAAAGCTATTTATGGAATTAATTCTTGTGTTTTGTCCTTTATTGGCATGTATTACTCTAACCGCTTCTGGACCAAATCGCCTCTCTATAAAGCTGAAGATATTATCTGCTACTGTCTTCGTTTTACAGAATATGATTAGTCTGGTAAATTCTTCAACATTCTTTAAAAGGTGCTGTAGCAAGTTAATTTTCGTCTTAAAGTTAGGGACGTAATATAAAGCCTGCGTTACTGAAGCAGCTGGAGTAGCTTGCTGTGCAACTTCTATTACAGTTGGGTTCTTTAAAAAGTCTCCAGCAATTTTCTGCACTAAATCGCTCATAGTTGCAGAAAACAGCAGGTTCTGTCGTTTTCTAGGCACTATTTCTAATATCCTGTGGATAGAACCTATAAAGCCCATATCCATCATCTTATCTGCTTCGTCCAAAACCAAGAATTTCAGATACTGGGTATTGATGTGATTAGCCAGATAAATATCTAAAAATCTGCCTGGAGTAGCTACAATGATATCCACACCTGCTTTAATTTGCTCAATCTGAGTTTTAGGTCCTAAGCCGCCGTAAACCACTACAGTTCTCAGATCAGTGTATTTGGCAAACATCTTAACATGTTCTGTAATTTGCATGGCCAACTCTCTGGTTGGCGCAAGTATCAATGCTCGCGGCGCATCGCCCTGCGCATATTTTAAATTCATTAAAATAGGCAACACGTATGCAGCTGTTTTACCGGTTCCGGTTTCTGCAATACCAAAAATATCCTGGCCAGACAATATAGGGGCAATTGCTTTCTCCTGTATAGGGGTTGCAACCGTAAATCCAGCATCTGCTATCGCATTTTGCAATTGTCGATTAAGATTAAACGCTTCAAATTCTTTTGGCATTTTGCAAAAATAGTCAAAATTTATTTAGTGCCATTTGGCTGAGTGAACAATACACTTTCCGACTATCAATACGATGCATTGCCAATAGTTACTCTTCTTTAAAAAAAATCTATATCGCATGTACAGAAGGAATATTTTTTCTAAGTTTGAACTATTTAACACAGCTTATTAAACAGCAGCAATATCCTGATCAACCATGAAAACCATCCTTATAAAATCGGCTTCAATTGTAAACGAAGGTAAAATCATTGTGGCCGACCTCTTCATTAGAGATGGTCTTATCTCCAAGATCGCACCTGTAATTGATCAACCAGCAGACCAGGAGATCAATGCGGAAGGTTTGCACCTGTTTCCTGGAATGATAGACGATCAGGTACACTTTCGTGAACCCGGTTTAACGCATAAGGCAGACATATTTACTGAAAGTATGGCTGCTGTAGCTGGAGGAATTACCTCCTTCATGGAAATGCCTAATACAGTTCCCAATACGTTAACACAAGAACTTTTGGCTGATAAGTACGCAATTGCGTCAGAAATGTCGCTAGCTAACTATTCCTTTTTTATGGGTGCTTCCAATAACAATCTTGATGAGGTCTTAAAAACTGATCCAAAACAAGTATGCGGCATTAAGGTATTTATGGGTTCTTCAACCGGCAATATGTTGGTAGATAATCAAACTGTATTGGAAAACATCTTTAAAGAAGCACCGATGCTGGTGGCTACGCATTGTGAGGATGAGAAAACCATTCAACAAAACCTGGCTCATTTTAAAGCACAATATGGCGATGCGTTAACACCAGCCATGCATCCGTTGATCAGAAGCGAAGAAGCCTGCTACATTTCCTCCTCTATGGCTGTTGAGTTGGCTAAAAAACACAATACAAGGCTGCATATCTTGCATATTTCTACGGCAAAAGAGGTTGGCCTATTTGATAATTCCATTCCGCTTAAAGACAAACGCATTACTGCCGAAGCTTGTATCCATCACCTTTGGTTTGATGATAGCGATTATGCGCAAAAAGGCAACTGGATAAAATGGAATCCTGCTGTTAAGACTGCCGCAGATAAAGCTAGCATTCTTGAAGGGGTGCTTGATGATCATATTGATATCATAGCCACTGATCATGCCCCACATACTATTGAAGAGAAAGAGCAGCCCTATATACAGGCTCCTTCAGGCGGACCACTTGTACAGCATGCCATCTCTGCACTGTTGGAAATGCACCATCAGGGAAAAATAACACTGGAAAAGATTGCTGAAAAAACTGCACACAATGTTGCGACTTGTTTTAATCTGGATAAAAGAGGCTTTATACGCGAAGGATACTGGGCAGATCTTATTCTTGTAAACCTGAACGATCCTTATAAGGTAACCAGACAAAATGTATTGTATAAATGCGGTTGGTCGCCTTTCGAAGGACAAACCTTCCGTGCTGAGGTTACACACACCATCGTATCCGGCAACCTGGCCTATGTGAAAGGAAAATTTACCACTAACGAGACAGGCAAGCGACTAACCTTCAACAGGTAATGAACAGAGCGTTCAGAAAGCCTTTAAAAAAGCTTATTTTTCTTTCTCTAATTGCGCTGTTCATTTTCCTTCTGGGTCTAAATGATCAGTTGGTAGAGTATTTATATTCAGACAGATTTTACCTCTTTACATCCATTTTACAGCGATTCATAAGCTCAATATTGCCTTTTGCCATAGGCGATTTTCTATACCTGGCACTGGTTATTTATGTGCTTCGAAAAGTATATATCTTCTTTAGAAAGCTCTTCAAAAACTATTTGAAGAAAACAGATCGGGTAATTATACCAATTAAGGTCACCAATTTCTCCTTGTTGCTCTATCTCGTTTTTAAACTGGCATGGGGACTAAACTACTCCAGGCCATCCGTTGCTCAGCAGCTGGGCATCACTAATGAAAAATACAATACTCAACAGCTGGTTAAACTTGGCGAGTTCTTTGTAAAACGCCTTAATCAATTACAAGGCGTTAAAAAAACCAGGTTCAACATCAGCGAACTGAGAGAAATTTCCAGTCAGGGTTATCATGATATGGAGCAGAAAAACTCATTTTTCGGTTACCACATCCCCTCAGTAAAACCTGTACTTAACAGCTGGGTGATCACCAAAATAGGCATAGAAGGTTATTACAATCCACTATCAGGAGAAGCTAACGTAAACATGCTGTTACCCTCCGTTGCACTTCCATTTGTTGTTTGCCATGAAATTGCCCACCAACTTGGTATAGGGCGGGAAGACGAAGCCAACCTGATCGGTTATCTGGTAGCCAATAATAGCAAAAACGACTATTTTCGATACGCGGCATCTTATGCCATGCTAAAGAGTATTCTTTTTGAAATCCGTGTAAAATCACCAGAAGATTATGAACGCATATACGCAACAGTGAACAAAGGAACGGTTAAGGATTTTGAAGCAGATCGCGACTTTTGGCGTAAATACAACAACGAGATGTTTGGTTATCTTGATGTGGCGTTTGACCGCTTTTTAAAGCTAAACAATCAGCAAAAAGGCACAGACAGCTATCAGGATATAGTACTTTGGCTTTACAATATCCATAAAAAAGATTTGTAAATTTGCCGCACTATGGCAAAAATATCCATTAACCTGGCAACAGGTTCTTTCCAACAAGAAGAAATTATTGTGGGCATAGACCTTGGGACTACCAATAGCTTGGTGGCTTTCATTAATCCTGAAAAAAACGCACAGGTAATCAATGATACAGGCAAAGGGTTACTGGTTCCTTCAGTTGTGCACTTTAATGAACAAGGTGATGCACTGGTAGGTAATGAAGCCAAGGAATTCTTAATAACAGACCCATCCAATACTATATTTTCCGTAAAACGTCTATTAGGCAGGTCTTATAAAGACCTGGCCAGCCATCAGGATGTATTTTCTTACAAGATCATCGATGATGAAAATGATTCGTTGGTTAAAATTAAGGCGGGCGACCGCTTCTATACTCCCATCGAATTGTCTGCAGAGATTTTAAAAGAGCTAAAGGCGCGTGCAGAACATGCACTTAAAACACCTGTGAACAGGGCTGTTATAACAGTACCGGCATATTTTAATGACAGTCAGCGGCAGGCAACCCGAGATGCTGGCAAACTTGCAGGCCTTGATGTTTTACGGATTGTAAATGAACCAACCGCAGCCAGTTTGGCTTACGGTATAGGGCTTGATCCAACACAACAAAAAACAATAGCAGTGTATGATCTTGGTGGTGGCACATTTGATGTGTCCATTTTATCCATCCAAAACGGAATATTTGAAGTGCTTTCTACCAACGGGAATACCTTCCTTGGAGGCGATGATTTTGATCGTGCTATTGTACATTACTGGGTAGAGAAAAACAACATACAACAAGATCAGTTCAATGCTGATCCAGGCCTGATGCAGTCACTACGATTAAAAGCCGAGGAGGCCAAGAAAGCTTTAAGTACTCAGAACCTGTTTAATGAAAAAATAGGTGAGATCTGGTGTACCCTTGATAAACAAACATTTGAAAACCTGATTGCTGCTAAAGTAGCCGAAACTATTGAAGCCTGTAAAAATGCATTAAGTGATGCAAAGCTAGATATTACAGCTATTGATGAAGTGATCATGGTTGGCGGCTCCACCCGTACGCCATTTGTAAAACAGCAGGTAGAAGCATTCTTTGGTCGCAAACCACATGACCAGATCAACCCAGATGAAGTAGTTGCACTCGGTGCTGCCATCCAGGCCGACATCCTTGCTGGAAACCGCTCTGATATCCTATTGTTAGACGTTACCCCATTATCGTTAGGGATTGAAACCATCGGTGGACTGATGGATGTGATCATTCCACGAAATGCTAAAGTACCAACAAAGGCCGGAAGACAGTACACGACCTCTTTGGATGGCCAGGTTAACATGAAAATCTCTGTTTTTCAGGGAGAGCGTGATCTGGTATCTGAAAACAGGAAACTGGCAGAGTTTGAACTGAGGGGTATCCCCGCAATGCCCGCTGGCTTACCTAAGGTAGATATCAATTTCTTATTGAATGCCGATGGCATATTAACCGTTCAGGCCATTGAACTGCGATCGGGAGTAAAACAAGAAATAGATGTAAAACCAAGCTACGGACTAACAGACGACACAATCGAAAAAATGCTGATCGATAGCATCACCCATGCCAAAAGCGATGTAGAACAACGTATGCTCATAGAAGCCAGAAGCGAAGGAGAACAATTGGTTTATACCGCAGAGCGATTCTTAAATAAGCATGGAGAATTCTTAACCAAAGAAGAAATCACTGAAACCAACCAACATATCGAGGCACTTAAAACTGCCTTGTTAACTGCCATTAAAGATGATATTCTTAAAAAAGCCGATGAGCTTAATGAGTTTACCAGACCCTTTGCAGAGCGCGTAATGGATGTTGCGGTATCATCAGCCATGAAGGGAAAAAGCATAGATAAATAAACTTGAAACACTTTATTATTTCTGCATTTCTTATCTCCATTCTTGCTACCTGTTCTTCCTGGGGGTTCTTTGCCCATCAGGAAATCAACCGCCTTGCTGTCTTTACGCTTCCAAATGGCCTCATCCGTTTTTACAAAGCCAATATTGATTATTTAGCAGCGCATGCGGTAGACCCGGATAAAAGAAGGTATGCAGATACTGCCGAAGCGGCCAGGCATTACCTTGATGTGGAGCGCTACGAAAAAGACATAGATAGTATCCCAGAAAAATGGGACAAAGCCATTGAGAAATACGGAACAACCAAACTAAATAGCAATGGAATACTTCCATGGCAAATTCTAAAGAGCTATTATAAACTGGTCCAAGCTTTTAAAGACCGTGATTCTGCTAAAATACTAATCTATTCTGCCTATCTGGGCCATTACCTTGCCGATGCCCATGTACCTCTGCATACTACGGAAAACCACAATGGACAACTAACTGGTCAAACAGGTATCCATGCTTTTTGGGAGAGCAGGCTTCCTGAACTTTTTTCAAAGGAGTATAACTATGCCGTAGGCAAAGCAGTTTATATAGACCAACCCTTAAAGCAGTCGTGGGCCATTGTTAAACACACCCATGGTTTGGTAGATTCAGTTCTAAGCTGCGAAAAGGAGGTAAGTATGGAATTCCGCGCACATCAGAAGTCGGATTTCTCCAAACGGAAAAACCAATTGCTAAAGCAGTATTCCAAAGCGTACTCAAGAGCCTACCATACTAAAATGAATGCAATGGTAGAGCGACAAATGCGCGGTTCTATTCTACAAATAGGAAGTTATTGGTATTCTGCATGGGTAGATGCAGGTCAGCCTCTCTTGGAAGGTTTTTAGTTATTCTCTTCCATAATTTCTTTTTTCACAAACTTTGATCTCAAAGCTGCAAAAATAGCAGGAAGGAAAGTCACCAAAGCAATTACCACAATTACAACATCGAAGTTCTTTTTAACAATTGGGATTTGACCAAGCAGATAACCAGCCATCAATAAACTTGTTATCCAGGCTACTCCACCAATAACGTTAAACAAGGTAAACCTGCCGAAAGGCATCTTGGCTACACCTGCAACAAATGGCGCTATAGTCCTGAAAATTGGTAAAAAGCGACTAAATATGATTGCTTTACCACCATGTTTTTCAAAGAACATGTGCGATTGATGATAGTATTCCAGTTTCAATATCTTATTCTTCTCCTTAAATACCGTTACCCCCAGCAAACTACCAAGTTTATAGTTTAAAGAATTGCCAAGTATAGCAGCAATCATCAGCATAAACAGCATAATCCAAATGCTTAAACCTGTATTCCCTCCTGCAATTAAAGTTCCCATGGCGAAGAGTAAAGAATCGCCAGGTAAGAAAGGAGTTACCACAAAACCAGTTTCAGCAAAAATGATTAAAAAGAGAATAGCGTATGTCCAGCCCTGATAGTCTCTAATGATTTCCTCAAGGTGTTTATCGATGTGTAAAAGAAAGTCTAGGAGAAAGTTTAAAAATTCCAAATTTTATAGATTAAGCCCAAAAATAGAAATATCATGGCAATAAGCATGGTATTTTATGTCACAGGCGGTAAAATTAATTTTGAATAAGCGTGAAAGCATAAAGTTCAGTTGCTGCAGAACCGGTAAGTACGATAGTGTATATCTTTCCAGCTTGTACGTTGACGCTAATTTCAGGAGCAGTAGTTACCCCTGTAGCGGCTGGCTGGAATTTTGTACCAGGCGCTACCTCAAAATAAGCAGATGCGCTTCCAAAAACCAAAGCAGGGAATAATTCTGCACCATTAACCGCACTAACCCTTAAAGAGTTGTTTAAAGAGTTATTCAAATGCACAAATCTAACTCTTGCCTTTCCTGCAGCAGGTGCAGTCATGTCATCTTTAATGGCCCCCGCCACCAATGTTCCAGATAGGTTTTTATAATAGTACACGCTAGAGTTGGTGCCAATGTCTGTACCGTAGCTAATAATGGCATTAGAAACTAAAGTTCCTCCATCAGCAAAAGCAATCAGGTTAATGCCTGAAATCACTTTCGTGTAGGCCGTACTTTGGGCGTATCCAAGGCCCACAAGAGTTACCTGGTTATTGTTTACATACACATCCTGGCCTACAGAGCCTGGAACCGCATTAACAAATCTTAACTGTGCTTCACCTACAGGTGTATCATCTTTTTTAACACAACCAGACACTAAGATTAAAAGGCCAAGGCTTAAAAAAAGGATTCTTTTCATGATTCTTATTTAAATAGCAATAAAATAATACGCAAAAATAACAATGGCCTGGTTAACAACCAAGCCATTATAATACGTATAAATGTTAAATTAATTGTAATTGTTAAGCATTACTGGCATAACCAGCATCAGTACATCCTCATTCTCATCATTTGTCTGAGGAATTAGAAGACCTGCGCGGTTAGGTGTAGACAGCTCTAAAGTCACTTCTTCACCGCTTAAATTGCTCAGCATTTCTATTAAGAAACGTGCATTAAAGCCAATTTCAAGATCTTCACCTTCGTATTGGCAACTTAAACGCTCATGCGCTTCATTGGCAAAATCAAGATCTTCAGAGGAGATGTTCAATTCGCTACCATTGATTTTTAAACGAACCTGATGGGTTGTCTTATTGGCAAATATAACTACCCTTCTTAAAGTATTCAAAAATAAAGCCCTGTCAATAACCAGTTTATTGGGATTGTTAGCAGGAATAACTGCTTCGTAGTCAGGATAACGTTCATCTATCAGGCGACAAACCAGGTTAATGTTCTCAAATTTAAAGAAAGCACTAGTTGCATTGTAATCAATAGATACATTTACATCAGATGATGGAAGTGCTGCTTTTAATAACGTTAACGCTTTCTTTGGAAGGATAAAAGTTGAAGTCTTGTCTGCCTTGCTATCCAGACGTCTGTATCTTACCAATTTATGAGCATCGGTAGCAACAAAAGTAATGTGCTGATCAGAAAGCTGACAAAATACACCTGTCATTGCCGGGCGAAGTTCATCATTACTTACTGCAAAAATGGTTTTTGTAATGGCCTCTATTAATACAGAAGCCGGAAGGTTTACAGATGATGCATTTTCAACCACAGGTATCTTAGGGAAATCATCACCATTCTCTCCGCTTAATTTATATTTTCCATCACCTGCGCTAATTTCAATGGAAAAAGAAGCATCATCTATATTGAAAGAGACGGGCTGATCAGGAAGTGTTTTTAAGGTATCTAATAATATCCTTGCAGGCACAGCAACTTTACCACCCTCTTTAGATTCAACTGGTAAAGAAGTAGTCATGCTGGTCTGTAGATCTGTTGCCGAAATAGTTAAATTTCCGTCTTTAATCTCAAAGAGAAAGTTCTCCAGAATAGGCAAAACAGTACTGCTGCTTGAAGCACCATTTACAGTCTGCAAGTGTTTTAATAACGTTGATGTGGAAACAATAAATCTCATAGTTTGCTCTAGTCAGTTCTCAAAAATAGAAAAATTACCTTGCATACTTATGCTTGCGGTAATAATGTTGAAAAATCGCAAACAATATCAACATTGCTAGCGGAGTACCAATATTAATCAATTGCCATTGCAATTTTTCAGTTCTTAACTTTGCTTTATCCAGCAACCGGATTTTCACTTCTTTATTGCGCAAAACAATCAGATTATTGTCGTTAGCCAGGTAGTCTGCAAGATTCAGCAATAAGGATTTGTTTCCAAAAGTACGCTGTGAATATCGATCATAACCCAATGGAAAGACCGAACCGTCCTTACTGCTCACCTGATTTTTGAATATATCTCCATCTCCTATCACCACCATTTTACCCGGCTTGCTTTGTGCAGGAAGGGCATAGGGTTCTGTAATACCTGCAGGCACAGCCCTGTTAAGGAATACCGAAGGAAAACTACCTTCTATCAATACGCCTGCAACAAGTGGAACGCTTGCATAATCACGAGGGTCTGGTTGTTCTGAAACCATTTGCAACGACAGTAGTTTTGGCGTATTGTGTATCTTATTAAAGCCTGACGTATGTAATATTACCGTTTTTTTTAATCCCCGTACACCAATAGTATCCACGGTACTAACAAACTCCGATCTTACTCCATCTATGTTCTTTACAATCGTATTACTTGTATCCGGGATCAATAAAGGGTAATATACCCATGGGGCCATCTGGATCTGCCCTTGTGCACCGCCAGTACTTAAAGGAATCTCCGCACAATTGGCATCGGCTATCAGGTTATAATTTATCCTGGCACCATACATAAAAAGCATATCATCCAGGTTTAATTTCTTATTAAAAGCCAATTGCTCGCCTTTATTGCTCATGCTATCCAACTCTGCACTTACCTGATCAATGCTCCAGAGCACCCTGCCCCCATTCATTACAAAATAGTTCAGCTTATACTTTTCAGCCTCTGTAAATTCCCGCTGAGGCTTTGCAACAACAATCAGGTTTAAATTGTCCAATCCGCTTTTATTAATCACATCCAGGTTTACCCTGCCTATTTCGTAGGTATCAGCCAGGGTATTGATGGCATCACTAAGCTGTGCATCATTCAGCTCACCATTACCTTCTGTAAATCCGATACGTGGGTGCAACCCAGTAAGCACTTTTTGCACTGCAGCTGTAAAACTGTATTCCAGGTTCTCTATCGCACTATTAATCCGCTCCTCGTAGCTCAACCCAGGATCAAGATTTTGCAGTAACTTAACAGGAAAACCCAATCCATCACCCTCTACAAGCGCCATTGGGAACAAAGTTTTCTGTGCAAAACCATTGTCGTTCTTAATATCTATTGTAGTGGGATCAATCCCGAGTTTGTGCAAATGACTAAGCGTGCTATCCAGTTGGGCGCCTGATAAACCCGCTATCGGATCAACAAAATTCACCTTAATATTACTGCCCGCATAACCCTTATAATCGTTCAACAAATCAAATGTTGCATTTCTTAACCGTTTAAAAGCCGCAGGTAAATCCCCATCCAAAAACACAGTTATCGAAACTGGCTTTCGTGCATTCTTTAATAAAGAACGGGTTGCCGGGTTAAGTGTAAACCTTTTATCTTTTGTAAAATCTATCCTTGCATAAAAGTACTGTGCAAAAACATTGATCAAAATGATACCTATCAAAAGTCCAAAACCGTTAATTAGTTTCCTATTGCCAGACTTTACCATTTCCTACCTCCCAAAACCCACCTGGTTAATGCTAAAAAGAAAATCACAAAGGAGATAAAGTATACCAGATCTCGCGTATCCAACACCCCCCTGCTTATAGATTGGTAATGCTCATTAACACTTAAGCTTAACAATAAGCCTTCAAATGATCTTAGTCCGAATATCCTGCTCATGGCATCAAATCCATTATAAGCTATAAAGCATATAAATACAGAAACCGCAAAGGCGATAACTTGATTTTTAGTAACGGATGAAGCAAAAATACCTACCGCAGTAAAGGCAGCGCTCAATAGTAATAAACCAATATAAGAGCCTATCACAGCGCCAGTATCTACATTTCCTACCGGTAAGGCCAGCTTATAAATTGAAATATAATACACCAATGTTGGCAGCAACGAAAAGATGACCAGTACATAGCACGAAAAATATTTAGCCAGAATAATTTCCAAGTCGCTCAATGGCCTGGTGGCCAACAATACATAAGTACCTTCCCTTCTTTCTTCAGCAAAAGAACGCATGGTTAATGCGGGAATAAGGAAAAGGAACAAGAAAGGGGCAAGATTAAAGAAGCCCGATAACTCTGCATAACCGTAATCCAATATAGCCGTATCAGGAAAGAACCAAAGTAGCAATCCAGAAGCCAATAAAAAAACACCGATGGTGATATAAGCCATCAGCGAGTTCTGCAAGCTAAACAGTTCTCTTTTAAATACTGCGTACATCTATTAAATTAAAAATTGTAACCAGCCCTTAGTCCTATGAATGATCTGGCGCCACTACTTCTGGACCAACCCTCATACCTTACTCCCAAATCAATACTACCTTTATTACTTACTGGAAATTCTACACCCAATGTTGGCGCATAGGCGAAAGAAGTGCCACTGCCCGAGCCATTTGCAGAAGAAAAAGAAACGCCTGCCTCCCCGCCTCCATAAATATATTCACTAAAGAAATACCGTAATCCCACTTTTATAGGCACAAAACTTTCCCTGTATTTTACATTAAGAAATTCACCATCTCCATTAAATCTTAAATAAGCAACACTAAATGTATAATTAAGGCTTTTAGTGATGCCATTTTGGTAAACAATGGAAGGACCTGTTCCGTAATTGGCATGGTTACCAAAGTTGCTTTGCGGAAATGCGAAATCAAACCCGATACCCAATACAGGGCCACTTTTTTGTGCTTGGGCTGCAAATGATCCTAAAAGGCAAAACAGAACTAATGGCACTAAATATTTCTTCATTTAAAAAGGTATTATTAATGTTCAGCGATATTAGGAAATATAAGTGAGCGAAGCAATTATTCCGTTAACCACTCGTTGCCTTTCTTTAAAACACTTGATAAAAGTCAAGGATTTTCTTACTAAAAATCAATGTGCATCTCTTACTGACGAGGTAATTTTGACTAATCAAAAAAACATAAAATGTCAAAAACAATTTTTATAACAGGAACAAGTACAGGTTTTGGTAGGTTAACATCTATTACCTTGGCAAATGCAGGTCATACCGTTATTGCTGGTATGCGGGGAACAAATGGCAAAAATAAGGCGGCAGCTCAGGAACTGTCCGCACTGCCAAACATCGAAGTAGTTGAGGTGGATATTACAGATGACCAATCGGTAAAAACGGCTTTCGAATATACGTTAATCAAATACAGTCATATCGACGTGCTAATAAATAATGCAGCTGTTTCAGGCTACGGTGTGCTGGAAGGTTACTCACTTGATCAGATCAGGCAAATGTTTGAAGTGAACTTTTTCGGAACCCTCCGCACGATCTTCGCTGTACTGCCCGGTATGCGGGCGGCTAAAAACGGATTGATTATTAATATAACATCAGGTGCAAGCGGTCATACTTTACCATTCATGATTCCGTACCTGGCTTCAAAATTTGGTGTAGAAAGTATCACTGAAGGTCTGCAGGATGAACTTGCACAATACAATATTGAAAACGTGAGCATCCAGCCAGGGGTATATCCAACTGAAATGAATACAGGTGTAAAATCCGGTGTAAATGCTGACAAGCCGGATATTATAGCAGAATATGGGGAGACATCGGCTAAACATTTCGAAGCGATGGGTACTGCGTTGTTCAGTAAGATGGCAGAATTTAAAATGGATCCGCAAACCATTGCCGATGGAATCTTAAAGCTTGTCGAAATGGAAAAAGGCAGCCGTCCACTGCGTTTCCCGCTAGACGCTGTCGCTCAAGGCACTGATCAGGAATTTATCGATGCCCGTGCTGCCATTAAAACTAAATGGCTGGCTAAATACAGTGCATAGTTTCATTATAAAATATAGCTTTTGTTAAGCAAATATCCCTAAATAAAGGGATATTTGCTTAACTATGTTTGAAATATTTCAAAAATATATTAGCGAAAAAGCCGATTTAACGGATGCCGATTACGATAAAATAAAGGCTGTAGTCATCGTTAAAAAGCTTCGTAAAAGGCAGTATTTGTTACAGGAGGGAGATGTTTGGAAATACAATGCCTTCGTGATTAAAGGACTCGTAAGATTTTACAGTCTTGATCAAAACGGACGGGAAAACATTGTAAGTTTTGCAAAGGAGAACTGGTGGACGGGTGACCGCGCCAGCCTGCTTACCGGTGAGCCATCCAAAAACAACATAGATGCCATTGAAGATACCGAATTAATACTCATCACTAAAACAAATTTCGAATTGCTTTGTCGAGAGATACCCGCTTTTAACGATATGGTGAATGCGATTCTCAACAAAAGCTTTATTACCAGTCAAAGCAGAATTCATACTGCAATTGCGTATACTGCAGAACAAAAATACCTTGATTTTGTAGATAAATACCCTGATCTGTTAGTAAGGGCTCCCCAAGCTATGATAGCTTCCTATTTAGGCATTACACCAGAAACGCTTAGCCGTGTGAGAAAGGAAATAGTAAAGAAGCATTAAGTCAATAAAAAAGGCCATCTCAATATTTTGAGACAGCCTATTAATATGCTATACTAAATCCTTACAAACCGAAGTTATAAGCTAACCTTAAACCTACAAAATTCTTCACAGGTAAATAGGAGTTATTAGTTTTATTAGACCATCCTTCATAACGCGCTCCAAGGTCAATTGAACCTTTATTAGACACAGGAAACTCTACACCAACACTGGGTGCATAAGCGAAAGCAGTACCCGCACCGTCACTTGTTCCTATAGCAGCACCTAGCTCACCTCCTAAATAAACATTCTCTGCAACGAAATAACGCAGTCCTGCTTTCAAAGGCACAGCAGAAAAATCTTTGGCAGCTACAGTAACTGGGCCATAAGGATATTCTTTACCTTTAAAATTCAGATATCCCGCAGAGGCGGTAAAATTCAAACTATTAGCAATTGGTTTCTGAAATTGTAATGAACCCCCATAACCAAAATCATACGCATCGCCGCTATTACCCGTTGGAAAAGCAAACTCTGCACCTATACCCAGTTTAGCTCCATTCATTGCTGGATCCTTTTTTTGTGCATATGCACTGCTAAACCCTAAAATACCTACTATTGCTGTTGTTAATATTAATCTTTTCATGATTTTAAAAATTGAAATGTTTAAAATTTAATTTGATTGAACACACAATTACAAATTCCAGGCCAAGGAGATGCCAATATCGAATATCTGACTTTAAATGACTAATAGTCAGCACTATAATTTAAAACGACAAGTGTAGAGAAATTGGGGCATTTAACGATAATCTGAACTAGGCTGTAAATTTCCTGAAAATATCTTCCAATGATAAAGGAGCGTGCGCAGCCTTTAGCTCGGCCAAACTGGCATTAGCCACTATAACACCTTTACTGATCAGAATTACCTGATCACACAGTGCTTCAACCTCTTGCATAATATGAGTAGACAGAATTACTGTACGCTTTTTACCCAATTCTTTAATCAGCTCACGAATGTCTGTCAGCTGATTTGGGTCTAAACCTGATGTAGGCTCATCTAGTATCAATACCTGCGGATCATGAATAATAGCTTGGGCTAAGCCTACACGTTGCTTGTATCCTTTAGATAACATGCCGATCTTTTTATGCTGCTCAGATTCTAGTCCAACTTGTGCTATCGTTATTTCCACTTTCTTTGGAACATCCGTTAAACCGTATGTATTGGCTACAAATTGCAGAAACTCCTTAACATACATATCATTATACAAAGGCGTGTTTTCCGGTAAATAACCCAAAATCCTTTTTACATCAATGCCCTCCTGCACCACATCAAAGCCTCCAAGTTCGGCTGTTCCAGATGTAGGCTTAAGGTAGCCCGCAAGCATTTTCATAGTGGTGGATTTCCCAGCACCATTTGGCCCCAAAAAACCCAATATCTTACCCGGACCCGCTTCAAAGCTAATGGAATCCACAGCTTTCTGCTTATCGTAATGTTTAGAAAGGTTTTGTACTTTAATGCTCATTAAAACGCCATTTTGCAGTAGCCTTCTTATACGCATCCTCGTTAACAGTATCCAATTCTGAGGGCTCATTAACCATGCCCGTTAGTTCTGCTAATTGATAAGGTTTCAAGCTATCTACAATATCCTTACCGTTAGCACGGGTAAAGTAAGACAATTCCTGCTCCAACATAATTAGCGCATCTTCATCTGTAATGGAACCTATTTTATTAATTAGATTTGCTAGTCTTTGCTGTAGTGTCATGCTAACAAAAATACCAAATATTCCATTAATAATAAAAATGTCTAAAGCAGATCAAAGCTCTTTTGATTGATGAAACTTATATATTTGCACTATTATGGCAAAAAACACCAACGACGAGCAATTTAAAAATGTGATATCACATGCCAAGGAATATGGTTTCGTATTTCAGAGCAGTGAAATTTATGACGGACTAAGCGCAGTTTACGATTACGGGCAGCTTGGCGCTGAATTAAAGAACAACATTAAATCTTACTGGTGGAAAGCCATGGTGCAAATGCACGAAAATATTGTAGGGATAGACTCTGCTATTTTTATGCACCCAAAGATTTGGAAAGCAAGCGGTCACGTTGACGGCTTTAATGATCCAATGATTGATAATAAAGATTCTAAGAAACGCTACCGCGCTGATCAGTTGCTGGAAAACAAAATTGATGAATTGTATTCTGAATTAGCAAATTTCAATGAAGAGAATAAAGCGAAATTTGAAGTATTCAAGCACAATATGCTATCCTGGAGAGACGAGAGCCTGGCTGGCTGGTTGCCGGGTTTTAAAAGTTCAGAATATGGAAGTTCTGAGACTTTCACGGATGAACCAAGATGGAAATTCGTTAAGAAAGGCTTAACTCTAGAAGTAGAAATGAACCTAGCGCTTAAGTCTGAAAACTTATCTCAACTAAAAGACTTAATTGTAGACTATAAAATAATTTGTCCAATTTCTAAAACTTCCAACTGGACAGATGTACGCCAGTTTAACCTGATGTTCAGCACACAGTTTGGTGCCATGGCAGAAGGTTCTGAAGAGGTTTACCTCAGACCAGAAACTGCACAGGGTATCTTTGTAAACTTCCTTAACGTTCAAAAATCTGGCAGGATGAAGATCCCTTTCGGTATTGCACAGATAGGTAAAGCTTTTAGAAATGAAGTGATTGCGCGCCAGTTTATTATGCGCATGCGCGAGTTTGAACAAATGGAAATGCAATTCTTTGTTCGTCCCGGCGAAGACCAGAAATGGTTTGCCTACTGGAAAGAAGCCCGTTTACAATGGCACATGGCTTTAGGAACTCCCGCAGAGAAATACCGCTTTCACGATCACGTAAAACTAGCACACTATGCCAATGCCGCAACTGACATTGAATTTGAATTCCCATTCGGATTTAAAGAAGTGGAAGGTATCCATAGCCGAACAGATTTCGATCTTTCTCAGCATCAGGAATTCTCAGGTAAAAAAATGCAATACTTTGATTCTGAACTGAATGAAGATGGTAAGCCTTATGGAAACTATATTCCGTATGTTATTGAAACTTCCATTGGTTTAGACAGGATGTTCCTACTTACCATGATCAATGCCTTCGAAGAGGAAGATCTAAGCACGGAAGACAAACAAGATAGCAGAACTTTATTGCGTCTGCACCCTTGCCTGGCTCCCATCAAAGTTGCTATTTTCCCGCTTACTAAAAAAGATGGTTTGCCTGAAAAAGCCAGGGAGGTCATGAATAGCTTAAAGCTAGACTTGAACTGTATTTACGAAGAAAAAGATGCCATTGGAAAGCGTTACCGCCGACAAGATGCTATAGGTACCCCATTCTGCTTAACCATCGACCACCAAACACTCGAAGACGACACAGTTACTATTCGCCACCGCGATACCATGGAACAACAACGTATTGAAATTAAAGATTTGCAATCGTTAATTGAAAGCAAAACCAGCTGGAAAAATCTATTGAAATAGTATGATATGTTAACGTGCAGTGCTTTTTAAAAGCCTGTACTTAAAATACAATGCCCTCAAAAAGTAAGCTACTTTTTGAGGGCATTTTTTATTGATCAAACTTTCTTATTCTTAACTGGCACAAAACTAAAAACGGTTAGAACAATAGCGCCCAATACACACGCAAAACCAACCAAAGCTCAAGGTAGGTTACAGGATATGGCCAACTTAATATATGCTTCTTCACAGGTTATAGGCTTTTTCACACTTTGTTCACATCTCCTTCACACAAAAACCACAATCAGGTACTTTTTTGTGAAGAATATGTGAATAAGGTGTGGGTAAGGTGAGACGATGCATATAACATGATACCTATCAGTCTATACCTTGTCCCGACTCAAGTCCTATTTTGTAATATAGCAAAAAAGGACTATTTTAACAACCAATTTGAATTAACTCTTAGCACAATTGGGCAAGTATAAAAACGGAATATTAGGTGCCTTTTCAGGCAAAATAGGCGCTGTAATTGGCGCCTCATGGCGGGGTATAGACTACATGCGTAGTTTACCTAGAATATCAAATAAACCCGCGACAGAAAAACAACTGGCGCAACGGATGAAAATGATATTATTGAGGGGCTTTCTTTTAGGCATCGAAGAAATTATAGAGATCTGCTTTCAGAATTACGTTCAAACCTCAGCAATGAATGGGGCACTTTCATACAACATGACGCATAGCGTAACTGGCACCTATCCAGACATGTGCGTGGACTTTCCAAATCTCATTATCAGCAAAGGCGATTTACATGGCGCCTGGTCTCCAAGTGTAGTATCTACAGAAAGTAAATCGATAGATTTTAACTGGACAAACGGTCCTTTCAATAATTTGCGTGCCGCAACTGATCAAGTTTTGTTAGTGCTATATTGTCCTGAAGAAAAAGGATTTTTCCTACTAACTGATGGAGGTTTAAGAGAAGCCGGTACAATCAGGCTGATGGCACCGGAAGAATTCTGGGGTAAAAATGTTCATTGCTATATTAGTTTTTATTCGAAAGAATTGGAATTTGCTTCGACCAATGAATATTTAGGCGAGGTTACTATTATTGAGTAAACTTCATAAACATCATATTTATTTGCACCCATTCGTAAACTAAGGCCCGCATTTTGCGTTACTCCAATATGCGTGCAATGAGTTTAATCATTTTTTTTACTTTAACGGTTTTCATCTTTTCTATTGAAAAGGTAAATTCACAAACAGATGAAGCCTGGTCTAAAGACGAATTAAGGAATGCCAATACTGCCGGGGATGCTAAATACCTTACTGGTGAGGAAAAGGATGTAGTGATATACATGAACTTGGTACGTATGGATGGCGAAAAATTCTTTAACACCTATTTTCAGGATTTTGTAGACCAGCATAACAAACAAATGCAGCAATACAGCAATTATAATGAGCTGAAAATTTCCCGTACGGATAAATATTACAAGAGTTTAGAAAACGACTTAAAAGAAATAAAAGATTTACCAGCTTTTTGGCCGGATGAGGCCATGACCTGGGTTGCGGATCAACATGCCAAAGACATGAATAAGAACAATTATGCCACACATAATTCTTTGGATGGGCGTACAGTAAAGGATAGAATCGGTAAAATGTATCCCCGAAAAGCAAGTGGTGAAAATTTAGCATTTGGATACTCTAGTGGTTTGGCTAATATTTGCATGTTGTTGCTTGACAGGGGTGTTCCGGATCTGGGGCACAGAAAATTAATTATTAGTGATGATTATAAATTCAATTTTGTAGGGGTAAGTATTCAGCGGCATAAAGGTTATAAATATTGTTCTGTTACAGATTTTGTAGCCCTGCCTAGATAAACAACCCATTGTTCCTATAAATGATTTGTTACATGGTATTATAAAAGGTTCTGATAACTTTGCAGCAATATAAATGAGCTGAATGCGTAAAGCCTTATTAAAAATAATAGACTTTTTTTATCCACCCTTTTCACGCTGGTTACCCTTGCATACGTTCAGGTACATGGTATCTGGTGGAAGTACGGCGGCATCTGGTATCGTGAGTTTCTATTTGGCTTACAATTATATATTGCATCAACAAGATATTCATGTAAATATTCCATTAATTCCTAAGTTGGTTACTGCGCACGTTGCGGCGCTAGTCATGAGTACTTTTGTTGCATTTATTATAGGTTTTGTACTCAATAAATACCTAATTTTTACTCAATCCAACTTAAAAGGAAGGATACAGATGTTTAGGTATGCCGCAGTGTTGGGCATGAATTTAGTATTAAACTATGCGCTCATTAAATATCTGGTAGAAGGTCTAAATTTTTATCCATCTATTGCCCAAGCCCTTATCACCATAACGCTTTCCTTAATCAGCTACTTCCTGCAAAAGCACTTTACTTTTAGAGTTAGGAAGTAAGCCCAATCGATTTTACTGGGCTTACTTTTTATATGCTGAAATGAGCTGCACTATAAACTTCATCAAATCTTCATGTTTGTTAATGATGTTTGCAACAATTACTTCTTTACCCTACTCCTGCAAATACAACTGCATTAAGGAGATGTATCCTTATTATTCTTATTGTGTAAACATTATATTAAAATTATATTAAAATTAATTTGTTAGTAACATTAAATTAACATTAGGACTGTTGTTTTGTGTCAAAATAAATCAACAGAAAATGAAATCACGTTTAGTTTGCCTCTTCAGTATCTTCATGGTACTAATTACCACGGCGCATGCTCAGGTAACCACATCGAGTATCAATGGGAAGATTAAAGATGAAAAAGGAACCATTCCTGGCGCAACCATTACTATGGTACATGTACCCACTGGTACAATTATTAAAGCCTCATCAAATGAAACAGGTCTTTATCGTATCGGAAACTTAAATCCGGGTGGACCTTACAAAATCACTGTATCTTATGTAGGTTATAGTCCCATAGTTAAAGAAAACATTTTTTTAACCTTAGGTTCTGATCTAAAGTTAGATATCAATTTACAAGATCAAAGCAACCAACTTGCTGAAGTGACAGTTAGTGCGCAAAAAGGATCAACAAAATCTGGTGCTGGTACAAGAATTGGAGAATCACAGATTAAAACATTGCCTACTATGAATCGTAGTTTACAGGATGTAACTCGTATTACACCTCAGGGAAGTAAAGACAATACATTTGGCGGCACCAACTTTAGGTACAATAATGTAACAATCGATGGCGCAATTAATAACGATGCCATAGGTTTTAGCCCATCATTAGGTGGTCAAAGTGGTAGTTCTGGTATGCCGGGAAGCAGTACACGTACTAATCCGGTTTCCTTAGATGCCATTCAGGATGTAACGGTTTTACTTTCTCCTTATGATGTAAAGGTGGGTAACTTTTTGGGCGGAAGCATTAATGCGGTAACTCGTGGAGGTACCAATGATGTAACCGGTTCAGTTTATGGATATGGTCGTAATGCATCCCTAATTGGTAAAAATAAAATTGGGGATAACGCTAAAGAACCTTCCGCATTTTACGATTATCAAACAGGTTTCCGTGTTGGTTTCCCAATCATTAAAGATAAATTATTCTTTTTTACCAATGAGGAAATTACACGCCGACAGGATCCTATAATCCTGGCAGCTGGTTCTCCTGACATGAAACTGCTTACTTCATCTGAAGCACAGCAGATCTCAGACCACATGAAAACAGCTTATAGTGTAGACGCAGGTTCTTTTGATAATTACAATATTTATTCTCAGTCTAATAAGTTCTTTAACCGTTTAGATTGGAACATTAACGAGAATAATCAGTTAACTATCAGAAACAATACTATTTTATCAAAAGCTACAAATTTAGAGAGAGATCAATCTAATTTTAGATTTGGCAGTATCGATTTTAAACAAAACAACAACCAGTCATCTACTGTAGCTGATTTAAAAACCCGTTTTGAAAATTCGGCAACCAACAACCTAATTATCGGATACTCTACTGTTCATGATTTTCGTAACCCTACGTCTAATCCTGCTTTGCCACAAATCGAAATATCTTCAAACGGAGGAACATTGTTTTTGGGTACTGATCGTGAAGCCAGTATCTTTAACATGAAGCAAAATACTTTTGAATTTACGGACAACTATAGCTTTAGCAAGGGCAACCATACTTTTACCGTTGGTACACACAACGAGTTTTATAACATCGATTATGGTTTTGTAAACTCATGGAATGGTCGCGTAAATTATGGAAGCATTGCAGACTTCCTCGGTAACAGACCTAGTAGAGTTCGTACCAATTATAATTATGATGACAATAGTCGTGATAACATTATTGCAAATCCAACGGCAGCATTTAATGTTAATATGTACAGCGTTTATGGTCAGGATGAAATTAGAGTAGGCGATCGTTTAAAATTAACACCCGGCTTGCGGTTCGATATGGCTAATCTACCTCATATGCCTACGTTAAGTAGTAAAACAACAAATTCTCCTGTTGATCCTAATTATGGCACAACATATACCTATACTCAACCTTCAGCAATCTCAGGAAAGTTCTTAAATAAGGTACAAATCTCCCCTCGTTTAGGCTTTAATTTCGATGCCCTTAGTGATCAAAGTCTGATTGTACGCGGCGGAACAGGCCTATTTACTAGTCGTGTTCCTTTTGCCTGGATTGGTTATGCCTATTACAATAACGGTGTAAACTATGGTGCGTTTGATAAGAGTTATAATTATAAAAGTACCCCTCCGGTAGTACCCGTTGCAGGAACAGATCCAATTAAAGATGCTTTAACAGGTAATGGCGAAGCAGGTTTTGCTTCCAGTCAAGGCGTGAATGTTAATGATGCATCTGGCCCAACCCAGGTAGATTTAGTGGATAATAATTTTAAAATGCCAAAAGCATGGAGAAGTAATTTAGCTTTCGATTATAAAACAGACGATCAATGGAAGTTTACGGTAGAGGGAATTTTTAGTCAGACAATCAAGGATGTACAATTTCAACAAATTAATTATGTTGACAACCCAAAATACTTGGTTTATGATGTACAAAAACAACAACCAATTTATTCTGCAAAGATCAATCCTTTGTATACAAATGCCTACCTTTTATCAAATACAGACAAAGGTTACAAATACAGTTTAACTGCACAGATTAGCAAATCGCTTCCTATCGGATTAGATTTTATGGTAGCTTATACTTACGGAAAATCAAAAGATATCGCAAATGGGATCCGTAATTCAATGGAATCTAACTGGCAATTGAATCAAGCTTTAAATCCGAATAATCCAGGTATCGCGTATTCAAATTTTGATATCCGTAACCGAATTATCTCTACCATGAATTATAGGTTGGATTGGGCAAAGAATGGTAAGTACATATCTAACTTCTCCTTATTCTTTAGCGGACAATCTGGCTCTCCATATTCATTAGGATTAGTTAATACGAGGATCAATGGAACTGGACAAACTGTGAGTCTTCTATACATTCCTGCAGCCGGTGAAACAACCAAATTCTTTGCAAATACTGCAGATGGAATTGCACAGGCTTCAGCATTTGATGCTTACATTGATAGTGACAAATATTTAGCCGGCCGCCGTGGAGATTTCACAGCGAGAAATGGTGCGAGAACTCCATGGAATGTGCAGGCAGATTTCAGGTTCTCTCAAGACATTCAGACCTCTAAAGGGAAACATCCTCATGTATTGACTTTAACTTATGATATTGTAAATTTAACCAATTTGGTAAACAAGAACTGGGGAGTTCAGTATTTCTCTCCAAACACTTATAATTCAATGGCAAGTGTAGGTATAAAGGTCGCAACTGCTGGTACACCAACCGCTTATCCTGTTTACACCTTTGCACAGAAAGATGTTACATCGTACTCAAAGGATTTCTTTGCCTCTCGTTACCAGATGCAATTGGGCTTGAGATACAGTTTTTAAATAGCATTAACCCAGCATAATTAATATCCGCTTATAAAAGCACCGAATTTTTCGGTGCTTTTATATTTTATTATCAGAAATTTCTTAAGGGCTGTCAAGCCTGATCGTTTTAGTGTACACGACGACAAGTATAATTCCAGTATCGGAAATTTCATGAATCAATTGACTATGTTTGAATTCGATTTCTTTATAATATTGACGAGTAATATATACATCCCCATAAAAAACTACCCGTTACTGCAAATTTCTGTTACGCAGATATTCCAGGAGACGAAAAAGCAATATTTGTTTCCATGAAAAAAATGCTTTTTCTTCTGGTATTTGTTATTTGCTCCATCTCTTTAAAGGCTCAGATGAAGCTAATCAGGAAGCTGCTCAGCAATCAGGGAGATTCTGCAAGGGGTGCAAGTTTCATGCCCTTACCTGTATTTGGATATTCTCAGGAAAGTGGCTTTCAATTTGGTATGGGTGCATTATATTCTTTTTATGCCGATAAAACTGACACCCTAAACAGGAGTTCAAATTTTTCGGCAAACCTTTCTTATTCGACAAAGAAAACTTACAGTCTTAGTTTATATGGAGATGCCTGGAGTAAAGGAAACCGGTATCATGCTATGGTGGAGAGTAGGTTTAGGAAACTTCCATTCAGCTTTTATGGGATAGGTAACCGCACACGGCAAGCCGATGAAACACGTCTTGAAGAGCAGGCGATACAACTGCTATTTGATCTTGAACGGAGTTTTATAAAAGATACCTACACTGGGGTATCCCTTGGATTTGAGCATTACGCCTTTGATCATCATTGGAATAACTCGGCCTCAGGTTTTAGTCCCAGCATACAGGGCAACAGAGGAGGAAAAGTAGTTTTTCTTGGTGTATCCCAAAGTTATGATACACGAAACTCTAACAATTATCCTACAAAAGGTTTTTTTGGAAGGGCAACTTATCAGTATGCTCCCATTTTTTTTGGCAGAGAAAGTTTCACAGGAAGTAAGGTTACCTTAAACCTGAGAAACTTCACTTCTTTAGGAAGGAAACTGGTGTGGGGCACTCAGGGAATATTTCAAACTGTAGTGGGCAGCCATCTTCCCTTTTATATTCTGCCTCAATTGGGAAGCGATGAAATGATGCGTGGCTATTATACCGGAAGATTTCGGGACCAGCACCTAATTACTATGCAATCAGAACTACGTTACCGATATAGCAAACGACTAGGTAGTGTAATATTTTTAGGTACAGGTACGGTATGGGGCAAAAGAGACCTGGCTTGGAATAGACTAAAGCCCGACCTTGGCGCAGGCCTAAGATATTTTTATGATCCTGCTAAGGGGCTTAGCATGAGATTTGATTATGGCATAGGGGAAAAACGCCTTCATGAAGCCCGCCAAAAAGGATTTTATGTAAGTATTGCAGAAGCCTTTTGACAGTCTTTTTATCTTCAGTAAATTCCTTCAAAAGCACTTTACCATTACTATTAGCATTAGGAAGTAAAAAGTAACTAACTTTACTGAACTAACTTTCTATATTCAGAAATGAGCGATTTTAACGATTTTAATAATCCGCAGGTTGCTGCTTTGCCCAAGCATTTGAGGCAGTTTATTGTGGAGCAGCATTATGAAAAATATACGCCAGTAGATCAGGCAGTATGGCGATATGTAATGCGCCAGAACTACAGTTACCTTAAAAACGTTGCTTATTATCCTTATATAAAAGGACTTAATCGTGCTGGATTGAGCATAGAATATATTCCTAACCTGCAAACCATGAATGATAGTCTCGGTAAAATTGGCTGGGGTGCGGTTACCGTTGATGGTTTTATCCCGCCCGCAGCCTTTATGGAATACCAGGCTTACCGTGTGTTGGTTATTGCGGCAGACATCCGGCAGATCAATCATATCGAATACACACCTGCACCTGACATTATACATGAATCTGCTGGTCACGCTCCTATCATTGCTGATGCAGATTACAACAGTTATTTAAGTTATTTCGGTTCTATAGGCGCAAAGGCAATGTTCTCCGCCAAAGATTTTGAGCTTTATGAAGCCATACGAACGCTGTCTATTTTAAAGGAAGCGATGGATACACCGGCGACGGCGATTTCAAAAGCAGAAAAACAATTACAGCGGATAGCGGAAGATATGGGCGATCCTTCTGAAATGGCATTGCTCGGCAGGTTACATTGGTGGACGGTAGAATATGGTTTAATTGGGACTTTAGAAGACCCTAAAATATATGGTGCGGGTTTACTTTCGTCAATTGGCGAGAGTGCCAGCTGCATGCAGCAAAAAGTTAAAAAGCTGTGGTACAACGAAAATACCGTAGATTATAGTTACGACATTACTAAAACACAGCCCCAGTTATTTGTTACGGAAACCTTCCAAAACCTAATTGATGTATTAGAGGGATTTGCGAATACGATGGCATTCCGCACCGGTGGTGCTGATGGCATGTTGAAAGCAGTGGACTGTAAAAACCCTGCTACTGCGGTGTATAGTTCTGGTTTACAGGTTACCGGTGTGTTTACTGATTTGGGCTTGACTAAAGATGATGAACTTACTTTTATTAAAACTACTGGCCCATCTGCCTTATCTACAAACAACATCCAGCTATCGGATCATGGTAAGGATCACCATAAAGATGGGTTTTCATCGCCTGTTGGCAAACTTTTGGGCCATGCTACTCCTATTGAAGAGATGTCTGTGCAGGAATTAGCTGCATGCGGGATAGGCCTTATGCTTAATGCGGAGTTGGAATTTGAAAGTGGCATTACGATTACGGGGGTCATTAAGGTAATTCATAAGAACGGCGAGAAGACCTGCTTAATTACCATGGACAATTGTACGGTAAAGGAAAAGAATGGCAACATTTTGTTTAAGCCGGAATGGGGTAATTATGATATGGCTATTGGGGAAAAGATAGTCTCTGTATTTAATGGTGCGGCAGATAAGGATGCATATGAAGAACTCACTTATGTGAGTAAGCAACAGACACATTCGCTGGTTTATGATGAGAAAATGCTTAACCTACATGAGATTTATAAAAAAGTACGCAAAATTCGGCAGGGCGAAGAAAGTGATGTATTTTTACCAGAACTATTTAAAAGCTTAAAAACAGGACACCGGCATGATTGGCTGGCTTCGATGGAGATCTTAGAAATTTTGCACCATAATGCAATACAGAGCGACCTGGCAAAGGAAGTAAAGATTTACCTGGAGATGAAGGCTTTAAATGAAAAGGATCACCAAAAATTGATTAATGATGGCTTGCATGTTATCGCAAATCCTGTTAGTCAACTGATAACAATAGAAGACGAATGAACATTATTATTACAGGAGCAAGCAGCGGGATAGGTTTTGAAACTGCCTTAGAGTTTACATTGAATAAAGAAAACAAGGTGGTGTGCATTGCGCGTACCGCTGATAAACTGCGTAATCTTTTAGAGATAGCTAAAGGCATAACACCAGATTGCACCCTGCTTCCAGTAGAGTTTGATATTGTAAATGATGATTATGCAGCATTGCTACCCTTTTTAAAAGAAAGACTGGGCACGGTAGACATCCTGATTAACAATGCCGGGTCTTTAGTTAACAAACCATTTTTGGAAACTACACCTGCTGATATGTGGCAGATGCTGGAAAGCAATGTGATGGGACATTTTAATATGATTCAAAATGTATTGCCTTTGATGGGTTCTGGTGGTCATATCCTAAATATTGGCAGTATGGGTGGTTTCCAGGGAAGCGTAAAGTTTCCGGGCCTTTCTGCTTATTCTTCCAGCAAATCTGCATTACATACTTTAACTGAATGTTTGGCTCAGGAACTTGTTGAAACCGGCATTAAGATCAATTGTTTGGCGCTGGGATCTGCGCAAACAGAAATGCTGGAACTGGCTTTCCCGGGTTACCAATCGCCGGTTATGGCTTTTGAAATGGGCAAGTACGTAGCTGATTTTGCAAGAACTGGCCATCGTTTCTTTAATGGTAAAACTTTACCTGTAGCAGTTACTACCCCTTAACAAGTTTTCCACATTATACCTGTCCGAAGATATTTATCTATATATTGGACTTATTGATATGAGGAAAACTTTTATACTTTTCAGTTTAATTTGTTTTAGTGTGTCGGTTGCAAAGTCGCAGACTACTATTCCAATTGAATACCAGCTGATGGTTAACAAGCTGATCAACAAGCTTCCTGAACAGAAGGAAAAGGAAACTACCAGCAAAAGCACCAATCCAAGCTCACTTCTTGACTTTGCAAAATCTATGCTGGGCATTCGTTATAGGGTAGCATCAAGCAGCCCCACACGTGGCTTTGATTGTTCTGGCTTTGTAAACTATGTATTCAGCAATTTTGGGTTTAAAGTACCACGTTCCTCAAGGGATTTCGCTGCAAGCAGTGAAGGTAAAAAAATTGAAGATGCAAAGATTGGAGATGTGATCTTATTTACCGGAACCGACAGCAGGTCTCGTACTCCAGGCCATGTTGGTATTGTTTATTCTATTAATGGTGATGAAGTAAAGTTTATACATTCTTCTTCAGGTAATGCACGCGGGGTTACCATTTCCAGTTTAGACGAAGGTTTCTATAAAAAGCGTTTCATCAAAGTGATCAGTATTCTTTAAGAGCTACCTTATCAATTACATCAATACAATCTTCAATGCCCCCCCAATATTTCCTTCTTTAATAAATCTTTGTGCAAGTTCATGTAGTTCCCGGTCGCGGGTTGATGGGTCTCCTATTGTAGCATCCATAATTTCCTTTACCTGTGGCAATCGCATCATAGCATCTATCTCTTCCTGAGTTGGCAGCATTTCATTGTTCCCTAGCAAACCAAGATCGTTTCCAGTCAATACCATAGATTGACGTACGTCTTTGGGTAGTGCATCTACCCCTATTCCTAAAGTAGTAAGCGGTTTAGGTACTTTAAAAAGATTATCTGCAGTAACGCGACAGTACCAATCTCCCCCTAATCTTGCCACCAAATCTATCTTTTCCTGATCAATCTTACCATCGGAATCCAAAATCTCTTCGTTAATGTGGATGAGCTTAATCTCTGCAAGAATAAGATTTCCAGCACCGGGATTTTCGCCAAAGCTTATCACCTCATTGATGATACACTCCATCTGCACAGGAGACTCCTTTACCCTTGGCGGTTTAACCAGTTGTGAACTGAGCATGGTAAAACCGGCCTTTTCAAATTCGTTAACACCTTTGGCATATTCTGTACTGGCCAGACTCATTTGCTGTACCATTGGGTAATTAACAATATTGATTACACATTCCTTTACTTCCAGCACATTGTCTAAAGTATGCTTGGTGGTATTATCCCTTACCCTTCTGGCTGGCGAAAAGATGCACAGCGGCGGGTTGGTACTGAACATGTTAAAGAAACTAAAAGGGCTGAGGTTGATGTTACCTGCCTTATCTATTGTTGTAGCAAAACAAATTGGTCGCGGCGCAATGGCATAATGAAGGTAGTTTTGCAATTGCGCCGCACTAAGATCTGAAGTTTTTATTGTTAACATTGGTACTAATTAGGAGACTATTTTTTTAGCGCAAGAATAGAGAAATCAGTATCCACCTTTTCAATGATACTACTTAACCGACCTAAACCCGTTATCTCCATTTCTACGATATCACCAGGTTGAAGCCATTGTGTTTTATAAGCAGGATCGTTTAACAAGCCAGTTCCGTTTAGTTCCAATAAGCATCCTGTGCCTACTGTGCCTGAACCTATTACATCGCCAGGCAGAAGATCAACGCCATAAGCACAACGTTCTATGATTTCTGCAAATGTCCAATCCATATCAGCCATGTTGCCTTCAGACAATTGAACACCATTAACAGTACAGGTCATTTTAAGATCGTATGCATTACCAGTATGGCCGTCTTTTGCTTTCGTTTTATAAGGTTCCAATTCCTCTGGAGTAACCAGCCATGGACCAATTACAGTAGAGAAATCCTTCCCTTTTGCAGGCCCAAGGTTTAACAGCATTTCTTCCATTTGCAGGGTTCTTGCGCTCATATCATTCATCACCATATAACCGGCAATATAACTATCGGCCTCTGCAGCGGTAACATTGCGCCCCTGCTTTCCAATTACTATGGCGACTTCAAGCTCATAGTCCAGCTTATCAAAATGATCGGGCATGCAGGCTATTTCTCCCGGACCTTGTATGGCATTATGGTTGGTGAAATAAAAGATGGGATACTGATCAAACTGCGGGATCATCTCCGCTTTACGATTTTTACGGGCGGCAGCAACATGCTGTCTAAATGCGTAACCATCTCTGCAAGACGTAGGATGCGGCACGGGCGCTAGCAGTTCAAAGAAAACTTCTTCTTTAGGCTCAATCTCTTTAGAGTTGATTTGCGCATTTACCTTTTTAGCGCGCTCCATTAATACTTCACCACCTTTTAAAAATTCTGCCATGTTATCAGGCAGTTGTTTATCGCAGGAGTTCAGGTTATAAATATGACCGTTTACAAAAACACCAAGGTGTTCTATGTCCTCCGTTTTATAAGATACCAGCTTCATATATGATTTAAATTAGGTTACTCAAAGCTATATAAAAATAGCCCAAAGGTGGTTATAAAACTAGCTATCCATTTAATAAATTATACAGCGTTTGCACTATGTGATATTAATTACCTAATTTAGCAGAATAATTAGATGACAAACTACGAAATCACATATCAGGATCAAATTGCAAGACAGGCACTGTCTTCTTTCAGGTATGCGATGTTGTCTAAGCTTATCTTCGCTCAGTATTCCTTTTCATAAGCCTAATTTCCGGCACTTCCTGTAAAACGTTATAGACGTTTTAATTGCTATTAATTTCTTATTAAAACTAATTACCTCAACTATGCCTGTTTATCATACGTTAGGAAACATACCTGCCAAGCGCCATACTATTTTTCGTAAACCTGATGGCAAGCTATATGCAGAGGAGCTCGTATCAACAGAAGGTTTTTCCAGTCTCTATTCGCTGGTTTATCATTGTTATCCGCCAACGATTGTCAAGTCTCTTGGGGAGCCCTATAGTGTTGAACCAAAGATTGCGCGGGAGAAACACTTGAAGCATACCAGCTTAATTGGTTTTAATATTAAACCAGAAGATGATTACCTGGAAAGTAGGAAGCCGGTATTGGTGAACAGCGACCTGCACATTTCATTAGCTGCACCAAAAAAATCTATGACTGATTACTTTTACAAGAACAGTCAGGCTGATGAGGTGATTTTCATTCATGAGGGTACAGGAACATTGAAGACTGGTTTCGGGAAGATTACTTTTAAATATGGCGATTACCTGGTAATACCACGTGGAACGATCTATCAGCTGCAATTTGACAATAAGCAGAACAGGCTTTTTATTGTGGAGAGCTTTAGTCCGATACGGACACCTAAGCGCTACCGCAATGAATACGGGCAGTTAATGGAACACTCGCCGTATTGTGAGCGCGACATCAGGAAACCAAAGGATTTGGAAACCATTGATGCGCATGGAGATTTTAAGGTATTGATTAAAAAACAAGGCTTGATCTATCCTTATATATACGGCACTCATCCATTTGATTTTGTGGGTTGGGATGGATTTCATTACCCATGGGCTTTCTCTATACACGACTTTGAACCCATAACCGGAAGGCTACATCAGCCACCTCCTGTACACCAAACCTTTGAGGGACATAATTTTGTAATCTGCTCGTTTGTACCCCGTAAGTACGACTACCATCCACTATTATCCCTGCTCCATATAACCACAGTAACGTAGACAGCGATGAGGTACTTTATTATGTAGACGGCGATTTTATGAGTCGCAAAAGTGTGGTAAAAGGCCAGATTACGCTACATCCGGGAGGCATACCCCATGGTCCGCATCCTGGCTCTGTAGAGAAATCTATAGGGAAGGAAAGCACAGATGAGCTTGCAGTAATGATAGACCCTTTTAGGCCATTAATGCTTACAGAATATGCGGTAAGCATTGAGGACGAAGACTATTATAAGAGCTGGCAATAAGAAACTAAACTGATCATAAAGAACGAAATAATGTCAACACAAACATTTGCAGAGAAAATTGCTAAAGCGCAAGATTTCCTTCCAATAAATGGGACGGATTATATTGAATTTTATGTAGGTAATGCCAAACAGGCTGCCCATTATTACAAAACAGCTTTTGGGTTTCAATCACTAGCCTATGCTGGGCCAGAAACAGGAATTCGTGATCGATCGTCCTATGTGCTTCAACAAGGGAAGATCAGGCTGGTATTAACATCTGGCCTTAAATCTGACAGTCCTATAGCTGCACATTCTTTAAAGCATGGGGATGGAGTTAAGATACTGGCACTTTGGGTAGATGATGCTTATAGCGCATTTGAAGAAACTACCAAAAGGGGCGCAAAGCCTTATGTAGCACCCTATACCCAGAAAGATGAACACGGAGAAGTGAGGATATCAGGCATATATACTTACGGAGAAACCGTGCACCTATTTATAGAAAGAAAGAATTATACAGGTACATTTTTACCCGGATATCAGGATTGGAACAGCAATTATAATCCTACAGATGCCGGCCTATTGTATATAGACCATTGTGTAGGAAATGTAGGATGGCATAGAATGGATGAAACTGTGAAGTGGTATGAAGAGGTGATGGGCTTTGTAAACATCCTATCATTTGATGATAAGCAGATCAATACAGAATACTCTGCCCTAATGAGTAAGGTAATGAGTAATGGCAACGGGTTTTCTAAATTCCCGATCAATGAGCCTGCGGAAGGAAAGAAGAAATCTCAGATTGAAGAGTATCTGGAATATCATGAAGGCGAAGGGGTGCAGCATATTGCGGTAGCAACTAAGGATATCCTTAGCACCGTTAGAACTTTAAAAGCTCGAGGGGTTGAGTTTTTAAGTGCACCCCCAGAAGCCTATTATAACATGATGCCAATAAGGGTGGGTGAAATTGATGAGGAAATAGCACAATTAAAAGAATTGGGTATACTGGTAGATTGCGACGAGGAAGGCTACCTGTTACAAATATTTACAAAACCTGTGGAAGACAGGCCAACATTATTTTTTGAGATCATCCAGCGAAAGGGAGCACAATCTTTTGGCGCAG
The DNA here is from genome assembly GCF_054057295.1 of Pedobacter sp. UYP24. Classification (NCBI taxonomy): domain Bacteria; kingdom Pseudomonadati; phylum Bacteroidota; class Sphingobacteriia; order Sphingobacteriales; family Sphingobacteriaceae; genus Pedobacter; species Pedobacter sp. UYP24. The sequence continues at coordinate 757,800 of NZ_JBSRZD010000002.1, forward strand.
GGAATTTCAAAGCGCTGTTCGAATCTTTAGAACGCGAGCAAGAGTTAAGGGGTAATTTATAAGATCTCTTATTCATTTGAAAACTGGGGAGGGCAGCTGTTGAATCGGCTGTCCTCTTTTTTATGGCTAGCTTTACTGTCTTAAATTACGCAGCCTAAAAAATAATTTGCTATTTTCGGGCTGTGATATCAAGGTGGGAATGACGAAAAACAACCTTAGCAGGACAAAAATTCTTTTTAGTAGACTTAAGATTGCCTTCGCGCTGTTTCAAAAAAATGACCCGTTACGCCTTGCTGGTGCTACGGCATTCTTCGCCAATTTTGCCTTACCGCCTATATTACTGATATTGATTAGGTTGTTTGGCTTTTTTATAGATAGGAAAATTTTGGCTTCCAGGTTATTTGAGCGGCTTGCAGATATTTTGGATGCTAGCAGTACACTGCAAATTAGGCAAACACTTAAAAACATTAGAGGTATAGACCATAAATGGTATGCCACACTGATCAGTTTTGTATTTTTTCTGTTTGTTGCCACCACCCTATTTAATGTAATTAAAAACTCCATGGACCAGATCTGGTCTATCGGTACCAGCGCCCAGTCTGGATTTCTGTTTAAGTTAAAGCTGCGGGCAAGGTCTATGGTGATCATTTTACTGGCCGGCATGTTATTTATAACAGGGTTTATGACAGACAGTATGCAGGCCTTTATTGGTGGATACATTAATAATGCATCTCCTACATTTGGCAGGATATTTCTATTAGCGCTGAATCAACTTTTATTTATAGCCATTGTGACAACCTGGTTTACCGTTTTGTTTAGGTACCTAACTAATGGCAGACCTACTTGGATAACTGCATTACGTGGAGGAATACTTACAGGAATACTATTCACCATAGGTAAATATATATTAAGAATCATGTTGCCACTGAGTGGCATTGGCAATATCTATGGAACTTCAGGTTCAATTGTACTGATTATGCTGTTCGTGTTTTATTCGTCCTTTATATTTTACTTTGGTGCTTGCTATGTAAAAATCCTGAGTGATTCAAGAGAAACACCAATACAGCCAATAAAAGGTACCTATAATTACGAGATCAAGGAAATCCCTAAAGAGTCTTAAGCAACTTTAGGTTGGTTGATCTGCTCAAATCCCTGCATTTCAAAAACTGCCAATTTGTTTAACAAGTTATAGTGAAGCGTACCAAAGAAATTGATAATACCTTGCTGGTTTCTACCTTCAATACAAATACTTTCTTTAACGATTTCGCGATGTCCAAGATTTTGGTCACTAAGGATAATGTCCTCGTCTTGTATTTTGACGTTGGCAGCATCAATTGAGAATTGTTTAAGCATTTCAAGGAAGCTTTGTCCATTTAGCAATAGTTCTTTGATTTTCATAACGGTTTAGGTTGAGTTAGTACAGAGCAATTATCAATTTTAAGACCAAAAAAAAGGGTAAACACCGAATGTTTACCCTTTTGAAAAAAATGTTGAAAACTTGTTTTTACTAGAATAATCTATACGCTAACCCAATAGTAAACAACTTTAGTTTTGTGTTGTTATAGCCGTTTTCTCCGATTTTAGAAAGGCCTTGCTCATACCGCACATCAAAACCTAATTTACTGATATCCACTCCTGCACCAAACTGCCATGCAAAATTCTGTCCTTTAAAGTTACCTGAGAATGCATTACCGGCTGCTTGTCCCAAAGACTGGTCATCACTTAATATAAAGGACACAACCGGACCTGTATTTAACCTTAGGCCAACACCCGCAGCACCAATCTTGGTACCAACCAATATAGGTAGATCTAAACTGGTAAACTTAACTTTGTTCTCTAAACCATTGGCGTCTTTAAGGGTGGTGTTTTTTCCACTCAAATACAATTCAGGCTGCAGGTGAATACCAGCCGCACCTATGCGTGTCCATACACCTACATAATACCCTGCTCGGTTGTCACTGCTGAAGGTATTGTCAGTACTTAGTTTTGACAGATTTGTTCCGGCTTTAATACCCATTTGAAAGCTTGGAAGGATCTGGCTTGAGGCTGCAAACCCGGCGCAAAGTAGTAATGTTGATAAAATAATTCTTTTCATATTATAGAGTTTAGTGCTCATTGGTTATTTATTTAAGTAAAAATAGGAATATTTTGAATTTAAAACTAATTGCTTACTTTTATATATCAAAGATGAATATTGATGTTTTTGTTTTAAATATACCTCTTATTCGAAATCAGGACTTGTAATGGATTTGAAATTTAATATCTACGCCCTCGTCCTGATCTTTTTCGGCAGTCTTACGCTCTTTTTATCCTATTATGTATATAGAAAAGAAGGCGGTGCGGTAAGGATATTTGGAATAATGATGTTAACGAACGCGATCTGGTCAATAGCCTATGGATTTGAGCTGGCCAGTTCTACGCTCAGTCAGATTAAATTCTTTATCAACATAGAATATATCGGCATTACCACGCTTCCCCTAATCTGGTTCTTATTCTGCCTGAATCTTGTAGGTAAGGAATGCTGGTACAAAAAACCACTAAATATTGGCCCTCTTGTGTTTGTGACGTTGCTGACTATAATATTGGTTTGGACTAACCAATACCATCATTTTTTTTACAACAGCCTTACCATGGATTATTCGGGCTATTTCCCGACAGTTAAGATCGGACCAGGAACTGGATACCATTTTTTTACCATTTACTTTTATGTGCTACTGGCTCTTGGCAACTATTTACTATTCGCTAAATTTAGAAAGGCAGACCCCATTTACAGGAATCAGAACTACCTGATCATAATTTCCTCACTTATTCCTTGGATAGCCAATATTTTCTATCTTATTGGTTTAAGGCCCATGGGGAATTTGGACATCACACCTTTTGCCTTTGCAGCCACTATCTTTTTGATTGCCATAGCCATATATAGATTTAAACTTTTTGATATTGTACCAGTTGCACGCGAAAAAGTTATGGACCTCATGCAGGACGGCTTTGTTATTCTGGATAACAAAAACCGGGTGATTGACTACAACCATGCTTTTAAAAAATACCTTACCTATATAAAAGAAAGCAATATCATTGGCACAAACATTAATGAATTGCTACCAGGCCAGCCTGACTTTTTAGGTTTTATAGAAGCGCACAAATCTGGTAAGCTAGAGCTAAAGGTAGAAAGCCAGGGAAACATCTATGATCTGGAAGCGGATATCGGCTATTTGAATGAAAACAAACTGAACAGTGAGGCCATTATCATTAAAATGCAGGACCTTACCCTACTGAGGCAGGATGCATTAAAATCTCAGCATCAAGCAGAAGAACTCAAAAGATTGAACCAGTTGAAAGACCGCATATTCTCCATCATTGCGCATGATTTGAGGGCTCCGCTGGTTAATTTGTCTGAAGTGCTGAAAATGATTTCTAACGACTTGATCACGCTGGAAGAGTTTAAAGAATTATCCCCCGTACTGAGTAAAGACATTTTATATACAACTGATCTCTTAGAGAACATCCTGCACTGGTCTAGAAGTCAGCTTAAAGGTTATGGCATTAATAAGGAGTTTTTTGATTTGAAAGGGCTGATTGTAAATGAGGTACACTACCACCTACCATCCGCGGAAGCGAAAAAGATCAATATTGTTCAGGACGTTTTTCCAGGTGAAATGGTTTACGCAGACAGGTTAATGATTCAGATCGTGATTAGAAATATCATTAACAACGCCATTAAATTCTGTAAGGAAGGTTGTGAGATCAATATATCTGCAGTTTACAGTAAAGCGCACATGATTAAGCTCTGTATTGAGGACAATGGCGTGGGGATGCCCACTGAGGTACTTGATAAACTTTTTAGCGGAGAGAACCTCTCTACAAGAGGCACAATGAATGAAAAGGGTACTGGCTTAGGATTGGTGGTTTGCAAAGAATTTATGGAAAGGAACGATGGCAATATCACAGTTACCAGTGAAAAAGGAAAAGGTGCAAAATTTTGTCTGCACCTTCCCGTTGATTCAAATTAATATTAATGACCAGTAACTTCGTCAATTGCTTGTTGCTCTTTTAAAGCATCAACATTATTTTTAGATCCAAATTTATCGGTTTTCTCTGCGAAATACTCTAAAATACTTTTGATGGTATCCAGGTTATCAGCAACACGCTGATGCATATCAGGAAGATCTTTATCAAGTTTCTTATCACTTAACTCAATATTATCTACTTCTATTTTACCTATCTTTTGTATGATTGCCTGCTGTGAATGTTGTAAGTCTTCCAGTTCTCTTACAATTTTTTCCATCAGCTCAAACTTCTTTAAAGTATCCATATTTTTGTTTTTAGTTAGATTATCAATTAATTACTTGAACAGTTAACCAATTACCTTGCCAAATCTTTTAATTAGGAGAATGGCCTGCATATTGTTAGTTTGTGAATAAGAGATAAAACAAAACACTAAAATTTGGAATAACAACAAATAACTAATATTTTAGTTATTTGTAATCTGTCTGCTATGAAAAAATTACTCCTCATTATAATAGCCTTTACTTTTTTTAATGCGTTTGCGCTTCAGGCACAGACGGCGACGAACAATGAGAAACTATTAGAGCTATATCAAACCCAAAAATATGGCGAAGCGGCTGCCTACCTGCAAAGTATTTATAAGGAAGATACTCAAGACCCAAAAGAACTGGCACAGCTGGCTTATGCAAATATGATGGCAGGCAGGCTACCTGATGCTGAAAAAAACTATTTAAAGTTGTATGCACTACAGCCTTCAAGTCTGGGCACACTATTTAGCTTAGCAAACATCAATATTAGAAGAGGGAATGATGAGAAAGCCAAAGGTTATTATACGGAAGCATTAAAACTGGACAGCGCAAACTTTAATGCTTATAAGCAATTGGCCATGCTGGAGAAAGGAGATAATACTACAACTAAGATCAGCTACCTAAAAAAAGCAAATGCGCTTAACCCCACAGATGCTGAAGTAACTTTTGAGCTTTGTGAACTTTATTTTAAAATGAACTTTTTTACTGAAGCCAGTAAAATCCTTGAGCCTGCATTAAAGGCAGATACCACGAACCTGCAGCTGCTGAAGATGAAAATGCCAATTAGCATGGCAAATAAGAAATACGATGAATCAATTGCCACCGGACTTAAACTACTGAGCTATAGTGACAGTGCTACTTTTGTTCTAAATAACCTTGCTAAGTCGTATTTCCTGCTGCTGGATTACAAAAATGCTTTAAAATATTTCCTCCTCATTAAGGATAAATCTTTCGATAATGAAGGTCTTTTATACAATATTGGATTAAGTTACCGCGGCATCAAAGACTATAAAAATGCAGCTCCTTATTTTGAAAAGGCCATAAAAGAAGGTATATCAAACAAAATAGCTTCGTACTACGGAATACTTGGAGACTCTTTTGAAGAGATTGGCAAGAATGAAGATGCCAACGTGGCTTATAAGCGGGGGTTGTTATTTGAAAACAATGGCAGCTTACTTTATAACATTGCTTTGGTGTATGAAACCAAACTTAATGATAAGAAAAATGCAATAAGTTATTATGACCAATACCTTAAAACGATTAATGAAAAAGAGCAACCAAAGCTTATCATTTTTATAAAGAATAAGATTGCTGATCTAAAAAAGTAGTTATCGTTTTATCAATCTGGCAACATATTTTCCTATGATATCAAATTCGATATTCACAATGTCGTTCACCTGTACATCCTGAAGATTAGTATGTTCAAAAGTATAAGGGATAATAAAAACAGAGAACGCATCATCTGCTGATGAAACAACAGTGAGACTGATTCCGTTTATGCAAATAGAGCCTTTCTCTACAGTAACGTTATCTTTAGCTGTGTCATACTGAAAGCGGTATTCCCAGCTTCCGTCCAGTTCAGTTCTTTTAATACAAACCGCAGTTTGATCAACGTGACCTTGTACGATATGTCCGTCTAATCTGCCGTTCATTTGCATACACCTTTCCAGGTTAACTTTACTCCCTGTATTTAAACTGCTCAGATTTGACTTTTGAAGTGTTTCATCAATAGCAGTCACGGTGTGACTATTCTCATCCAACCTAACTACGGTAAGACAAACACCATTGTGGGCAACACTTTGGTCTACCTTTAGCGCTGAACTTATTGCAGAAGAAATTGTATAGTGCACATTGGTACCATCTTTAACGATTTCGGTAACGTGGCCAAGAGTCTCAATTATACCTGTAAACATATTATTATTAAAATTTGAGCTTGTTGCTGTATCACAAATTTCCCAAATTTAAGTATGGTTTTAATACCTGCAATGTCATATTCATCAATCGTCCATTAGGATGATTTTCATTTTAAGCTTTTAATGATGGCTATAGCCCTATCGATCAATGAAGATGAAATGCCCAAATGAGTAACCATTCTGATGGTTTTGTTGCTCGTGGTATTGCAGGCCAACCCTTTAGTTGCAAGAAGCTCCACAATTTCAGTAGCTTTAAAATTGGATGATACTTCAAAAATCACGATATTAGTTTCAACCGGCATCACATCTACTACATAACTAGTATCCAACAAAGCAGCTGCAAGAGCCTTTGCGTGCTGATGATCGATAGCCAATCGATCAATATGATGGTCTAATGCATAAATGCCTGCTGCTGCCAGAAAACCGGCCTGCCTCATTCCCCCACCGAACACCTTTCTGATCTTAGTAGCTCTTTTTATGGTTTCTTTAGATCCTAATAATACTGAGCCCACTGGAGCACCAAGCCCTTTAGAAAGACATACAGAAATGCCATCAAAATATTGTCCGTAGTCTCTTGCCTGATCTCCGGTTGCAATGAGTGCATTAAATATCCTTGCACCATCTAGGTGTAACTTCAGGCCTTCAGCTTTACAAAGTGTACTGATGAGCTCTATTTGGGAGCGTTTATAACATGAGCCACCCCCTTTATTTACCGTATTTTCCAATACCACCAGCGTAGAATCAGGATAGTGGATATTGGGTTCGTTAATTTCGGGTGCTATCATTTGGGGAGTAAGTATCCCACGCGGACCGTTGAGTAATCGAACGGAAGACAAAGAATGGTAAGCAATTCCTCCGCCCTCATAACGGTAAACATGCGCTGTTTGGTCGCATATTACTTCATCCATTGGCTTTGTAAAGCACTTAATAGCAATCTGATTGGTCATAGTGCCCGAAGGGCAGAATAGACCAGCCTCCATATTGAATATACCAGAAAGTTTTGCCTCTAATGCCGTTACTGTTTCATCTTCTCCAAACACATCATCACCAACTTTTGCAGCCATCATTGCATCCAGCATTCCTGCTGTTGGCTTTGTAACCGTATCACTTCTTAAATCAACCAATATTTCCATAAAATTCAATGAATACAAATATTCATTTTTTTTGTTTTAATAAGGTCAGGTTAAAATAAAAAGGAAAGATAAGAATCCTTTTTCACTGTCTTAACAGCAATATCTGATACTTTTTTAAACTGTAAAAAGGAAGAGAAAATTTTTAATTTGGAAATTAAAATAACAAGTGTATTTTAGCTTAGTGTTTATTTAACAATATGGTAACACAAAAACTACGAGCATTGTGGTAAAAAACGGCTTTTTTAGCATTTTTAGCGCATAAAAACTTTAAACAACCAAAACTAAAAGACAAAATTTATGAAAGAAAACCAGGTACAGGCAGTCGGATTGTTTACTTTTATTCTAAATTCTAAGTAAAATGATAGTTATTGCAGATGGTGGTTCAACCAAGACCAATTGGTGTTTAATTAACGAGGCGGGAAGAAAAATCCTTTTTAACACGGAAGGCTATAACCCTTATTTTTCAAGTGAAGAATACATTGTGGAATCTTTAAACAATTCTTTACCAGATCACTTAGAAAAAGAAAAACTTACAGAAGTTCATTATTATGGCGCGGGCTGTTCTACGGATGCAAAACGTAAAATAGTTTACGACGCAATGAAGCAGGTTTTTACAGGCGCTGATGTTCGCATTGGGCATGATTTATTAGCATCTTGTCGCGCATTGCTTGGAGATGAGCCGGGCTTTGCTGCTATTTTAGGCACAGGCACAAACTCTTGTCTTTATGACGGCACAGACATTAGCCTGAACATCGACTCTTTAGGTTACTTTTTAGGTGATGAAGGAAGCGGATGTTATATCGGCAAGAGAATCCTTTCTGACTATATGAAGGGTTACATGCCTAAAGGACTGAGAGAGAGCTTTTATGATAATTTTGCACTTACAAACGAAGACATATTCGACAATATCTACAACAAACCATTACCTAACCGTTTTTGCGCGAACTTCAGTAAATTCCTTTACGACTTCAAAGACAGTTATGAAGATTATACCTATAACACGATTGTTCATGCATTTACAGCGTTCTTTGAGAACCTGGTAATTCATTATCCAAACTATAAAGACTACAAACTAAATTGTGTGGGCTCTGTTGGATACAGCTTTAGAGACATTCTAAGTGTTGTTGCTGATAAATATGAAATGGGAATTGGAAAGATCATCAGATCCCCTATAGATGATTTGGTAGATTACCATTTGCGTATTGCAAACAAATAAAAACTAAAAAGCCCTGAACTATTGTTCCGGGCTTTTTAGTTTTTATTGATGCCAAAATTAAAATGATATCTCTTTACCGAATAATTTGGCATATTTCTTCTTATCGAACTTGTACAAGGTTGCTGCCCTGAAAGAAACACCTTGCTGCTTTTCTTCAAGATCTTTTAAAACGCCAAAACTGAGCATCTTCTTTCTAAAATTACGCTTATCTAATTTTTTACTTAGAATCACTTCGTAAACGTTCTGCAATTGGGTTAGCGTAAATTTCTCGGGCAATAGTTCAAATGCTATTGGCTGATGCTTAATCCTTCTTTTTATCTTTTCCAATCCAGTTTCAAAAATCTCCTTATGATCGAAAGCTAGTTTGGGTAAGTCTTTGACATCTATCCAGTTTGCTTTTTTAGCATAAGTACTGATTGGTTTAACTGCTTTATCACCACCCAATCTTAAAAGGGCATAATAAGCAATACTAACCACCCGCCCCTGTGGGTGACGGTTTACATCTCCGAAAGTATAACACTGCTCCATATAAATGTTAGACAAACCTGTTAGTTCGTTTAATATCCTGGCTGCTGATTGATCTAAACTTTCCTGTTCTCCAACAATGTTACCCGGCAAAGCCCACCAGTCTTTAAATGGTTCTTCATTTCTTTCGATCAAAAGAATTTTCAATTCTCCACCATCAAACCCGAATACAACGCAGTCGATGGAGAAAGTGGAATCAAATTTTGGTAAAATTTCGCTCAAAATATTTATTGTTTATTGAATCATTAATTTATTGTATCGTTTGAAAGCCCTATTCTGCAAATATATATTGATTCTCATGAACCGAATAAGGAATAATTCAGAAAAATAGGAATTTTAAACCGAAAATAACAAAATGATTATTTTAAAGGATTAAGCGGATTTAAAAGCCGCTTTTTATTTAGTAACAAGATAGGTACTATAAACTAAAACTTTAAAAGCGATCTTTAAAATATAAACCCAATTTAATGCACTTGCTCCTAATTACATAAAAAATACAAATAAAATTACTTAGTGTAAAAATTACACCTTATATTCGTGTATAATTATGAAACCAAATATCAAAAATATTGCTGTACTTACATCAGGCGGCGATGCTCCAGGAATGAATGCCTGCATTAGAGCAGTTGTTCGTACGGGAATATACAATGGTGTAAATATGTTTGGCGTTTTGCAGGGTTACCAGGGATTAATAAATGATAATATTATTCCAATGGATGCAAGGTCCGTAAGTAATACGATACACATGGGCGGCACCATATTAAAAACTGCCCGCTGTTTAGAATTCAAAACCGATGAAGGGATGGAAATTGCCTTCAAAAATCTTCAGGCCCGTGATATTGACGGACTCGTTGTTATAGGTGGTGATGGTACTTTTACCGGTGCTCAGCGTTTTGGCAAAAAGTTTGGCGTGCGTGTTATGGGTGTGCCTGGTACAATAGACAATGACCTTTACGGTTCTGATTTTACATTAGGATACGATACTGCAATAAATACAGTAATTGAAGCCATTGATAAGATTAGGGACACAGCAGATTCTCATGATCGACTCTTCTTTATAGAAGTAATGGGTAGGGACTCTGGCTGTATAGCATTGAGAAGCGGCATAGCAAGTGGCGCAGAAGCTGTTCTGTTACCTGAAAAAGAAACCAGCCTGGATGAGCTTATTGTCCAACTGGAATCTGGAGCATCGACTAAAAAATCTTCAAGTATCGTTATCGTATCTGAAGGTAATAAATTTGGTGGGGCTTACGATATTGCAAAGAAGGTTAAAGAACGTTTTAACCATTATGATACAAAAGTGACTATCTTAGGGCACCTGCAACGCGGAGGTAGTCCGAGTAGTTTTGATAGGATATTGGGGAGCAGACTCGGTTTCGCTGCAGTAAACGAGCTTTTAAAAGGCAATACCATGCATATGGTTGGGCTAAGGGGTAACAACATTGAAACAACAAGTATTGAGGAAGCACTTACTAGGCATTTCTTTAAATTGGAAAGTGACTTATTAGAAATGACAAAAGTATTGTCAATATAAAAAAAATGGTAGCAGTAGTATACAGCGGTTCTAAAACTGCTTTCTGGAAAATTGCCAGAGATGGAAAAACCATCGCTGACTGTACTATGCCCGGCATTAACCCTTGCTTTAACGATCAAAAGACCATCCTTCAGTTTCTAAATAAAAAAACCACTTTAATCAATCACGCAGAAAGCATTAAAAAGATCTATGTTTTTGCTGCCGGGGCATCTTCAAAAGAAAGAAGAGAAGAACTAGCACAGACTTTGGGGCTGTTTTTTAAAAACAGCAAAATTAAAGTGCGTGACGATGTTTATGGAGCTGCAATTTCTGCATGTTACAATCATGGTGGAATTGTTGGGATCCTAGGTAGCGGGGCCAATTGTGCCTATTTTGATGGCAAAAAGCTAGAGAAGAACAATTTTGGACTAGGCTTTGTACTCGGCGATGAGGGGTCTGCAAATTATCTCGGCAAAATCGTATTAAAGAAATTCATTCAACATAAACTACCGAAGGAGCTGCAAGCTGAATTCTCGGCAAAGTACAACTTAGACAGGCCTCAAGTTCTGGATAGGATTTATAAGAAACCGATGGTGCAGCAATTTCTGAGTTCCTTTTTTGATTTCTTCCTGGAGCACAGAGATCATCCTTTTATAATGAACATCTTAGAAAACGCCTTCGAGAACTATTTTACTACATACCTTTTGCCAACTATAAAGTTACATCCAGAAAAAGAGATACATTTTGTAGGCATTGTGGCAGGAAACTTCCAGCAAGAGTTGCGCGCGATAGCAAAAAAACATGGTCTGGAAATTACATCAATTACTAAAGAACCCATATACAATCTATTAAACTACTATTCAAATTAATAAAATGAGCAAAATTGGAATAAACGGCTTTGGCCGTATCGGCAGACTGGTATTTAGAGCTGCTTTGAAAAGAGGATTAGACGTCGTTGCAATTAACGATCTTGTTGAGCCAGAATACATGGCTTATATGTTGAAATATGACTCTACTCATGGTCGTTTTGATGGCACAATTGCTGTTGAGAACGGACATCTAGTGGTAAACGGCAAAACAATCCGTATCACTGCTGAAAGAGACCCTTCTAACTTGAAATGGGATGAAGTAGGTGTTGAAACAGTAATCGAATCTACTGGTTTATTCTTAACTCAGGTAGATGGGCAAAAGCATATTGATGCCGGCGCAAAAAGAGTAGTATTCTCTGCACCAGCAAAAGATGATACCCCTACTTATGTAATGGGCGTAAATCATGAAAAATTAACTGCAGATCAAACTATCGTTTCAAATGCATCTTGTACTACAAATTGTTTAGCTCCTATTGCTAAGGTATTGAATGATAATTTTGGTATTGTTGAAGGTTTAATGAGCACAATCCATGCTGTAACTGCAACTCAAAAAACAGTTGATAGTCCATCGGCTAAAGATTGGAGAGGTGGTCGCGGTGGTTTCTCAAACATCATCCCTTCATCAACCGGCGCTGCAAAAGCTGTTGGCTTGGTTCTTCCTGAATTAAAAGGTAAATTAACAGGCATGTCTTTCCGCGTACCGGTATCTGACGTTTCTGTTGTCGATTTAACTGTTCGTTTGGAAAAACCTGCTACTTATGAAGACATTAAAAAAGCGATGAAAGACGCCTCTGAAGGTGCTTTGAAAGGTGTATTGGCATATACTGAAGATGAAGTTGTTTCATCTGATTTTATCGGAGATCCACATGCTTCAATTTTTGATGCAAAGGCTGGTATCTCATTAAGTGATCACTTCGTGAAAGTGGTTTCATGGTACGATAACGAATGGGGTTATTCAAATGCACTTGCAAAATTCGTTGAATATTACGGAACCTTAAAATAAAAACCATTTAGGTCTATATTTTATCTTAAATAAAAAGGGATGCTATTTGATTGTAGTATCCCTTTTTATTTAAGGTAAATATTCATAAAGGCAACCGATCTGCTGGTGATGACAACCAGAAAGACTACTGTCAGAACATATTTCATTAAGCCCGTATTTGGTAAACTAACTACTAAAAACTACAATTTTATTTTTGTAAATGGTTATTGCAATCAACAACATTCCCATCATGATGGCCATGTCTGCCACGTTAAATATTCCAGTTTTAAAGATAACAAAGTCAATATGTAGGAAATCAGTTACTGATCCAAAAACTACCCTGTCAAACAGATTTCCAATACCACCGCCTATAATAAATGCAACGCCTATAACAACTGCTTTTGGCAGCTTACTATTAATCATGATATAATATAATCCTAAAAGTAACACAACGCAAGGCAGCGCAATCAACAAAATAAACTTTACAGAAGCTGGCAGAAAGCTCCCAACACTTAAAAAAGCTCCCGTGTTCTCTACTTTAGTTAAAGTGATATTGTCTATTCCAAGTTTTATACGCTCATTAAAGTTCACCTCAGTCCTGACAATATTTTTAGAAATCTGATCACAACCTACTATTGCCAGTACAATCATCAGGATCGCAACGCGGGTGATATTTTTAGTTACCTTCATCTGTTTTCTATCATTTACAAGGTAGACACAATTACTAACATATTAAAGATTATTCAAATCAGGGCGAATAACTGATCCATAATGACACAATCAAACAGGTTTTCTATGTAACATATCAATTACGCTAAATTCCTTTAATAAAGGTTGTTGTACTTTTATGCCACACACACAACAAATGAGCCTTTTTACTAAATTAACATTATCATGCCTTCTGGTTACGGGCAGCTTTTTCTATGGAAAAGCACAGACTTATACCGTTAAGGGTGCAGTACTTGACACTGCTGGCTTACCATTGCCCGGTGCCATAGTTAGAGTCAACTGGGTTAAAGACAGCCTTGCAATTTCAACCAATACCACAGGAGATTTTAATCTTGCTAAAGTGAAATCTGCACAATTTACATTGACAGCAGCTTATTTGGGTTTCCAGACTTTCAAAAAAGACTACCAGATTACCCAAGGAAATACATTAATAATACCATCAATTAAATTACTACCCATATCTAATACTCTTGATGGGGTGACCATATCGGGTACACCGCCTATTAGAATAACTGAAGACACGGTCAGTTTTAATGCAGCAGCCTTTCCTGTTAGGGAGGGGGATGCGGTAGATGAAGTTTTGAAAAAACTACCAGGCATTGTAGTTGATAAAGATGGAAACGTAACCAACCAAGGTGTACCCATTACCAAAATCAAGGTAAATGGAAAAGACTTCTACGGAACGGATGTGGCTACTGCCATAAAAAATATGCCTGCAGATATCATTAAAAACATCCAGTTAATTGACGATTATGGCGATCAGGCTAAGCTTACAGGAATTAAAACCGGAGAGCCTGAAAAGGTGCTTAACCTCACGATCGCTGAGGATAAGAAAAAGGGATATTTTGCCAGGGCATCAGGAGGTGTTGGAAGTTCAGACCGATATAACACAAGTTTACGCGGTAACTTAATGAAGGGAGAACGCCAAATCTCATTTGATGGTACGGTAGCAAATGCGAATTTTAGAAATGGCAATGGTGATGGCGTAAATACAAAGAATGGCGGAGGTATTAATTACCGGAATGAATGGAGCCCTAAACTGTCTGCAGATGCGAACTACAATTTTGACAACACAAAAAACAACACCATTAGTTCTGCATTCACCAGGAGTTCGCTGCAGGATTCAGCACATTCTTTTACCAGGTTAGAGAATGCTGATAATAACAATTCTAGCAACCACTTTAATCATAATTTTTCTGCAAACTTAGAATATAAGGCAGATACCATGAATTATTTAAAGATTTCGCCGGGACTTTCTTACAATAACAACGAGGGCAATAATAGTGGTGCCTCAATAATTACCCAAGAATCTTTAAAGACCAATAGGTTAAGCACAAACTTCAATACATCCAATTCGCTAAACTTTAGAACCAACCTTTTTTTCAATCATAAATTTTCTAAACATGGCAGAAACCTAAGCATGTGGGGAAATGTAAACTATTCTGATGGTAACAATTTCAGAAACTCTGTAAATGATTACATCATTACCAATATTGGCTTAGACTCTACAAGGTACCAGAACCAGTTAAATGACCAGACCAATTCAAATTTAGGAACCTATACTGGCGTATCTTACATGGAACCTTTTGGCAAAAAAACATTTGTAGAGTTCAATTACAATTTCGGCAGGTCTGCAACTTCCAATGAAAAAAAGCTAAGGGATGTAATTGGAGGAGAGGAGGTTTACAATAATGACTTAAGTAATAACTACGATTTCCAGTTTGTAACCAATAAGGTTGGTGTAAATTACCGGTTTATCGACGAGAAACTAAACTATACCATCGGGGTCAACGCACAACCGGCTATACTAAGAGGTCAAAACGTAAGTAAAAATGTGAATACAATGCAAAGAACATTTAATGTTACTCCTTCTGCAAGATTTGTTTATAAGTTTACTAAACAGGAAACGGTAGAACTGAACTACTGGGCAAGGAATAATCAGCCAGGATTTTACCAGTTACAGCCGATATCAGACAACTCCAATCTTCAGAACATTGTTACCGGAAATCCGAATTTGAAACCCGAATTTGTTAACAGTGTAAACGCGCACTACAAACAATCCGACTGGAACCTTGGTCACTTATTTGACGCAAGCGTTTCCTATAATCAAACTCAAAACAAAATTGTAACCACTAAAGTATTGGTGCCGGGCACCATAAACCAGTTTACAACGTATACCAATACAGACGGATTTTATGACCTGAATGGCAATTATGGTTACACTAAACCTTTTACAGGTAAAAAGTTCACAATAAATTATGGTGGTTGGGGTTCGATGCAGAACAATGTTTCTTTTGTTGATAGAAATAGAAACAACGCAAAAAGATTAAACTGGGGACAAAGTTTAGGATTAAGAGTTGATCTAGAAGACATTACTAACCTGGAACTAGAAACATCCTATTCAGAAAGTAAGATAGACAACTCCTTGCCTTCATCACAAGACAGAAAGACAGGGAGACTAGAATATGGAATAAACGGACGTAATTACTTCTTTAAGGTGCTTACTGTAGGTTATGACTTTTCAAAAGTGGTCAACTCAGGCTACAACTCTTCTTTTATAAATAACCCAACCATTTTAAGGTTATTTATGGAATATAAATTCCTTAAAAAAGACATGGGTGTTCTTCGTTTGGATGGGTTTGATCTTTTTAACCAAAACTCCGGAGTTACTACAGATGCTTATGATAACGTTATTGTAGACAGGAGAGTGAACAGGCTTGGCAGGTACTTTATGTGTTCCTTTATATTTAAAGTTCGGAACTTTGGCGGATAATGCGTAATTTGATTTTCCATGAGGAAGATCATTTACCTTTTTATCATTTCTTTTTTATTATTAAGCTGTACTGAAAAGGAAATTGAAAAAACATATCCTACCAGAATGATCAGTGAAGGGGAAACTTTTAACGATTATCCTGCCGAAAACGACAGCACTATAACGTTCAATCCAAAGACAGAAAAGGACGGAAATCAATATGGAGCAAATCCTAAAGCATGGTACCAGATCAAGTTTGGTGATACTATTGTGCGTATTCAAACCGACAAAAACAATCCGGCAGCATTTAACGGCAAATTCATTCGTGGTAAATTTATGAATACCCAAAAAACTTGTCTGTTAGCACAGGTTGCGGATAGTTTAGGCTTAAAAGCAAAATTTTACCTCATCGCATTAAAAAACCACCAACTCAACATTTCAGAATTAACCCGTCTATCAGCATCTCCCGGGGATAAAAAATATATAGGATTAATAGATCTGGGTAGCGAGGGGTTTCTAATCAACAATGAATTCCTAATCGGCTTTGTCAATGCAAAAGTCTACTTTTTAAAACGTCAAAATGCCGATGAGCCAATACAGGGGCAATATGTGATGAGCTCGGCAGACAAATCAACTCTTGTATTCCTGCAAACTTCTTCCTTGTACCAGGTAAATTACCCAACAGAAGAATCGCTCACATTACCCTTAAAGGTTGATGCAAGACAGGCGGGGATATTCATGCACATTCATGAAAACTATGTCTGGAAAACAAATCGCAAGGGCATTCTTTTTCTTATGGAAGACAAAAATACGCTTGCAACAAATTAAATACGGTATATAATAGTTTTGGATATGTCGCCACATCATTTAACTTTGAAAGAAATTAACCTAATAAAATATACACCCCTAAATCAAATATAAAATTCAATGAGAAAATTAATCTATGTATTCGCAGTAGCCATCCTCTTCGCCAGCTGCAAAGGCAAAAATGAATCTGTTTACGTTCCAAGAGTATTAAATGATACTGAACGTTTCAACACCTACCAGGAAGGCGATGCTTTGTTCATTGTTAAGTTTGGTACTGACGAGCGACTTGCAGAAGATAAAAATGCAGAGGGAGAATTTAGTGTAAAATTTAGAGACACGTTGATTACCATCCAGACTAACCCGTCTGACAAGGCTGCTGTTGCTAATAAGTTTTCTTTCGCACAATACGTGAACACCCAAAAAACTTCTATCCTTGTCCAAATTGCAGACAAATCTGGTTTAGCTGCGCCATGTTACATCATTAACTTGAATGAAAATAAAATTGATGTAGTAAGTTTATACCGTGCATCATCAGGTCCAAACGATAAAGAATTTACCAAGGGAATGATTAAAGTTGCAAAGTCTGGTTACTTAATCAATAACGACTTCTTTATCACCAACGTAAATGCTAAGGCGTATATGCTCAAGAGACAGAAACCAGAAGAACGCATACAAGGTGACTACTTTATATTATCTCACGATAAGCAAACGCTGGTATTCTTAACCAAAACCAGCCTTTATCAAGTTCATTATGCTACTAATGAAGCTTTAAATGTAGTACTGCCTCAACAAGCGGGTATAACATCAGAGCAGATAGCCCTTTTTATACAAAACAACTATAAATGGGTTAATGTAAATAACATTGCTTTCCTTCAAAAGATTAACAAAGATGGTAACGATAAAGTAGTGGATATTTCAACATTTAAATAACCATATTTATTATATTAAAAGAGCTGGTTTTAATCAAGCCGGCTTTTTTAATAATTTCATATTTTGAATTCTTACGGCATTTAATATGGCGAGTAAAGCTACCCCTACATCCGCTATTACAGCTTCCCATAATGTAGCAATACCACCAGCACCTAAAGCTAAAACAACTATTTTAACAGCCATAGCCAATGCTATATTTTGCCAAACAATTTGTCTGGTTATCCTTCCAATTTTAATGGCGGTAAGCAGCTTTCCTGGTTGGTCATTCTGAATCACAATATCAGCTGTTTCAATGGTCGCATCGCTACCAAGTCCACCCATAGCAATACCAGCATCTGCAAGCGCCACCACTGGTGCATCATTCACTCCATCGCCCATAAATGCGATGATCCTTCCTTGCGCTTTAAGCTCTTCTAACTTTTTAACTTTATCTTCAGGCAATAGCGCGCCGTATGCTTTGTCAATCCCAAGCTCCTTAGCTATTTTAGTTACCACCGCCTGTTTGTCGCCGCTTAGCATCACCGTTTGAATATTAAGGGCATTGATGCCTTTTATGGCATCAATTGCATCTTCTTTAAGCTCATCTGCAATAAGAATGTAGCCTGCATACTTTCCTTCAATAGCAACAACAACTATAGTATCTTCTATCTCCTCTATTTTCTTATCATAATCAATATTGAACTTACTGAGCAACTTTGCATTACCGGTCAGGACTAACCTACCCTCCACATTTCCTTTTAAGCCATGTCCTGCAATTTCTTCCGCGTCCGTAACGCTCAGGTGTTCAAAATCCTTTGCATAGGATTTTATAGCTGTAGCAATTGGATGGGTAGATTTGGATTCGAGAGCGGCCGCATAACGCAACAATTCATCGCGCGCATCCTCTGTGGCAACCACTTCCTGAACATTAAAAACACCTTTAGTAAGCGTACCTGTTTTATCCATCACAACGGTATTGATCTTTGTCATGACGTCTAAAAAGTTAGATCCTTTAAATAATATCCCATTTTTAGAAGCCAGGCCTATTCCTCCAAAATAGCCCAGGGGGATAGAAACTACCAATGCACACGGACAGCTGATGACCAGGAATACCAAGCCTCTATATACCCATTCTTTAAATTGATAATCGTTTACAAAAAAATATGGGAGTCCGACAACAAGTACAGCAAGAAAGAAAACAATTGGTGTGTAGATTCGTGCGAAACGAGAAATAAACAGGTGTGTCTGTGATTTTCTGGCGGTTGCATCTTGTACCATTTCCAGGATTCTGCTTAATTTACTGTCTTTAAATAATGAGGTCACTTTAACTTCAGCTAACTGATTTAAATTGATCATTCCTGCAAAAACTGGCTGCCCCTTCTCCTTTTTATCGGGTCTGCTTTCTCCGGTAAGTGCTGCAGTGTTAAAAGTTGCAGAATCAGAGTTTAACACTCCATCCAGCGCTACTTTCTCTCCTGGTTTCACTTGAATGATCTCTTCCAGCTGAACCTCCGATGGACTAACCTCCGTTATCTTTCCATCCCTGATCACTTCAACACGATCCGGCCGTACATCAAGCAATGCTTTTATGCTTCTTTTGGCTTTATCTACTGCTGAATCCTGGAACCACTCTCCTATGGAGTAAAATACCATTACTGCTACACCTTCGCTAAATGAGCCTATAGCAAATGCTCCAATGGTAGCCACACTCATTAAAAAGAACTCATTAAAAAAATCTAAATGGAGTGCTTTTTTAAAAGCGAGATTCAAAACTTGGAATCCGGCAAGCAAATAAGCGGCAATGTAAATGGACAGATTAATTGGAAGCGCCATTTTAATCTTAAACCCATGTTCAAGAACCTGCATGAGCAGCAAAATGACAAGAGCAGTAATTAGTGGCCAATGACCAATCCATCCTTCTCCACCGCCATGATCGTGGTCATGGTCATCATGGTCGTGATCAGCATGGGCATGACTAATATTACCGTTATTTTGCGTCATTCACTTCTAACCAATGTCCGTCTGGGTCCTTAAAGTATATTTGTTTAACGCCATCTACTCTCGTGGTGACGGTATTTGCTTTACCCGGCCAATCTTCAAAATTGATTTTAAGGGTGTTCAAATTTTTTACGAAAGCGTCTACTGAAGGAACGCTAAAACAGAGGTGTCCATTTTTGTCGTACACCAGCCCAGTTTTAGCACCCTGTATCAAATGTAGCTGACCAGCCGGTCCCAATGTAAACCAGGTATGCCTATCGTCTTTAAATGGCTCAGGTATTTGTTCCAGACCAAATACTGTTTTATAGAAATCAGTAGCTATTTTCAAATCTGCCACATAAACCGCAATGTGGTTTAATACTACAGGTTGATGCTTCTTTTCAGTTTGAGCCATGACTTTCTTTAATGGAGAAAAAACGGATAGGGTTAATAAAATTAGAACAAATGCTTTCATAAATGGATTTGAATGGTTTAAGACTTTTTAAGCAATATCGTTAAAATCCTTGGGATTTGACTTCGATCATTGTCGTCAAAATACTCTTCCAATCCTACCAGTGTTAGTCCGTGTTTTTTGCCTGCGTTAATGAAATCAGAAACATTGTGATTAAAACTTTCCACTACCTGCTGTTCGCCCCCGGCAACATCAAATCTTGCTTTTGTACCGCTATATTGCATAAATGGATGAAGCTCCCCGATGTAAACATAGCCGCCTGCATTTAAAGATTTGCCAACCTCATTAAATACATAATCGAGATTTTCTATATGTTCCAGAATTAGGCTAAAGGTTAAAAGGTCATATAATCCATCTCTAAAGTTCCATTTATGGGTGATATCTGCCTGCTTAAATTGTACCTTGTTGGAAGTAAATTTATCTTTAGCTCGTGCCAGCATCTGATCGGAAAGATCCACTGCAGTAATCTGTACCGCTTTATCTATCAACCATTCTGTATTTTTTCCGGTTCCGCATCCAATCTCCAAAACTTTATTAAAGGAAATACTGGCCAGTGATAACTTAAGAGCCAACCCTTCCAGATCTCTCGTCTTATTGTCGTTCGTATCGTATTGTGCGGCCCAAATATTATAGGCTTGTTTAGTATTCATAATGCATCAAAAATACTTCAATTATAAACAATCCGTATAAAAAAACTAATTCTTGGCAAACACTTCTGAAAAAAGCTCATAAGAACGCAATCTAGCCTGATGGTCAAAGATGTGCGAAGTAGCCATCACCTCATCTACCTGGGTTTGATCTATAAAACTTCGAAGATCCTGTGCCAGGGTTTCCTTGTTGCCAATAAATGTACAAGCTAACATTTGATTGGCCTGCGCTTCTTCATAAACATCCCAAACATCATTCATATCATCAACAGGTGGTTGCAACAGTTGGCGCTTACCGGTAACAATCCCTCTAAACAACTGGAAAAGAGAGGTAGCCAGCTTATTGGCCTCTACATCGGTATCCGCAGCAACAACGTTAATACAAGACAGCACATACGGCTTATCCAGCTGCGCTGATGGTTTAAAGTTTTTCCTGTAAATATCTATTGCCGTTAAAAATTGAGCCGGCGCAAAATGACTTGCAAATGCATAAGGTAATCCTAAAGCAGCAGCCAGGTGTGCACTATCCGTACTGGAGCCCAATATCCAAATTGGAATATCCAGTCCTTCTCCGGGTATTGCCCTTACGCTGCTGGTGCTGTTTGCCGCAGAAAAATACTGTTGCAATTTCAGCACATCTTTAGGGAAATCATTCGCTGCACTAAAGCGCTCACCACGGATGGCCATTGCAGTCACCTGATCTGTACCGGGAGCCCTGCCCAAGCCCAAATCTATCCTGTTTGGAAACAACGAAGCCAGTGTACCAAATTGTTCTGCTATCACCAATGGCGAATGGTTAGGCAATATAATCCCACCAGATCCAACTCTTAAAGTTTTGGTTCCAGCAGCAATATGTCCGATAACCACCGATGTGGCAGAACTGGCTACGCTGATCATGTTGTGGTGTTCAGCCAGCCAATACCGGGTAAATCCCCAACCTTCAACGTGTCTTGCTAAATCTAAACTGTTTTTAAATGTATCTGCAGGTGTTTTACCTTGTATAACGGTGGCAAGATCCAATACAGAATACGGCGTATTACTCAATTGTTTTTTCATGTATTGCTAAGGGTGATCAAAATTGCTGCCTAATTGTATTAAACCGATTTCACTGGAAGGGATATGACTTTAAATCCACTTTTTCCTATCTTGCCGCCATCAAAAGAATTAAAATGAGATCACTTTTCAAATACCTGTTATTTCTTGCTGCCTTTTTGCCAGCCATTTCGCCTTCCATAGCTCAGCAGCAAAAAGCGGTTATTGCCGGAGATTTTGCAGATCCTTCCATCATTAGAAAAGGAAATCAATATTTCGCAGTAGGCACCTCATCAGAGTGGGCGCCGCATTTTCCTATCTATACCTCTACTAATTTGACCGACTGGAAACAGACCGGATATGTATTTGACAAAGCACCGGAGTGGACATCAGGTTCTTTCTGGGCTCCTGAATATTATTTTAATAAAGGAATATATTTTATCTATTATACCGCCAGAAGGAAAAAAGACGGGGTATCCTACATCGGAGTAGCAACATCCCCCTATCCAGACAAAGGCTTTAAAGACCATGGTGTAATTATTGAGCATGGTAAGGAAGCCATAGATGCATTTGTTTACAATGACAATGGCCAACTCTATATCACTTTTAAAGCATACGGACTTGACAAACGACCTATTGAAATTTTAGGAAGTAAACTTTCGGCAGACGGACTGAAGTTAGAGGGTGAAACTTTCTCCCTCTTGAAAGATGAAAAAGGTATAGGACTGGAAGGACAAAGCATTTTGAAACAGGGTGATTATTTCTACCTATTCTATTCTGCCGGTAATTGCTGCGGACTACAATGTGATTATAACGTAAGGGTAGCGAGGTCTAAATCTTTAACGGCTCCTTTTGAAAACTATCAAAACAATCCTATTCTGGCAGAAACTCAAGATTGGAAATGTCCCGGGCATGGTACTTTTGTAAATACACCAGCCGGAAAAACCTATTATCTTTACCATTCTTACAATAAAAAAAGTGATGTTTTTACCGGCAGGCAAGGTATGTTAGCAGAGCTAAACTGGAACAACCAAACTGGATGGCCGGTGTTGAAACCCGGAGTACTGGCTACCACTATTAATTCCAGTCCAAACTTTAAGGATACCTTTGATGGAAAAAAAGTTGACCTGGCCTGGCAGTGGGATTTTCGCAATTCAGATCCTGTTATTAAACAAAGCAATGGCAGCTTAATCCTATCAGGTGCTATCAAGACAGGAAATAGTGCAGGGATTGTATTAACATTACGACCAGTTGCTACCAGTTTTGAAATGACCACTACAGTTACCAATCACAATACTGCACTTAAAGGACTCGCTTTTTATGGTGATGCCAACATGGCAATGGGCCTTGGCGTTGCAGGAAATAAAGTGGAATACTGGGTGGTTAAAGACAATAAACGGGAAGTAATCGCAACTGAATCACTATTCTCAGCCACAAAACCAGTCCATTTAAAACTGGTAGCACGTCCAGACCTAACCTGCAAAGTTTACTATAGCCAGGAGCCGGGTAAATGGATGGAATTAAAAGCTGAAAAAGATTACTCCTATCAATTTCTGCCGCAATGGGATAGAAGTCCGAGGGTGGGTTTAAACTTTAAAGGCAGCCCAGATCAGCAGGCCATGTTCTCTTCCTTTGCCCTAACTTATCAATAACAGAAAGAGTTCGCGCTATTTTAGTTTACTGATCAACTCTTGTGATTGCGGATAATTGGCCGTTCCCTGTGGAATTTTATGGAGCCATTTAACGGCTTCCACATTGTTTCCCTCTTTAACAAAGCTCAACCCAATAAAATAGGCTGCATCATATTTAAAAACAGAATTGCCATTGAAAAGATTTACAAGAACTGTCCTCGCCTCATAAGCCTGCGAGGTTTCTATTAACGTGATAGAGAAATAATAGGACAACAGCGGATTTTGAGGATTCAACATATATTCTGCCTGCAAT
This sequence comes from Pedobacter sp. UYP24, assembly GCF_054057295.1. NCBI lineage: Bacteria > Pseudomonadati > Bacteroidota > Sphingobacteriia > Sphingobacteriales > Sphingobacteriaceae > Pedobacter > Pedobacter sp. UYP24. The sequence continues at coordinate 781,533 of NZ_JBSRZD010000002.1, forward strand.
ATTTTTCTGGCACCCTCAAAATCTCCTTTGTTGTAAAGCACGGCACCCGCCGCAATGTTATTTTGTTGAGCAGCACCACGTTCAGCAACAGACATTTCTTTGCTGATGCGGTACTTTTCATATAAACTGCCAGACCACGGTGCCCACACCATGATACCAATAATCAGTACAGCAGCAATGCTTAAATATTTGATATAAGACTTTACTGATATCCCTTCCCTCTTATTACTTGCTGGCTGCACTTTTATTTGGCTCAATTATCTTTATTACTTTACGGATTTTAAAACTACGGCGCTCAAAGGCGGGATATTTAACGAAATAGAATATTCCCTACCCATGCATTCCTCTTCCATAGGCATTAAAACCTCTGTATTCGCTATTCCGCTACCAAAGAACTCAGTCGCATCCGTATTAAATATTTCTTTCCATTTGGCTTTAAACGGCAGACCTACCAGGTAATTATCCCATAAAACAGGCGTAAGATTTAATATCACAATTAAGGTATCCTTAGCCTTTTTCCCTTTTCGGATATAGATATAGACAGATCTTTGCGTATCATCCGCATTGATCCACTCAAAACCTTCCGGAGAAAAACTGTGCTCATAAAGCGCGGGTTCAGCTCTGTAAAGTTTATTTATGGCACGTACCGTTTTCTGCATTCCTAAATGAGGTGGGTGCTTCAGCAGGTGCCAGTCCAGCGAATTTTTAAAATCCCATTCGTGGGTTTGTGCAAACTCATTACCCATAAACAACAACTTGGTGCCTGGCTGTGTAAACATATAAGCATACAGCACGCGCAGATTGGCGAACTTTTGCCATTCATCCCCAGGCATTTTATAGATCATGGAAGATTTACCATGAACCACCTCATCATGAGAAAAAGGCAGCATAAAATTCTCACTAAAAGCATAAGTAATGCTAAAAGTTAGCTGATGGTGGTGGTGCTTCCTATTGATGGGATCATTCTTAAAATACTTTAGCGTATCATTCATCCAGCCCATCATCCATTTCATCCCAAAGCCCAGTCCGCCTGCATGCACCGGATGCGTAACACCCGGATATGTACTGCTTTCTTCAGCAATGGTATGTACGCCCTCGTAATTGGCGTAAACAGCAGCATTCATGTCCTTCAGAAACTGTACTGCTCCCAGGTTCTCACTACCGCCGAACTCGTTTGTACCCGACTCCTCAGGAGTTCTTGAAAAATCAAAATAGAGCATAGAAGCAACTGCATCCACCCGTAAACCATCCACATGAAATTGATCAAACCAATACAGTGCGTTGCTGATCAGGAAAGAGCGTACCTCATTCCTATCGTAGTTAAAAATATAAGATTTCCAATCGGGGTGAAAACCCTTTCTCATATCCGCATGCTCGTACAGGTGCGTGCCATCAAAATTATAAAGACCGTGCGCATCCCCCGGAAAGTGAGAAGGCACCCAATCCATAATTACCCCAATATTATTTTTATGCAGTTCCTCAATCAGGTACATCAATTCCTGAGGAGTACCATGCCTGGAGCTGGCCGCAAAATATCCGGTGATCTGATATCCCCATGAAGGATAATATGGATATTCCATTAATGGCATAAACTCCACATGCGTAAAACCCATATCCAGGATATAAGGTACCAGACTGACTGCAATTTCCTTATAAGTAAGCACACGCTTAGGCTCACTTGGATCACGTTGCCAGGAGCCCAGGTGCAGTTCGTAAACAGACAATGGCTGATTGAGGGCATTTAATTTAGGACGTTTATTTAACCAGGATTTATCCTTCCAGGTATATTCATTATCCCAAACTATAGAAGCAGTTCTTGGAGGATGCTCCCAACGCTTTCCAAAAGGATCACCTTTTTCCAGCTCATCACCATGAAAACCTTTAATTGCGTATTTGTAAACATCACCCTTTGTAACACCCGCAATAAACCCTTCCCAAATACCAGATTCGTCCTCTCTTCTATTCAGGTAGTGGGCAGATTTGTCCCAATTGTTAAAATCGCCAATTACCCTAACTTCCTGCGCATTTGGTGCCCAAACGGCAAAATAAGTACCGGCAGTTTTATCTACCTTAATCAGATGAGCACCTAACTTTTCATACAGCCTGAAATGCTTACCTGAAATAAACAATGCGACATCAAAATCGGTCAATAAGCTAAAGGCGAGTACTCCCATTAATTGTATAATTTAATTATGGTGAAATTCTTATTTGATTTAAAGCGAACACAGTTACGCTCATCTAACGTAAAATCCTTCACTTCTTTGTCATCAACTGTAATTTTACTAACCTTAAAAGGCACACCCACTACATTATAATTGTAAAGCTCATAATTAGGTGTATACAAACCTGTTGTGCTTTGTTCTATAACCAGGTTGCTATCCGTACCCTTTACGCTAAATTTCTTTTCAGAGTAAATATCTTGCTCATAAGCAAAGGTATCGCCGTGATCTTCGAAAAGGAATGAGTTCACCTCATAATCTGCAAAATAAACATTAAGCATCACCTCATCCACATCTTTCTCGCCTACATACTGCATCACAGGATACTCAGGAATAACAGAACCTGCCCTTACAAACAATGGCATATGATCTAACTCTGCGGCTATATTGTGCTCACTTTCGCCAATAAGCAGGTCATGCGTCCAGAAATTATACCACATGCCTTTTGGCAGATAGACCGTTCTCGACACCGCTCCCTGTTCCAATACCGGACAAACCAAAATCTTATCGCCAAAAGTAAATTCATCCTGGCGGAAGTTATTGCTTAGGTTTTCCTGCTCCAACATCACCAGGGGCCTTAAAATAGGGAAACCATAACGGTGGTGTTCCCAGAATACAGAGTACAAATAAGGCATTAACCGATACCTTAACTCAATATAGGTTCTGTTGATGCTGGTGTAAGGTTCACCAAAACTCCATGGCTCTCTTTCAGCAGTATCACCTGCAGAGTGTGCGCGCATAAATGGAGAGAAAGTTCCCAGCTGGATCCACCTGGTAAATAATTCTGCATCCGGCTCACCACTAAAGCCACCAATATCAGTTCCAACAAACGGAACACCAGAAATAGACATGCGCTGGCATTGGATGTTCCCCAATTTTAAATGCTCCCATGTAGCCACATTATCACCGGTCCACACGCAACCATAACGTTGCATACCAGAATACCCTGCACGGGTTATGGTAAAAGGACGCTTATTGCGCATCAATTTTTTAAGACCGTCGTAAGTAGAACGCACCATTTGCATCCCGTATATATTATGTGCTTTACGGTGCGAACCCCTAAAGCCATCATAGTTATGCCTTACATCATTAGGGAATGTGCCCGAGCCAAACACAGCGGGCTCATTCATATCATTCCAAACACCGGCTACACCCATATCAACCAGTTCCTTGTACAGGTTACCCCACCATTCCCTAACTGCAGGATTGGTGAAATCCGGAAACTGGCACCTGCCTGGCCATACATGACCTTCCATAAAATAATCGTCGCTACGGCGACAAAAGAAATTGTTTTCCTTACCTTCTTTAAATACCCAGTAATTGTCGTCCACTTTAATCCCTGGATCAATCATTACTACGGTTTTGAAGCCATCATTTGCCAGTTCTTTAATCATACGTCTCGGATCAGGAAAATGCGTTTTGTTCCAGGTAAAGCAACGGTAACCGTCCATATAATCGATGTCCAGATAAATGGCATCACATGGAATATTACGGGACCTGAAACCCTCAGCTATTTCTTTCACCTTCTTTTCAGGGTAATAGCTCCAGCGACACTGATGGTAACCCAAAGCCCATTTTGGTGGCATTGGGTGTGTACCTGTTAATGTTTGATATCTTTTTACCACGTCCATGATATGCGGACCATGAATGTAGTAGTATTGCAGTTCGCCCCCATCTGCCCAGAAACTCGTCTTTTCATTATCTTCCTTTCCGAAATCGAAATAAGAGCGGAAGGTATTGTCGAAAAATATACCATAAGCCGCTTTATCATGTACCCCAATGTAGAAAGGAATGGTACGATATAGCGGATCCTGATCCCAGCCAAAAGAATACGCATCGGTATTCCAGTTCTGAAAATGACGACCCCTAAGGTTCATGTTACCAGACTTATCACCAAGGCCAAAGAAGTTCTCTTCAGTTTGGCATTTTTTGGTTGCATAAACATAATAACCTCCAAACTCTACATTCTCTTCCCAGTGCATTGGTACAGCATCTTCGCTCATTACCATTTGACTTTGGTTCTCTACAAAAGAGATATGGAAATCGCTTTTTCTCACCTTACAGGTGATGGTATTGGTAGAAACAGCATAATGATCTTCCAGGTCCTCACACCTAAATGTGGTTACCTTTTGATCTACAACCGGCACCGCATAAGAAAAGTCGTCCAAAAAAACACTGTGCGGTGCTAAGCGAACACGGATAATCTCGTCGCTCACTACCCTTATTTCTACCCTTGCACTATCATCGCCAAAATAGAACCTATTGCCATCTGCAATAACTTTTTGTACCGTACTAAGGTATTTTTTAGCAATTGGTTTTAAGTCGGTAACCGGATTATTTAAGTGCTGAATTACCTCATCAACTGCATCCTGTTTATTTATAATTGAGTTATTGTCTGTATTTGGATCTGTAATTTCTTCCATGAAAATCTTTAAATATAATTTGCTCCCCTTTTAGATCGTCTAATTTATACATCTAAAGTGTTAAAATTTATACGAAATGCAAAAGAATGTGGAGAGATTCTCTTTTAAAAGGTGTTAATTAAGTTATACTTATATTGAATGATTGCAAATTCAAACTATTGGTATGAAAAAAATGAACTCAATTTTTCGTCTGCCATTTGAATGAGAAAATGTGTAGTTCCTTAAATTCGTCTGAAAATAATTCTCAGCATCTGCATTCCATTTAGCATTCCAACTTATCGATACCAGTTTACTTATGAATAACGTTGAATCCACTATAAAGCTAGCTTCTTATTTTGATATATAAGGGAACCATGGGGTTAGGCCTTTATTAAATGTACAAGGGTTGTAACTGATCACCTTTGTTATAAAAATTGTCCAAATTTTCGCAGACTTCATATTAACGGCATCAAAATCAATATCTAATTTAAACCGGTTTTCGGAAGTGTTTTCTACTGGAGAAACTTGAGCTTCGCCCCTAAAATAAACACATTTATATAAAAATTTATCCGAACCTGTAATTTCAAAATATGGAGACGAAGTCCTTATGTCTCTAAAAAGACACAAAGCCTCTGAAATATCGATGTGCTTTTTGCTTAATTTATTAAGATTTTCCTGCACACGGTTCGTTGTTGGAATATAAAAAATAGTATCCTGCCTGAACCCACTATAGTTTTTAATTTGGCTGAGAAAATTTTCTAAGCTTGCCAGTTTTTTGTCACCAATCTCGAATGGGATAAAGAACGTATCAGTCTCTAAATCCGTTAACATTGTAAACGATTCACCCCGCTGTTTTCTAACTTCTTGCTTGTATAAATTAATAATTTCTGCTTTCTTATACCTTATCACATAGTAACCACTTAAGTTAATGGTTGTATCTAATATATCGCTTTTAGATATATATGAAATAAGCATAAGAACGATTACGCATGTTATCTTTCTCATGAATTTATTATTGAGCACGTTTATCGCCGAGTATGAATATAACACTTTGCCAGTCAATAGCAAAAACTTAACACCTTTGTAAATTCACATAGCTTTAAAATGATACCATGGAAAAATCCGCTCTGCAAAAATGGCCTCTATCTTTACTCCATTGAGAGTTGAATCTTTTATCCTATAACTACAAATAAAAGTATTATTCTCTTTAGCCTGAGCAACCGACCAACTTACCTGAGGTCCCGGATTTTTTAGAACATGAAATTTACAAGAAATCAATACAATACTAATTATCAAAAATAGAATACTACGGATTAATAACCGTTCCATTTCATTTTGCTTTTTAATTACAATTACACCTGCTGCTAATCTTTTTTAGTCCGCATTTGCGATAATTATTGATTTTCTACCCTAAGTTATTTATTTCCAACAACCGAAAGACTTATCTCAGCGGGCTTGTTGACATTGATGCTGATCCAAACTTTTTTCGAATACAGTTGAGAGAATGCTTCGAAAAGCAGTAGTTTTGCTTTTTTCTTAATAAATTTCAGATCTTCTGTTTGGGTGCTGTAAGTAATGTACTTTAGATAATCGAAATAGCTTTCCGGCTTTACTGGATTTAAGTCGAAATCTTCGGCAATATCTTCAGTAAAAAAAAGTCCGCTGATATATTTTATTTCTCTTCTGCCATTTATTGCAATCAGGTAAAATTCACCGGGCAAATCGGCGGGACCATTTTTATCAAGACTAAATGCATAATCTTTATCTTCAAATTTACCAGTATGATATTTATAACGCAGACCGGGCATCTCAATCTTAAATAACGTGTAGCCTTTCACTGGATAATGCCAATCCACCTTTTCAATTTTCATATCCATTTTGTAACCAAAATCAGGCATGATGATGTCAAAAAAATCAAAAATCCCTCTTGATGATAGAAGTCCATTTTCGTCCAGATTTTTTTTTGCTTTGGAATAAGAATAGAAGCCAGCGATATTTTTGTAAACTCTATTGTAGATATAGTATTCTACTGCGATCTCTGAATTCTGCGCATTTATGTTTTTTTGCAAATAGTAAAAGTAAAAGGACTAAAATTTTTGCTTTCATAAGATGATTAACAATTGTTTTAACCTGGTAAACCATGGCATCTATTTATCACACGGTAATGTAATAATAAAAAAACAGGTTAGCACGTGTAGTAACAATAAACGTAAAATTACAAGCTTGGAAGAAAATATATTGGAATGAAATAAAGTCTTTTCCGCACGACGATCCTTTGGCAGACTGAGGATGCTCGAGATGTACCAACGATGTTTTAAACATAATCGAAATCGAGATTACAGCTCCACGTTTGTGGAACCTGCTGAATTTAGTCATGTGCTGAATTGCATTATGTATAGCTGCATCAGCACCGCTAGTTGTCATTACTTGTGATTTTACAGCTACACATCACTGCTAGCCCTAATAAAATCACTACCGAATAAATTGTGTCTTCCATAAACCCTAACTAATAACTTGGTTTGCCTTTTATGTAGTCTTTCTTTTCCGATTTATTTGCTTCGTCAGGTCCAAGACGGTAAAGTATGTAAAGTGGGCCTTATGATAAGGAGCGTAAAGGGGATTAGCTAAAAGCTCATCTTTTTTATTGATATCCAAATCTGAAGCCACAAATCTTCGTAAGTCTCTAGCCAATAATATTTAGAACAAAAAATAGAGATAACTTTTTTTCTCCACGTCCAAACTTGTATCCCCAAGGAATCAAAATCATAAACATTTTGATTTTGCCCCCTTCCATTAACTAAAATATAGATATTTTCGACCTGATTTGGACAAGCGGGGTGTTAATGAAAGAGCACCAGGGTCGCTGTCCAGCCACTTTCTATCAGGATCAGTAAATCTTATGGGATTATTGAAACCGTAAACGGAAAGTAATAATTCTGTCCTCCAGATTTGCTCTTTCCTTTGGAGGCGATTGCCAGTCGAATTTTATAACATTCGTTTCCAATCGATGTCCCTTGCCTAAGATCTTATGCAAGGCCGTCCAACAGGATTGAAAATTGTGTTTTGAGAGAAGGGTACTTCTTTGCAAGTTTCTTAATTTAATCAGCGGAAATCTGGGGCCTACAACTCTATGTACAGGAAAGGTGTGTTCAATACCATACAATGGTGTAACTTTGTCCCTTCTACTTCCAACCGGAGTTCGGTATGCTCGCTCAGCATCTGCCTGATACGGGTAAAAGTTCTGATAATCTGTATATTTACATCTATGGCTGTTTCGCTGTTGAGCACACTTGACAACATCGCCACGCCCTGTTCAGTAAAAACATTCGGTGGCTTCCTTAAACCCATCTTTTCTTTATTGGATATCACATTCTGTGATTTCCAATCCGTTAGTTCCTCATTGGTCATCTTGAACATAAAGTCGCTCGCAAAGCGTTTTTCATTCCGTTTTATAGCCTGGTTCAGTACACGGGTTTTCACTCCGTAATTTCTGCAAGATCCCTATCAAGCATTACTTTATGACCTCTAACTAGGTATATTTTATTAATGATGATTTCTTCGGAAACGACTATGGTATTGCTCTTGGTACAAATATATTTATTATTGTTATTTCAAGGAATGGTATTTGTTCAAAGCACCTTTCAAATCTTCCAGATTGGCGACTTGGTAACGCCCATACTTGTGGCTGGTTATAATTAGCCTAGCCCTAAAAATCACATAATTCATTATTAATCAGTAATTTAAGTTAATATTTTCTTGCTTTTATCTACCGGATTCTGTATTTTTACGATAGAAACCTTGCAAATTGAACGGCATGCTAGCAAAGCAAAAGACATCAAACCAATCCAGTTTTTTCTTCTCATTATGAGATGCCCTTAATTCCAAACACCCGCTATATTTTTTGCATAACGGACGTCCGGCCAAGCCAATCCGTTTGATGGTGGGCCTGTTGATCTTAAAGCATATTCGCAACATCTCTGATGAGAGCGTGGTAGAACAATGGTCTGAGAATTTGTATTACCAATATTTTTGTGGTTTTCAAGAGTTCGTTGCTTCAGCGCCTTGCGAGGCTTCAGAATTGGTCCATTTCCGCAAGCGAATCGGGGAGTCAGGTATTGAACTGATCTTTAAAGAAAGCATCCGAATCAATGGTGATGACAGTAATGACTAGGACGTTAATACCGGTACAACGGTTCAGGAGAAAAATATTACGTTTCCAACGGATGCTAAATTGCATAAAAAGATCATTGACAAGACACTGAAAATCGTACAGGATGAACAATTACCGATCCGCCAGCGTTACACCCGTACGCTAAAAAAACTCAGTATTGCCCAACGCTTCCGCAACCATCCCAAGAACAAATCCAAGGCAAGAAAGGCGGACAAGAAAGTAAAGGCCATTGCAGGCAGATTGGTCCGGGAACTGGAACGTACCCTATCGCCAGATTCAATACACCAAAAAACAATCCTATTCTTCAAACAGGTACTTGTCCAGACCCGGAGTAGTAAAAATAAAATATACTCGCTACATGAGCCCGATACACTATGCATCTCCAAAGGCAAGGAGCATAAGAAGTATGAGTTTGGCAACAAGGTATTTGGGTATTTTGGAGGGAAAAACAAAAGTAATCTTTAACGACGATTTCAAAATGTCTGACAAGGAATTGCTGGGATGAATATCATTCTTTAATCCCTCGTCACCATATTAATTTTCACACTTCAGCTTTGGGAAATCCTGAAATTCATAAGCATTAGAACTGATAATGCGTTTAAATTTTGTTAAATCGTTACGACAAAAGTAATAATAAACGCCCTTATACGATTTTGTGTCGAAAATTTCAGGTACAGTAAACATACCACCTTTACTATCAAAGACCAAATTATATTTTTGTAAAATATTCAATGTTTTGTCAGTCAGGGGATAATTCAAATCAGACCAAATGAAAAGTTTATTTTGAATTTCCATATACCTAGATGGTAGTTTACCTTGATTGTAAGCCAGGCCTAATTTACTCATCGGGAACTGGTTATCTTGTACCGTAATTCCAACAAAAATTCCTTCAAATAATTTCACTGCATGATATCTATAGATTCCATCACTATCTGGTGCATTGTTTAACCCAAGTCTAAACAAGCTATCTTCAATAGAAACACGAAATACCTTCGCTTTATCGAATATCCTGCTTTTATTGACATAGTTTTGGATTGCCTTTTCGATCACAGTCTGCTTTTTATCGATTGATTGCGCCTGAGTTGAATTCTCAAAACTATTGGCAATAATAAAAATTAAAGAGATCAATAATACTGAAATGAGTTTATTGTTTTTCATTAGTCAATTCGTTTAAACAGGTAATCTTATCCAAAACTGTTGAGTTAGCTTACATTAGAATCATAATGAAATAACATTTCCACAACTAGATTTAATTTTTGGTATATAAGGCCTTTCTTACTTGATTAAAATTTAATGCCCCAGCTGCACAATCCAAACCAACTGACCCCTCGCCGCCAATTTCAAAACCCAAGATAACAACTTGATTTCAAAGGGCAAAAGGGGTCAGTTTAAATTTGGCGAAAGGGGACCATCTGGTGTGGTTCATCCACTAGTCGTCATAAATATAGCAAAACCCACTTTCGTCGGGTTTGCTTTAATAAAACGTTGTCAATTATTTCAATAAACCTAATTTCAGAATACCAGGAGTTGTAGTGTTTAACTTAATACTAATTTTACGATTTAATTCTTCAGAAAAAGCTGAAAAGTACAGCAAGTTCTTCTGCCTTTTTAGGAAGGCTATCTCTCTAGTTTTATAAGTGAATGTTCTAAATTTCAAATACAAGAGATAGGATTTAGGGTCCGCATTATCCAATCTAAAATCTTTAGTAATATCATTAACGAAATAGTTTCCACTTACAAACTTGATTTCATTTAGAGGGTTAACGCACAATAAGTAATAATTTGAGGGTGGGGCATCAAATGGACCATCAAATACTTGAGCTGATTTATTCTTTCCATAAGATTCACTTGTAAATCTTAACCCATCGAGTTTTACTTGATAAACAATATAACCACTTATTGGATATTTAAAATCAAGCTCGTTGATTTGCATCTCTAACTTATATCCATGATTGGGTAAGGCTTAGTCAAAAAAATAACTATCCATGCCTTGCTCAAGAAATCCATTTTCATTCAAATCCTTCTTTCTATCTAGTTGATAACCGATATAGAAAGCCGTTATATTCTTATAAACTCTATTATAAATATATTCCTTAACCTTTAGACTATCTGTTTGTCCATTGGCCACATTACCAATTAGGAAAAGCAGAGACAATAAAGCAATACGCTTAATTTTATTAATAGTTTTTATGAAACATCGGTCGTGTTCTATCGGCTTTATCACCAGTCGAATTTCCTTTATCATTGGCATTAATTTATTCTATGGTAAAAATTAAGATACTGTCTTTCGCTTCAAAGTGAAACTAACATGATCTATTTCTCAAGCCAAGGTACAAGTAAGACTCTTTTTGCGCAAATGACTATCAAGCGTTATTTTTCCACCTTTTAAATCAATCCTATCATTTGCTGGGGGTTTTGGTTATAGTCATCATAAGCGTTCTTAGCGATAAACTATTAGCGATTAATATAATATTCTAAGGTAGTTGGTACATGGTTGGTACATAGTTGATACATGGTTGGTACATAGTTGGTTCGTCCATGGATGTACCAACCATGTTTTAAACATGTATCAAGTATGTTTTAAACATATAATCGATACATATGTAATTCATTATTTATGAGGGAAATTGACTTTAACAGTACAGTAATCGGAAAAGTTGGCAAACTGCCAGCTATATACTTAACGGTAAAATGTAATCGTATAGTTTCCAGACTTTTATCTATTAAAGTTCATTGGCTACGACTACACTTTTTGTTTTACTCATTGTTCACAAATATATTTTTACTGGAGATTATTTCAAAAGAACGCTCTGTTGAACTTCCGTAACGAAGTCCAGTCATATATTGAACCGTTCTAATTTCTTTTTCCTTTTAGCAAGCTTTCAATAATAATCTCGAGATTTTAGGCAAAAAATAATGTTTGCAATGAACAACAATTTGAAAAAGTTACGGAATCAATAAGCAAAAACCTTAACGCTTTTTTTTTGTAAATTTGACAGTGCTTCAAAATGATACTATGCAAAAAGTAAATCATACATTCGATCAAGCGGAACTGGATCTCTTAAAAGAAGGTTTAAAACGCAGCTATAAAGAACGGTTTGAAATGGCTACCCGTTTATTTAAAATACATCAAACGATGAGTAAAGCTGTAATTACACACAAACCATTTATAAGCAAATAGTTCGTGGACATCTTTGACGAAGAAATTTTAAAGTTTTGGCGAGCGCTTCAAGAGTATGGCGTTAAATACATTATGGTTGGCGGTTATGCCACAAACCTTCATCGTTATCAGCGCTTTACCGGAGATTTAGACATTTGGCTGTATGATACGGTGGAAAACAGGCAGAAACTTCGTAAAACTTTTATTAAATGTGAAATGGGAGATTATCTTATGATCGATTACATGCAATTTGTTCCTGGCTGGACTGATTTTCATTTAAATAATGGGTTAAGGCTGGATATACTTATTGATATGAAAGGGCTGGAGAATTATACTTTCGAAGAGTGCTTAAATATGGCATCCATTGCAGATATTGAAGACGTAAATATTCCATTTCTTCATATTAATCAATTAATTGAGAACAAAAGAGTGGTTAATATGCCTAAAGATCAGATTGACGTATCTGCGCTTGAACAGATTCGTAAATTACGAGAACTTGGTAATTAGTTTATTAAACTGTAATTACGCACAAACTATTTCCTAAAATAGCCATTTAGTTTATATTTTTGGCGTTCACTAACGTAAACCTTATATCCTTCCGGAACTTTCATTACTACATGGGCACCACCAGTAGGAATATGGTCAGCATATAAATTATTATCATACCTGGTAATAGAATGTCTGTTAAATAATTCATATGTATCAGTCTGCTCAATGCAGCCTGTAAGTTGAAACCTATTGATCCCGAAGCTAAAAAGCTGCTTGCATCAGCTAAAGATTGCCTTGTTGAAGTAATCCGGGAAATTCACACTACCTACGCGCAATCCGCCAGGCAGGACATATTTTTGGCCGACCTGCTTTTTGCTGAAAAGGTAAATTATCAAGATGAACTACAGGAAACTGGCAAACCGTTTCCAAGACAGAAAGATTGATGCGGAGCTCGAGCAGATTATCCTATATCCAATGATGGAGGCCACGCAACGAAAGCGCAATACGTATAGGAAATCAATTACTTATTAACCTTGCAGCAGGAAATTACGGAGTTATTGGATGGTGATATAAATTTACAGATGAACCTGCTGGTGCAACTGCTGATCAGTATGAATTTTAACAATCAGAAATTTATTGACTTTTGTATCAGGGGTATAAAGGCCGATCTTGATTCCATGACAGATGTAGATTTACGTTTCAGAAGCTTTTGCAGTCAATGAAGAAAGTTAATAAACAGGCTAGCTGCTGAAGCAGCTCCTCCTGGCACGGGCACAATGCACCTGCTGCCATTCTCTTTTGATAGCAACAAAATTTCATTTAATGGCAAAAAAAAGAATACTAAATAGTCGCAGCAATTCTTGTCAACTTGTTAAGTTGTACTGATCCTTTTGATAGTATATTAATCTGGCAACTACCTTTTTTTAGATTTTATTACCTTTTGTAATGTCTTAACATCGGCGATGTCCTGACTACGGCCGGAGACTTGTTTATTTTTCACGAGATCATTAAGACCGATATAGTTGATGACAAGATCATTCTCGAGTTCTACCTTTTCCATATTTAAAATCGCCTCGCTAAACTTAACTCCATCAATAGTATTCAGCACATCAATCCGTAATGGTGGATATCCAATCTGGCTAATTGATCCTTCAGTTAAAAAATCCTCCTTTTGGAACCCAAGAGATTGCAACCCAAAATCATTAACAACTTTGAGCATTCGAATTGCATTTTCTTCAGATACATTGATCCAAATATCGAGGTCACCTGTGTGACGAGGCTTACCATGAAATGCCAGTGCATAACCTCCCACAACCATGTACTCAACATCATAATGATTTAACAATTTAACAAAATCTTCAAAATCTTCGGCTAACGTCATGCGTACATTCCTTTCTTCACCAGCTTAGTTTTATCCATTCTTTGTCCCTTTGTTAAAGATTGAGAAATGATGTAAGTAACAGCTGCAGCACGCTCTTTTACCGGCCGGCCCAACCAATATTTCAGGTCATGTTGTTCATCATTAGCATCTTTCATCATCACCCTTCTTAGTACAGGTGCTATTTTTCTAATTCGGGGTTCAGAATTAGGCTTAGGCTTTAAAATAATATTTTTACGTTCTATTCGTATTTCCTGATTTTCATAAGCGACTTTAGCCTTACTCAAATAATTACTTATAGTGTTGTAATTAAACTGTGAATAGCTTAAACAAAAGTTCTTTAGATTGGAGAATACTTCAAAAGGATTCTCTGTATTATTTTTCCAAAAAACTACGACTACTCTTTTTTCTTGAATACTTAGCCTTTCCATATGTCAAATATAACAAACATCATAACAATATTAGTCACATTAATTAGATTTAATGGATCACATATCCTATCCATCAGATCTTTCGTCCGATGTTTTTCCTGTTCGCATTCTTAAAAGGCTGTCAACGCTATCACATTCTTCCTGTCCTGCAGGCTTCATCTGGATATTCAACATTTTCGTGCCCAAATCTTAATTAGCTTCATTTTGATTTGCTCATTGTTCACAAATATATTTTTATTGCTGATTATTGCAAGGGAACGCTCTGTTGAACTTCAGTAACGATGTCCAGTTATACATTGAACCGTTCTAATTTCATTTTCCTTTTAGCAAGCTTTCAATAATAACCTCACTTTTTTATGCCAAAATAAAAATGTTTGCAATGGACAACAATTTGAAAAAGTTACGGAATCAATAAGCAAAAACCTTAACACTTTTTGTAAATTTGAAAGAGCTTCAAAATGATACCATGGAAAAAGTAAATCATACATTCGATCAAGCGGAACTGGATCTCTTAAAGGAAGGTTTAAAACGCAGCTATAAAGAACGGTTTGAAATGGCTACCCGTTTATTTAAAATACATCAAACGATGAGTTAAGCTCTAATTACACACAAACCATTTATAAGCAAATAAATGCAACAAACCTTCATGGTTATCAACGCTTTACCGGAGATCTAGATATTTGGCTAAATGATACGGTAGAAAACAGGCAGAAACTTCGTAAAGTTTTTATTAAATGCGGAATAGGAGATTATCCTATGATCAATTATATGCAGTTTGTCCCCAGCTGGACTGATTTTCATTTAAATAACGGATTAGGGCTAAATATACTTATTGACATGAAAGGACTAGACGATTATACTTTCGAAGAATGCTTAAATATGGCATCCAATGCAGATATTGAAGACGTAACTGTGCCATTTTTGCACATTAATCAATTAATGCAAAACAAGAGAGTGGTTAATAGGCCAAAAGATCAGATTGACGTATCTGCACTTGAACAAATTCGTAAATTAAGAGACTTGGGTAATTGGGACTGACACAGTTCGCGTTACACTCCCGGCAAAAATGTTTTATTTATAAATTATTCATGCACGCAAAGTTAAATCCTGATACTTAGCTTCACAATATGTGCTCAGTAGGGCAGATACGTTTGACCTGTATAACTATTGTAATATCCAACCGACTAACTCGCCTGTTTCCTTGAATCCTGCTGAATAAATCTGTCAAGATGAGGTGCTATTTTGAGCTTACATTGGCATTCCCCGAAATCCAGCCTAGCTAATACTTTTCGGTTTCATCTGGTTTATTCAAATCGTCAGGGAAATTTTTTATAACCTCGTCTTCTATTGTGTTTTCAAAACCTAGATAAAGTATGCTATTGTCAACCTCACAAAAAGCTGCAATTTTATTGCAGCGACTAAGCAATATACCTCCGGTATAGGAAAAGTGGTCTTCATCTGAAAGGGATATAAATTCTTTCATACTAGGAATATTGAAAAACTCAATACATGAGTGCCTGCTGAAGTTTTTTGTTCTATAGTCCTTTTCATGCATTATAGGCATAATAATTAACCCCGGGCTATGAGTATAATCTAACAAATTAAAGAAGGGAACTACATTATGTTCTTCGAGCAAATAGCGGTTTTCAATTAGCTTTAGCTTCCAATTATCTGGTTTGAGGGTTATTTTTGAATTTTCTGAATAGAAATTATGAAATATATTATTACATAATTCCCAGTCCTTCTCAGTCATTTTTCTTCTTTCGTACATATTCTATTTAAAAAATGCGGACATATTCATACCTTGTGTCATAGTTGTAATAGTATCGTAACCTTTATATCCTCATGAATTTGATCCTCTGAATAGACCTGTCAACCTCTAAAATTCGTAACTCTTAAGTGAGATGGCGATGTTAGTTAAGGGTTCTTTAAATTAACCAAGAACTTAATCACCTGCACCACTTTGTCTAGCTATTAATTTAGAGCTTGGCTCATATTTAAATCACACAAAAAACTTTATAAAAACAATAATAACCTGAGTTCGATTTAAAAAAGTGTTATTTGTGTTGAAGCATCAGTTTGATATTTGATTGCTGGTTTTTTCGGAAAGAAGCTATAGGCGATTA